>JAZOOD010000059.1:0-2512 GCA_045654805.1 Clostridia bacterium | reverse complement strand
TAATTTAAAGTATGCAAAAATACGCAAAAAGGAATTTGCTTTCTGCGGAAAGCAGGTCGCAGTTCTGACAGTCCACCAGACTGTCATTCATTGCTGCTCCTTCGAATCCCTTTCAATATATGCACCAAAAACAAAAGACACCCACTGTCGTAGGTGTCTTTCACTTTTGGCGGAGAGAGAGCTCTGCCACTCATATGCACAATTATATTTATTTTTAAAATCCGCCGTATATAAAGTGCCACCAATATGGCCATATGGTTTCGGATGCGCTACCCGTTGCAGACCATACTGAATCCCAACTTATCATTTGCCATTTGTTGTTTGACTTTTCAACCATGTTTGTTGAGCTTTCATCAAGTCCGTAAAATTCATCGCTATGCAAAAGAGAAGATGTTTCATATTTTTCAAGTGAACATAACCAATTAAAGTCAGGTTTATAATTATTTTCAAGAAGTTTTTCATTGTTAGTTCTCCTATTTAAGCCTGATTGTGTTCGATATTTTAATTTCTATTGGCATATATTATTTTTTTAAAATCACCGCATTTGAATAGATAGACTAAATCTCCCGAATTATATCCATATACCTTATATTTGAATGTTTCTGAAAATGTATTGTCAACATTGAATTTGAAGGGATTAACAGTTGGTTTAAACCAAGGTTGAAATTCAATCACTAATGTTTCTTTTCCATCAATTATTTCTAGTCTTTCGCTCTTATGGACATAATCAATACATTCAGTAATTCTTTCTGTAGTACCATTAATGGTTATATCAACATAAAAACTAGGATTAAACATACTAAGTTTACTTTCCTTCGCACTTGCCTCAAAATTAGTAATTGTTATACCTGATTGACCGCTTCTCCACTGTACTTTATAGTCATTCACATAGGTGTTTGATGTATAAATATGTGATACTACAAATGAGAGTATAATTATAAGTATGTATTTTATTATGTCTCTTTTATTCATTATTTTAATCCCTTTCTGCTTTTTCGTTTTCAAAAGAATTGTTTGGAATTATATTCCAGTCTACGTCTATTCCTCCCTCAGCCAGTATATCTGTAGCTATGTCATTACATTGTCTGCCGACTAACATATAATGTTTGGGAACATCAAAGATATTTACTGCTTTGTAATACATATTATATCCTTCACCATTGGTTATGTCGTAATACAGATGACGGTCATAGATTTCCTCTTTAATTTCTCCATCCGAAGCTACCATATCGGAAATTTTGCCATCTCCGTATAATACATTATTCATTTCATCTGGTTCAAGTACAGCAAAACGGACTTCGGCAAATGTCAAAAAAGCCTCCGGCAGTTCTTCATGTTGCGGATAAAAGCTAAACACAATAGCATAGTCAGCTTTGTTTATTAGCATAATGGCACAATGTCCTTTTCCTTCAGCAGCTTCAGAACTATTTAAATAAATTGCTCTGTTAAAACTATTATCATCAAAAGTCCTCAATTTGCTTGCCTGTAAACTGGCCTTTTCTCTAATTTCATCATTTTCGTTTTTGTGCCATATTGCACTCAATCCTTTTATCATTGTTTGTTTAAGTTTGTTCTTGTCTTCATCTCCAGGCGAAAGAACACCATAAGATGAAAGGGGAACCGTAAGTTCTCTGTAGATATCCTTCACAGTATTAACTGCACCACCTGTAGCATCTTTCACATTATTTGCAATATTTTTTACACCGCCAAAAAATTCAAAATTTTCTACATTTTTGGAATTTGAAGTATCAGGAGCATTAGTCGGTTTAATTATTTGTCCCCTTGAAGACAAATTTGCCCTGTTTCCAAATCGTCGGGATGCGTTCTCTTCATAATTGTTTAGTGAAACAAAGTCATTATCCTGCGATTCAACATTCATTGAATAATTCCCTGTACTTATAGGCTTTGTAGTCGGATTATCCGCCCTACGGCTATCATCCGCATAGGCAGTCTTTCCTGCATATATTCCGTCTTCTTTTAGCTTTTGTCCGAATTTGTCCGTATATCCCGCCTCATTCAGTTCTCTTTGTAGCGTACGGACATTTTCATCAGGGGTTGTGTCAACATTTTCTGTGGTTGTATAATTGTTGTTTTTAAAGTCAAACTTATCCTTTGCGTCTATGTACGTTTCTAACGGCTCTGCATTCTTTAAATAAAGCCCTTTGTTTTCCCTACTTAAATGACCTATCATTTCCATTAATGCTGATTGATGCAATTTGTCATTGTTTGAATCCTTTGCAAGATGTCTCTTTACTGATGCGGTCAGTACATCCTCAAAGCTTGTACCCTCGTCTGCATCCCGCATATAGTCAGGTGCTTCCTTTAAACCTGCATCAATACTTTTCTTTGCACTGTCTCCTGCATACTTAAATGCATCCTTGTGTTTGTCTTCCCACTGTTTTGCAAAGTCCGTTACGGGAGTATTTACAGCCGTGTTCTTTCTGTCTTTATTATACATTATGGAACTTGAATTGTCCACAGTATTTTTAACGGGTGTTTGTGGTTTGTATGT
>JAZOOD010000058.1:0-5179 GCA_045654805.1 Clostridia bacterium | reverse complement strand
TTGACTTAATTCTAATTCGCCAAGCTTAATGTTAGGTCTTTTTAATTCAACAATTATATTTTCAATACTGTTGCTGTCTTTAGTTTGCCTAAATGCAAAAATATCCAACTCTTTATTTACGTCAGGATGTTTAAGTTTCTCAACAGAAACTTTACTATACCCTATACCTTTAGTCTCTTTTTGTATTTTATCTAAATATCGTTCCAATGCCTGTTGAAAATCGGGTTCGGCTTCTGTTACAATGTTATATTGCTCGCCAAATAACCAAAATGCAGAAGATATCATTTTCTGCACATCAGGAACCTCATATGCATTCATAGATTTATCAAAGAGCATTGCTTTAATTGCAGATACCGTTTTTAATCTATTTTCCAACAAGGTTATGGTATTGGTTATATGTGAAAGTTCTGTTGTCTGTAAGATTTCAGCCAAACGATGTCTTTCTTCGTCAGTCATTTTTACGACGCCCTCTATAATTGCAAGAAGATCCTCTCTCTTATCTGTTTGCAAGAGAAGACTCACACATCCGACAAGAGCTTTAGCTTGTTCTTTCTTTATATTTGTAAAAACCTTTGGTTGAACGGAATATATTCCTTTTATCGTTTGTTTTAAATCTTCATATAATGGCATTTCATATTCGCTAGTTGGAATTGTAACAGTACCATTCTTCTCAAATTTTGTCCATAATTCATCTCCGGCAATATTAGATATATACTCTTTTTCTTTTTCTATAATCCAAGCAGTTACTTTCTTCAATAAAAGTTTAAACACCTTATCTTTTTCAGTTTTATCCCCCTTGAAATCTGGGAAATTCAACTGTCCTTGATTCTCATCAGAGTTTTCATCTGATATTTTAACCTTCTTTACTGGCGGCACAAAGCCATTAAAGTATGATGATATAACATATACACTGTGATGGAAATTGACATCTTTTTTATTCAAAGTTGTTGTCTTCTCATAATGCTCTATTTGATCTTCATCTAGAAAGTATGAGCAATAATTCTCTTTCATTTTTTCTTTCCATCTGATGAAAGTTAAATTAAAGCTATACACATGGTCGTTATCTTGCTCATCAACAATATTAAAATGATTGGTGTCTGTTGCCGCAATTATCGAATTGTAATCTAGTATTTCACCATTAATAGATATGCTTTTCCCTATATTTTCGTTTAGTTTCAAAAATACTGCATATTCCTTTTTTAGGTATTCAACAAAATCATCAGACTGAAAAAAAGATTCAGATAATGACACATTGAAAAATTCAACTTTTGTTCCAGTTCTTACATTATGAACGATCTTGTTTACGCAATCATCACTATAATCATTAAAATGATCATTGTCACTAGCATCGATTGAAATATGATGTTCTATTAAATGGTCATTTTCCCTACAGACACTAATCCACTTTGCTTTAGTCGCAAAAAGATTGAAAGAATATCGACCCTTACCTTTTTTACCCTTAATTTGTGAACTCCATTGAAATGAATGGCGTTTAATTGAATCTTGATATTTTCCAAATGTCTCATTTAATGATGAACGACTTATTCCTTCTCCGTCGTCTTCAATATATAAATCAGATATACCTCCAAGTTCATTTACGCTATAATTAATACGTACATTCACAGCACCAGCATCAAACCCATTCCAAATAAATTCACAAATAGCTTTTTTTACATCCGTTGTAACTCCACTCTTTATGCTGTTATTAGTAATTGTTACTTTTTGTTTTGCCATAATTACAATAATTTATAAAGATTATTATTTGTAGATAGATATGCGCTAAATTAGTCGTTGCCAAAACTATGCATTTCTTATCATCTCAGCCAAGTGAACGAAATAGTCATTTGACCAGATATCAAGTTCCTTCGGATTGCGAACAAAAGGCAATACATCCTCTTTAACTTGCTTAATATCAGCGGCAAATAGTCGTTCCTTGAGCTTCTCCTTGAATAGTTCCGGAGTAATATCTTCGTTGTTGAACTGCTTGCATCTTTCAGCCAAATGTGCAAAATCCAGGGGTACATTATGGCGTACATACCACTCAAAGTCATACCAATCGCGTCCCTTGACTCTGTTTTTCCATGCACGATATACCAGGGCGTGCATCTTGCCGGCAAACAAATCAGGCAGGGTGAAGCAACGAGTCATAAATGAATGAGGTTGGAGCAGTAGTTTCTGTTCTGTCTTGAAATTCAATGGAGGACAGGTATCAACCTCTATCTTGATTTTTATAGACTTCTCTGTTTGAAACATTACATCATACACATCGGTATTATCTTTCAAGAAAGCAGATTCTACCTTGCCGAAGTTCTTCTTGTCCTTCTTCTTGATTTCAACCTCACGACCTACCAAAGCAAATGCATCAACAATGGGTTGGAAATATTTGCTGAAGTCAAATGCATCATCCTGTGCTAGCAGAGAAAAATCCATATCTTCACTAAAGCGTTGCAATCCATGAAAGATTCTTAGACATGTACCGCCATAGAATGCTGCAGATTCAAAGAATCCACCACTATACAAACCGGCAAGAATCACCTGTTGGTTTACTTCAAAAATAGCATTTCGCTTATTCTGCTCTGTCGTCAGATCATATCGTGACAACATGCTATCATAAATTTCATTTTTCATCGTCTCAGAAACTTTAATACGGTTGCAATAGAGTCGGCCTTCTTGCCTAGCTTTATATACTCTTCAAAAATAGTTGCATCAAACTTATAGAACTCATCCATATCCATTCGGATATCATGCTCAAGATAGTTTTCAACATCCTTCAGAAAACGCAGATTGACCTTTGATGAATTTGCTATCAGATCGCACAAAGCCTTTTCGGGTGATGCTATCAAGAAAGCATATTCTCCCTTATGCATACTCCTCACTCCTACTGAAAAGGCATCTCGGGCAATGTATTTGTAATCGTAATTACCAATAGGAGTCTGAAAACTTCGAGAGTGCTTTACTGTCATGGATTGATGTGTATACACAGTTTCTGGAATTAAGCCATAGTATCTCAATGCTGTTGACATGGAGATATATGAAGGAGCATAAAGATGATTGGCAATCAGTTCACTTGAAAGCATCTTTCCCGAATGTTCGGGGTTGACGATATAGAGTCCTCGCTTCAATCTTATGATATATCCGTTCTTCTCAAGCCAAACAACCTTCTTATCTGCAGACTTAAGCTCAGGATATAGCGATTCGATAACTGAAGTCGTTACAGGGACTGCTCCTATTTCCTTTAATTGTCTATTCATGTCGCAAATATAGTAATATTTTGAACAATAAAAGAAGTATTTCTTCCTTTTCTGTTCAAATATTTGCTATTCCCGCGTTTTATCAACAAAAATCTAGCCTCTTTTTCACATAATCCTATCTTTACTACCTGAAAAAATCATATGATCTCATACATAATCTTTGTTGGTCAAAAGAAAAAGACAAAGATTTCTCTTCTTTTGAGAAGCAAAAAGCGTATGATTTGGCACTTCTCAGAAACTCCTATTAAAAGGTAGACGGATACAAAGAAACATATAACATCTGCAAATGAGAGGGACAAAGCCCATTTTTAAAGAGTGTAAAGCCGTTGCCATAACAGACCTCTTAAATTTGGCGATAAAGGCAGTTTAGTTTACTCCTATTCTATATATACATTGGACTAAACTAAACCACTATATTTAATAGCTATCGCAGGTGCAATTTAAGTTCCAATTAAAGGCCATTTTACCATGCAACGAAATGCAAATATGCTAAAAATTCTAAAAAAAGTGCGTTTTTGCAGATTTTATGGGTTTCTTTGTAAAAATACTGTCCCCTGCTTGTCCCCCGAAAAGACGTTTGCCCCTCGAGGAGATATCGCATTAGACTGTATATTAGATAATTACAACGATTGCTTTATTTTATTTATGGCGCAAAAAAAAAAATGTTGCATCGGCAAATGATTTGTTGTAAACAACTGTAACTAATTAGAGTCAACTATAAGGAAGTCGCTGAATTTCAGCGGCTTTTTTGTTTTATATATTCCAGATAAGTCGGGTTAACACCCGTTTCTCACCATATTTTTCTACCGTATTTCTACCGCGGAACATTAACTTGTTTTTCCGCGATGTCACAGGGACGCACTTGTTTACATGTGTTGACAGTCGTTTACGTGGATTGACAAAAAAGAGGCGAAATAAAGCGAAATAATCGCATTAAAAATAGGAAAATATGAAAGTAAGAAAAATTTGCCAATGGTGCGGCAAACCATTCGTCGCACAGAAGACTACAACATGTTTTTGTAGCCACCGATGTTCAAGTCTTGGATACAAGGAAAGAATCAGAGAACGTAAACGTGAACTGAAAAAGATGCAGGAGATTTTAACACCAAAGTCAGCTGCAGAGGGACAAGATTTCCTTTCTTTTGCACAAGTAGCAACACTTATGGGTGTAACACGTCAGTACATTTATAAGCTTGTCAAGGAGAACAAACTTCGCGCATCTCGTATCAGCGGAAAGAAATCTTTTATCCGAAGAGCAGATATAGAACTGATGCTAAAATCTAAACCTTATGAGAGAATCATGCCCAAAGAGGATTTGGAAATTACCGAATACTACACAGCAGAACAAATTGCTGAGAAGTACAAAGTAGCTCCCAAATGGGTTTGGACTTACACTCGTGAACACAACATTCCAAAAGTTAAAATCCGTCAGTTTAACTATTACAGCAAAAAGCATATTGATGCAGCTTTTGCAAAATACAATGTTGATAATGATCTAACCGAATGGTACACTCCAGAAGAAATTCATGAGAAGTACGGCATGACTCGTATTGCAATACGTTCACAAGTCTATCGTCACAATATACCAACAAAGAAAGAGCATGGTCTAATATTGTATTCCAAGTTGCATTTCGACCTTTCTAAATCGACAGAGAAGGAAAAGGATGAAGCATACTACACCGTGCAAGAAGCAATGAAGAAATACAATATGACTCGTGACTCGGTTTACAACACTCTTTCCTTCCACCAAATCAAGAGAGAGAAGAAAGGACGCTTTGTTAAGTTCCTGAAAGTGGACTTTGACCGCGTAATGGGAGTGAAAAAATAGCAGAAATTCCAAATGACTACAGAAATTATAAAATTATTTCATGCTGAATGATTTCTGCATGTTTTCATTATTCACCTTTGCGACAGAAACAAACAGAAAA
>JAZOOD010000057.1:0-75290 GCA_045654805.1 Clostridia bacterium | reverse complement strand
CGAAGGTTATTCTATTACAGTTCCCACTAAAAACTATCGTTACGAAAAGGACTATGATGACGGTGCTTTAGAAGAAAAATGGGATTACACTAAAAAAGATGATGTTGAAATCAAAGTAACAACATACAAAAACTCTGATGAAATATCTGCAAGAACTAAATTCCTAAAAGACTATGATGACTATATCTTCGAGGACTTATTGGGACAATCTCTTTGCGGACAAGAGCTTGACGGAGATACATTGTGGTTTAATATCCACATTTCAGGCGAAACAATTTATATCGTTTCTTGGGAGTTCCCGAAGAATACAAGCGAACATTTACAAAACGAATTAACAAGCATAGCAGGAACATTCACTCTTGCAGAATAAGGAGGTACACGCAATGAAAAAATTATTATCCATTATCTTATCAATCACTATGCTCCTTTCAATGGGAACAGTAGCTTTTGCAGATGGTGTTGACGGACCGATGCAGAAAGCAAAACTCACAGTTGGTATAAATGCCGAATTTCCACCATTTGAATACTACGAGGGCGAAGAACTTAAAGGCTTTGACATTGACCTGATGAATTATATCGGCGAAAGAATAGGTTTTGATATAGAGTTCGTTAATATGTCTTTTGACAAGCTTATTCCGGCAGTTGTAAATGGTGAGGTTAATTGTGCTATCTCTGCAATAACAGTTACCGAAGAAAGAGAAAAAGTTGTTGACTTTACAACACCGTATCTTTCTACCGGAGAATATGAAAACTATGCTATCGTTTTCCCTGAAGGATTAAAAGATACGCCAAGCGTTTACCAAGAAGTCAACAAAGCTATTGAACAACTGATTGCTGATTCAACAGTTGAAAAGCTCAAAGAAAAGTATGAGATAGACAAGCACTTTGTTGTTGATGATGAAGAAACAACATCTGTCGATACTGCAATATCTGAAACTAATGACACAACTTCAGCTATCACAGTTCCGGCTCCGAGTGATTGGGCAAAAGAAAGTATTGATATTGCAAATTCAGTAGGTATTACTTATAAGACACAACCATATTACTATCACAACAACATTACTCGTGAAGAGTTTTGTGAAATGATTTATAATCTTGTGGTTTTGGTTAGTCCAGACATTGAATATTTCATCCCTGATAGCTTTACCGATACTAAAAACGAAAAGGTTTTGAAATTAAACAGTTTGGGTATTATCAATGGCAAAACCGCAACAGAATTTGCCCCAAATGATTATCTTACCCGTGAGGAAGCCGCAACAATCATTATCCGTATGGTTAATAAAATTGTACCTATGGCAGCAACAGAAATGTGGTTTGAGTATGACGATATAAATGAGATTTCCGAATGGGCATCTGATTCTATTCAGACTATCAGCAACTTAGGATTTATGAATGGTATCGGCAATAACAAGTTTGCTCCTAAAGAAACATATACAACAGAACAGGCAATCGCAACTCTTGTTAGAGTATATGAAAGAGCTGAAGCTGCAGGAGAAATTGACAACTCAAGCATAGGAATTATCGGCGGTGCAGACGGCCCCACCTCTATAATCGTTGGTGGCAATACTACTGTAATCGAGGACGAAGATTATAATAACTTCTATGCTAAAGTTACGAAGAATACAACCAAAGTTGACAAGTTCTATGTTGATGAAGCAATTAAGCTTATTACTGAATCCGGCGAACTTGCTGCAGATAGAGATTTTATAAGCTTATACACTACTAATGATGAAATGACAAATAAACTTTTAGCTCTCGGCGCCGTTGATTTCAACAAGCCGACAGATGTATTCTATCTCTATGCCGATAAGGATCAGATGGTTGCTAACATTAAAGCTTTAGCAGGTGAAGATGCGGAAAACATAGATTTTGAAAAGATGGAAAAGCTCAACAAGAGATATAATTTCTCAACACTTGCAAGTTTGATAAATGCTTCTTACGGTGCAGAAAATCTTGCAGCTCTCACTATCCTTACTAATAGCAGAGGATATATTATGCCGAAAGATTTCAAAGATGATTTTGCATTGTTCGTGCAGTACGAAGGTGATTATTCAGCGATTGTTTCATTCTCTAAATACGGTGACGGAGTTATTAGTGCAAATATGGCTTTCGTGAAAAACGGAGATAAAGACAATGTGTTCAGGCGTTTGTATGAAATCACTTCCGCAGTTGGTGAAGGTGGAATTGTTATTGCAAAGGCGAAATAATATACGAATATAGAAATAGCCTATCACTCCGAAAAAGTGAGTGTGAATAAGGAGTTGGATACTGAAAACCGCCTAACTACGCTGCTTTTAGACATTCTTAAATAAAAATGACATCGATTTGGCGACATTAAATACTAAAAATTAAGAGCTAACTGATTTTAAGGTCAGTTAGTTCTTTTTATGTTATTTGAGTTAAATATAACGAATTTAATCTGTTTAATGAGAATACTTATCAAAAACTAAAAATGATGAGTTTTATACTTGATGCGAAGATATACAAGCGAGACGTTAATGCCATAATGAAAAAATCATCATCAAACCGCCGAAAATAAGCAGAAATATTGAAAAAAACATCGTTTTGTGGTAGAATATTGAATGTAAACTTCCGAATAGTGAAAGTGAGTGAAACTTATGGATATAGAAAGATTTCAAAAACAACTAAACTTCATACTGGAAATAGATAAAGAGAAAGAAATATACCGTCAGACACATCTGACAGAATATAAAAGACAAGAGAACGATGCAGAACACGCTTGGCACATGGCAATTATGATTTATCTTTTAAAGGAATATGCCAACGAAGGATTTGATGTAGCAAAGGCAATGATGATGGCTCTTATTCACGATATAGTCGAAATTGATGCCGGAGATACATATGCCTACGATAAAGCTAATCTTGAAACGCAAAAAGAACGTGAGGAAAAAGCGGCAAACCGAATCTATGGACTTCTTCCTGATGAGCAGAGAGATGAGCTTAAAGCCTTGTTTGAAGAATTTGAAGAAGGACAGACACCTGAAGCAAAATTCGCCCGTGTTATGGATAACTTCCAGCCAATATTACTCAATGACTCAAATAACGGAGAGGATTGGAAGGTACATAAGATCAAAAAGTCTCAGGTTGTAAACCGTCAGAAAACATCAAAGCCCGGTTCAGAAGAAATCTGGAGGTACACCGAGGACCTGATTGATAACAATGTTAAAAAAGGAAATCTCATAGACGAATAGGTATATTGCAAAAGAGCTGAAGCATCGTCATGCATCGGCTCTTTTTCTTATGCAAACTTCTAAAAGTTTACAGATAAACTTGACAGATGTAAAGTTATGTGTTAAGATATTAGAGTATGATGTATGCAACGATGAGGTGATTCAAAAAAATGAAAACGGAAATACAAAAGCTAAAGACGGACAAAAACGCCGTAATACTTGCACACTATTATGCACCCAATGAAGCTCAGGAAGTAGCAGATTTCGTGGGTGATTCTTTTTATCTTGCAAAAATAGCAAAGCAGAGTACGGCAGATATAATAGTTTTTTGCGGTGTATCCTTTATGGGAGAGAGTGCAAAGATATTAAATCCTGATAAAAAGGTTCTGATGCCTGATTTATCTGCGGACTGTCCTATGGCTCATATGGTTGCCGAAGGCAAAATAGAAGAAATGAGAGCAAAGTACGATGACTTGGCAGTAGTATGCTATATCAATTCAACTGCAAAGCTTAAATGCTTGAGCGATGTGTGTGTAACATCGTCAAATGCAATAAAGATTGTTAAGTCATTGCCGAATAAAAATATATTCTTTATTCCCGATAAGAACCTTGGCAGCTTTGTCAAAGAGCAGGTTCCCGAAAAGAATATAATATTGAATGACGGCTTCTGTCCAATCCATGCAGCTATAAGTATGAAACAATTAAATAGTGTAAAAGAACAATATCCAAATGCACTTGTTCTGACTCACCCTGAATGTGAGCAGGAAATCCTTGATATGTCTGATTACATAGGAAGCACGGCAGATATAATTAGTTTTGCAAAACAAAGTGATTGCAAACAGTTCATCATCTGCACCGAACAAGGTGTTGAATACAAGCTCGTAATTGATAACCCTGACAAAGAGTTTATATTTGTAGAACCTATGCTTTGTTGTAAGGATATGAAGCTCAATACACTTGAGAACATCTTAAAGGTATTAAAAGAAGAAATAAACGAAGTAACAATAGACGAAGAAACCCGAAAGAGTGCACTCGTGCCTCTTGATAGAATGTTGGAGTGTGCGAAATAAGATGAATACAGATATATTGATTGTGGGATGCGGTGTTGCAGGTCTTTATTGTGCACTTAACTTCCCGGAAAACAGAAATATTTTAATCGTTACAAAAAACAAAGCAAGAAGAAGCGACTCATATCTTGCACAAGGCGGAATCTGTGTTTTAAGAGATGAAGAAGATTATAAGGCTTTTTATGAAGATACAATGAAAGCAGGACATTATGAGAATAATCCCGAATCGGTAGATATAATGATTCGTTCTTCTCAGGGTGTTATAGAAGACCTTGTTTCCTTCGGAGTGCAGTTTGAAAAAGACGGCGAAGCCTTTACTTACACAAGAGAAGGTGCACATTCTGCTCCGAGAATTCTTTTTCACGAGGATGAAACCGGAAAAGAGATTACATCTCATCTTCTCGAAACTGCAAGAAGCCGCAAAAACATCACACTTATTGAAAACTTTACAATGGTTGACTTGATTTGTGATGATAATAAGTGTTATGGTATAATCGGGCATGACGAAAACGGAAACTATCAGGCTATCAATGCCAATTACACAGTTCTTGCAACAGGCGGTATCGGAGGTTTGTTTGAACATTCAACAAATTACAGACACCTTACGGGTGATGCACTTGCTCTTGCGATAAAATACGATGTAAAGCTTAAGCACATGGATTACATACAGATTCATCCAACTACACTTTATACAAAGAAGGACGGCAGAGAGTTCCTTATATCCGAATCTGTTCGTGGTGAAGGTGCAATACTTCTCAACTCCAAGGGTGAGAGATTTACAAATGAACTACAGCCTCGTGATGTTGTATCAAAAGCTATATTTGAAGAAATGAAAAAAGAAGGAACGGAACACGTTTGGTTATCACTTGCACCGATTCCTGAAGATGAAATCAAAACACATTTTCCGAACATATATCAGCATTGTTTAGAGGAAGGCTATGATGTAACCAAAGAGCCAATTCCGGTAGTTCCTTCACAGCACTACTTTATGGGTGGTATTGATGTTGATGGGTTCAGCAAAACAAGTATGGACAGACTCTATGCCATCGGTGAAACAGCTTGTAACGGTGTTCACGGCAGAAACAGACTTGCAAGCAACTCACTTTTAGAAAGTCTTGTGTTTGCCAAAAGAGCCGCATCACATATCAATCTGAGTTATGATACGGTTAAGGATGTTACAGAGTTTGATATAGATATAACACAATATGAAAACTATCAGGAAGAATATAAACAACTTATTTTAGAATCTATTGATAAGGAGAGAAATAGCCATGAATAATATTACTATGAAACTGAATGTTGATGATCAGATTTTATCAGCACTTAAAGAAGACATTACAAGCGAGGATATAACCACTAATTCTGTTATGCCCGAATACCAAGAAGGTGAAGTTGAACTCATCTGTAAAGAAGACGGTGTAATTGCAGGACTTGATGTATTCAAAAGAGTGTTTGAACTTTTGGATGCAGAAACAAAAGTAGAGTTTTTCTGCAAAGACGGCGATAAGGTTGAGAACGGACAGAAGCTTGCGATTGTTCGTGGTGACATCCGTGTTCTTCTTTCAGGCGAAAGAACAGCTCTTAACTATTTGCAGAGAATGAGTGGTATTGCAACCTATACAAGAAAGATTGCAGACCTTCTTGAAGGCTCAAAAACAAAGCTTCTCGATACAAGAAAGACAACACCTAACATGCGTGTGTTTGAAAAATATGCAGTTAAAGTTGGCGGCGGATACAATCACCGTTTTAATTTAAGTGACGGTATTCTCTTAAAAGACAACCATATTGGAGCAGCAGGCGGTGTTAAGGAAGCTGTAAGAATGGCAAAGGAATATGCACCGTTTGTAAGAAAGATTGAGGTTGAAGTCGAAAACCTTGATATGCTTAAGGAAGCATTAGAGGCAGGAGCAGATATTATAATGCTTGATAATATGAGCGTAGAAGATATGAAAGAAGCAGTAAGACTTACTGCCGGAAAAGCTGAAACTGAGTGCAGCGGAAATGTAACGAAAGAAAATGTAGCAAGACTTGTTGATATTGGCGTAGATTATATATCAAGTGGTGCTCTCACACATTCATCTCCGATTCTTGACCTTTCGCTTAAAAATCTTCACGCAATATAACGGAGGGATGTTAATGAAAGCAGCTCAAAGAAGAAAAGATATTATAAATATAATTATGTCTGAAAAGCAGGCTGTATCAGGCGGTAAACTTTCAGAAATGCTTGGTGTTTCAAGACAGATAATTGTTGGAGATATTTCTGCTCTCAAAGCTGACGGTTATGATATTTTGTCAACACACAGCGGATATATTGTTAAAGGCACTCCGCTTTGTGAAAGAGTTTTCAAAGTGTTCCATACAAGAGAACAAACCGAAAATGAACTTAACACAATCATTGATTTTGGCGGAACGGTTGCAGATGTTTATGTATGGCATAAAGTGTACGGTAAAATGTCAGCACCCCTTAACATATCCTCAAGACACCACGTTGCACAGTTCTTGGAAGGTGTAAGAACCGGAAAATCATCCGAACTTATGAATATAACCGGAGGATACCATTACCATACTGTAAGAGCCGACTCTGAAGAAATTCTTGATAATATCGAAAAAGCTCTTGATGAGCAAGATTATATAGTTCCGGAAATATGATATAAAATCAAAGTCCGCTTATGCGAAAATGCTTAAGCGGACTTTCTTAATTATAGGGATTATTTTTCTGATTCTATTTCTTTTCTTTTGATACGTCTTACTTTATTAATGTGTCTTTCAAAGTCACCGTTTTTAATAAGCTCTGCCAATAAAAATTGAATGTAAGTAGGAACAGTGCATGAGAAAAAACCAAGTTTCTTTTGATAGATTTTTGATAATTCTTTTGGTAACACCATATATCCGATACGCAAAGAAGGGGATATGGTCATTGAAAAGGTGTTCATGTAAATCACATTGTCATTGTGCGAGTGTGAAAAGAGTGTTTCAACCAGTTTTTTTGACACAGAAAACTCAGATTCAAAATCATCCTCGATTATATATCTGTTATTTGTTTCAGCCCATGTAAGATACTCATGGCGCTTTGATGCAGTAGCCGTAACACCGCTTGGATAACTGCGGTAAGGCGATATATGAAGAATATCTGCTTTACTGTTTCTGAGAGCCTCTGACTCTATACCGTCATTACCAAGGGGCAGTTTTTCAAGTTTAATTTCTGCTGCAGTATATACTTGCTCAATCTGCTTATATGAAGGAGATTCTATAGCAAAAATATGCCCTCTGCCAAATAAAGCTATGAGCAGGGTATATAAATACTCTGAACCGGAACCAATGATAATCTGATCGATATCCGCAATAATTCCTCTGCTTTGAGCTAAGTAAAGACGGATAGCCTCTCTAAGTTCAATACATCCGGGATTCGGAGAACGCTCAAGAATGGATTCGCCAAGGTTGCTTATAACACTTCTCATAGTTTTTGATAAAACTGAAAAAGGAAAATCTATGGTTGATGTTCTGCTATGGGGATAAACCGGAAAGGATAGATTCTTAGAGGAGGGTGATACGAATCCGGCATCTGTGCTGAATATAACAAAGTATCCGCTTCTTTCTCTTGATTCAATATATCCCTCATCACAAAGAAGAGCATAAGCATGTTCAACAGTTACTGTGCTTACACCTGTATCCAAAGATATAATACGTTTGGATGGTAATTTGCTGTTATGAGGATAGAGCCCCTTAATAATATCGTCACGGACCTGCATATACAATTGTAAGTATGCAGGTTGTTTTTTATTTTCATCAATTATGTATTTCATCTGGTGATATATTTTTCTCCTTTTTTGACTATTTTCATATCATCAGATTTATTATATACTATAATAAAAGAAAATTCAATAGGAGGAGAAAAAATGATAAACAATTTATCTACTCAGGCAAGATCCGTGCTGGAAGAGCTTAAGGAAAAGGCAAAGCTAAAACCAGGAGATATTGTCATTATCGGCTGCTCAACAAGTGAAATTATCGGCTCAAAGATTGGCAGTAACTCCAGTCCTGAAGTTGCAAAAACAGTATTTGAAGCATTGTATCAATATGCAAACGAAGAAGGTATAAACCTTGCTTTTCAATGCTGTGAGCATTTAAACAGAGCAATCATAGTTGAAAAAGATGTTGTTCCGTATTTAGAAACTGTCAATGTAGTTCCTCAGCCAAAGGCAGGCGGTTCCATGGCGACTCAGGCGTATGAGCATTTCAAGAATCCTGTCGTAGTTGAAGAAATAAAAGCTGATGCAGGGATTGACATTGGATTCACACTGATAGGAATGCATCTTAAAAAAGTCGCAGTTCCTTTAAGACTTGAAAACAATAAAATCGGTGAAGCAATGGTACTTGCCGCAAGAACAAGACCGAAGTTTATCGGCGGTATCAGAGCAACATATAACGAAGACTTACTTTAATTTTTTGGAGGTTAAAACAATGAACAACAACAAAACAAGAAAAATCGTATTAGCAGCAATGTTTGCAGCACTTTGCTGTGTAGCAACAATGATTATCAAAATTCCGTCACCGCTTAAAGGATATTTAAACTTGGGTGACTGTATTGTTCTTCTTTCAGGCTTTATGATGTCTCCTGTGTACGGATTCCTTGCAGCAGGTTTAGGCTCAGCTCTTGCAGATATTTTTTCAGGATATGTGGTGTATGCACCGGCAACATTTATAATTAAGGGAGCTATGGCACTTATCGCATACTATGGCTTTAAACTCTTACATAAAAAAGCAGGAACAACACCATCAAGAATTATTAGCGGTATCGTTGCAGAAATTGTAATGGTTCTTGGATACTTTGTATTCGAAGGTTTTATGTATGGCTTCATTCCATCAGCAGTTAATATCCCTGCAAATGCAGTTCAGGGTGTAGCCGGAATTATCCTTGGCGTAATTCTTGCAAAGATTTTTGAAAAGAGCCTTGGTCAGCATTTATAATACAGATAAAAAATTTCTCCTAAAAATTATATTTTGTTGTTATAACAACATATTAATTTGATTTCTTATGATATAATCAAGCCATAAACAGAGAAATTTGACGGAGGAATGATATATGATAAGAAAAATAATTAAAATTGACGAAGAAAAATGTAACGGTTGCGGACTTTGTGCAAAAGCATGTCACGAAGGTGCAATAGAAATGATAAACGGAAAAGCAAAGCTTACCCGTGAAGATTACTGTGACGGTTTAGGCGATTGTTTACCTGCTTGTCCAACAGGTGCTATAACTTTCGAGGAAAGAGAAGCTCCAGCATATGATGAAGAAGCAGTGAAAAAAGCTAAACTTAATAAGCAGGGCGATAAATTACCTTGCGGTTGCCCCGGAATGAACTCAAAAGTAATAAATAGAGATAACAATTCCGGAGAATGTGAAGTGTCTCCTAAAATTACAAGTCAACTGCAACAGTGGCCCGTACAGATCAAGCTTGTTCCTGTGAATGCACCGTATTTTAACGGAGCTAATCTTTTGATTGCAGCCGATTGTACAGCATATGCTTATGCCAATTTCCATAACGAGTTCATCCGCAACAGAATCACATTGGTGGGCTGTCCTAAGCTTGATGAAGGTGATTATTCTGAAAAGCTGACTGCGATTATAGCAAATAACGATATTAAGAGCGTAACCATCGTCAGAATGGAAGTTCCATGTTGCGGTGGTATTGAAAATGCGACAAAGAGAGCTATTCAGGATAGCGGAAAGTTCTTACCGTGGCAGGTGGTTACAATTTCTACTGATGGCAGAATATTGGACAGATAAACTCGTTACATCTTTAATCAGAAGTTTACACGTCACATTCATTAGTTTTTTAAAAATCAATAAATTACCCCTTCGAAGACTTGGTTCTTTGAAGGGGTTTTGTTATGGGATTTATTATATAACGGAATCAATGTTATGGAGTATGAAATGATTTTTATCTACATCAATCAATCCGTCTTTTTGCATTTTACTTAACTCATTAGACATTGCACTGCGGTCGATACTTAAATAATCGGCGAGTTGCTGACGGTTAAACGGAATATCGAATTCCTGCACACCTTGTTTTGTTGATTGAAAGGACAGATAACTGAGCAGACGGCCTCTGATTGTTTTAGAACTTGTATGAAGTATCCTTCGTGAGAGGTTAAGGCTCTTTTGAGATGCTATTTCAAGCATATTCCGTATAACCTTACTGTGGAATGCACAGGCGTTGGTGCATGTTGTCAGCATATGCTCTGTATTGAGGAATAAGATATCTGTTTTTTCATTTGCAACAACATTTATCATAAGTGGTTCGCCCGGAACACATGCATAAGTTTCAGCAAAAATCTGTCCGGGACCGATTTTGTCAAGAATGCTTTTGTTTCCCCATATGTCATCGTTTTCAATATATACACTGCCTGAAAGAACAAGCCCCATAGCTTTGACATAATCGCCTACATTAAAGACTATATCTCCTTTTGAATAGCTTTTGACCTGGGCATTCATACATGTAAGCAATGATTCTATATCTTCGGGAATCATTCCCCTGAACAACACTGTTTTCGATAAAAATACGTAATCCATAGTTCCTCCTGTTGGTACAACAACATATTTGTTGTATATATTATATCACAATGTAAATGTTATTTCAACAATGGGAACAATACTAAAATAAGGCAAGCATTACATTAAATGAAAATTCTTAACCTACAATTAACATACATCAGGTAGCAGAATTTACATTGCCTATGTTAAACTCTAAATGTACTCAGGAAAGAGAAAACAAAAAAATAAATTTTTTAGGAGAGTGATTTCAAATGAAGAAAATCATCAGTTTAGTAACAGTAGCGGTTTTATTGGTAGCTGCGCTCACAGGTTGTGGAAATACAGAAACCAATACAGGAAACAATGCCTTAACAGGTACAGTAGCAACAGACGGTTCAACATCAATGGAAAAAGTAATCGGTTTTCTTTCTGAAGCATATATGGAAGAGAACAGCGGTGTAAAAGTTACTTACAATCCTACAGGTTCAGGTTCAGGTATCAAAGCGGTTCAGGCAGGAAGCTGTGACATCGGACTTGCAAGCCGTGACCTTAAAGATGAAGAAGCAACAGACCTTAACGGAACAGTAGTTGCAATTGACGGTATCGCAATGATCGTAAACAAGGAAAACCCTGTTGCAGACCTTACAATCGAACAGATTGCAGCACTTTACAAAGGCGAAATTACCAACTGGAAAGAAGTTGGCGGAGCAGATGCACCGGTAGTATTAATCGGTAGAGAAGCTGCATCAGGTACAAGAGACGGTTTTGAATCAATCACAGACACTGAAGATGCATGCAAATATACACAGGAACTTACATCAACAGGCGATGTTGTGCAGACAGTATCCTCAAACCCGAACGCAATCGGATATGCATCACTTGCATCAGTAAAAGATTCTGTAAAGCTTATCTCAGTTGAAGGAGTAACACCTTCTACAGAAACAATCCAGAACGGTAGCTACAAAATTCAGAGAAACTTTGTAATGGTAACAAAGAAAAACGCAGAACTTTCACCTGCAGCAAAGAGCTTCTTCGACTTTGCAACATCAAGCGCAGCTGACGAATGGATCATCGAAGCAGGAGCAGTTCCTGTAAAAAGATAATAAGTCGGTCTTTTGAGGGAATGTCAACAGCATGGCGTTCCCTTTTAGGCTATAGACAGAACATAAATCATTCGTCGGAAAGGATGGTGTAAATGAGCAAAGTAAAAAAAGCATCCGTTGTGTTAGAGAAAACAATGAACTTCATCTTCACAGTCTGCGGATTTCTGACAATAGCATTCGTACTTTTGATAACAGGATTTCTTGTTGTAAGCGGTTTGCCTGCAATTAAAGAAATAGGAATTATAGATTTTCTGTTCGGCACTACATGGGCATCCACAGCACAAACACCGTCATACGGAATCCTGCCTTTCATTTTAAGTTCCATTTACGGAACCTGCGGTGCAATTATAATCGGAGTCCCAATCGGAATACTGTGTGCAATATTCCTTGCAAAAATGTCAAGCCCTAAGATTTCAGGAGTAGTAAGCAGTGCGGTGGATTTACTTTCAGGTATTCCGTCTGTAGTATACGGTCTTGTAGGTATGATAATCATAGTACCGCTTGTAAGAGAAACATTTAACCTTCCTGATGGTGCTAACCTTTTCTCAGCGATTATAGTACTTACAGTTATGATACTTCCGTCAGTAATTTCTGTATCGGAAACTGCAATCAGAAGCGTACCGAAAGAATACGAGGAAGCATCTCTTGCTCTCGGAGCAACCAAAACGGAAACTGTTTTCAAGGTTGTTGTTCCGGCAGCAAAAAGCGGAATTTTAACATCAGTAGTGCTTGGAATAGGAAGAGCAATAGGAGAGGCAATGGCAGTTATGATGGTAGCAGGTAATGTTGCAAATATGCCCGGACTCTTCACAAGTGTAAGATTTCTTACAACAGCAGTTGCAAGTGAAATGTCCTATTCGTCAGGACTTCAGAGAGAAGCACTTTTCTCAATCGCATTGGTACTCTTCGTATTTATAATGCTTATCAATGTAGCACTGAATTTAATCGCTAAGAAGAAAGAGAGGTAGAAAGGTAATGCGTGAAAAAATATCTGTAGAAAGAAAAATAAAATGCGGAATCTTAAACGGACTTATGTACGCATCAGCCGGACTTATCTGCCTTATACTTCTTGGCTTAATCGGATATATACTCTACAGAGGACTTGGTAATATCTCGTGGGAGCTTCTGTCAACCAAACCAAGCCTTATCAGAGGAACCACGGGAATTTTACCGAATATCTTAAATACATTATACATTATTCTTATCACACTGGTGATTGTTCTTCCTTTAGGTGTTGGAGCGGCAATTTACTTAAACGAATATGCAAGCAATAAAAAGGTTGTTCGCATCATAGAACTTGCAACAGAAACATTATCGGGAATACCTTCAATCATTTACGGTCTTGTAGGTATGCTGATCTTTGTACAGTTCTTCTCACTTGGTACATCACTTATAGCCGGAAGTTTTACCCTTGTTATTATGACACTTCCAACTGTTATACGAACAACACAGGAAAGTCTGAAAACAGTTCCTAACGGATACAGAGAAGGTTCCCTTGCTTTGGGAGCAGGAAAATGGTATATGATTAGAACTGTAGTTCTTCCTTCGGCAATTGACGGTATTGTAACCGGATGTATCCTTTCTGTAGGAAGAATTGTAGGTGAGAGTGCAGCTTTACTGTTTACGGCAGGTATGGCAAACGAGATACTTAATTTAAAGGATGCAGTGCTTCCCGGAAACGCAGGATCAACACTTACAGTATCACTTTACATGTATGCAAAAGAACGTGGAGAATTTGAAATAGCCTTTGCTATTGCAGCAATACTTCTTGTTTTGACATTCATCATAAATATGTCAGCTAAAATAGCAGCAAAAATTCTCAAGAGAGGAAGGGGATAATCTATGAACGATATTATAAAGGCCAATAACCTAAACTTGTGGTATGGAACAAATCATGCACTTAAAGATATAAGCATCAGCTTACCTCAGAAGGAAATCACAGCGTTAATCGGACCATCAGGCTGCGGTAAGTCAACATTCTTAAAAACACTTAACAGAATGAATGACCTTGTAGAAGGATGCAGAATTGAAGGAAAGATTACACTGGACGATATAGATATCTATAAAGATATGGATGTTAACATCTTAAGAAAAAGAGTAGGAATGGTATTCCAGAAACCAAATCCGTTCCCGATGAGTATTTATGATAATATCGCTTACGGTCCAAGAATTCACGGTGTTAAATCAAAAGTGAAGCTTGATGAAATTGTAGAGCGTTCTCTTCGTCAGGCTGCAATCTGGGACGAATGTAAGGACAGACTCAAAAAGAGCGCACTTGGTATGAGTGGCGGACAGCAGCAAAGACTTTGCATCGCAAGAGCGTTGGCTGTTGAACCGGAAGTTCTTCTGATGGACGAACCGACAAGCGCACTTGATCCTATCTCTACATCGAAAATTGAGGATCTGGCAGTAGAACTTAAAGAGAAATATACAATCGTTATGGTAACACACAATATGCAGCAGGCGGCGAGAATTGCAGATAAAACAGCATTCTTCCTACTCGGCGAAATTATTGAGTTTGATGATACAGAAAAAATGTTCTCAACTCCTCGTGATAAGAGAACTGAAGACTATATTACAGGAAGGTTTGGTTGATATGAGAAACAGATTTGATGAACAGTTAAATAATCTGAATAATGAACTTATCACAATGGGTGCATTATGTGAAGATGCAATTTCATCTGCTGTAAAGCTCCTTGTTGATAATGATGTCAAGATGAAAGAAACCGTTTATGAAGCGGATAAACAAATTGACCAGAAGGAAAGAGATATCGAAAATCTCTGTATGAAACTTTTAATGCAGCAACAGCCCGTAGCAAGTGACCTTCGCACAATCTCATCTGCGCTTAAAATGATTTCAGATATGGAACGTATCGGAGATCAGGCATCGGATATTGCAGAAATCGCAGAATATGCTAACGGTTGTGGTATGCAGAGTGAAACTCATATTGCAGATATGGCAAGAGCGACAATCAAAATGGTAACTGACAGTATTGATTCTTTTGTAAAAAAGGATGTAGAGCTTGCTTGTGCGGTTATTGCTCATGACAATACCGTTGATGATTTGTTTGATAAGGTTAAGGGCGAACTGATAACTGCTATTGAGAATAAAGCAGCAAATGCGGAAGCACTTATCGACCTTTTGATGATTGCAAAGTATTTTGAGAGAATCGGTGACCATGCAGAAAACATTGCAGAATGGGTTATATACTCTATTACAGGAAAACACGCACAAGATAACTAATGTTATGTATAGATTGATGAAATGACATCAATTTATTGAAAAAACTCACATTTTATGCTAAAATATAAGTATAAATCATTTTTCGGAGGTGAAAGTGTTGATTTATTTTGTAGAAGACGATGCCAATATCCGCAAACTTGTATGCTATGCGCTTGAAAAAGAGGGATATGCAATTAAAGGATGCAGTTTGCCGAGCGAATTTTGGCAAGAATTAAAAAACGACAAGCCACAGCTTGTTTTACTTGATATAATGCTTCCTGAAGAAGATGGTCTTTCTATCTTAGGAAAACTTCAGGCAGATGAAAGCACAAAAAATATTCCCGTGATTATGATTACTGCCAAAGGAAGTGAATTTGACAAAGTAACGGGGCTTGATATGGGTGCAGATGATTATATCGCAAAACCGTTTGGTATGACAGAACTTACAAGCCGTGTTCGTGCAGTTTTAAGAAGATATGAAAAGACCAACAAGGTAAAAGAATATAAAATCGGAGATTTGTATGTAAATCCCGAAAAGCACATCATCGAGGTGTCGGGAAAAGAAGTTAACCTTTCTTTCAAGGAGTATTCGCTTTTAATGGTGCTTTTGGAAGCTGAGGGCAACGTTGTTTCAAGAGATACATTGCTTACCCGTGTATGGGGAGAATTTTATGATGAATCAAGAACTCTTGATGTACATATAAGAAAGCTCCGTATGAAGCTTGAAACCGCAGGAGAGCTTATTCATACTGTTAAGAATATAGGTTATAAGCTCGGAGGTAGTGAGAATGGTTAATAAGATATTTCGTTCTAATATGCTAACTTCAATGCTTGTGCTTGTTACTACTCTTGTACTTATTACAGGTGTACTGTTTGATTATTTTGAAGCACAGCTCCAGAGAGAACTTGCAAGCGAAGCAACCTATATAACAAATGCATTAGAGCATGAAGGCGTTGAATATATAAACGACTTTAAAAATTCTGATAAGAGAATAACTCTCATCGATAAAGATGGTACAGTTCTTGCAGATACCTCTGCCAATGAAAAGGAACTTGATAACCACAAAGACAGAGAAGAAGTAAGAGATGCATTTGCTTCCGGAAAGGGAAGCAGTGTCAGATATTCTGATACTCTTATGAAAAAAACAATTTATTATGCTACACTTCTCGAAGATGGAACAGTTTTGAGAGTATCAACAACGCAGGATTCTGTAATTATTATATTACTCGGACTTTTATATCCGATTATCATTATCCTTGTTATTGCATTGATATTAACACTATATCTCTCGCACAGGGTTTCAAAATCAATTATAACTCCCCTTAATAATCTCGATCTTGATAATCCTGAAAATAATGAAACATACGAAGAATTAACACCCCTTCTTACTAAAATTGCATCGCAGAAGAGAAAGATTAATGAACAACTGAAGGCTGCAGAGCAAAGACAGGAAGAGTTCAGACTCATCACTGAAAATATGACTGAAGGATTCCTGGTGATTGACCACAATACAAACCTTTTAACCTACAATTCTTCGGCATTAAGATTGCTTGATATTACAGAGGTGCAAAAGGGAAGTGTTCTTGCTGTAAACAGAACAAAAGGCTTCAGAGATGTTGTTCATAAGGTCCTTCAGGGTGAACATGCAGAAAGCACAATCAATATAGATGAGAAGCACTATGAATTGATTGCAAACCCTGTATATAGTGAGGACAAGGTTATTGGTGCAGTAATTGTAATCCTTGATATTACCGAAACAGTTAATAGAGAAACACTCAGAAGTGAGTTTACATCTAATGTATCTCACGAACTTAAAACACCGCTTACATCCATTTCCGGTTTTGCAGAAATGATGATGTCGGGTGATACAAACAAAGAAACTGTTATTGACTTCTCAAAGACAATCTACGATGAGGCTCAAAGACTTATCTCACTTGTAGGCGATATTATAAAGATTTCAGAACTTGACGAAAAAACAACAGAATTCGAGCAGGAATCAGTAGACTTAACAGAGCTTTCCAATGAAGTTGCAGAAAGATTAAAGCCTGCTGCAGACAAGAAAAATATAACCATCAATGTGCTCGGCGGAATTGGAAGAGTAGTCGGTGTAAGAAAGATTCTTGACGAAATGATTGGAAACCTTGTTGACAATGCTATTAAATATAACAAGGATAACGGAACTGTCGATATCATTGTAACAAACAGCGATAACAAGACAGAACTTATTGTAAGGGATACCGGAATCGGAATTCCGCAATCTGAACAGTCAAGAGTGTTTGAAAGATTCTACTGTGTAGATAAGAGTCATTCAAAGAATATCGGCGGTACAGGCCTTGGCCTTTCTATCGTAAAGCATGGCGCAATGTATCATAATGCTCAGATATCTTTAGAAAGTGTTGTAGACAAGGGAACTTCGGTTAAACTTACATTCAATAAATAAATGATTTTCTAACAGGGAAAGGAGGCATACATATTGAAGAAAATTGATTTTAACAAGAAAAAAGGATTCATCTGCGATATGGATGGTGTAATCTATCATGGCAAGAGATTATTGCCGGGCGTTGCAGAATTTATAAAATGGCTTTATGACGAGAAAAAAGACTTTTTATTCCTTACAAATAACAGTAGTTACACACCAAAAGAATTAAAGCAAAGACTGTTCCGAATGGGACTTGAAGTAGGAGAAGAACACTTTTATACAAGTGCATTGGCAACAGCAGCATTCTTAAAGGAACAGGCACCTGATTGCTCTGTATACGCGATCGGCGAAGCAGGGCTGATAAAAGCTCTATATGATGCCGGTATTTCCATGAATGATGTGAACCCCGATTATGTCGTTGTCGGAGAAGGAAAGGCATATTCTCTTGACAGTCTTACAAAAGCTACCAACCTTGTACTTGGCGGTGCAAAATTGATAGGTGCAAACTCTGATGTTACCGGACCTGTTGACGGCGGTATTGCTCCTGCATGCGGAGCGCTTGTTTCACCAATTGAAATGGCAACAGGTGCAAGAGCATACTTTTGCGGAAAGCCAAATCCGCTTATGATGAGAACCGGATTAAGACTTTTAAACTGCCACTCAGCCGATGCAGTTATGGTCGGAGACAGAATGGACACAGATGTTATATCCGGTCTTGAAAGCGGTATGTCAACAGTGCTTGTTCTTTCAGGAGTAACAAGTCAGGAAGAATTAAGATCCTATGCATATAAACCAACCGTTGTGTTAGACGGTGTTGGAGATATTGTCAAAATGGCACAGGAATCGAAAAAACAATAAATAATTTTTAGGTAAGAAAAGGTAGATGATATAAATGAAAAAGAGATACATAACTTTACTTTCCGCTTTGCCCGTAGCAGCAATCTTAAGTTTTATCTTTTTCTTTAAGAAAAAAGGAAAGTCAGATAAGTGAAAATATATTGAAGCCTACTAATCGAAAGAACGGTAGGCTTAATTTGTATTAGGATATCATAAAGTCCTGATGATACTAATATTAAGTTGAATTTTGAAATATTTTGATGTATAATGTATGGTCGAGCTTGAGTATATTACTCAGGATGAAGCCAATAAAATTTCAGAAACCGGAAAATAAAAAGAAAAAATTTTCTCAAACTATTGCAAAATAATATAAGACATGGTATAATATATTAAACTTAAAAACAAACGGGAGCTTGTGATACAGGCTGAGAGGAAGGTAAAACCTTCGACCGAGTACCTGATTTGGATAATGCCAACGTAGGGATGCCTAGCGAGACATCGCAAATGACATGGAATATGCGGAAGCTGCCAAATCGGCGGCTTCTTTTTGTTTGTAAAATTAAAAATATAATAGCGGGAGCTTGTGTTACAGGCTGAGAGGGAGGTGAAACCTCCGACCGAGAACCTGATTTGGATAATGCCAACGTAGGGATGCCTTGTGCGACATCGCAATTGACATGGAATAAGCGGAAGCTGCCAAATCGGTAGCTTCCTTTTTTGTTATATTTCTGGAGGTGAGAAGCATGGTAAAAATCAATGGAGAAAATTTAGAAATTGAAGGTAAATCTGTTTCTGAGTATCTGACTTCGGCAGGTTATGACCTGATGCGTGTTGCAGTAGAACTGAATGGAGATATACTTCCTAAAAAACAATACGAAGAAACGATTTTTAAGGATGGCGACAGCGTTGAGGTTGTAAGCTTTGTGGGAGGTGGCTGATATGATTCCCGGAAAAGATGAATGGATAAAAGCCCTAACCGACAGACACGGCATGGAACTGCAAAATAAGATATCAGCAACTACAGTTTGTATTTGCGGTCTTGGAGGACTTGGCTCTAACATAGCAATCGCTCTTGCACGTGCAGGAATAGGAAAACTTATATTGATTGATTTTGATAAAGTGGATATTACCAATCTTCATCGTCAGCAATATAAAGTAAGTCAGATTGGAATGTATAAGACAGAAGCCTTAAGAGAAAATCTTAAAGATATGAACCCATATCTCGAAACAGAGGTACATACGATTTGTATAACCGAAGAGAATGCAATAAACCTATTGGCAGATTGCAATATTATCTGTGAAGCATTTGATAATGCCGAGTGTAAGGCGATGCTTACAAATCTTGTCTTGGAAGAAATGCCGGATAAATACTTGGTTGCTGCCTCTGGTATGGCTGGTATGGGAAGTGCTAACAGCATACATACAAGAAAAGTGTCACGAAGATTTTATCTTTGTGGCGATGGAGTGAGCGATGTAAAAGACGGAATCGGTCTTGTATCATCAAGAGTTATGCTGTGTGCTGCACATCAGGCGCATACGGTACTAAGGCTTATAGCTAATGAATTTGAAGTATAGGAAGAAGGAAAACAAAATGAATAATGACAAACTTATTATCGGCGGTCACGAGTTTAATTCCCGTTTTATTTTAGGTTCGGGAAAATACTCTCTTAATCTTATTGAAGCGGCAGTTAAAGACGCAGGAGCAGAAATAATAACCCTTGCAGTTCGCCGTGCCAATACGAAAGAACAGGAAAACATTCTTGACTTTATTCCTAAAGGAATAACCTTGTTGCCAAATACAAGCGGTGCAAGAAATGCTGAAGAAGCTGTGAGAATAGCCAAACTTGCGAGAGAACTTGGTTGCGGTAATTTCGTAAAAATTGAAATTATGCGTGACACAAAATACCTGCTCCCGGATAATACCGAAACAATAAAAGCAACAGAAATACTCGCAAAAGACGGGTTTGTTGTAATGCCGTATATGTATCCTGACTTAAATGTTGCCCGTGATCTGGTTTCTGCAGGAGCTGCAACCATAATGCCTCTTGCTTCTCCCATAGGTTCTAACAAAGGATTAGCTACAAAGGACTTTATACAGATACTCATTGATGAAATTGACTTGCCGATTATTGTTGATGCAGGTATCGGTAAGCCATCGCAGGCTTGTGAAGCTATGGAAATGGGTGCTGCAGCTATTATGGCGAACACAGCACTTGCTACTGCAGGAGATTTGCCGCTTATGGCATCAGCCTTCCGTCAGGCAATTGAGGCAGGAAGAAAAGCATATCTTTCAGGACTTGGCAGAGTCCTCACAAGGGGTGCATCCGCATCCGATCCGCTTACAGGATTTTTGCGTGATTAAGGGGGATTAAAAATGGAAAATCAATTTTTTGTGGATTCAGAGCATTTATCTCCTGAAGCTCTTGCAAAAAAACACAGAATAGAGACAGATCCTTCATCACGAAAAAACCATATGGAATATTTACCGGGGATGGAGAAAATTGAATCTGATGTTTGCAAAAATGTAATGGAGCAGATGAAATCCTTTGATTACTCAAAGTATACTGCAAAAGATGTAAAGGCAGCATTAGAGCACGATACTTGTACCATAGAAGATTTTAAGGCACTGCTTTCTCCTGCGGCGGAACCATTTTTAGAGCAAATGGCTCAAAGAGCACGACTTGAAACAAGTAAGCATTTTGGTAATACAGTATATCTCTTTACACCTTTGTATATCGCCAATTACTGCGAAAATTACTGTGTGTATTGCGGATTTAACTGCTATAACCATATTAACCGTATGAAGCTTACCATGGAGCAGATTGAAAAGGAAATGAAGGTTATTGCAGACAGTGGTATGGAAGAAATACTGATACTTACAGGTGAGAGCCGTGCTCACAGCGATATAGATTATATCGGTGAAGCTTGCAAGCTTGCAAGAAAATATTTCCGTATGGTAGGGCTTGAAATTTATCCCGTAAATACGGATGAATATAAGTATCTTCACGAATGCGGTGCTGACTATGTAACTGTATTTCAGGAAACTTATGATACAGAGAAATACGAACAGCTTCATCTTCTGGGACACAAACGTGTTTGGCCTTATCGTTTTGATGCTCAAGAGAGGGCATTGATTGGAGGCATGCGTGGTGTGGCGTTTTCTGCACTGTTAGGTCTGTCGGATTTCAGGAAGGATGCATTGGCAAGTGCACTGCATGTGTACTATTTGCAGAGAAAATATCCTCACGCTGAAATGTCACTTTCCTGTCCCAGACTCAGACCTATCATTAACAACGATAAAATTAATCCTTTGGATGTTCACGAAAAACAGTTATGTCAGATAATCTGTGCATACAGAATATTCTTGCCTTTTGTCGGTATTACAGTATCTTCCCGTGAGAGCGCTGAGTTCAGAAACGGTATTGTAAAGATTGCTGCAACAAAGGTATCTGCAGGTGTATCTACAGGTATCGGCGACCATGAAAGTAAATACAGCGGAAAAGAGTCAGATGAGGTGCAAGGCGATGAACAGTTTGAAATAGACGATAACAGAAGTCTTGATAAAATGTATAAAGACATTGCGGACGAAGGATTACAACCGGTTTTGAATGATTATTTATATGTATGAGGAGTGATGGCAGATGAAATTCGATTCAAGTATGTATTTTATAACCGACAGTACAAATTACTCTGAAGAAGAATTCTTGTATCGTGTTGAGCAGGCATTGATGGGTGGAATTACACTTCTTCAACTTCGTGAGAAAGATAAAACTACAAGAGAGTATATGGACCTTGCCAAGAAGGTGCATATACTTACAAAAAAATATAATGTTCCGCTTATCATTGATGACAGAGTAGATGTTGCATTGGCGATAGATGCTGAAGGTGTGCATGTCGGTCAAAGTGATATGCCGGTATCTATAGCACGAAAGCTTATGGGTGATGATAAAATTGTAGGTGCAACTACAAAAACAGTTGAACAGGCAGTTGAGGCGTATGCTCAGGGAGCAGACTATCTTGGTGTAGGAGCAATATATCCAACCACAACAAAGGTAAAAACGGTTCTTACATCCACAGAAACTCTTGAAAAGATTTGTCAGTCTGTTCCAATCCCTGTAAATGCAATAGGTGGTCTTAACAAGGATAATATAGATGTTCTTGAAGGAATTCCGATTGCCGGGATTTGCGTTGTATCTGCCATTATGAAGGCAGATGATCCCAAGCAGGCTGCTATTCAGCTTAAAGCCAGAGCAAAGGAGCTTGGTTTATGCTAAAAGGAGCAATATTCGATTTAGACGGAACACTTCTTGATTCTATGTTCATTTGGGATACAATCGGAGAAGATTATCTTCGTTCCCTTGGGAAGGAAGCTAAGGAGAATCTTAAAGAAACCTTTGAAACTTTTAGTTTAGAACAAGCAGCTCAATACTATATAGATAATTATGGGGTTACACTTTCTATTGAAGAAATTGTTAACGGTGTAAACTCTATGGTAGAAAGCTATTATATAGATAGTATAGCGCTTAAACCCGGGGTTGAGGTGTTATTAAAAAAGCTTAAATATAGCGGCGTTAAAATGTGCATAGCAACCGTAACAGACAAGCACCTCGTAAATGCAGCACTTAAAAGACTTGGTGTACAAGAATATTTTTCTGATATATTCACCTGTGCATCGGTGGGACATAGTAAAGAAGAGCCTAATATATACCGTGAAGCTCTAAAGCATCTTGGAACAGATAAAAACGAAACTGCAGTATTTGAGGATGCATTGTATGCTTTAAGAACCGCAAAAGCAGATGGATTCATAACAGTAGGAGTTTTTGATGTTCACGAAGTAAACCAAGAAGAACTTAAAACAACAGCAGACTATTACATATCAGACTATTCTGACTATGAGATGTTCTGGACTATGATAAACAAATAAAAATAAGCGGCAGATTGGGGGCACCACCTTATGTCGCTATATAAAACGATGCTGAAAAATGAAAGGAGTAATCGAAATGAAAATGAAAACAGCATTGACCATTGCAGGAAGTGACTGCAGTGGAGGCGCCGGTATTCAAGCAGATATTAAAACAATGACAATGAATGGTGTTTATGCGATGAGTGCAATTACCGCACTGACGGCACAAAACACAACCGGCGTAAGAGCAATTCAGGAATCCACTCCTGAATTTTTGGAACAACAAATTGACGCGGTATTTGAGGATATTTACCCTGATGCTGTGAAAATCGGTATGGTATCTTCAAGTGAGATTGTTTGCACAATTGCAGACAGACTAAAATACCATAAGGCAAAAAACATTGTTGTGGATCCCGTGATGGTTGCTACAAGCGGTTCATCTCTTATGAAAACAGATGCAGTTAAGACGTTGATAGATGTGCTTCTGCCGATTGCAACACTCGTCACGCCGAACATTCCTGAAGCGGAAGTTTTATCAGGGCTTTCTATTGAAAACAAAGAGGATATGCAAACAGCAGCAAAAACCATAAGCAATAAATATAATTGTGCCGTTCTTTTGAAAGGTGGTCATAGCATAAATGATGCTAATGATTTGTTGTATGCTAATGGCGAGTTTAAGTGGTTTTATGGTAAGCGTATAGATAACCCTAATACGCACGGAACCGGATGCACATTATCAAGTGCAATTGCTGCAAATCTTGCAAAAGGATTTAATGTATCGGATTCAGTAAGAAAATCAAAAGAATATATATCGGATGCTCTTGCTGCCGGACTTGACTTAGGACAAGGTTCGGGACCGCTGATGCATAACTTCGATTTGAATAAAAAATATTTTGAAGAAATATCTGTTTGAAAGGAAGAGGAAAATGAGAGATTATACAACACAAATGGACGCAGCTAAAAGAGGTATTATAACACCTGAAATGAAAGCTGTTGCAAAGAAAGAATACAGAAGTGAAGAAGAAATCAGAGACCTTGTAGCAAAAGGACAGGTTGCGATTTGTGCAAACAAATTACATACCTGTATAGAGCCAAATGGTGTAGGTTCAATGCTTCGCACAAAAATCAATGTTAATTTAGGTGTTTCAAGAGATTGTAAGGATTACGATATAGAGATGGAAAAGGTAATGGCGGCAGTGAATATGGGTGCTGAAGCTATTATGGATTTATCCTCTCACGGAAACACACAGCCATTCAGACAAAAGCTTGTCAGTGAATGTCCTGCTATGATTGGTACAGTTCCTGTGTATGACAGTGTAATTCATTATCAAAGGGATTTAGAGACACTTACTGCAAAGGATTTTATTGATGTAATAAGATTGCACGCTCAGGATGGTGTTGACTTTGTTACCATACATTGCGGAATTACAAGAAAGACAATAGACCAGATAAAGAATCATAACAGAAAAATGAATATTGTATCTCGTGGCGGTTCTCTTGTTTTTGCTTGGATGAGCATGACAGGGGAGGAGAATCCGTTCTACGAGTATTATGATGAGATATTAGACATCTGCCGAGAATATGATGTAACCATATCGCTTGGAGATGCTTGCCGTCCCGGTTGCCTTGCAGATGCAAGTGACGTATGCCAGATAGAAGAACTTGTACGACTTGGCGAACTTACCAAGAGAGCCTGGGCAAAAGATGTTCAGGTAATGGTTGAAGGTCCCGGTCATATGCCTATTGACCAGATTGAGGCAAATATGAAGCTTCAGCAGACAATCTGCATGGGTGCACCGTTCTATGTATTAGGACCTATCGTGACAGATATTGCTCCGGGGTATGACCATATAACATCTGCAATTGGTGGTGCAATAGCAGCATCGGCAGGTGCAGCATTCCTTTGTTATGTTACTCCTGCAGAACATCTTGCACTTCCAAATGTGGATGATGTAAAACAGGGTATTATTGCATCAAGAATTGCAGCTCATGCAGCGGATATTGCAAAGAAGATACCTCATGCAAGAGATATAGACGATGCCATGGCTGATGCAAGAAGAAACTTCGATTGGGAAAAGCAGTGGGAATGCTCAATTGATCCTGAAACTGCAAGAAAAATCCGTGATGACAGAAAACCGGAAATAGAAGAAAGTTGTTCTATGTGCGGTAAGTTTTGTGCAGTTAGAAGTATGAATAAAGCATTAAGCGGTGAGCATATAGATATTTTGTAATAATAGAATTTAGTACATCATATCTTCTTAAGATTTTTGATTTAATACTATTCTTGTAAGCCACGTTTTGAAAATCTCATTATTTAACGAGTTGAAAGATTTGAGTGCTAACAAAACAGCTCCCTGAACACAATCTTTTGAATCTTCGGTGTTGTGCAGGTGTCCGAAGGCAACCAAGAACAAAGACTTTTCACATTCTTTATATTTCTGCTCGAACAGTTCGTACAAATTAAGTCCTCCTTTCGCCTTTGTAAAAGCTCTTACATCTATTAGACGATTCAGAATCAGAAAAAGTCAAATCTATTATAACATTTTTGAAAAATATTTCAAAGATGCCATATCAAAATATGATACGCTGTAACCAAAGAAAACAGTTTTCGAAAAACCTTCGTAGACTTTCCTCATCTTCTGTGGTATGTTTGTGTTGCCGAAAGGTAATATAAAATCAGAGAGGAAGAATTTTATGAAGAAAAAAGTATTATGTACGGCAATGGCAGTAACCATACTGCTGACACAAACAGCATCGGCGGCACCTTGGCAGATGAGGCGAAATCAGCTCATTTTCGATAGTGAAATTGAATTCTTTGGAAATGTAACCTTGCAATTCGCATCGGACGGTGGCAGCTTTATCAGGCCAATAACAAAAAGATACGGCGAGAGTATAAGCTTAGAGAGTTACATCCCGACAAAATACGGTTACACATTCAAGGGATGGTTCACCGATCCGAGAACAAAGCAAAATCAGGTAACAACATTTAAATTCACAAAGCCTGATGTTCTTTATGCTAAGTGGGTACCTAACCCACAGGAGCCTGTAAATCCAAATGACGAAATCATGTCAAAAGACACCTGCTACCTCACCGATGAGGAAACAAAAATACGAAATGAAATCATACAAGAACAAAACAAAGCTTACATCGAAGGCTTCGGCTATGTAGCTCCAAGCAAAACCAAAACCATCATCGTGGACTCAGACGGCGACATAAATAAAATGGTCGGTGAAATGAATTAAAATAAATTGCAGAATTGGCACGGTGAAATATCCGTGCCTTATCTTTTTTGTCATATCAAAAAATAGTATAGAATAAACAAAGAAAAGACTTTTTAAGATTGATGCTATTCTTTTAGAAATTTGATGCTTTTTATTCGCAAAAACGCTTGACTTGTGCCGACCTTTACGGTATTGTTTGTGTTGCCAAAAAGGTAATACAAAATAAAGGAAGTGAGATAATGCAGAGAAAACTACTTACAAACGGAAATGTACATAAAAGAACAGACGGTCGCTGGAGTGGAGTTATATGGTACATGGATGAGCAAGGAGAACGAAAAAGAAAATGCTTCTCAGGAACCACTAAGCAGGAAGCTAATAAGAAAATCACCAACTACATAGCAGAATTTGAAAAAGCTATCGAAGATACAGACGAAAGCAAGAAACTACTAAAAGATAGCCTGCAGAATTGGCTTGAAATAGTGAAATTCCCATCAGTCGAGCAAACGAGCTACGATAGACTTGAAGGAACAGCAAGATGTCAAATCTACCCACTACTCGGTGATAAGGTGGTCGGTGACATAACCCCTGCCGATGTTAAGGCAATGCTTAATCACTGGATGTACCTCGGAAGGTCATACTCACATGTAAAGAAGGCATACGTACTCTTAAATGAATTCTACAGAAACCTATATGTAGAAGAACGAATACACAAGAATCCAATGGACAATGTGGAGATGATGAAAAAGGCAAACTTCCTCTCAGCTCAAGGCAAGGAAGACCTGCCGGAATGTGAAACCATCGAAGTCTTCACAGATGAGGAACTTGAAAAATTCAAAGCTGAAGCCTTCCGAACACACTCTACAGGTAAAAGGGTATATCAACAAGCCGGAGCATTCATCCTAATGCTAAACACTGGAGTGCGAACAGGCGAACTCCTGGGAGTGCTAAACAGTGATATAGACTTAGAGAACAAAACAATGACAATAAGACAAGCGGTAAAATTAGTCGACCAAAGAGATGGTACAAAGCTCATAGGCGGTAAAGTTAAGAAAGTAGGTAAAACCAAAACCACCACAAGCAAACGAGTCGTACCGCTAAACGGCACAGCAATAGAAATGATACTCGACCTGCGAAAAGAATACTACTTCGGCGAAGACACTCCGCTGGTGTGCGATACCAACGGTGACTACGCAAACCCAACTAACCTACGAAAACGACTATATAGAATAGAAGATGCTGCAGGAATAGAAACAAAAGGACTCCATGCATTCAGACACACCTTCGCCACCAAGCTAATCAACGGAACAAAGTGTGCTGACGGAAGCATAAAAACACTAAATATCAAAGCGGTAGCCGACATCCTCGGACACACAACTACAGAGATAACCGAAAGGTACTATGTAAAAAAGGACACCTCAAGGCTGACCGGAATTACAGATGGATTCGAGATATGACGGAATCGCTAAATAGAATACCCCTGAGAATGAAATCAACTCACTCTCAGGGGTATCAAAATTTGATACGCATAAACAAAGAAAAGGGATTTTAATTTTGGGTAAAAAATAATCTGCGAGAATTAAAAAATATTCTTGCAGAATTGTTCTCTATAAACGAAATCGACGGAATTGCCGTAATCAAGTGATGCTAAAATGATGATGTAGCAGACGGAATCGTTAGAAAGGGATGCGACCGTATGCGAAATTGATGCTCATTTCAGGCATAATTATTTGAGTCTCAATACCATGCGCCGTCATCAAAAATATAATTTTAAATTGCTAAAATTTAACTTTGATGCTCTGAAATTCGATTTTGAAACATAAATTTTTTGCAGTTAATTAAAAATAAGAAATGGCTCAAACGCAGTGTTTGAGCCATTTTGTATGGCAGGGGCAGTAGGATTCGAACCCACGACTTACAGTTTTGGAGACTGTCGCTCTACCAGCTGAACTATACCCCTAAAAAGCAAATATTAAGTTTTTTCAGATTACCATACGAACATAGGGACACGGCTTTGGAGACCGTTGCTCTACCAGCTGAACTATACCCCTATTTCAAACTGCAAATAACATTATATAGTATTTAAGCGCGTTTGTCAACCTTTTTCTATAAAATAAATCATTTTTTATGACTTGACTATTGAAGTATTTTTATGTATAATTTTGTTAAAGATGTAGGGGGAAGTTGGAGGTGGATAGTAATGAAAGTTACTTTTAACCCTGATGAAGGCATTGTAAAAACGGTTAAGGAAGGACTTGAACGTACGGGTGGCTATTGCCCGTGCAGACTGGAACGTACGGAAGAAAATAAATGTATGTGCAAGGAGTTTCGTGAGCAAATAAAGGACGAGAATTTTGAGGGATATTGTCATTGTATGTTGTATTATAAATCGAAATAGAAGGAGAAAATATTATGGCAGAAATCAAATTAACATCTGGGAATTTTGACATAGAAGTTTTAAATGCAGATTTACCTGTATTAGTAGACTTTTGGGCTGAATGGTGCGGACCTTGCAAAATGCTTGCACCTGTTATTGAGGAAATAGCTGAAGAATATGACGGTAAAATAAAGGTTGCTAAGTTAAATATTGACGAAGAAATGGCGCTTGCTGTAAAATATGGTATTGCAAGTATTCCTACAGTCTTGCTATTTGAAAATGGAGAAGTAGTTAAAAAGTCCATTGGTTTTGTACCAAAGGATGATTTGATTGCCGAACTTGGAATATAATTCTTGACAAAATATACATAAAAGTGATATAATTATGAAAAATTGAAGATTTGGGGAGCTTGCACGGCAGGCTGAGAGGAAGTAAACAACTTCGACCCGTATAACCTGATGTGGATAATGCCACCGTAGGAATTTATTATGAATGCTATGCGGAGATGCTATTATCAGTGTCTCCGCATTTTGTTTGTTCGGTATACGACCTCTTTCCCCATAAAAGGAAGGAGTTTTTTTATGGACAAAAATAAGACATCAACAAGGTCAAATGCGCTTATTTGGTTTGGTGCAGGGGTATCTATTGCGGAAATTATGACAGGTGTTTCTGTGGCACCGTTAGGTTTTGTAAAGGGTACTCTGGCAATAGTTGTTGGACATCTTATAGGGTGTATTCTGCTGTTTTTAGCAGGGCTTATAGGAGGTAGGACCGGTAAATCCGCTATGGACACCGTTAAACTTTCGTTTGGTGAAAAGGGGTCGATATTGTTTTCCTCATTAAATATAATCCAGCTTGTGGGCTGGACATCTATAATGATTGTAAGCGGAGCTGCCGCGGCAAATCTGGTATATCCCGCAGGGCAATGGCTGTGGAGTATAGTTATAGGTTTGCTTATTGCATTATGGATAATTGCAGGCTCAAAAAAACTTGATAAACTTAACGTTGTTGCTATGTCCACGTTATTTGTACTTACCTTAATATTAAGCACAGTAATATTTGGTGGAGATGCAAGAACATACATTACGGAAAACACAATCAGCTTCGGTGCGGCAGTAGAACTTTCTGTAGCAATGCCTCTTTCGTGGTTGCCGCTTATTTCTGACTATACATCAAAGGCAAAAAAGCCTGTGGCTACGTCATTGGCAAGCTCGGTCACATATTTTTTCACTAGTTGTTGGATGTACATAATTGGTATGGGCGCTGCAATATATACGGGTGAAGGTGATGTTGCACTTATTCTTTTAAACGCGGGTCTTGGAGCAGCTGCATTGGTAATAGTAATATTTTCTACGGTTACAACCACATTTTTGGACGCTTTTTCCGCAGGTGTAAGCTGTAAGAGTATATCCTCAAAGATTAATGAAAAATATGCCGCCTTGATTGTAACGGCATTAGGTATGGTTATGGCAATATTTTTAAATGTAAATGAGTTTGAGTCATTTTTGTATTTAATAGGGTCTGTATTTGCACCTATGATTGCAATACAGATTATAGATTACTTTATATTGAAGAAAAATTCTGCAAACAGGCAGTTTGACTGGACAAGCCTCGTAATATGGCTGGTCGGCTTTGTGCTTTACCGTTTGTTTATGGGCATAGATACAGCGGTGGGATGCACTCTTCCTGCAATGTTGGCTGTTGGTTTGCTTTGCGTCATTACTAATAAAATTAAAAACTTAGCAGGAAGATAACTACTTGTCAATGGGATATTTCAATATGACGGCAGGAGGGGAGCGCCTCAGGCATAGTCCGGAATATCTTTATACAAATAAATAGCGATGGGAGTCTGTGTTTCAGATTGAGAGGGAGGAATAGACCTCCGACCGACCTTTTGGCTTTGCCTTACGGTTACGCTTTTATTTGTGTAACTATTTGTAAAGCCAAAGGAATTTTTGTGAAAAGAGGTATTTTAAATGAAAAATTCAAAAGGCTTGTTAAAAATGATTGTACTTTCAATGCTTGTTGCACTAGGTGTTGTAATTTCGCCTATTTTAAGGTTTGAGGGTATGTGCCCTATGGCACATTTTATAAACATAGTGTGCTCTGTTTTGCTGGGGCCGTGGTATTCACTTTTGTGTGCAACGCTGATAGGTATAATAAGAATGGCAATTATGGGTATACCGCCCATTGCTCTTACCGGTGCAATATTTGGTGCATTTTTGTCCGGCGTATGTTACAGAGCGTCAAAGGGTAAAATCCTTTTTGCAGTAATTGGTGAAGTTATAGGTACGGGTATTATAGGTGCAATACTTTCATACCCTGTTATGACAATTTTGTGGGGAAAGGAAGGATTAAGCTGGCTGTTTTATGTACCTACCTTTATATGCGGTACACTTATCGGAGGAAGTATAGCATATTTGTTTTTGAAAAAGCTTGCAAATTCAGGCGTGTTGCCCCAAATGCAAAACAGCCTTGCAGTAAGGAGCTATGAGGATAAAAGCGGTGTTGTAGGTAATACGGCAACCATTGCTGCCTTGGGTGTAATTTGTTTTATGGTAATTAAAATACTCACAGGAGTATTTAAAATGACTGCCCCTGTATGGAATTATATAGCGGTTGGTGTACTTGGCATATTTTTGGTAATGTCAGTGATTTATTTTGTACTTAAAAAGATTAAAGAAGGTATAAAGGAATGTTAGAACAGATAAAAGAGATCAGAAATCTGGTAGAGGAGCAAAAGCCACTTGTTCATTGTGTTACAAACGCCATTTCCATAAATCAATGTGCAAATGCTATTCTTGCCGTAGGCGCACGGCCTATGATGGCGGAGCATCCTTTGGAGGTTGCTGAAATTACAACTACTGCAAAAGCACTTATTTTAAACCTGGGTAATATTACTGACGTAAGGATGGAGTCTATGATGATTTCATCGGAGGTTGCGAGTAAAAATAACATACCTGTTGTAGTCGATTTGGTTGGAATTGCCTGTTCGGAATTAAGACGGAAATTTGCATATGAGCTTATGGAAAAGAATATGCCCACATTGATAAAGGGTAATTATTCGGAAATCAATGCACTCTATAATTCCTCTTACAAATCCGCAGGTGTGGATGCAGATTTATCATTGGATATAAGTAACATAAGTGATGTGGCGGTTGGGTTGGCTTGCAAGTATAACACCATTATTCTTGCAAGCGGAAAGACCGATGTAATAACAGACGGTAAAAAGCTTGTGTATGTTAAAAACGGCACACCTATGCTTGCGGATGTTACTGGTACGGGTTGTATGCTTGGGGCACTTTGCGGTTGTTATTTATCTGTTTGCAAAAATATATATGCTGTATTAACTGCTTGTGCGGTTTTGGGGGTTTGCGGAGAGCTTTCCGTAACAGATAAGGGAAACGGAAGCTTTATGATAAATCTTATTGACAATCTTTCAGTCCTGTCTGATACTGATGTGAAAAAATACTTAAAAATGGAGGGAAAGGATATTGAAAAAGTTTGACACAAGCCTGTATTTTATTACGGATAGTGCAGGATTTAGTGAAGAAGAATTTCTATACAGAACAGAGGAGGCACTAAAGGGTGGTGTAACCTTATTACAGCTTCGTGAAAAGGAAAAAACTACAAAAGAATATATTGAAATCGGTGTAAAGGTGCATAACTTAACACAAAAATATCACGTGCCTTTAATAATTGATGACAGGCTTGATGTGGCAATTGCTGTAGATGCGGAGGGTGTTCACCTTGGACAAAGTGATATGCCTATAGATATAGCAAGAAAAATATTGGGAAAAGATAAAATAATCGGTGCCACGGCAAAAACTGTGGACCAGGCAATTGAGGCATATAACAAGGGTGCGGATTATCTTGGTGTAGGTGCAATATATCCTACAACAACCAAGGTAAAAACAATACTTACATCAACAAAAACTCTTGATAATATATGTAAAGCCGTCCCCATTCCCGTAAATGCAATAGGAGGTCTTAATAAGGATAACATAGATGTATTAAAAGGGATTAATATTTCAGGAATATGTGTGGTATCTGCCATAATGAAGGCGGAAAGTCCGTACACAGAGGCTATTGAATTAAGAAATTCGGCAAAAGAAAAGGGGATTTTGTAGATGAAAAAGGTATTGACAATTGCAGGCTCTGACTGCAGCGGTGGTGCAGGTATTCAGGCTGATATAAAGACAATTACAGTACATAAAATGTATGCTATGAGCGTTATAACCGCTTTGACAGCACAAAATACGTTAGGTGTTACGGATGTATTAAATTCAACACCAGAATTTGTCGGTAAACAAATGGATGCTGTTTTTACTGATATATACCCTGATGCAATAAAAATAGGTATGGTTTCTTCCGCGGAGATAATTGACGTTATTGCCCATAAATTAAAAGAATATAAGGCTGGAAATATAGTGTTGGACCCTGTTATGGTGTCAACAAGCGGACACAAGCTTATTTCAGATAATGCCTGTAATGTTCTTTTGGAAAAATTATTGCCATTGGCTGATATTATAACCCCAAACATTCCTGAGGCGGAGGTATTATCTGGTTTTACTATAGAAAATCAGGAGGATATGATAAAAGCTGCAAAAAAAATTTCAGGAATTTATAATGGAAATATTCTTATAAAAGGCGGTCATATTTTGGAGAGTGCATCTGATTTGCTGTATAGTAATGGTGATATAATTTGGTTTAATACTAAAAGAATTGAAAATCAAAATACTCATGGTACAGGTTGTACTTTGTCATCTGCTATTGCGTGTAATCTTGCACATGGGATGAGAGTTTATGAATCAGTTAAATGTGCAAAGGCATATTTGACCGGTGCAATTGGAGCTATGCTTAATTTGGGTAAGGGATCAGGACCTTTAAATCATATCTATTGTATAAAAAATGAGCTGTAGCAAAATGAAATTCATTTTGCTACAGCCCTTTATTATTCATTAAACATTGGAGTTGAAAGATACCTGTCACCTGTGTCAGGAAGTATTACAACAATATTTTTGTCCTTGTTTTCAGGTTTTTTTGCAAGTTCTATTGCAACCCAAAGTGCCGCACCTGAGGATATACCTGTTAAAATACCCTCGATTTTACCTGTCAATCTGCCCGCATCAAATGCATCCTCGGTGGATACTGTTATTATTTCGTCGTATATTTCTGTATTAAGCACTTCCGGTACAAAACCTGCCCCAATACCTTGAATACCGTGTGGGCCTGAAATTCCCTTGGAAAGTACAGGGGAATCCTTTGGCTCTACGGCTACAATTTTTACATCAGGGTTTTTGGATTTTAGATATTCACCCACACCAGTTATCGTACCGCCTGTACCAACACCGGCAACAAGTATGTCGATATTTCCGTCAGTATCCTCATAAATTTCCGGTCCTGTTGTCTCAAAATGGGCTTTTGGATTTGCGGGATTTGTAAACTGACCGGCAATATAGCTATAGGGTATTTCTTTTGCAAGTTCTTCAGCCTTTTCAATAGCACCCGTCATTCCCTTTGTTCCTTCTGTAAGCACAAGTTCGGCACCATAAGCCTTCATAAGCTGTCTGCGTTCTATAGACATAGTGTCAGGCATTACAATTATGAGTTTATAGCCTCTTGCCGCCGCCACAGATGCAAGCCCTATTCCCGTATTACCGCTAGTAGGTTCAATTATTACGGAGTTTTTATTTAGTTTTCCATTAGCTTCGAGGTCGTCTATCATTGCTTTTGCAACTCTGTCCTTAACAGACCCTGCGGGATTGAAAAACTCAAGCTTAGCAAATATTTTTGCACCAAGTCCTAACTTTTCTTCTATGTGTGTAAGCTCCAAAAGTGGAGTTTTGCCAATTAATTGGTCGGCAGATGTATATATATTCATTAAATTCACCTCTTTTTATTATTATACCAAAACACGATTTGTTAGTCAAACTATTGTTTGACGGTAATTTTTGTGATAAAATTAAATTGGTGATTGTGATGAATTATAATAATGTTAAAAAAGGAATATTTATTGAAAGACCAAACCGGTTTATTGCATATGTAGAAATAGAGGGTAAAAGGGAATTGGTACACGTTAAAAATACAGGAAGGTGTAGGGAACTTTTAATACCTCAATCTACTGTTTATGTTCAGGAATCTGATAATCCTAAAAGAAAAACAAAATATGATATAATATCGGTTTATAAAGGTAATGAACTTTACAACATAGACAGTCAGGCACCGAATAAGGTTTTTGCTGAATGGGTTTTTAAAAGTAAGTATTTTGGTGATATCGATGTTTTAAAGGCTGAATGCAGATATGGTGATTCTCGATTTGACTTTTATATAGAGGTAGATAATAGAAAGATATTTGTAGAAATTAAGGGTGTTACTTTAGAAAAAGATGGTGTATTAATGTTCCCTGATGCACCTACACAACGTGGTGTAAAACATTTAAATGAGCTTTGTAATTGTATTGATGACGGCTATGAGGCTTTTGTAGTATTTATTATACAAACTGAAAAGGTAAAGTACTTTACATCAAACAGGTGTACTCATCCTGAATTTGCAGAAGCCTTAAAAAATGCAAATGATAAAGGAGTTAATATTTTGGCATTAAATTGCTTTGTAAAAGAAGATAGTCTGGATATAAATAACTTTGTACCTATAAAAATATAGAAAAGCCGAAGCATTCCGCTTCGGCTTTTAAAAATTTATCTTGTAAATTCTTCAGAATACAATTTTGTATTGTCTATATCATAATATTCTATTATTACAGATTCCATAATGGGAACTTCATCAAAGAGTGGTGATACCATTTCACGTACTGAAGACAAACTATTTTTTACCGACAGCTGTAGTTCGGGTATCATTTCTTCTGGAACATCAATTTCTACTGTACATTTATATACCAATGAATTACCGCGAGATAAAAGTTCTAAGATTATGCCTTGTTTACGGAATTCCTCAATTTGATCTTTAAAGTCGCTTTTGTATACTTCTTCTATAAGTGTATCCAGTGTAGGACTTGAAGTATTTGTATCAATCAAACCATCAGAAGGTTTTTCACCGATATAAACAGTCTTTGTATCATTATCCCAATCTACATCCATACCAAAGGCTTGTCCTACTGCTCGAACAGGAAGATATGTAGTACCGTTATAAATAAAAGGCTCAACAGTATTGCCATTTACGTCTGTAGGATTAATTTTTTGACCATTAATAAAGATTTTGATATCTGAATACCACGCTTCAATTAAATCCGTGCCGCTTTTAGCAAAAGTAACAACACTTGATATCATCACGCCAATTATCAGACCGATAATTAATCCCTGCAATCTTTTCTTCATTTTAATTCCTCCTAAATTTTAGTGTATATTAATTGTAACATTTATTACTTTGAAATGCAATAAGTTTATAGGAATACTTTGGAAAAATATTGTTGATACTTAATTCAAAGGATATTTTGAAAAAATTATTAATAAATTGTAAATGGTATTGACAAAAGGGCATTTTGGGTGTATCTTATATGTAGTGATTAGCACTCGACTTTGGTGAGTGCTAACAGAGTAGAGGTGATGGTGTGGAACTGAGCGAAAGAAAAAGGCGGATACTTGGTGCTATAATTGAAAGTTACATTGAAACTGCCGAGCCTGTTGGGTCTAGAACGATATCCAAGCTTAGCGATATGAATATCAGTTCTGCAACTATCCGTAATGAAATGGCAGATTTGGAGGAAATGGGACTTTTAGTAAGCCCTCATGCTTCTGCCGGAAGAATACCCACAAATATGGGTTACAGAGTATATGTCGACAAATTGATGACACAATATCAAATGTCCAATAATGAGCTTTCAAAAATGCAATCGTTGATGGAGCTTCAGATTAGTAACATAGACAGTATGGTGCAGGAAGTTGCAAACATATATTCAAAACTTACCAATTATACGGTAATCGGTTTTTCACCGGGTACTAATCAGGGGTATATTAAAAACTTCCATATGGTGCCTGTCGATGAGCATACGGCTTTACTTATTGTAGTTACTGACAAAAATGTAGTGAAAAATAAGAAGATAACTTTTGATTTTGAAATAAGTGCAGAGGACGCTATGAAGATATCTTCAATGCTTAATGAAAAGCTTGTTGGTCTTACTGCCGACAAAATCAATCTTTCAAAAATTACTGAAGTTCAAGACGGTATGCAGGAACACAAAAACATTCTAATGAGTATTTTGGATTTCATCAATGAATGTATAGAGTCTCTTGATGATTCCGAGGTATTTACAAAGGGTGTTACAAACCTTTTAAGCTTCCCTGAATATAGTAACGTATCAAAGGCAAAGGAACTTTTAGAATTTTTAGACAACAAAAACAATATCCATAAGGCTATTGCATTAGGTGAAAACAAAAAGGTCAAGATAATCATAGGCGATGAAAACGATGTGGTTGAGCTTAAAGATTGTTCCATAATACTTTCACCTTATAATGCGGGCAATAAGGGATATGGAATAATAGGATTGGTCGGGCCTACAAGGATGAATTATTCAAAGGCGGTTTCAAATATAGAATTTTTGACACAGCAATTTGAACATCTGTTGCCTGACGGTAAAGGAGGCGAAAATAATGAATAAGGAAAAGGATATGGAAAATACTGAGGAAATGGAACAGGAAACAGTAGAAGAAACAGTAGAGGAAGCAACTGAAGAAGTAGAAGAAGTTGACCCATTAGCTGAGCTCAATGAAAAATACTTAAGACTTGCAGCTGAATATGATAACTTTAAAAGACGTACCACAAAGGAAAAGGTGCAGATATATACAAATTCTGTTGCTGAGGTTATAGAACAAATACTTCCATTCGTGGATAATCTGTCCAGAGCTACGGCTGTTGAGGTATCAAGCGACGATGCAAAACAACTTTTGGAAGGTATAAAGCTTGTTGAAAGACAGTTTATCGAAGCACTGACATCTATCGGTGTCGAGGAAATAAAAGCAGTTGGGGAAAAATTTGATCCAAATATGCACAATGCAGTAATGCACGTTGATGATGAAGCAATAGATGGTGAAGAAATTATTGTAGAAGAATTTATGAAGGGCTATGTATATAAAGACAAGGTCATAAGACACTCAACCGTTAAGGTTGCAAATTAATTTAGTTAAATCAGAAAGGATGATTATATTATGGGTAAAATTATAGGTATTGACTTAGGTACTACAAATTCATGCGTAGCGGTTATGGAAGGCGGCGAGCCTGTTGTAATCCCTAACGCAGAGGGCGCAAGAACAACATCATCAGTTGTTGCTTTTTCAAAAACAGGTGAAAGACTTGTTGGTCAGATTGCAAAGCGTCAGGCTGTTGCAAACCCTGACAGAACTATTGCTTCAATTAAAAGAGATATGGGTACAGACAGACGTGTAAGTATTGACGATAAAAAGTTTTCTCCACCGGAAATTTCTGCAATGATTTTGCAAAAGTTAAAGGCAGATGCAGAAGCTTATCTTGGTGAAACTGTTACACAGGCAGTTATTCCAGTTCCTGCATATTTTAATGACTCACACCGTCAGGCTACTAAAGATGCAGGTAAAATTGCAGGTCTTGAAGTTTTAAGAATTATCAACGAACCTACTGCTGCTGCAGTAGCTTATGGTCTTGATAAGGATAATGATGAAAAGATAATGGTTTACGACCTTGGCGGTGGTACATTCGACGTATCAATCCTTGAAATTGCTGACGGTGTATTCGAAGTTTTGGCTACAAGCGGTAACAACCGTCTTGGCGGTGACGACTTTGATGCTAAAATCGTTAACTACCTTGCAGATGAATTTAAAAAGGATAATGGTATTGACCTTAGAAATGACAAAATGTCACTTCAGCGTTTGACAGAAGCTGCTGAAAAGGCTAAAATAGATCTTTCGGGTGTAACTTCAACAAACGTTAATTTGCCATTTATTACAGCAGATGCAACAGGTCCTAAACACCTTGACATCACAATTACAAGAGCTAAATTTGACGAAATTACAGCAGACCTTGTAGAAGCTACAATGGAACCTGTTAGAAATGCTTTGCGTGATTCCGGTCTTGCAGCATCTGATATTAGCAAGATTTTGCTTGTTGGTGGTTCAACTCGTATTCCTGCAGTTCAGGAAGCAGTTAAGAAGATTATTGACAAGGACCCTACAAAGGGTATCAATCCTGACGAATGTGTTGCAGTAGGTGCGGCAATTCAGGGCGGTGTACTTGGCGGTGACGTTAAGGGCGTATTGCTTTTGGATGTAACCCCACTTTCACTTGGTATCGAAACAGAAGGCGGTATTTGCAACAAAATTATTGAAAGAAATACTACAATTCCTACAAAGAAGAGCAGAATTTATTCTACTGCTTCAGACAACCAGCCAAGCGTTACAATAAACGTTTTGCAAGGTGAAAGAGAAATGGCTGCATACAATAAATCACTTGGTCACTTTGAACTTTCAGGTATCGCTCCTGCTCCAAGAGGTGTGCCACAGATTGAAGTAACTTTTGATATCGATGCTAACGGTATTGTTAATGTATCTGCAAAAGACCTTGGTACAGGTGCTTCTCAAAAGATTACGATTACTGCAAGCTCTAACCTTTCTGAAGAAGAAATTAACAAGGCTGTAGAAGATGCAGAGAAATTTGCCGAAGAGGATAAAAAGGCTAAAGAAAAGGTGGAAATCAAGAATAAGGCTGAAGGACTTGTATTCCAGAGTGAAAAGGCTTTGGGAGAAATCGGTGACAAGATTTCCGCTGAAGAAAAGGCTACAATTCAGGCAGAGGTTGATAAGGTTAAGGATGCTCTTAAGACAGAGGATACTGACAAAATTAAAGTTGCAACAGAAGAATTGGAAAAGAAATTCGGTGAAATCGCAACAAAGATGTATCAGCAAGCGCAGCCTGAGGGGACACCTGACAACGGTGCAGGCGCTCAGCAGTCAGCAGGTGCTGATGAAAACACAGTTGATGCAGAGTACACTGTTGACGACAATCAGTAATTAAACCATTTACAATAAACAAGTCCGTAAGCGGGCTTGTTTGTTGTGCTTAAGCACAATAAAAGTGTGCAAATTTATAAATTTAGGGCATTCGGAGTTTAACTTTCGTGTGCTTAGAGGTGAGTAATTTGGCAAATAAAAGAGATTATTACGAAGTCCTTGGATTATCCAAAGGTGCTTCAGATGATGAAATAAAAAAAGCATACCGCAAGCTTGCTAAAAAATATCATCCCGACCTTAATCCGGATGATAAGAAGGCAGAGGCTAACTTCAAAGAAGTTAATGAGGCGTATGCGATACTTAGCGATAGTGATAAAAGAGCTAAATACGACCAGTTCGGTCACGCGGGTGTAGACGAACAGGGCGGATTTGGTGGCGGCGGATTCGGTGGATTTGGCGGATTTGGCGGAATGGACGTTGACTTGGGCGATATTTTTGGCTCGTTTTTTGGTGGTGGAGCATCATCAGGTGCCGCAAGGCGTAATGGTCCTCAAAGAGGTAGTGACATAGAACAGACTATTCAGCTTACATTTGAAGAAGCTGCAAAGGGTACGTCAGTTGACCTTAACATAAGCAGATATGAAAACTGTGATGAATGTGGAGGAAGCGGTGCTAAAAAAGGTACTTCTCCGGAAACTTGTCCTACATGTCAGGGCAGAGGTACTGTAAACGTAGTTAAACGTACAATGCTTGGAATGATGCAGTCCACAACTACTTGTTCTGCTTGTGGCGGACGCGGAAGCATTATTAAAGAAAAATGTTCTAAGTGTAGTGGCAGCGGTCAGGAAAGAAAGACTAAAAAGATTAACGTTAAAATTCCTGCAGGTATTGACCACGGACAGACATTGACATTGCGCGGGGAAGGCAACAGAGGCAAGAATGGCGGACCAAATGGCGATGTTTATGTAACGGTATTGATTAAGCCTGATAAAATATTTACCCGTAATGGATATGACGTGTACTGCACAATGCCTATAACGTTTATAGAGGCTACTTTGGGTGCTGAACTTGAGGTTGCTACATTACACGGCAAGGTTAAACTTAAAATTCCTGAAGGTACGCAAAACGGCACGTCATTTAGATTGCGTAATGAGGGTATTGAAAGACTTCGCGGCGGAGGTCGCGGCGACCAGTATGTCAAGATAATGGTGGAAGTTCCAAAGAAATTAAATGCAAAGCAGAAGAAAAAGCTTGAGGAATTTGGCGAATCATTGGGGCTTGATAATTTTCAGCAAAAGAAAGGATTCCTTGAAAAATTAAAGGAAAAGATTAAATAGTATGAATGATTATAATCAAATAAAAGTTACTGTAAAAAAGGAAGATGCCGACACAGCTATCGCAGTTATGACTGCTATGGATTTTTTTGGAGGGCTTATGATAGAGGATTTTTCTGATATTGACGCTTGCCCATGGGATTATGTTGACGAGGAGCTTTTGGCAAAAGATAAGACTATTGTCAGTATCAGCGGTTATATGGAAACAAATGAAAATGTTATAGCGGTTACAGAACAGCTTAAAATAATGCTACCACAAGATGTACAGGTAGAAGTTATTCCTGTAAACGAAGAGGATTGGGCAAATAATTGGAGGAAGTATTATCATCCAATACACGTTGGAAAAAACCTTGTTATCAAGCCGTCATGGATTGATTATGATAAAAAGGATAGCGATATTATAGTAGAACTTGACCCGGGTATGGCCTTTGGTACAGGTACTCACGAAACCACACGTATGTGTATGGCACATCTTGAAAAGTATATTGATGAAAAATCACGCGTACTTGATGTGGGTTGCGGAAGTGGAATTTTATCAATTACATCCTTGCTTATAGGTGCAAATGAGGTTACCGGTGTGGATATTGATCCCGTTGCAGTAAAGGTAGCTATTGAAAATGGTGAAATGAACAACTTTAAAGCACCTAAGTATAATATAAAAAGAGGTAATCTTGTTGATGAGGCAGAGGGTAAATATGATGTCATAGTTGCAAATATTATTGCCGATGTAATAATAGGTGTATGCGGTGATGTTAAACAATTTCTTGCCGATGATGGTGTATTTATTTCTTCCGGTATTATAATTGACCGTAGGGACGATGTAAAAAAAGCCTTTGATGAAAAAGGGTATAAGGTAGTGGAAGAATTAGAAGAAGGCGAATGGGTATCATTTGTTTGTAAAATATAATGTAATACTAAACAGGCTGTAGCAAAAATAGTTGCTACAGCCTCTGTTTTATTTTATATCAAATAATTTCGCAGCATTGTTATAAAGTATGTCTTCGCGTTCGCTATTTGTAAGGTCAATCTGCATAAATTTTTCAAGCTCAATACTCGGCTCCCACATAGGATAGTCCGTGCCGAAAAGTACTTTTTTTGTACCATATTCCATTATGAGTTCCTTTGCTTTTTCAAATGTTATTGCATAAAAGGAGGAGGAACAGTCCACGTAAAAATTTTTATATCTGCTTAGCTTTTTTGTAGCTTCCTCCCATATTGACCAACCGCCGAAATGAGCACCAATAACGGTCAGATTTTTGTATATATCCATTATTGGTACCATTCGGTTAGGGTTGGAATAATCATAGCGTGAATCGCCTGTGTGCATAAGTATAGGTAATCTGCCCTCGCATAGTTCATAAATTTTAAGCATACGGTAATCATCAATTTTAAACCTCTGAATATCCGGATGTAATTTAACACCCTTTAGTCCCAAATTGATTATTTCGTTAAAATCTGCTTCGATATCTTCACTGTCAGGGTGCAACGTTCCTAGACCGGTGAATTTACCATTGCTGTTTGCAACAGAATCGGCAATAAAATTATTTATACTTGATACCTGTTTTGGTGTAGTAGCAACGGATTGAACGATAAAATGTTCAATGTTTGCTGTTGCGCCTTTTTCCAGTAAAGTAGATATTTTACCGTCTAAAAGAGACGGTATATCGTAAAAATTGCCTGTGCTGTCCGAGGCTTTTTGTGCAATTTTATCTGGATAAATGTGACAGTGTGCATCTATAATTTTGTATTTTTTCATCTGAATCATTGCCTTTCGAAAATTAAGGGCGATTTTACATCGCCCTTGTAATTAATCTTGTGTTACGATACCTTCAACCTTTTTAATACCAAGTTTTTTAACGGCATCTTCACGCATTTTGAATTTAAGGATTTTACCTGCTGCGTTCATCGGGAAGCTGTCTACAAAGTCAATGTATTTTGGTACCTTATGTTTAGCCATATGGTCGCGTATATACTGTTTCATTTCATCAACAGTCATATTTTCCCCTTCCTTAAGGATGATGCAAGCCATAATTTCCTCACCATACTGGTCATCGGGTACGCCTATTACCTGTACGTCTTGTACCTTTTGGTGAGTGTATATAAATTCTTCAATTTCCTTTGGATAAATATTTTCACCACCGCGGATAATCATATCCTTAAGTCTGCCTGTAATTCGATAGTTGCCCTCCGGAGTACGAAGTGCAAGGTCACCTGTGTGTAACCATCCGTCTTTATCAATAGCGGCAGCAGTCGCTTCAGGCATTTTGTAGTAGCCCTTCATAATGTTATAACCGCGTGCCACGAATTCACCTGTTACATTATCAGGTAAATCCTCGCCTGTTTCAGGATCTACAATTTTACACTCGATTTCCGGCAAAGCACGGCCTACTGTGGATACTCGCACCTCAATAGAGTCATCTGTACTGCTCATTGTACAGCCCGGTGAAGCCTCTGTCTGACCGTAAACGATAGTGATTTCCTTCATATTCATTTTATTTACCACTTCGTTCATAACAGCCTCCGGACAAGGTGAGCCCGCCATAATACCTGTACGCATATATGAAAAGTCTGTCTTGGGGAAGTCCGGATGTTCAAGCATAGCAATAAACATTGTGGGGACACCATGGAATGCTGTAATTCTTTCCTGATTAATACAAGCTAAAGCAGGCTTTGGGGTAAAATACGGAATAGGAAGAATAGTTCCACCGTGTGTCATTGTAGCTGTCATAGCAAGTACCATACCAAAGCAATGGAACATAGGAACCTGAATCATCATTCTGTCCGCTGTGGACAAATCCATCCTGTCACCAATACATTTACCGTCATTAACAACATTATAATGTGTAAGCATAACACCTTTAGGGAAGCCTGTTGTACCTGATGTGTACTGCATATTACATACATCGTGAGGACTTACAGCTGAAGCAAGTCTGTGAATTTCTTCAACAGAAACTTTAGATGCTCGTTGCATAGCTTCCTCCCAGGTTAAGCATCCCTTTTGCTTGTAATCTACAGTGATAATATTGCGTAGGAATGGCAATCTTTTTGAATGTAAATGCTCGCCGGGTTTTAAATTTTCAAGTTCCGGACAAAGTTCTGCAATAATTTCACTGTAGTGTGAATCTCTCCATCCCTCAATTAAAATAAGAGTATGTGCATCAGATTGCTTCAACAGATATTCTGCTTCGTGGATTTTGTAAGCAGTATTCATTGTAACCAATACGGCACCAATTTTTGTGGTAGCCCAGAATGCTATGTACCATTGAGGTACGTTTGTAGCCCATACAACTACGTGACTACCAGGTTTAACACCCATAGAAACCAATGCTCTTGCGCAATTGTCTACATCGTCACGAAATTGTGAATATGTTCTTGTATAGTTAAGAGTTGTGTATTTAATAGCTGTCTGGTCAGGGAATTCCTCAACCATTTTGTCAAGTACTTGTGAAAAAGTCTTTTCAACCAAGGCGTCCTTTTTCCAAGGAAATTTGCCTGTACCTCTTTTGTTTTCATACAATGTGGACTTTGCTCTTGAAAGGTCATTGTATCTTGACATATAGCTTATAAAATGGGGGAATATAATATCAAGTTCAGCGATTTCGTTATCCCATGACGGGTCCCACTCAATGGAAATAAAGCCGTCAAAGTTAATTGAACGAAGTGCATTCATAATATCGGCAATAGGTAATGAACCCTCACCAACAAGGTTATATGAATTTTCACCATCAGAGTCCTTCATATGTACGTGTTTGATGTATGCACCAAGGTTTTTAACTGTTGTTTCAGGCGATTCCTTGTGTTCACGATATGGATAGTGCAAATCCCAAAGCGCGGCAAGATTGTCGCACGCAAAGTTGTTCAAAAGTTCTATAAGCTTTGATGTATCTGCATAAATACCTACTGTCTCAACCAACATTACAACATTATTTTTTTCTGCTACAGGCAAGGCTTTTTCAATAAATTTTAAAACATTATTTTCATTAGATGAAGCTGCCTTAATTCTGATATACGGTGTATGTAATGTAATGCAAAGCTCTACACACTGCATAAATTCCTTTATTGTTTCCTCAATATTGTCCCCTGATATATCAGAAATCATATCAATACAGGAAATCTTAATCTTGTTTTCCAATAGCTTATGATTGATTTCGGATGCCTGTTCAGTAGTGACCTCATTTATGTCGTGAATTTCAATACCCTGAAATTTATATTCATTTGCAATATCTATAAAGTTTTCCAAACTGATGTCATTCCATCTGTTTGTAGAAAAAGATAAATTCATTATTTACGCCTCCTCAAAACAAATTTTGTTAAGAGCATTAATGTATGCACTGATACTGGCTCCGATTATATCGGAGGATATACCCTTGCCTGAATAAAGCTTTCCGTTGGAACGAAGTTTAACAACTGCTGAACCAAATGCTTCTCTGCCCTCAGTAACTGATTGAATCTGAAAATCATCAAGTTCAAAGTGTCTGCCTACAATCTGCTCTATTGTAACAAATGCTGCGTCGATAGGACCGTCACCTATACAAACTGCCTGCATTTCCTCACCGTTCTTTTCTAATACAATGTTTGCAGTAGCCGCCATAATGTTACCACTATTGATAACATAATTTTTAAGTTTGTATGTTGGTGCAACCTGCAAAGCTGTGTTTGCAATAATTGCGTCAAGTTCCTTTGCGCTTATCTGCTTTTTCTCGGCTAGTTTTGTAAATTCTGCATATACATTTGTAATATCCTCGTCGGAAAGGTCGTAACCAAGCTTTGTGATTACCGCGGATACTGTCCTGATGTCATCTGCTTTGCTTAGTACAATGTCAGAGGTACTTGCGGCGATTGTATTTTCTGTAATAACTGTAACTTTTTTAGACTCTGTCATAGCAATAAGCTTAGCTACTGTATAGTCAAGTTCTGTGTAATTAAGGTCAGCATATACGCCGATAGAATCTCCGCGTGATTTAATAATCTTTGCGGTACTGTCAAGGGATGGTAATTTGTTACCGCTTATTGTTGTTTTAATAGCAGTAACACCTGCTTTCATTGTGGAAATCATACACGCAGCACCCATATTAAGTTCGTCTGAGCATTCAACACCAAGCTCAACATCTTTAAGCTCCGGAATATTTGTGTACAAATCTTCAACAAATAAATTGAATTCTTCAGGCAACATTTCACCTGCTGAATCACAGACAGTGATAGTTTTGGCACCATTTGCAATAGCTGTGCTTATAGCCTGATACAAAAAGTCTTTTTCACTTCTTGTAGCATCAAGCGCAGAAAATTCTACATCGTCACAAACTGATACACATTTTTTGGTCAGTGTTTCAATCATTTCTATAACTGCATTGGGTTTTTTACCACACATATATTCCATTTGAACAGATGACGTAGGAATCATAAGGTGAAGTCTCTTTGACTTTGCATCCTTAAGTGCATTTGCAGTTGCTTCAATGGCTTCCTCACTGTACTGTACAGGACAGGAAATAATACTGTTTTGTACGAGTGGTGATATAGTATGTAAAAACAGAATATCTGTTTTGGAATTATTGATTTTAGCTGTTTCAATGATGTCAACATTAAGTTTGTCGAGCTTTTTTGCAATTTCGATTTTCTCCTTGAAACTATAGCCTGTTCCTATAGAATTGTCGTTTTCTCTCAAAGTGATGTCTGCAATTTTGATTTTTTGCATATCAATTCTCCTTTTCAATAAAATAAAAAGCTTGCAACCGCTATGGCCGCAAGCTTAAAATTATAAATGTATGGTAGTAGAACACATATAACCCTAATGCAAATTAAACACGACTAATAGCGCTGACTCTTTTAAACTCGTTGAGGAGGAGAGTAGCGCTGAGGAGAATGTTCAATTTTGATGTAGCATTAAAATACATAATTATTATCTCCTGAAACCATTTTCAACTATTTTATCACTATTTATTATGTTTGTCAATATTTTTTCATATTTTTTGAGAGGCAATTTTTTAATTGCCTCTGATTATTGGTTTTATAGTATTATACAAATAAGACCACCTGAACCTTCATTAATAATTTTAGACAACGTTTCTTGTAATTTTTGTCTTGCATCTTCGGGCATTTTATCAAGCTTTGTGTGTAGTCCCTCGTTTACAAGTTCGTTCAGTGATTTGCCAAAAATATTGCTTTGCCAAATTTTAATTGGGTCATCATCAAATTCGTTAAGAAGGTATTTGACTAAATCCTCCGATTGTTTTTCGGTACCCACAACTGGACTTACCTCAGTTTCTATGTCTGCTCTTATTAAATGAATGCTTGGTGCAGATGCTTTTAGTCTTACTCCGTACCTGCTTCCCTGACGGACAATTTCGGGTTCCTCCAGTGTAAGCTCGTCGATGGATGGAGATATTATGCCGTATCCTGCATTTCGTACCTGCTCCAATGCAGGGGCAAAACGTTCATAATCCTTTTTCATTGCCGCCATTTCCACCATAATAGCCATAAGTTCGTCTTCACTTTCTATTTCAAGTCCACTTGTTTCACTTAAAAGCTTGTAGAATAGTCCGTCCTCTACAATAATATCAAGGTTAATTTCGCCTGTGCCAAGGTTTATGTTATCAGGTGATACCTTCTCAACATATTCACTGGTACTTATAATTGAGGCAATATTTTTATAATCTTTAATTTTCTTTACATTGCCTACAGATGCCTTTACTGATTCTGTAAGTCCCTTTTTCAGCCAATGTTCGTGACCTAGTTCGCCAATCCATTTTGGCATACTGATATTTATTTCGGATACGGGGAATTCAAACAGAATGTTTTCTGTAATTTCATTTATATCCTTAACGGAAAGCTCCGCACAATTTACCGGCAATACTGTACAACAGTATTTTGCTTCCATTTCATTTTTAAGATTAATTGTGCGTTCACTGTTTGGATACGCAGTGTTTAGAAGCACAATAAAAGGTTTGTTAATAGCCTGAAGTTCTTTTATAACACGCTCTTCAGCATCGCAGTAGGACTTTCTTTCAATGTCTGTAATACTTCCGTCTGTTGTTACAACTAATCCTATTGTAGAATGATCGGTTATAACTTTTTTGGTGCCTATTTCTGCTGCGGTTTCAAATGGAATTTCGTTTTCATACCAAGGTGTCATTACCATTCGTGGTGCGTTGTCTTCAATGTATCCCATAGCATCGGGTACAACGTAGCCTACACAATCTATAAGCCTTACTTTCAACTTTGCATTTCCGTCTAGAGTGATTTCCACAGCCTCATTGGGGACAAATTTGGGTTCTGTGGTCATTATTGTTTTACCCTGTGCACTTTGTGGAAGCTCGTCATTTGCCCGTTCTTTTTCATATTCATCCTCAATATTCGGAATAACAAGCTTATCCATAAATCTTTTTATAAACGTACTTTTACCTGTCCGTACAGGACCTACCACACCTATATATATATCCCCTCCGGTGCGTGCTTCAATGTCCTGATATATGCTGTTATTTGTCATTTTCTTTCCTCCACTCACACAATCTGTTTGGTATATGATTATGAACGTTTAATTGATTTTATGTCATCAATTATGTGCAATGTCAAAATATATAAATTGAACTAGTAATATTTGTGTTAATTGTGAATAATAACAGTTGACAAAATAGTGTTTTTTTTGATATAATTTAAGTGATTTTTTGAAAGGTTTTTTGTTACTGACGGAATATATGGATTAACCATGGGGGAGCATTAAACCTGTTTTATTGTCGACCGTCTGGGCATATCTGTTTATTCGATAGGACAGTTATGCCTTTTTTTATTTCTTTTATTTTAGGAGGAACAGTATGAAAAAAGTTGCTATAATTATGGGCTCTGACAGTGATTTGCCTGTTGTTGAAAAGGCAATAGATACTTTAAAGGAATACGGCGTGCCTTATGAGGTGCACGTTTATTCTGCACACCGTACACCTGTTCAGGCAAAGGAATTTTCCGAAAATGCCATTAAAAACGGTTTCGGCGCTATTATTGCGGCTGCGGGTAAGGCTGCACACCTTGCAGGTGCTATTGCGGCTAATACTACATTACCTGTTATCGGTATTCCAATTAAATCATCAACATTAGACGGCATTGACGCCCTTTTGTCAACTGTACAGATGCCTGCCGGCATACCTGTGGCTACAGTTGCAATTGACGGAGCAGTTAATGCCGCTTTGCTTTCAATCCAGATTCTTGCAGTTTCGGATAATGAATTGGCTAAAAAACTTGCTGATGCAAGGTCAAAGGCTTCAGAAAAGGTTTTAGAAAAAAATAAAATTATAGAAGAAAAATATAATAAATAAAAAATATTTTTGGCAAATAACTTTTTAATTGATTTGGGAGGAAAATATGGGAGGATTTTTCGGAACAGTAAGCAAACGAGATGCAATATCCGATGTGTTTTTTGGCACCGACTACCATTCTCACCTTGGTACACGACGAGGTGGTATGGCAGCTTATGATGTTGAAATCGGTTTGCAAAGGGAAATACACAATATTGAAAATTCACCTTTTAGAACAAAGTTTGAACACGTTTTTGAGGAAATGCAGGGTAATTCTGCTATTGGGTGCATTAGTGATTGTGACCCCCAACCATTATTAGTACGTTCAAACCTTGGTATTTATGCTATAGCTACGGTGGGACAAATTAACAATCAGGAAGAACTTATAAAACAATATCTTGATTCCAGTTGTGGTCATTTTGGTGTAATGACAGGAGGAAAGGTAAATTCTACTGACCTTACTGCGGCACTAATAAATCAAAAAGACAGCTTTGCAGAAGGTATAAAGTTTGCCCACAGCGTTATAGATGGCTCTATGTCTATACTTATTTTGAAGAGTGACGGGGCAATTATTGCCGCTCGTGATAGTGTGGGCAGAACACCGGTTTTGATTGGTAAAAATGATGAGGGTTATTGTGTGTCTTTTGAATCATTTGCTTATAAAAAACTTGGGTATAATGATGAAAAGGAGCTTGGTCCCGGTGAAATAGTTGAGCTTACACCTGACAGTCTTACAGTACTTGCTACCCCGGGTAAGGAAATGAAAATATGTGCCTTCTTATGGAGTTATTACGGATATTCAACTTCAAATTACGAAGGCGTTAATGTTGAAACAATGAGATACCGTAATGGTGAGATAATGGCTGAAAGTGATATGAAGTGTAAAAATGCCGAGGGTATTGATTATGTATGTGGTGTGCCTGATTCCGGAACACCTCATGCAATTGGTTATGCTAATGCAAGCAGAGTACCTTTTGCAAGACCGTATATTAAATATACACCCACCTGGGCAAGGAGTTTTATGCCTGCAAAACAGGCGGATAGAAACAAGATTGCAAAAATGAAGCAGATACCTATACACGAATTGATTGAAGGCAAAAAATTGCTTTTTGTGGATGATTCAATTGTCCGTGGCACTCAGCTTAAGGAAACTGTAGATTTTTTGTATGATCACGGTGCAAAGGAAGTGCATATGCGTTCCGCATGCCCTCCTATTATGTACTCTTGTAAATATCTTAGCTTCTCACGAGGCAGAAGTGATATGGACCTTATAACAAGACGTATCATTATGGAGCTTGAGGGAGAAGAAGGAGTAAAACATATAGATGAATACAGCGATTCCAATACGAAACGAGGTAAAAAATTAAGACAGACAATTTGTGACAGATTTAAATTTGCGTCTTTGGAATTCCAGTCTCTGGAAGGTCTAAAAAAGGCAATAGGTATTGAACCATGTAAGCTTTGCACATATTGTTGGAACGGAAAGGAATAAAAATAATGAGTATTAATTCAAAATCAAAGTCAGACAGTTACGCAGCGGCAGGCGTAGACATTACTGCAGGCTACAGAGCAGTAGAACTTATGAAGACACATATCGCACGAACAATGATTAATGGTAAATCTTCCGATATCGGCGGTTTTGGAGGTTTGTTCGAACTTGATATGACAGGGCTTACAAATCCCGTACTTGTTAGCGGTACAGACGGTGTAGGCACTAAGTTAAAACTTGCATTTTTAATGGACAAGCACGACACAGTAGGTATAGATTGTGTTGCTATGTGCGTTAATGACGTAATTTGTTGCGGCGCAAAACCTTTGTTCTTCCTTGACTATATTGCATGTGGCAAAAACTTTCCTGAAAAAATTGCACAAATTGTTTCAGGTATAGCTGAGGGCTGTGTTCAGGCAGGTTGTGAACTTATTGGTGGTGAAACTGCGGAAATGCCTGGGTTTTATCCAATAGATGAATATGACCTTGCAGGATTTACTGTTGGTGTTGTAGATAAATCAAAGGTTCTTGACAAAAATACAATTAAAGAGGGTGACGCTATTATAGCTATACCTTCAAGCGGTGTTCATTCTAACGGTTTTTCTTTGGTTAGAAAGGTGTTTGACGTTGAAAATAACGACATTAAGGTTCCTGTTGCTGAACTTGGCGGTAAATCTATTGGAGAAACACTTTTGACACCTACTAAAATTTATGTAAAACAAATGCTTTCAGTATTTGATAAGGTTACTGTAAAAGCGGTTTCTCACATAACAGGCGGCGGTTTCTATGAAAATATTCCAAGAAGCTTGCCTGCAGGTTTTGGTGCAAAGATTGAAAAGAGTGCAGTAAAAGTACTTCCAATCTTTGATTTGCTGGCTAAAACAGGTGGTATAGATGAACACGATATGTTCAACACATTCAATATGGGTGTTGGTATGAGTGTAGTAGTTGATAAAAACGATGCAGACAAAACTATCTCTATACTTAAAGATGCAGGCGAGGATGCTTACGTTATGGGTGAGGTTGTTAAGTCTGACGAAAGTGTGGAAATATGCTAAAATCAAGGATTGCGGTATTTGTGTCAGGAGGCGGCACAAACCTACAAGCTTTGCTTGATGCTCAGGATAATGGGATTATAACAAGCGGGAAAATTGCACTTGTTATTTCAAATGTTCATGGAGCCTATGCTTTGGAACGTGCTAAAAATCATGGTGTGGATTCTGTTGTTATTACCAAAAAAGAATGTGGCTCACAAGAGGCTTTTGAACAGTGTATAAAGGATAAATTAAAGGAATATAATATTGATTTAATAGTCCTTGCGGGATTTATGAGTATCTTAAGTGAAGATTTTACAAAGTGTTATCCAAAAAGGATTATAAATGTGCATCCTTCACTTATACCATCATTTTGTGGAAAGGGCTTTTATGGACTTAAAGTTCACGAAGCTGCTTTGGAATATGGTGTTAAGGTTACAGGTGCTACTGTACATTTTGTAAATGAAATTCCTGATGGCGGTGAAATTATTCTCCAAAAGGCAGTTGAAATTATCGATGGCGACACCCCTGAAATTTTGCAAAAACGAGTAATGGAGCAGGCAGAATGGATTTTGCTCCCCCAGGCGGTAGAGTCTGTTTCTAAAAAGATAGTGGAGGAAAAGTAATGGACATTTATAAAATTAATACAATAGAAGAACTTATAAAAGGTAATTCCTACGTTGGCAGAGGTATTATTGTAGGTAAAACAGAGGATGGTAAAAAAGCGGTAACTGCTTACTTTATTATGGGAAGAAGTGAAAATTCACGCAACAGGGTGTTTGTTGAAAATGGTGAGGAGCTTATGACAAAGCCCTTTGACCCATCAAAGGTAGAGGATCCAAGCCTGGTTATATACAATGCAATCAGAACTATTGACAATAAGCTTATTGTTACAAATGGTGACCAGACTGATACAATATATGAATTTTTAAAGGATGGAAGAAGCTTTACGGACGCTTTAGAAACAAGAGAATTTGAGCCTGACCCTCCAATTCTTACTCCTCGTATTAGTGCAGTAATGACATTTGACGAGGCTGATTTCAGATACGATATGAGCATACTAAAGAGTGCAGACGCAGAAGGTACTGGGTGCAACAGATTCACATATGCATATTCCCCATTAAATGGACTTGGACATTTTATTCACACTTATGTATGTGATGGAAATCCTGTACCAACCTTCCAGGGTGAGCCTGAAAGAGTTGCAATTCCAAACTGTATTGATGAGTTTGCAGATGAAATTTGGAACAATCTTGATGAAAATAATAAAATCTCACTTTATGTAAGATATATCGACCTTGCTACAGGTGAAACAGAAAACAGATTAATTAATAAAAATAAATAATCGGAGGAATGGGTTTTGAAAGAATTTGAACTTAAATACGGATGTAATCCAAATCAAAAGCCTGCAAAAATTTATATGCATGACGGAAGTGAATTGCCTATAGAAATATTAAATGGTAAGCCGGGATATATAAATTTCCTTGATGCATTTAACAGCTGGCAGTTGGTAAAAGAACTTAAAACTGCTTTGGGTATGCCGGCAGCAACTTCCTTTAAGCACGTTAGCCCTACATCTGCTGCAGTTGGTATAAAAATGGATGAAAAGCTTAAAAAAGCTTGCTTTGTAGATGATGTGGAAGGTCTTGATGAATCACCGCTTGCCACTGCTTATGCACGTGCAAGAGGTACTGACAGAATGTCATCATTTGGAGACTGGATTGCTCTTTCCGATAAATGTGATGTAACTACTGCAAAATTGATTGCCAGAGAAGTTTCTGACGGTGTAATTGCACCTGATTATGAGCCTGAAGCCTTGGAAATATTAAAGGCTAAAAGAAAGGGGTCATATAATATAGTTAAAATTGACCCTGACTTTGTTCCTGATGAAGCAGAACATAAACAGGTTTATGGTATAACCTTTGAACAAGGCAGAAATAATTTTAAAATTGATGAAGAACTTTTAAGTGATATAATTACAGATAACAAAGAAATGCCAAGTGAAGCAAAGAGAGATTTGATTATTGCCCTTATTACCTTGAAATACACTCAGTCCAATTCTGTATGCTATGCAAAGGACGGACAAGCTATCGGTGTAGGGGCAGGTCAGCAGTCAAGAATTCACTGTACAAGACTTGCGGGGCAAAAGGCCGACAACTGGCATTTAAGACAGTGTGACAAGGTTTTAAACTTGCCATTTAAAGATTCAGTTAAAAGACCTGACAGAGATAATGCCATAGATGTATATATTTCCGATGATTATGAGGATTTATTGGTGGACGGAGTATGGGAAAACTTGTTTACTGTAAAGCCGGAAGTCTTGACACGTGAGGAGAAAAAAGCATACCTTGCTACTATTGAAAATGTAGCACTTGGGTCAGATGCATTCTTCCCATTTGGTGATAATATCGAACGTGCAGCTAAAAGTGGTGTTAAGTATATAGCACAGCCAGGTGGTTCAATACGAGATGACAATGTAATTGACACTTGTAACAAATACGATATGGTGATGGCATTTACAAAAATGAGACTATTCCATCATTAATTTATAGATAAGGAGAAAATAAAGATGAGTAATTTTTTTGACGAACTTAAAAACTATGACAGTGAAGTTTTTGCTGCGTGCAACGATGAACTTCAGCGTCAGCAGCATAATATTGAACTTATTGCTTCCGAAAATATAGTTTCAAAGGCAGTTTTGCTTGCGGCAGGTACAGTTCTTACTAACAAGTATGCGGAAGGTTACCCTGCACACAGATATTACGGCGGCTGCGTACATGTTGACGTAGTTGAAGAAATTGCAAGAGAACGTGCTAAAAAGCTTTTTGGTGCAGAATACGCAAATGTACAGCCTCATAGCGGTGCTAACGCTAACCTTGCAACATTCTTTGCTCTTTTAGAGCCGGGCGATACTGTTATGGGTATGAGTCTTGCACACGGCGGACATTTGTCCCACGGTTCACCTGTAAATATTTCAGGTAAGTATTTCAATGTTGTACCTTATGAAGTGGCAGAAGATACACAGACAATTGATTATGATAAAATGAGAGAAATTGCTCTTGAATGTAAACCAAAGCTTATTTTGGCAGGTGCGAGTGCATATTCAAGAGTTATTGATTTTGAAAAAGTAAGAGCAATCTGTGATGAAGTTGGTGCTTATATGATGGTGGATATGGCACATATTGCAGGTTTGGTAGCTGCAGGATTGCATCCAAGTCCAGTACCTTATGCTGATGTTGTTACAACTACGACACATAAGACTTTACGCGGTCCTCGTGGCGGTTTGATTTTGTGTAAGGAAGAATTGGGCAAAAAGATTGACAAAGCTGTATTCCCAGGTACACAGGGAGGTCCTTTGATGCACATTATTGCTGCAAAGGCAGTTGCTTTTGGTGAAGCTTTGACAGATGAATTTAAGGAATATCAGAAGCAGATTATTAAAAATGCTGATACACTGGCAAAGGCACTTGTAGAAAGAGGTTTTAAGCTTGTTTCCGGCGGTACAGACAATCATTTGATGCTTTTGGATTTGACTGTATTTGATATTACTGGTAAGGAATTTGAAAAACGTCTTGATGAAGTGCATATTACAGCTAACAAAAATACAATTCCTAATGAAAAACAGAGTCCATTTGTAACAAGTGGGTTGCGTGTTGGTACTCCTGCTGTTACAAGCAGAGGCTTTAAGGAAGCTGAAATGATTATGATAGCAGACTGGTTTAAGGACATCGCAACAGATTACGAAAACTCCAAGGAAAGAGTTGCAAAGGAAGTTATGGAGCTTTGTGCAAAATATCCTATTTACTAATATCAGGGAGGATTGTAATTTGAAAATAATGGTAGTCGGTGGCGGCGGCAGAGAACACGCCATCATAAAAAAGATAAAAGAAAGTAAAAACGCTACGGAAATATATGCTTTGCCCGGTAACGGAGGTATAGCAAAGGATGCTATATGTGTAGATATTGGTGCAAAGGATATTGATGCCATAACAAAATTTGCAGTTGATAATAACATTGATTTCGCAATTGTTGCTCCTGATGACCCATTGGTTTTGGGTGCTGTTGACAGCCTTAATAAAGCAGGAATTAAAACATTTGGTCCTAAGGCCGATGCTGCAATTATTGAGGGAAGCAAGGTGTTTTCTAAAAACCTTATGAAAAAATATAACATTCCTACTGCTGAATACGAAGTTTTTGAAAACCTTGAGGATGCGGTTGAATATATTAAGACTGCACCTATACCTACTGTTATAAAGGCTGATGGTCTTGCACTTGGTAAGGGTGTTATAATTGCTGAAACCCGTGAACAGGCTATGGATGCCGTTCGTTCTATGATGGAGGACAAAATATTCGGTGTAAGCGGAAGCCGTGTTGTTGTTGAAGAATTTTTGACAGGCCCAGAGGTTTCAGTACTTTCATTTACTGACGGTAAGACTGTTGTTCCTATGGTTTCATCAATGGACCACAAGCGTGCTTTGGATAATGATATGGGTCTTAATACAGGCGGTATGGGAACTGTTGCACCAAATCCATATTATACAAAAGAAATTGCCGATGAGTGTATGGAAAAGATTTTTATACCTACAATTGAGGCTATGAATAAAGAGGGAAGAACTTTTACAGGATGCTTGTATTTTGGGTTGATGCTTACACCTAGGGGGCCTAAGGTTATTGAATATAATTGCCGTTTTGGTGACCCTGAAACACAGGTTGTATTGCCGTTGTTAAAGAGTGATTTACTTGATATTATGTTGCATATTTCCGATGGTAGTCTGGATAAGGCGGAAGTAGAATTTGATGACAAATGTGCGTGCTGTGTAATTATGGCATCTGAAGGTTATCCTCAAAGCTATGAAAAAGGCTTTGAAATTACAATGCCTGCTGATAAAAATATTTATGTTGCAGGTGCTGTTGAAAAAGACGGCAAGCTTTTAACAAACGGTGGTAGAGTACTAGGCGTTACAGAAATCGGTGATACACTTGCAGATGCTATTGCAAAATCGTACGAAACTGTAAAGACAGTTAAGTTTGGCAATGCATTTTATAGAAAAGATATCGGACAAAAGGCCTTGAAAGCATTGGAGGATTAATTATGGTTTACAGAGTTTATGTTGAAAAAAAGGCAGAACTTGCACACGAGGCAAATTCGCTTAAAAGTGATTTGAAAGAACTTTTGCAAATCAAAGGTCTTGAAAGTGTAAGACTTTTAAACAGATATGATGTTGAAAATATCGAAAAAGATTTGTTTGATTACTGTATTAAAACAGTATTTTCTGAACCTCAGCTTGATGTTGCAACATCTGAAATTGCAGATAAAGGTAATTATATTTTTGCAGTAGAATACTTGCCGGGTCAGTTTGATGCACGTGCAAATTCTGCGGCAGAATGTATACAAATTATATCTAAAAAGGACAGACCTACTGTACGTACAGCTACTGTTTATGTATTAAATGGTGATTTGTCCGATGAAGATATTGCTGCTATAAAAAAATATGTTATCAACCCAGTTGAATCCAGAGAAGCTACCTTAGATACATTTGACACATTAAAAGTTGAGTATGAAATTCCTACTGAGGTTGCTACTTTGGAAGGCTTTTGTGAGCTTGACCGCAACGGTCTTAAAAAGTTTGTTGATGATATGGGTCTTGCAATGGACCTTGATGACATCACATTCTGTCAGCAGTATTTTATTTCCGAAAAACGTGACCCTACTATTACGGAAATCAAGATGATAGATACTTATTGGTCAGACCATTGCCGTCATACAACTTTCCTTACAACAATTGATAATGTAGAGTTTGAAGACGAATTATTGCAAAAAACTTATGAAGAATATATTGCGGTAAGAAAAGAACTTAATCGAACAAAGCCAATTAACCTTATGGATTTGGCTACTATCGCTACAAGATACTTAAAGACCAACGGCAAATTGCCAAAGCTAGATGAGTCTGAGGAAATTAATGCTTGTACAGTTAAAATAGATGTAGAAGTAGATGGAAAGACTGAAAAATGGTTGTTGCTTTTCAAAAATGAAACACATAACCATCCTACTGAAATTGAACCTTTTGGCGGTGCGGCTACTTGTATCGGTGGTGCTATACGTGACCCATTGTCAGGACGTAGTTATGTATATGCAGCTATGCGTGTAACAGGTGCAGCAGACCCGTTAAAACCTGTTTCCGAAACAATGGAAGGTAAATTGCCACAAAGAAAGATTGTTACTACTGCTGCGGCAGGTTATAGCTCATATGGTAACCAGATCGGTCTTGCAACAGGTCAGGTAGATGAACTTTACCACGATGGTTACGTTGCAAAACGTATGGAAATCGGTGCGGTTATTGCTGCTGCTCCGGCTGAAAATGTACGCAGGGAACGTCCTGAGGATGGAGACAAGGTTATTCTTTTAGGTGGCCGTACAGGGCGTGACGGTTGCGGCGGTGCAACAGGTTCTTCAAAAGCACATAAGCTTGAATCTTTGGAAAGCTGTGGTGCTGAAGTTCAAAAGGGTAATGCTCCTGAAGAACGTAAATTGCAAAGACTTTTCCGTAATCCGGAAGCTTCAAGGTTAATAAAGAGATGTAACGACTTTGGTGCAGGCGGTGTGTCCGTTGCTATTGGTGAACTTGCAGACGGTCTTGAAATTGACCTTAACGCAGTACCTAAAAAATACGACGGCCTTGATGGTACAGAACTTGCAATCAGCGAATCTCAGGAACGTATGGCAGTTGTTGTAGAAGCAAAGGATGTTGAACGCTTCTGTGAACTTGCAAAGGAAGAAAACTTAGAGGCTACTATCGTTGCAACAGTAAAGGCTAACCCTTACCTTGTAATGAACTGGAACGGTAAAAATATCGTTAATATTTCAAGAGAGTTCTTGAATTCAAATGGTGCTGAAAAGCATATTAACATTGCAACAGTTAAGCCTGAATGTTATAAAAAAGACACATCAGGTAACTTTACAGATGTTTATAAGGCATTGGCAAGTGACCTTAATGTATGTTCAAAGAGAGGTCTTTCTGAAAGGTTTGACTCTACAATCGGTGCAGGTACAGTACTTATGCCTTTCGGCGGTAAGTACCAGAGAACACCAATCCAGGCTATGGTTAACAAGGTTTCTGTTGAAAAGGAATATACTAATACATGCTCATTGATGGCTTGGGGTTATAATCCGTTTATTGCGGAAAAGAGCCCGTACCACAGTGCTTATCTTGCAGTTGTGGAATCTGTTTCCAAGCTTATCGCAACAGGTGCAAGTTATGACGAAGTGTATTTAACATTCCAGGAATATTTTGAAAAACCTATGGCTGATAAAAACCGTTGGGGTAAGCCAATGTCTGCACTTTTGGGTGCTTTTAAGGCTCAAAAGGATTTGGGTATTGCATCAATCGGCGGTAAGGACTCGATGAGCGGTACTTTTGAAAAAATTGACGTACCTCCAACATTGGTTTCGTTTGCTGTTACAACTGATAAGACTGAAAATATTATTTCCCCTGAATTTAAATCAGCAGGTCATAATGTAGTTATGATTAAGCCTGATTATGATGAAAACGGCTTGCCTGTTGCATCATCATTAATTGATGTATTCAACAAGGTTACAAAGCTTATGAGGGATAAAAAGGTTGTTGCGGCGTATACTCCAACATACGGTGGTGTTGCCGAGGCTGTTCTTAAAATGGCTATGGGTAACAAAATCGGTTTTGTATATGACGCAAACCTTACAAATGATGATATATTCGGTTATAACTATGGAGCATTTATGCTTGAAGTTACCGAAGATGTTAATGAAGGTTTGGTAATCGGTAATACAGGTGCAGATTATTCAATTTCATATAAAGACGAAAAAATTGCAATGGCTGATCTTGAAGATTTATATGAAAATAAGCTTGAAAGTATATTCAAATGCAATATTAAAACTGAAGATAAAAAGATTGAAAAGTACGAATATAAATGTGCAGATGTTAAAAAGTCTTCTGTTAAGATTGCAAAACCAAAGGTTTTGATTCCTGTATTCCCGGGTACAAACTGTGAATATGATACTGCAAAGGCATTTACAAAAGCCGGTGCAGAGGCCGAAATATTTGTTATTAACAACTTGTCTGCAAGCTCATTTACAGAATCTGTAAAGAACTTTGCAAGCAAAGTAGAACAGTCACAGATTATATTTGTCCCCGGTGGTTTCTCTGGCGGTGATGAGCCTGATGGTTCAGGTAAGTTTATTACAGCTTTCTTCCGTAATGCTGAAATTAAGGAAGCGGTTACTAATCTTCTTGACAACAGAGACGGTCTTATGGGTGGTATCTGTAACGGCTTCCAGGCACTTATCAAGCTTGGTCTTGTACCTTACGGTAAAATTATAGATACTGACGAAAGTTGCCCTACACTTACATTCAATACAATTTCACGTCATCAGTCAAAGATTGTTCATACACGTGTCGCATCTAACAAGTCACCTTGGCTTTTAAATGCAGAGGTTGGCGGTATTTACACAGTACCAATTTCACACGGTGAAGGTAGATTTATTGCTGATGAAAAATTGATTGAAGAATTGGGTAAAAACGGTCAGATTATTACCCAATATGTAGATTTAGAAGGTAATCCTACAACTAATATTCAGTATAATCCAAACGGTTCTTTTGCTGCAATTGAAGGTATTACTTCACCTGATGGCAGAGTGTTCGGTAAAATGGGACATTCTGAACGCGTAGACGTTGACCTTTACAAAAATGTTGAAGGCAACTATGATTTGGGATTATTCAAGTCTGCTGTAGAATATTTTAAATAAAAAATATAATTGCGGTTATAATATTACAATGTACAGATATGTTTTGATTATATTGTTGTAATATTATAATTTTAAGAAAAATTAAATATTAGCTTAAAGGAACTATCTGTAAAGATGGTTCCTTTTTTGCTTTTTTATTCAAAAGGAGGGATGATTGTGACAACAGAAGCTATTCGGAAGATTTTGGAAAAGGAGAGACAGATAGAGGATGAAACTTCTAAGGCAAGGAAGATAATTGCCGATAGAATTGAAAAGGCAAAAAATGAGGCTGAAGTTAAAAGAAAACAAATTATAGCTAATGCCGGTAAAAAATCAGAGGAGCTTGTGGCAAAGGTGCAGCTTGATATTGATAAAATGTATGATGATGCAAAGGATGAAGCAGATAAACGTAAAGAAAAAATATTTTCAAAATCTTCAGATTTGGAAAATAAAGCAGCTAAAATTGTATGTGAGGTTTTGTTTTAAGATACAATAGTCAGAAAGAAGGTGATATCACGTGTCAAAAATCCATATGCAGAAGATAGAAATGATTGCTCTTTTAAAAGATAGTAAAAGTATTGTGGAAAGACTCCAGAGGCGTGGAGTAATGGAAATTTACAATACCCCAAATAATGAACTTATAAAAATTGATACTAATGGTATAATTGCACAGTTTGAACGTAATATATCAGTTGCCAAAAGTGCATTGGAACTTTTGAATAAGTACAGTAATAAAAAGGAATCAATATTACATTCGTTAAATGGGAGAAAGGTAATTTCTACCGACGAATTTGTGAAAAAAAAAGAATTGGCGGACAAAACATTAAGCATATGCTATTCTGTATTGGATTGTTCAAAAATAATTACTGAATGTAATAATGAAATTTCCAAGCTTAATACACAGATTGATACTTTGCAGCCCTGGATTGGACTTGACATTCAGCAGAACTTTAAGGGTACAAAGCATACAAGATCATTTATCGGTACTTTTCCTGATACTTTGAATGTTGATTATATCAAGGAGCAGATTAAGGTAAATAACGAAAGTTTGATTACGTACGTAGAGATTGTATCATCACGCATGGGGCAGACTTGTGCTGTGTTAATATGCCATAAATCTGTAGCAGATGATGTTTATGAAGTTATTCGCAATATGGGGTTTGTTTCAAATTCCGGTAAAAGTAACCTTACACCATCTCAGGAAATTAAAAAAACTGAAGATAAAATAAAGGCTAATATGGAAAAAATTGATGACCTTGAGAAAAAGATTAAAAGCCATATTGATAAGACGGAAGATATTGAGTTTTTAATTGACTTTCTTTCAATACGCAAAGATAAATACAATGCTGTAAATGAGCTTAAGATAACTCAGAATACCGTGGTTATAAACGGATATGTTCCACAAAAATATATAAATGGACTAATAGATGAATTTGAGGAAAAATACATTGTTGCAATAAATGTTTCCGAGCCAGAGGAGGATGAGGACGTTCCTGTACTTCTAAAAAACGGAAATTTTTCTCAACCCGTGGAGGGTATTACCGAAATGTATGCCTTGCCTAATAAAAGAGATGTTGACCCAAGTGCAGTTATGGCTTTTTTCTATTACGTTTTCTTTGGAATAATGCTTTCCGACGCAGGATATGGATTGTTAATGGTAATAGGGACAACATTTGTGCTTAAAAAATTTACAGTTGAAGGTTCATTAAGACGAAGTATGAAGATGTTTCAGTATTGTGGTATTTCCACACTGTTTTGGGGAGTTTTGTTCGGTAGTTGGTTTGGCGACTTGCCTCAGATAATTGCATCTAACTTTTTTGGTAAGGATATTGGTTCTACTGCATTGTGGTTTGAACCAATTGAAAACCCCATAAAAATGCTTTTGTTCAGCTTTGGACTTGGAATTTTACATTTGTTTTTAGGTTTAGCAGTTAATTTGAAAATATTGTGGAGTGAAGGTAAAAAAATTGATGCAGTATGTGAGGTAGTACCGGTTTATCTGACTATTTTGGGTGTTGCACCGCTTGCGGCAGGAATTTTGACAGAGGTTTCACCTATCTTGCAAAATATAGGTAAGTACCTTTTGATTATTGGTATCATTAGCATTGTTTCAACATCGGGCAGAAGCGGTAAAAATATATTTATGAGATTTTTTGGAGGTATTTACGGTTTATATAATGTGGCTACGGGTTATTTGTCGGATATACTTTCATATTCACGATTGCTGGCATTAGGTCTTGCTACGGGAAGTATTGCAGGTGTTATAAATTTAATAGCCTCAATGCCTCAAAGTAGTATGTTGAAGTTGATTATGCTTATAGTAGTAGGGATTATTGGTCATACTGCAAATTTAGGTATTAATCTGCTTGGTGCATATGTTCATTCCGGTAGATTGCAGTTTGTTGAACTATTTTCAAAATTTTATGAGGGTGGGGGCAGAGCCTTTAAGCCTTTAAAAGTTAATACAGAATTTTTTAAGTTTGAAAAGGAGAATATTTATGAATAATTTGGGTTTGGCTTTAGCGGTAACAGGTGCAGTTTTTGCGGCATTCTTTGCAGGTATAGGTAGTGCAAAAGGCGTAGGTTTGGTTGGTGAGGCCGCTGCAGGATTGGTCAGTCAGGATTCATCTAAATTTTCAAAGGCTTTGATTCTACAATTGTTACCGGGTACACAGGGACTATATGGCTTGTTAGTTGCCGTTTTGTTGCTTACAAATGTGGGGATTATCGGCGGTAATCCTGCTGATTTGACTTTAGAACAGGGGCTTATGTATTTTGCTGCATCATTACCTATTGCTTTTGGAGGGTTATTTTCAGCTATAGCTCAGGGTAGGGCAGCTGCAGCAGGTATAGGTATTATAGCTAAAAAGCCAGAAGATAGCGGTAAGGCTATAATTATGTCGGCAATGGTTGAAACTTATGCTATTTTGGCTTTGCTTATTTCAATTTTAATTATTTATAATATATAACATCACTCTGAAAGTTGGGATAACTATGAACGGTTTAGATTTGATATTACAAAAAATTGAAGAAGATAATCTCCTTGAAATCAGTAAGATAAAGGATGAGGGAAAAAGACTTGCTGAAAAAATTATTGCAGATGCAGAAGCTCTGGCAAATGCCGAGGCTGAAAAAATTGTTGTAAATGCAGATAAAAAAACCTCTATTATGCTTGAAAACGCAAAAAACGGATGTAATTCATTGATTAAACGTGCGGAAATTTCAGCAAAGTCACAGGTTGTGTCCGAATGTATAAGTTATGCTGCTGATGAAATAAAATCTTTCCCTGATAATGAATATTTTGATGTTATAACAAAGCTTATCTTTAAGTACTTTCATCCAAATGAGCAAGGGAAATTTTGTGTAAATGCAAAGGACAAGGACAGAATGCCCAAAAATTTTTTAAAGTCTGTTAATAAAGAACTTAAAAAATCCGGTGCGGTCCTAGTAATGGAGGATAATCCAGTTGATATTGACAGCGGGTTTATAATCCGTTACGGCGGTATTGAAGAAAATTGTACATTCAAGTCACTTATAGAAGATAAGACAGATGAAATAAAAGACAAGTTGTACTCTCAACTTATGATGTAAGGGGGCAAATGTATGAGGGATACAAAATATGCCTATGCAGTAGCCTGTGTCAGGGCTAAGGAGCCGGAGCTTTTGACAAAATCTTTTATCGAACGTCTTGCGGATGCGAGTTCTTTTGATGATACTAAAAAAATTCTTATCGACAGAGGCTTTTTGCAATTTCAAAAAAACTCTGATATTTCCGCAGCCTTGTCTGATTATATGAGTGAAGTGTGGGATTTTCTCTTTGATATTACACCTGACAAGGATGCATTGCAATTTTTAATTATTAAAAACGATTTTCACAACCTTAAAGCATTGATAAAAGGATATATATCGGGGGATGATGGAAGAAAGTATTGTATAAGTCCATGTGTTTTGGATATTGATAATCTTTATGATGCCATAGTAAAAAAAGATTTTGAAAATTTGCCTTATTGGTTAGAGGATGTTGCTAAAAAAGCTTATGAGATTTTAACATCAACTATGGACGGGCAGATTTTTGATATGTATGTTGATTTGTCATCGTTAAAGGTTATGAAAAAATTTTCAGTGCTTGCAAAATGTAATCTTGCAAAAGACATAACAGAGCTTTTCGTAGCACTTACCAATATCAAAATCTCCGTACGTCTTGCGGGTACAACCAAGGGGAATAGCTTTTTGGATAACGCCTTTTGTCCTTGTGATACATTAGATATTAGTGAATTGAAAAAAGCTGTTATTAAGGGAAGGAACGATATTTTGTCATACATCCAGACTACAAAATATGGTGAGATTTGTGACAGTATTTCAAAGTCAGTGACAGATTTTGAAATACAATGTGATAATATGTTTATAGAGCTTTTAGACAGTGCCAGGTATATAAGTGTGGGTCCCGAGCCTTTAATTTGCTATTATTATGCAAAAGAGTTGGAATGGAAAATGCTCAGGATTGTTATCAGTGGTAAATATATAGGTATTCCGGCACAGGCAATACGGGAAAGGATATGTGAGCTGTATGTATAAAATAGCAGTTATGGGGGATAAGGACAGTATATACGGTTTTGCGGCTACAGGTATGTCTGTATTTCCCACAGATGATGTTGAAGATGCGAAAAATACATTGAAAAATCTTGCCAACGGTGATTTTGGTATTATATATATAACAGAATCCCTGGCGGCTGAAATATCCGAAGAAATTGAAGAATATCGCTTTGAAAGCAAGCCTGCCATTATACTTATACCGGGAATTAACGGAAATACCGGTGCAGGTATGGCGGATGTAAACAAGTCGGTGGAAAAAGCGGTTGGCTCTAACATTCTTAAGTAGGGGGTAGTTACAATGGGAAAGGGTACAATAATTAAGGTCAGTGGACCGTTAGTTGTTGCCGAAAATATGCATGATGCCAATATGTTTGACGTTGTACGTGTAAGTAACAGCAGACTTATTGGTGAAATTATAGAAATGCACGGAGACAAAGCAAGTATACAGGTTTATGAGGAAACTTCAGGATTAGGCACAGGTGAGCCTGTGGAAACAACCGGTGAACCTTTGAGTGTTGAGCTTGGCCCCGGCTTAATTGGCAGTATTTTTGACGGTATTCAGCGACCTTTGGATGATATAATGGCCGTATGCGGTAACAATCTTGAACGCGGTGTGGAGGTTGCTTCTCTTAAAAGAAATTTAAAATGGAATTTTAATGCCCTTATGACTTCAGGTGATGAAGTTGAAACGGGAGACATAATAGGTACAGTACAGGAAACAGATATTGTGTTGCATAAAATTATGGTGCCTTATGGTATAAAGGGAAAGATTAAAAATATTAAAAGCGGAGAATATGCCGTAACTGACGTTGTGTGCACAGTTACAACGGACAAGGGTGATAAGGAACTTACACTTATGCAAAAATGGCCTGTAAGAAAAGGCAGACCTTATGCAAAAAAACTTTCTCCTGATAAGCCCCTTATTACGGGACAGCGGGTTATAGATACAATGTTCCCTATTGCAAAGGGGGGTGTAGCGGCTATTCCCGGACCATTTGGGAGCGGTAAGACAGTAACCCAGCACCAGCTTGCAAAATGGGCGGAGGCGGATATTGTTGTATATATCGGATGTGGCGAACGTGGTAACGAAATGACAGACGTTTTGAACGAATTTCCTGAGCTTATAGATCCGCATACTGGTAAATCACTTATGGAACGTACGGTGCTTATTGCCAACACCTCCGATATGCCTGTTGCAGCACGTGAGGCGTCAATTTATACAGGTATTACTATTGCTGAATATTTTCGTGATATGGGATACAGCGTGGCTTTAATGGCGGATTCTACATCCCGATGGGCAGAAGCTTTGCGTGAAATGTCAGGCAGATTAGAAGAAATGCCCGGTGAGGAAGGTTACCCCGCATATTTGGGCAGTCGTCTTGCACAGTTTTATGAAAGGGCAGGACGAACAATTTCTCTTGGTAAGGATGGAAGAGAGGGTGCTTTGTCTGCAATTGGGGCAGTAAGCCCTCCCGGTGGTGATATATCTGAGCCGGTTTCACAGGCAACACTTCGTATTGTAAAGGTGTTTTGGGGGCTTGATGCAAGTCTTGCTTACAAACGCCATTTCCCTGCCATTAACTGGCTTACAAGCTATTCATTATACCTTGATTTATTAACTCATTGGTTTAATGAAAATGTAAATGATGAGTGGATGCAACTGCGTGGCAGAATGATGAATCTTTTGCAGAATGAGGCAGAGCTTGAGGAAATAGTAAAATTGGTAGGTATGGATGCACTTTCAGCTACTGACAGATTAAAAATGGAAACTGCACGTTCAATACGTGAAGACTTTTTGCATCAGCTTGCCTTTCACGAGGTTGATACCTACACAAGTTTAAAGAAACAGTTTTATATGATGAATTTGATTTTAAAGTATTATGATTTGTGTCTTGATGCACTTGATAAAAATGCATCAATAGACGACCTTGTGTCATTGGATGTAAGAGAAAATATAGGACGTTTTAAATACATTAGAGAAGAAAAAACAGATGTAGAATATGAAAGGATTTCAGCAGAGCTTATAAGCCAGATTAACCTTGCAGTAAGGAAGGGTGAAGAATAATGCCTAGAGAGTACAGAACAATAGAGGAAGTAGCGGGACCGTTGATGCTTATAAAAAATGTAAGTGGTGTAACGTATAATGAGCTTGGAGAAATTGAACTTGGCAACGGTGAAAAACGCAGATGCCGAGTGCTTGAAATCAATGAAGGTAATGCATTGGTACAACTTTTTGAAGCATCTACGGGTATTAACCTTTCCGAAAGTAAGGTGAGATTTTTGGGGAGGCAAATGGAACTTGCAGTTTCCAAAGATATGCTTGGTAGGGTATTTGACGGACTTGGCAGACCCATTGATAAGGGTCCTGAAATCATATCTGAAATGCGCCTTGATGTAAATGGTAGGCCTATGAACCCCGCTGCAAGAAAATACCCTCAGGAATTTATACAGACAGGTGTTTCCGCTATTGATGGTTTAAATACATTGGTGAGAGGGCAAAAATTGCCTATATTTTCAGCCAGCGGTTTGCCTCACGCAAATCTTGCCGCGCAAATAGCACGTCAGGCGAAGGTACGTGGTAAGAATGAACATTTTGCCGTTGTATTTGCGGCAATGGGTATTACATTTGAAGAATCTAATTATTTTATAGATTCCTTCCGTGAAACAGGGGCACTTGACAGAACAGTTTTGTTTATTAACCTTGCCAATGACCCTGCTATTGAGCGTATTGCTACCCCTAAAATGGCAATTACTGCAGCAGAATATCTTGCATTTGAAAGGAATATGCACGTACTGGTTATCCTTACTGATATTACAAACTATGCAGATGCACTGCGTGAAGTATCTGCAGCACGTAAGGAAGTACCCGGTAGACGTGGATACCCCGGATATATGTATACAGACCTTGCAACAATTTATGAAAGAGCAGGCAGACAACAGGGTAAGGATGGGTCTATTACTATGATACCGATTTTATCAATGCCTGAAGATGATAAAACCCACCCAATTCCCGACCTTACAGGTTATATTACAGAGGGGCAGATTATCTTATCCCGTGAATTGTACAGAAAGGGTGTAACACCACCTATCGATGTTTTGCCGTCACTTTCACGTCTTAAGGATAAGGGTATAGGCGAGGGTAAAACCCGTGCTGACCACAGCGGTACAATGAATCAGCTTTTCTCAGCTTACGCACGCGGTAAGGATGCAAAGGAGCTTATGGTTATTTTAGGTGAGGCGGCTCTTACTGATGTTGATAAGCTGTATGCCAAATTTGCCGATGCCTTTGAAAAGGAATATGTTTCACAGGGGTATAATACGGACCGCAGTATTGAGGAAACGTTGGATATTGGTTGGAAATTGCTTCGTATATTGCCCAGAAGTGAACTAAAGCGTATTAATGATGAGTTTTTGGATAAGTATTACGAGGAATAGGCGGTGGTTTTATGGCACGTTTGAATTTAAATCCTACCCGTATGGAGCTTACTAATTTAAAACGTAAGCTCACTACCGCAAGACGCGGGCATAAGTTGTTAAAAGATAAACGTGACGAGCTTATGCGTCAGTTCCTTGATATGATAAGGGAAAATAAAACTCTGCGTGAACAGGTGGAGAGGGCAATAGCGGATTCCAATAAAAAGTTGGCAGTTGCAAGGGGTATGGTACAAAATGAAGTTATGGATACAGCACTTATGCTCCCCAAGCAAGAAATGTATCTGGATATAAAAGAACGTAATGTTATGAGCGTTCTTATCCCTGAATACACAGTTGAGTATAAAACTACTGACCCAACAGATATTTTTTCATATGGATACGCATATACATCGGGGGATATGGATGATGCAATATTGTCATTGTCAAAAATTCTGCCAAGTATGATACGCCTTGCAGAGGTTGAAAAATCCTGTCAGTTAATGGCGTCGGAAATTGAAAAAACACGCCGTCGTGTTAACGCTTTGGAACACGTAATGATTCCCCGTTACGAGGAAACTATTAAATATATTAAAATGAAGCTTGATGAAAACGAACGTAGCACAACAACAAGGCTTATGAAGGTCAAGGATATGATGATAGAACAGGCTTTTAAAAAGTAAAAAAACCCGCCGTTAGGCGGGTTTTAGTCTTTTATTGATTGTTGTAATCCGAACTTAATTGTCCGCATGCTGCGTTCATATCTCCACCAAATTCTCGTCTTACAGTTACATTCAAGTTATGTTTTTTTAAGATGTTAAAAAATGCGGAAATCCTTTCCTTATCACTTTGTTCAAAATCCGTTGAACGTGTTTTGTTGTATGGTATAAGGTTTACATAGCATTTTATATCCTTTACAAGCTTTGTCAATTGTAAGGCACATTGGTCGGAATCGTTTAAATCTTTAATCATTATATATGCAAAGGTGACTTTTTTGTTGCCGTTTTCAGCATACACCTTTACTGCTTCAATAAGATCTTTTATGGGATACACTCGATTTATGGGCATCAACTTATTTCTCAATTCATCATTTGGTGCGTGCAAGCTTATTGCAAGGCTGTTTACTACTTCACGTTTTGCATACTCTATAATCTTTGGTGCAATACCGCTTGTTGAAATTGTAACGTGGCGTGCCGCAATACCTATGCCGAGCTGGTCTGTTATAATATCTATAAAATCCATTACATTATCATAATTATCCAATGGCTCACCTATTCCCATAAGTACAACGTGGGAAACAGGTATCTGTAATGTGTCCTTGATGTATAAAAGTTGTTGCACCATTTCATAAGTTTCAAGGTTACGCACCTTTTTTAATTTTCCGCTTTCACAAAAGATGCAGTTCATATTACAACCAACTTGTGTGGAAATACATACACCGTTGCCATAGTCATGTTTCATAAGCACTGTTTCAATGGTATGTCCGTCATATAGTTTAAATAAATATTTACAAGTGTCCTCACTTTCGGATTTTGTTACCTGTTCAATTTTTGTGAAATCAAAATCATTTTCAAGCTTTTCCTTTATTGGTTGAGAGAGATTATTTATATTTAAAAAGGAGTTTGCATTTTCTCTGTAAATTGCTTTAAAAACTATTTTTGCTTTTGCAGGATTTTCATCAAAGGATTTAAAGTAATCTTCCAGCATTTTTACAGTATGGCTGTATATGTTCATTATCTTTCCTCTTAACCGAATATTTTGTCAGACAAGCCCTTGTCAAGAACATCTTTTGCATATTTTTTTGCAAGTTCCATAGAATGTAGCTTGTAATTACCGCATTGTATTTCGTTCATTGCAGGTATTTCCGTATCTTCAAGAACTTTTTTTAGTGTATAATTAACTATATCTATAATTTCCCCAACCTGGTGCTCACCCCACGTAACCATATAAAAACCCGTACGGCAACCCATAGGGGAAACGTCGATTATAAAATCTGCCTTTTCTCTTAAATGTGTAGCCATTAAATGCTCAAGGGTGTGTATGCCTTCACTTTGCATTTCATCAACATTTGGTTGAGTAAAGCGTATATCAAACTTTGTTATTTTGTCACCTTTTTCGCCTTGTTGAACACAGCATTTACGTACATAAGGTGCCTTTACTAATGTATGGTCAAGCTCAAAGCTTTCTACTTTTTCCATAATATATCCTAACCTTTCTTTTAATTTATGTAAGTTATATTATATATTAAAAAAGCACCATTGTAAAGGCTTAATCCATTATTCCGTTTATTCTCATACAAACAACCAATGTCCAGATTTTGTCATCTGTAAGGCGTAGTCTGCCTTGTTCGTCACCCTTTATGTACCCCATATCAAGAGCTTTTTGTACATAAGGTCTTGACCATTCGGGACAAGCTAAGGTCCAATCGTAATATAACACTTCATCACCGCCTCTCTTTTTAAGACTTTTCATTTCATCAAGTGGGAAGTATTGCCCAGGACATGCAGTAGCCATAAAGTCCTTGTGTCCGCCTATATTTTTTACGGATGGTACTTTGTTCATAACATACTTTATTATGTCTATGCCTGCATTAAATTGTTTGTCGGGCATTTTCCTACTTTTAGAATGATAATCACCCTGAAAGCCGATTGATATTATATGCCCGTTTTGGCTGTCCACACCTGCACCGACATTAAAGCCTCTACCCTGGTAAACAGTACCATCAAAAGCTACCCAAAAATTGTAACCAATAGCACGCCAACCCTGGTTGATGTGCATTCTTTCAATATTTTTTACATCAACATCTGTTGCCATATGGTGTAGTGCAATGCTGTCCACTTTTGAAAGATTAAGGGGTTGCAAGACTTGTTTAATTATCTGATTCGGTATTTTTGATATTGTCATTTTTTTCATCTCCTAACTGAATTAAAATATCTTTAATTTTTTGCGGATATTTAATGCCTATTTCACCAAGGTTCTCAAGTATTGATATACCTTCGTTGGAAATATAGAACATAACTGCCACATTGCGTATTGTTTCCGTACCGATTGCTGTGTCTGCCAGATGTGCCATATAAATGACGGAAAATATAAAAATTTTTTTTATAATTCCGTAAAATCCTGTACGGCTTGATAGGTTTTTGTACTTTATACCAACAGCTATTCCGGAAAAATAGTCTATTACAACAAAGGCTATCAGTATGTGCAACAATGCATCGTGTCCGCCAAGGGCAGAAAATATTATCCCGAAGATTGAAGACAATATAAACTGTGTTTTTACCGTGATATATTCCATTTTCTCACCTCCTTTTTCTATATTTTACATCAGTCAAATACGAAAATGTTGGCAAAGTTTACAAATTGTTAATTGTTTAATGTTGAAAAATGGGGCAAAGTATGTTAAAATTGCTTTCAGGAGGTGGAATAATGTCTGATATTGTTAATATCATTATTAGTATTTTGTCTTTGATATTATGGCTTTTGATTATTAAAAAAGTAATTATCAATAAATATTCACCTGTTAAAATTGCTGGAGCAATAGTGGTTGATAAGTATAAATCATCCACACTTACCAAATATCCGGGAATATCTAATAAAGAAAATTGTTTTATTGTATTTTCAACAAACAACAAAAAGCTTTCGTTTAAAGTTTCGGAGTTTTCGTATAATAATTATAAGTTAAACGAAAGGGGAACGTTGAAATACAAGGGAAATCGAATTATAAGCTTCGAATAATCCTGAATTTATTATAAATTATTTTTGAGGTTTAATTATGTTTGGATATGTAAATGCATACAAGGACCTTTTGCGGGTTTGTGATTATAATGTATTCCGCGGATATTACTGCGGACTTTGTAAACAGCTTGGCAAAAGCTTTAATCAACTTACAAGGTTTGGGCTTAGCTATGATATGACCTTTCTTGCAATACTCATATCTTCCCTTGATGAAGGTAAGGTTAATTTAAAAACTGAAAATTGTATAGCTCACCCAATATCCAAAAGGCCAGTTATCCGTGAAGATAATGGTATAATCTACAGCACGGATATGTCTGTTATTTTAACTTATATGAAGTTAAAGGACGACTGGCATGATGAAAAGAGTGTCAAAAGCTTTGCACGGCTTGCATATTTTTTCTCTATGAAAAAAACTGCAAAAAAATATCCTGTTCAGTTTGAGTGTATAAAACAAAATCTTAAAAAATTAAGTGTTCTTGAAAAGGAAAAGTGTAATAATATAGATATGGTTGCAGATTGTTTCGGCAAGCTTTTGGAAGTTATTTTTGATGTTGAGGGTAACAACAAGGCTCTTGCGTGGCTTGGTTACCATATAGGCAGGTTTATTTATATAACAGACGCCTATAATGATATTGAAAAGGATTTGAAGAATAAAAGCTATAATCCATTTGTGATTATGTATGGTGACAAACTAAAAAAGGATGATTTTAAACAGTCAGTTGTAGATTCCCTCACCTTTACATTAAGCGAAATATCCAATGCGTATAATGTACTGGATATAAAAAAGAATAAAGAATTACTTGACAATATTATTTATCTTGGGTTGAGAAGAAATTTAGAGAATTTTTAAGGAGAATTTTATGAATCCATATGAAGTTTTAGGCGTGCCGGAAAATGCCGACGACGCTACTGTAAAAAAAGCATACAGAGAATTGGTTAAAAAATACCATCCCGACAATTTTAAGGACAATCCCCTTGCGGACCTTGCTAACGAAAAGCTTCAGGAGGTTAATGAGGCTTATGATATGATAACAAAAGGTAAGTCGGGTGGACATTCTTCTAACGGAGGAGGTTCGTACAATGGCGGAGGAGGCGGAAATGTAAAATTTGCCTATGTTCGTAACCTTATTCAGCAAAGAAGAATTGCAGACGCGGATGCAGAGCTTAACCGCAACAATGACGGCAGTGCGGAGTGGCATTACCTAAAGGGCGTTGTCTGTGTAAGCAAAGGATGGCATTTTGAGGGAATACAGCACATCCAGACTGCGGTTAATATGGACCCGGGTAATGCAGAGTATCGCAATATGTTAAACAACATAGGTATGCGTCGTAATATGTATACACAGACGGGCAACACATATGGTTACAATAATAATGATCAGATGTGTAATTGTTGCTCTAACCTTATATGTGCAGACTGTTGTTGTGAAATGATGGGCGGAGACCTTATTTCCTGCTGTTAGGAGGTAAATATGACTAAAAAACTGACTTTTTGTTCACTTATGGCGGTATTTGGCATTTTGTCTCTGGTTTTGGCAAATATTTTGCAGTCCAATACGATATTTTTGTACCTGTTGTCCACTATGTTTACCTATATATGCGTGGAGGAATATGGTATAAAATACGGGTTACTTACTTACGCTATAATTACGCTTGCCGGCTTAATGCTTGTTGCAAACAAAGTAAGCATCGGCGCATATGCCATAATGGTGGGATATTACCCTGTAATCAAGCATATGATTGAACATTTTAATATAAATCCAAATGTAAAATGGATAATCAAAATTTTGTTTATCTTGATGGTTTCCTCTTTTTCCTTTGTGTTGATGAAGCAGATTGTTACCTTTGATTTGCCTATAGGGGTAGTTTTTACTATGGGAATAGTTATTTTTGTTATATATGATATTGTGCTTACAATGGGTATTAAGTTTTATGCTTTAAGAATAAGAAAATTAAGATGATACACTATGTGCATTTTGTATAAATATACACAGTTCTATATTTGTTGCTAATTACCAAACTTTTAGTGCAAACTTTTTTTAAACTTACGAAATAAGATTAATTGTGGTAAAATGGATTGTAGAAGGTTGGTGATTTTGTGTATCATATTGGTGACTTTGTTGTAAAGGCAAATGAGGGTATTTGTAAAATTGAGGATATTAAAGGTCTCGAAATGCCAGGTGTGTCTAAAGACAAGCTGTATATGCTTCTTGTACCGATTGAAAATCCGTCTGTTATTGTTTATCTTCCCCTAGAGGGTGCGGAGGAAAAACTCCGCGATGTATTAACAGAGGAGGAGGCAGGTGGACTGATAGATAGGATACCTTATATTAAAGAGGCAGAAATCACTGATGAAAAACAGAGAGAAAAGGTGTATAAGGATGCTATTTTAAGTGGCAGTCCGGAAAAGCTGATTTCCGTTATAAAATCTATTTTTCGCCGTAAAATAGACAGAGAAAAACAAGGAAAAAAGAATGGGTCGGTAGATGAACGTTTTTTCAAAACAGCTGAGGACAGATTGTATTGTGAGCTTGCCTTTGCTATGAACAAACAAAAGGACGAAATAAAACAATTTATAATTGATGCTTTGTCAGGTAAATAAAAAATTCCCGGGCTAATAGCCCGGGATTTTCGACAGTCTGTGCAACCCTTTATGGGTTGCTTTTTTTAATGTATAAAGTCTATATAGCATTTTTGACCCTCTTGGTCAAATACCTTAATAATATCTTCTTCTCTTACTTTGTCAGGCATATCAAGGTAGAATGTGTAGTCAAATGTATTTTCCGGATTTCTTCTAATTGAAACTTCGCTGACCGTAATATTCATTTCTGACATTTTTTGT
>JAZOOD010000056.1:0-12706 GCA_045654805.1 Clostridia bacterium | reverse complement strand
AATAAATTGGGATATGATTGAAGCCGCCTATATTATGGGAATACCATTTGATTTAATCCATGCACTCGGGACTGCCTTTTTCTTGTGGTTTATATCCGAGCCAATGATAGATAAGATTGAAAGAATTAAAGTTAAATATGGTTTGGTTGAAAGATAGCCATAAACAATCAAAAGCACGAAAGTTGAAATGTCATACTTTCGTGCTTGTTTTATTTTAGATTTATAATATTGAGTTCTTCTTTTCTTGCATAATCAAATGCTATTCCTGTTCCGCTTTTTGGTTGATAGTCAGTTAAATCTCTTCTACTGTTTTTTCGTCTTGGTGGCATATAATTTTCATCATAATAACATATACAATACCTGCTATTATTTATCATTTCGTAATTTCGCTCTACATAAGCTGCTTTTCCTGCATCTATCATTTTTGAAGGATAGTATGTATCTTCATAGCTTTCCAACAAATAATTCTTATAGCTATCATCTATGTATGGGAATTCTGCTCGAACATAGATTCTCTTTATATGCTGATATTTTTCTTTAAGTTCGGTAACTATTTTATAGCACAAATCATCAAACTGACTTTTACTACCGAAGAGAAAAGTGTGAACCTTCTTATATGTTATAAGGGTTTCAATTTCGTTATATAATTTTGATTTTAACTCGTCTGTTTCTGTTATTTTTCTATGCCCAAAGAAGCAACAAGTATATAATTTTATATTTTCCATAACATCACCATAAAAATATTATAGATATACTATATATCTATTTAGTACATTATACCATACATTTTCGGTAATATAAATATATAATATATTTATTTTGGACTGATTTTATGGCTATTAAAAGTGTTTCAATAAGAATTGAGGAAGAAATGTTAAATAAAATTGCCTATGTTGCTGATTATGAAGGCAGAAGTGTTAACAGTCATGTTCTTGTTTTAATCAGAGAGAACATCAAAGCATTTGAAGATGCAAACGGAACAATAGAGGGTGATATAAATCCCGATGTAAATGTAAAACCTACTCGCAAGTAAAAAGGTGTAGCTATGAACGGCTACACCTTTTTGCGTTGTTTGATACTATTTACTTTCTAAAATCAGTTTTCTCGCAAGTATAAATAAGCTATTATCCACCGACGGAATATCTCTTGACAGAGGATCTTTCATATATTCTACATCAGGGTTAAAGTCAGGCTTGACGGATTGATAAATCATTGTTCGGGCATTGAACTCTGCCTCTGCATAAGTGATTTTACCGGATTTATAATCTTCGATAACGGGAGAAATGATAACTCTGACTTTTTCAAGATTATCTTTATAAAAATCAGGTCGTAGGTACATATCCCGATACTGCCATATTGCGGCGTTAGCTATATCGACAAGTTCGCCGTAGCTGTAACCATTTGTTTGTCCTTTAATAAAGGCATCGAAGAATATGCGATTTGATTTTGCTCTTGCATCAGCATACCCTAAGCCCTTCTGCACCTCGGTTAAAATATCACCGATAAAAATTTCGACAAAAACGATTGCTTCATTTGATGCATTGCAGGGTGCCGATTCTCTCGGCACTTCTGCTGCACTTACAGAAAAAGAACTTATTAAAACTGATACGATTGATATGATGGATATGATTGATTTCTTCATTATTGAATACCTCCGTTAAAACTTAAAATCTTTCAGGATAATGCTATTATCAAACAGCAAACTATCGCACATCATCAGAACACCAAGCCTGAATCCAATTTTGAAATTCTCGACACCGCTTGTGGCACTTATTTCATCGCTTGCATTTACAAGCTCATTAAAAAGCTTTAAGTTTTCGCCATTTAATTCTTTCGTCAGTTTACTTTCAATGTCAGAAAAGGTCTTTAAAGCTTTTTCATAAGGAAGAGATTTTCTGTTTTCATTTGGATTGATATTACCATAATATAATTCATCAAGAAAACTCATTTTCGCACCTCCATCGAATAGACAAAATCTTGCAGTACAAATTCTTCAGCCGAGTGACGAATCTTGTTCATCGCACCAACCCAAGCCATTTGGTCTTTTGCTTTCAGTTCTTCCGTGATGCCTTGCTTAACCGCCATATCTTTTATGAGCTTGTCAATCATTTCCCTTGCAGACGTGTCAATTTCTTCAAGGTATGCAAGCCAAGTGCCATTGAGCATTTTCATGGAGTAAATGCAAGGTCGGTTTTCTTTAATAAATATTGAGTGTAGCTTGCCATATTTTCCGATATTGTATTTTCCTTCGGGTGCTTTTAGGTTTGGAATGTAGTAATCACCATCTCTCACATACTCAATTCCGTTTTCAATAATCTTTTCTTTCATAGCTTTATGCCTCCTTTAAATTTTGTATCTTTATTTTATCAGAAGGCATTTACTTTGACGAATGTGCGGATAAAAAAGAAAGTTGAAAACATACCGTAAGTTTTCAACTTTCTTTTCTTGTGATTTTCACGTTTATAGACTTGATTTTAAAAAATATAACATTAGGCTTTTCTAAATTCGCTAAAAGTTTTTAAAAGCTTCATTGTTGCTTGATAATCTAATTGCTCTCCTTCATATTCGCATCGGTAAAGACCTTGCAGATTAGATGGTAATTGAATTCCCTTATTACATAAAAGAATAACTTTATTGTTAAATAATGCAATTGCTGCGCCTATTTCAATCAAAACATTTTCGTTTATTAAAGTGTGTTCTTTTCCTTCTGAATCAAGTAGTTTTCGTTCTCCTTCTATGTGAATAATTCCAGCTCCGCACATTCTCATGTCATTAAAGACTTTATCAGGAACAGATATAGCTGTTGCTTCTCTTTCAACAGAAACCACAGGCTCAAAGGCTCCAAATTCAAGAAGTTGCTTAAGTTGATCGACTACTTGTCTATTTTTTCCGTGTGAAATGAAAACTTTGTTGTTAGATTGGACAGTATCAACGCTCTCTTTAATAACTGGTGATGGAGAAGAATCAATGTTCATATTTTTAAGAAGTTCTTCAGGTATTTCTTCGCATATTTCATCATCGGAGTCTATTGTATCCTCTGATGGACCTACTATGGAGAACGATTTTGGCGGTGTAATATTTACATATTTATTTCCCTTTATGCTAACAATTATTCCGCTAAACTCACCATTCTTGGTTATAAGTTCAAATGCGGCATTAGAATCTCCTTTAGGAACGCCCCAAGATACAAGTAAATTAGATGCTATATTTGGTTGTGGTAATTTGTTACTGTTACCGTATTTTTCATAAAACATTTTGAAAAACTGTGGTATTTGAGCTGCCTGAAATAATGCTAATTTATCATCGTTTTCTTCAGTTGGAGCAACAACTCTTCTTCCTAATTCTGTTAGTGAGATTTCTTTTGAATTGTATCCACCTTCAGTTAGTCCATAAGCAGCGGAGGCACAACTTAATTTTCTCCAATTGGAACTGGTCGGAGAAATACCTACCGCTTCTGCAACGTAGATGGGTTGTGTTGCAGAACCTGCAAATTGTTCCCAAATTGCCATAGGAACCTGTAAAGCTTCCTCAAGAGAAATTTTGGGTAAGTCTGTTTGTCGTAATGCTTTTCTACTCTCGTTTTTTATTGCAGAAACAGATGCTTCTGTTTTTTTACTTTCTGATATTGCTTTTTTTGCCATTTTTTACTCCTTTGTGATTTTAGATTTTATTTCGCCCACTAAGTTGTGAACGGTAGTGCAAGGACACATTTCTGAAGGCTTACACTTGCAATTAGCCTTGTGTTCTTTGAATTTTCTTTGAGCAAGTTTAATTGCTTCAGGTTCGTTTCCATAGCGATTTAACTTATTATATATTTCGCAGTCCGATTTAACATATTTTTGACCTGAAAATTGTTCAAATGTTCTCCCAAACCCTGCGCAACACGCTACCGAATCTTGATATGTAGGCATCTTGCCAAAATATGCACCAAACCACGCTTCTATGCAGGGGTTTGTCCATCCGACTTTGATGCCCTTATCCTCTGCTTGACGAATTATTTCATCAAAATCTTGAACTTGATCTCTATCGAAAATAATCCATGTTTCACCAAATTGAGGATTTAATGATGACAAGTTAAGAGCTTCCTCCACAAGATTTTTTGTTTTAGTCTTTATAACTTTTATTACAAGCTTTCCTTGTAACTCTTTCGGAATAGAATCTCTTAGGCCATACATATAGTTCTGCTCGGTTTCCTTTGTGTCAGTAACTATAAAATAGTATCCAAGTTGAGGGGTTCTTCGATTTGTTAATTCTCTTGGTTTTCTACTTCCATTTCTTTCGTATCGAGGCATATACTATTCCTCCTTAAACATATCAAAATACCTTAAGGAAGGAATCGCACCATATTTTCCTAACAGATAATTTTTCTCATAATTTTCATCCTTGCGTATTTTAACTCCATCCTCATCAACAAAATCTGCTAATGAATAAAGATTCGAAATCCCATTCAAGTCTTTTTCTGCAAACCAAATTTCATCTCTTCGAAGTATGTTTCCGTTAAGCTGCCAAGAATCATGAGAGGTAAATATTAACTGAGCATTTTTTGTGTTAATTTCTGGATTAAGGAATGTAATGATAAATGCCCGTACTAATAATGGATGTAGTCTTGCATTTAATTCATCAACAAATAATACACCTCCGGTAGACAACACATCATCTAACATGGGATAGAGTGCAAACATTTTAAGCGTTCCAGCAGATTCGTTTTGCAAGGGTATAGATGTTGTTTGATCTGAATCTATCATTTTGTGAATTGCGTCAATTTTTAAATGTTCATCTTCATCATCATTGTCTGATTTTAAAACTTCTACATTAAATCCAATGATAGATGGATCAAATGATGCAAAATAATCAACAACTTTATTTCTAACAGTTTCATTGTCAGCAAAACCTTCGGGTATCAGTTGAGACAAGAAAAAGTTTTCAATTGGTCTACCGAAATCGGCAAAATCATTATTAAGAAACCAATCTCTGATGAACTTCAGTTTTGCTATTTTGAGTTTTGCTCCTAATGAAACAATTAATGTTTCCTTTTCCAATGCAATTTTTAAATTTTCTTGGCTTTTTGATGGAATCCCTGAAAAATCATAATCTTCTCCATTGCGGTAAAAAATCCTCTTGTAATTTCCTCTTGCTGTTTTAGCTTTGTAATTAAGCCATTCTTCGCGTACACCTGTGCTATCAACCGTAAAACCATAGTTATATGTTTTTGCACCATTTTCTTCTGAATCTATAAAGTAGATTTCAAAAGATGATTCTTCGGTTTTGCTTTTAGAATCAAACAAGAATGGGGTAGGTCTAAAAAACTTAGACTTCTTTTTCTTGCCATCTGACTCGTCACCATAATCCAAAGAATTGATTACATACATAGCCATGTATCGAAATGCTTCTTGAACATTTGATTTCCCACTTGCATTTGCCCCAAATATTGCAGCAACAGGCAGGATTCTTTCATTGGCAATAGAAATAACATGATTATTAAATTCAGAAATCTTGGTAGCAGTTAAGTCTAATGTTGTATCATCTTTAAAAGATTTAAAATTTTTAAAATTAAATTGAAGTAACATAATACATTTCTCCTTTTTATCTTTACACTATATATTATACACAATTTTTCTGTTTTGTCAACACCTAATTGAGAAAAACCCTCAATAAGGTGTACTTTTTGTGTTTTTTATAAATAAAAAGAGATAAAACCGGTTAAAGTTTTATCTCCTGAGATTTCGATGTTAGTGTTTTTCGAGTTTACTATTAAAATTTGGATAGTCAAGATATAATAAAAATCCGAACCCGCTGCCGATTGGTACAAGGTTCGGATTTCTACTGTTTGGTGCGGGCGAGGAGACTGTTACTCTTTTTAAGGGAGTGCCCTGTTATCCTGCTTTTTCTATATTAAGTTCGCTGTTAAACTCTACTGTTCCAACAAACTTATAATAAATATTTATATCCTGATAAGTTTCGCCCTGATATTCGTACTTTTCGCCGACTTCAATTCTGTCTATAAGCTCATGGAGAATCTCGTATGTGAGTTCCTTAATTCCAATGTACTTTTCAATTAAGTTTACAAAGTCTATGGCATTATCCTTTGACTTGTGGTATTCGTTAAGCTCGCTTTCTATTCTTGCTGCCTCGGCTTTTGATTCTGCCTGTTCCTCTTCGTATCCTGCAAGGAGTGATGCCATTCTCTCGCTTGATAAATTTCCTAAGACTGAATTTTCGTATGTCTTTGTTATAAGAATTTCAAGCTCACCGATTCTCTTGTTGGCTTTTGCAAGCTTTCGTTGATTGTCTTTGGTTTCTGCCATAATCTTTTGTTCGTTGCATTTAAGTGCCGCTTTGTATAGGGCATCTTTGTCGGTTTCTAAGAGCACTGTCTTTGCATATATGTCTGAAAGGACTACACCATATAACTCATCATATCTTATGTAATGAGACGGGCAGTATTGCTTGCCTTTTAGATTATATGTGTTGCATACATAAGACTTGGTTGCATTGGAGAACACCAAGGCTTTTTTACAATCCATACATTTTATTATCTTAGCAAAGATTTGTGTTTCACCTGTTTTGGTTTCTCTTGACCGACTTTCAAGAAGTTTTTGTACTTCATCGAAGGTCTGCTTATCAATTATTGGTTCATGGGTGTTTTCTACCACAATCCATTCATCCTTTGGAACATCCCTGAACTTCTTTGACTTAAAAGGCTTTTCTTTTCTGTGGTTTACCATATTACCTATGTAAACTTCGTTTATAAGCATATCGCCCACAGTATCATCACACCAATAACATTCATCATCGTGTGCGGTCATAGCAGAATAATGATTCATTCCCTGAGTCTTTGCATAGGCAGCAGGAGTGGGGATTTTTTCTTCGTGAAGTATTTTGGTTATTTTCCTTTTTCCATAGCCTTGCTTTGCCAAGTCGAATATGTACCTTACAATATGTGCAACCTCCTCGTCAATAATAAGATGATGCTTGTCCTTCGGGTCCTTTTGATATCCGTATGGTGCTTTGGCACCAAGGAACCAACCCGATTCTGCTTTGGTTTTGTATGCTGACCTTGTCTTTTCGGATATATCTCTTGGATACATTGCATTATACATATTCTTAAAGGTTGCAATTTGTTGATAACCATTCAAGTATGTATCAACACCATCATCTATTGCAATAAACCGAATGCCTCTTGCTATGAAAATGTCCTCGTAATATAGATTTGCCTGAACATCATTTCTGCCAAGCCTTGATAAATCTTTTACGATTATGCAGTTAGCATTTCCTTCTTCGACATCTCGCATCATTGCCTGAAATTCAGGTCTTTCAAAGAATACTCCTGATTCGCCGTCATCTACATATTCCTTACGGATTATAATGTTATTTTTGTTGGCGAAATTCGATGTTTTCATTCTTTGGGTTTCTATGCTTATGCTTTCTGCATTTGCTGAACGCTTATCTTCTTTGGATAACCTTAGATATAAATTTGCTATCCATACCGTTTCTCTTTTTGCCATCTAAATTCTCCTTTCTCTTAAGGGAAACGGCTGTGTAAATGCTATAATGATTATACCACATAACCCAGCCGTTATCCAGATAAATCACCGAAGTTATTTAAGAAACTTCACGGCTTATGATGTTATTTACTCTGTCCTGAAGGGTAGATGCATCCTTGTCGTCATCATTGTGGTAGAGTGACTTCGTTCTAAAAATCTTATCCCCGATTTCAAAATATAGAGTTTTGCTACCATCTATATATGCTCGTTTAAGATTTTCCACAGGACTGTTTTCACTTGTTATCCGCTTGTATATTACATAATAATCCGGCGGTAAAAATCGCTTATGTTTTTTCATTATCTCTCAACTCCTTTCTCACATTCCCATCATGAAATCGATGTATTCTTCATCTTCAATTTCGTCTTCTAACATTTCATCGATTTCTTTTTGCTCACGGATAAGCTCTTCATCAGGCTCATCCTTACTTACGAGGGCAGATACAATTCCAGCAGCTATTCCAATGGCTGCACCCAAATTGCCACCTGCCATTTTTGCTTCCTGTTCCTTTTTTCGTTCTTCCTCATCATCACTTTCAGAATGTATTATGTCAGCAAGCGCTGCAACACCATGAAGAGCATTGCCGACAATCCCACCGAAGTCAGTCCCACCGTAATGATAATTTTCATCATGCGGTTCTCCAGTTCTTCTCTCAAATCCTCCAAATCTGATATCTTCTCGTGCATCGTTTTCGAGTAGTCCAGAATCTCCGTAGTCATCGTCCGGGATATCTCCGAAATAAATTCCTCTCTCTTTTTCCCATCCTGTTGTATTATCACCGATAGATTCTCTATTTGTTGTTGGTTCAGTTCCAATGCTCGGGTCAGCATATCCGCCATCCCTTTCTGCACTACCGAGGTCTGATTCTTTACGAATCTCTCCAGATCTTGGCTCGTAGAGAGTCCATCTATCATCCTGTACAGTGTTGGTTGAAATGTCACTGCTTCCCGTAGGAGCTTCTGTTCTTCCAACCTCATCTCCTTGGGTATAGCGTACAGTATCGGTTGGTACGGTATCTCTTCCAATTTCTTCATCGCCTGACCATTCAGTCTTTTCAATTGTTCCGTTGGTGATGTGTTTTGATAATTGTTCTCGTAGTTTGAATTCATTCTCTATCATTCCTTTCAAGTATTTTTCTTCGTGTAATTTGAAGTCTCTGCACTTCATTCCGTTGGGACAAATAAATGTAATTGATTTTCTTGTATCTGTCCAAATCATATCGTAGCCAAGCCGTTTCATTTCCTGTACGAAATCTTTACGGGTTCCGCTTTTCTTCATCGCTTGGTCGATATTCCACATCAGTGCGAACTTCCAACTGGTACCTCGTTGTGCTGCCCTGTACTCTCCCCGAGGGATATAGCTTGTACGCTTTTGAGGATTTTTTATAATCGAGTATCCGTGACTCATACAAATCCTGTCACTCTTCTCCCTGAGATGCTCCAGTGTATGAGTGTCTTGCCTTAGCTTATATCCGTTCTCAAAGTTTACAGAGTTTATAACGAAGTGTGAGTGAGGGTTCTTGGTATCGAGATGTGTTGCTACTAATATTTCATGTCCGGGCCAAGCTTCTGCCGCAAATTCTCTTGCAATTTCATGTGCCTTATTATGTGTGATTCCTTCCTTGTAAGAGAACGATTGCACGTAGTGGTAATAATATGTACCTTCCAATTTGTCATAAGCCGCTTTGGTAGTCATAAATTCACGGAAGGCATTTTCACCGTTACAATTGATTCCGCTGACAATTCTTCTGCCCGATTGTATATCCCTAACCTTATCCTCTCTCTTGCAATAATTTATTACTCCGTACATCGCAGCCGGTGACTGCTTTTTCACTTTTACATAAGTTACTGTTGCCATCACTTTCGCCTCCTAATCTCAAATAAATTATCATTGATTTTTTTGAGTTCATTTCTGATACCTTCAAAATTTTCTCTCTGATAGATGTCCATATTTGCCCTTGTAGCAATTTGATTTATGTTGTTACCGATTCTTCTTAATTCTATAAGGAGTGGTTTAACATTCTCGGGAACAACTATCGGTATCAGGTGAGAAAGCTCTACTATGTAGTCGGTTAAACTTAAGTTAGCTTTCTTTGCCATATTTACTATATGGGCTTTTTCTTCTTCAGTAAGTCTTACTGTAAGAGTTATATTTCGTCTTCTGTTTACTTTCATAAATATCATCCTTCCTAATTAATTTTTATAGTGGGTCCGGGCTACCGCCCGAGATTTCGCACGCCATCGGCGAGGCGAAAAGAGCGGCAGGATAGCCGGACGCTCTGCTTGCCCCCTCTTAAAAGAGGGGATTACAATCCTCGCTCAGTCTCGACTTCTTTGTCAGAGACTTCGCTTACAGGGACGGTAGGGTCGGTTATTGGGATACCAAGATTTCCGTCACTATCGGCACTGTTTAAGTAGATAAGCCTCTTGCCGTTGCTCCGTTTCGACTTATATCTAATCCCGAACTCTTCAAGTTCCGGGATGTTTTGATTGAGTCTTTTTGATAGAACCATGGGTGAGATTTCCTCTGTTGTGTATGTAGATAACCTCTCTGCAAGCTCTGCAGGTGTTCCTGAAAAACATTTTTCATCCTTCATAAATTTAACCACTGTTGCGGTAATATCTTCGAGAAGAATTTCAGGAGTCTCAACGCTGTCGGTAATTAAATCCCAAATCTTGCTCTTACGGTCAAAATTTAATTCCATAATCCTGTCGTCAATATCTCTTCCGGTACAGGTAAACTTTGCTCTTGTGCCTTCTCTCTTCAGTTTCTCGAGAACAAAGGTTGAGTCTGCTGCACCTGTAATTCCTGTTGTTCCCGACACCCTATTCATTGGGTCATCATCCTTTTGCTTTCTCAAATGATGTATAAGTACGATTGCAATTTTTAATTTATCTGCAATGCTTTTAAGAAAACATACATCATGGTAGTCGCTTGCATACGCATTATCATTTGATAAGGTTCGTATCTTTTGGAAGGTATCGATGACAACCAGTCTGGTGTTGGGATGCTCTTTGCAGAAATTTTCAATCTGTTCTTCGATGCCATATCCGATACATTCTGCAACTGTTGCGAAGTGAATGTCGGGCGGAGCATCATCTGTCAGTTCAAACAATCTGCTTTGAATTCTTGCGATGCTGTCTTCGAGACAGAGATACAATGCTGTTCCTTGCTTGGTTTCAAAATTCCAAAGCTTTTCTCCGGTTGCTACCTTTAAGCAAAGCATAAGTGCCAACCAAGACTTTCCTGTTTTAGGACTTCCCGATAGAAGATGTGCTCCTTGTGCAATTAAATCTTTTACTACAAATTCTACCGGAGGGATAAATGTATTCATTAATGTTTCGCCGTTAACTGTTTTTAAGGTCTTCATAAAGTTCATTCCTCCTATATATTATTTTTTGAAATTGGCTTTTGAAATTTAAATGATTTTTGTAATCACCACCTTTCGCTTTTTCATTGCCGGCAAATTCATTATAGACTTTTTGCGAAAAGTATGGTATCATTATTGTAATGAATAAAAGTATTGAAAGTTTTATTTATTATATTTACTTTGAAAGGCAGGTGTTATAATGTCTGTTTCAAATTTTAGCAACATAAAAATAAATTATATTTATATGGAATGTCCGAAAAGAGAGTATTATTTTGTATCAAATTTAACCGATTCTCATGAGTATGAGTACATAAAACCTATAGGAGAATTCCTTGTTGAGTTTCTAAATGCAGACCTAACCGGATATGAAGAAGGTCTGAAAAAGATATATGATGTTGTTTATAAGACAGAGATAACGAGTATGCTTGATTTGATTATTCCGTTTATGGAATTTATGGATTCCCATGTTCATAAGTGCGGATTTCTTTTTGCTGCATATGCATACTTCCCAATTAAAAGCGCCTTTGATGAGTTGGCGGTGTATGCTCAAAAAAATATCCCTATATATCTTCCGAAGAAGGTATATAGGGAATGGTATAATTGGCTTAAGGAATATCTCAGGCTTTGCAAGCGGTACAGAAAATTCATTGATTATATATTTAATTTAAAGAGAAATAGATTTGATAATTTAAATAAAGCCATATTAAAAGCCAATGATGATTTTCCTGATATCAGCAGAACTAACCTTTCACGCTTTCTAACATCAGCACCCATCAAGGATGGCAAGTTCGATTTGGATTATATAATGGGAATAAATGATTTGGACATAGACATTATGGAGAAATCTGATATGGTATATGATGATTCTTCAGAGTTTAAGCCCTTATACGCAATTCAAATTCATTCTCTTAACGAGGCTCTATTCTATGAATTTTCAGAGCTTGTAAAAAATGGATACAGAATAAACCGTTGTAAAATGTGTGGAAAGTATTTTCTAGTCATCACAGCTCGTGATGTAAAATACTGTAAGAACATAAACGAAAGCGGATATTCCTGTGCAAAGCTTGCATCTGTAGAAAAATATAAGGAGTCACTTAATGACCCGTTTTTGAAAGAGTATAATAAAATTAGTGAGAAAATGTATCAACGGTATTATCGTGTAAAAGATTCTTGGTATGAAGAAGAACTAAGCGGAAAAGATATGACCTTTAGCGAATATGATGAGTGGAGTCAAGAAGCACAGGATTTACGTAGAGACTATATCGATGAGCGTGATGCTATAAGCAAAAATCCCAATCTGACCTCAAAGCAAAAATATAGCAAAAAGCAAAAGCTTGGCGAAAAGTTTATAGCAGATATAAAGGCTATTCCTTATCCTGACAAACCGGGCAAACGAAAATCCAAGGGCATTATTATGGAGTAATTTTTTTGATATAAAATCAGCTCTAAAAATCTTCGTCAAAAGCAACAGAAAGAGAGGGGTTATTGGCAGGAAAAGACCTTAAAAAGTGATTTCAAACCATCCAAATTCCCATAATCTTTGTGCATATTACACCCACAGTCCGTACAATCGAACAGAAATCTCACAAACGATGTACGGGTCGATTGAAACTAAATAAACTGCTACAAAGCGAAATCCCCGCCAATCTTGTGTTGGCAGGGATTTTTCTGTTCCCATATCTTTTATTCCATTGTTCCAACTATTTTATTTATGTCACCATCCGAGTCTACGATGGTGGTTTGAGTTTTGGCAGGTGTTACATAGCCAAAGCCTTCGATGTAGGCTTTATTTTT
>JAZOOD010000055.1:0-38113 GCA_045654805.1 Clostridia bacterium | reverse complement strand
GTGCTGTACAACCTTTAAATTAAAGTTAACATCGTAGGGAACGCATTAATGCGTTCCGCAAATATATACGGAATGGATAAATCCATTCCCTACATTGTAGAACTAACTTTTGTCCACTTAAAAGTGCCTCTCACTTTCAATTTATAAACATAGAGTATCCCTTACCCTTAACCGTAAGTATTCCATTTTCATAAGAGTATGAAATGCCGTTAGCTTTTTCGTAAAGTTCCGGTTGGTTTTCCATTGGTACGGTTATGATATCTTCCTCAAACAAATCTACATATGTGTATGTTTTATCTCCATAAGGTATGGTGTATACAGATGTTTTGTCCTTATCTACCGGGAAGTGTTTTCTGTACGCTATGCCGTGGCATTCCGAAATGTCACCTTCCATAAAGAATGGATATGCCTTTCTTGTGCTTACGTGGTTTACTGTGCTTAAAAGTTGCTTTGTACGTATTTCGGGCACACCGTCTAAAACAGGCAGATATCCGCATGAAAATCCCATAACATCTTTGCCATCGGTGTTGCGGAAATAGTCCACAATACGGTCTGGTGGATTTTTTTCATCTTCCCAGAACTGCGGTGTAAGATATCCGTTTTTAGGATATGGTCCCGGTGCTGTGGAAACGGGCATTGAAAAATCAAATGAACCTTCATCACACACAAATGGTTTTGACTTTGGAATATATCTGTAAATTCCGCCACCGTATGTATCGAGTTTTTCCTGGAACATTACACCCAGACAACGCATAAGGTGTATATCCATATGCTTTTTGATTTTAAAGTCACAGGTTATGGTCCCGTCGTTTTCTATACGGTAAATACGGCTTACACTTACCATTGTTTCGCCCATTGCACCGTAAAATGGGGATGTGTATCCGCCTTCGGGACGGTTTTTGCGGATTTCTTCTACCATAGAAACAGGGTTTACAATGTCGTAATCTTCGTGAATTTCCGCATAATCACATTCTGTATGGTATAACAGTAACTGTGGTTTGCCGTCGGTATATGTAATTACTTTGCATTTTGTAATGCGGATTGATGGTGAAAGGGCAGACTTCCAACTTTCAACATTGCAGTCTATGTCTTCTTTGTTTACTGCATTTTCAATATGTGTAAGTTTTGATGCAATTTGCATTTTAAAGTCATATTTTGTGTAACTTTCACCTATGTTTTCGGAAACAAAGGTTAAAACTTCCTCAGATACATTTGTAAGTGTCCATTTTGTACCCTCGTCGTCCTGCCATAACGAGCCTATGTCTGCATATTCTTTGCCGTGGTCAGGAATGTGTAGTGCCACCGCGAATGGAAAAACGTGGTTTGCACCAAGCCATTTTTTGTTTACCATAACCGGTGGTGCTTCGTCGTTGGAATATGCAAATGGTACGTCTATGTGCCATATATCCCATTTGTTTTTGTATTTAAGACCTGATTCAGTAAAATTTACAGGTGTGTTGTAATAAGCGTTTACCGGGGATAGTCCCGAAAATTTTTGTATAAGCTCAAATTCGTCAGAATAGTGTGTGGCGAATAAAACAGTATCCTTGTGTTTTGAAACAATCATGATGTATGCCTCCTTTTTTGGTGATTATATCACAGATTGATTACAAATGCAATTATTATTGACTTTTTGACACATTGAATATACAATAATGTTATTGAATAGCGGAGGGATATTATGCAAAAAAACTATACTTTTAAAGATTATACTTTCGGTAACACAACAGTACGTTATGTAATACTTGATGAAACCAAAAATGTATTTATGCTTTTGCTTCCAACCAACAGACTTGATGAAGTAAATGATACATACAAAGCTGTTACTGTGGATACGGATTTTCCATACAACAAAGACTTTGCAGGCGGTACACTTTGCCACCTTCAGCTTGCTCATCATTTTCGTTCACCTTTAGCATCAAGCAACAAAATGAGTGAATCATTTTATAAACTTGCATTCAAAAGTCAGGATGTTGTAAAGGAAGACGGAAAAACAATAATTAAAACCATTGCGGAAGCAGAGGAGGGTTACAGCGTAACTCATTGCCTTACAAACTATGAGGGTGAAGAAGGTTTTGAGGTAGAATGTACCTTTACAAACAATACAGGTAAGGAAGTTTGCCTGGAATCAATTACAAGCGTTACGCTTGATAACTTAAGCCCGCTTAACCACAGCGACGACTGTGGGGAAGAACTTAATTTGCACACCTTTAAATCCTCTTGGGCAACTGAGGGTACACATCATTGCCGCAACCTTCGTGAACTTGGTTTGCAAAAGGCGTGGGGCGGTAATATGGATAATTACAGAATAGGCTCTTTGGGTGCACGCCCAACTGCCGAATATTTCCCTTATGCAGTACTTGAAGACCGCAAGGCAGGTGTTATGTGGGGTATTAAAATCTGCCACAATGCCACATGGCAGATAGAACTTTCACGTATGGCTTACAATATGTCTTTGTCAGGCGGTTTGGGTGACAAACTCTATGGCGACTGGTACAAAAACATTGCAGATGGTGAAAGTTTTACTGCACCAAAGGCATACCTTGCAATGTGTGAAGGCGATATTGCAGATATGTCCGATATATTCCTTAAAATGCAGAATAAGGATGTTGAAAAATACGGTGAAATTGACGATATGTCAATAATGTTCAACGAATGGTGTACAACCTGGGGCAGTCCTACTCACAAAAATATGATGGATATTGCCGACAAACTAAAAGACAGTAAGGTTAAATATCTTATTATAGATGCAGGCTGGTACAAGAATAAAGTTGTTGGCGACTTCTTCCCCGATACTGAAAATATGTTTACAGAGGGTGTAAGAGAATACTTTGATGCAATACGTGCCAAAGGCTTTGTGCCCGGTATATGGTTTGAATACGAATGTGTAGATGCAGATAAATCTGTATACGGTGATGCAAAGTATGACGACTGTATGCTAAAATACCAAGGTCATCCCGTAAAAGGTGTAGTAGGTCTTGGCAGACGTGAAAAGTTCTGGGATTTTTCAAAGCCCGAAGCAGTAAAAATACTTGATGAAAATTTAATTAAATTCCTAAAAGATAATGATGTAGGCTACTTAAAGATAGACTACAACGCAAATATTGGTTTTGGTTGTGACGGTGCGGAAAGCCCCGGTGAAGGTCTTCGTCAGCATACACAAAGAGCACTTGACTATGTATGTAAAATTAAAGAATCAGTGCCCGGTATTACTATTGAAGACTGTGCCTCGGGCGGACTAAGACTTGATCCGCTTACGCTTAGCAAACACGCTATGTGTTCGTTCTCCGATGCACACGAAAGTTACGAAATTCCCGTTGTTGCGGCTAATTTGCAGTACCTTGTACCACCAAGACAAAGCCAGGTCTGGTGTGTGTTTAAAAAACACTTTGACCGCGACAGAATGGGTTATATGATTTCATCCTGTTTCCTTGGCAGAATTTGTTGGTCAGGTGATATTTTAGGTTTTGACGATGATCAGATGAATCAGGTACTACGTGCAGAAAAAATGTACGAAAAGGTTGCACCTATAATTAAAAACGGTAAAAGCCGTATTTACAGAACAGATGTTGTTAAATACCGTGACCTTCAGGGTACTCAGGCAGTACTTCGTTATGCAGATGACGGTAAATCGGCACTTTTGGTTTATCATTGCTTTAAAAACAGCAAGAAGTTAGAAATTGAACTTGATTCAGATGTGGAAATAGCAGAAACTTTGTATGATGCAAAGGTAAAAATTGAAGGCAACAAACTTGTTATAGACGAAGGTAAAGATACATTCGGTAACGTAGTGCTTTTAAATGTTAAATAAGGAGAGGTTAAAATGAGTAATAAAGTTATATTAATTTCAATAGATGGTATGCGCGCAGACGGTGTACAGGTTTGCGGCAACCCTTATGTGGAAGAACTTAAAAAGATTGGTAGTTACACATTTGGTGCAAAAACAGTTTTTCCGTCAGTTACACTACCTTGTCATATGTCAATGTTTCACAGCGTAACTCCCGAAAGACACGGAATTACAACAAACATTTATATGCCTCAGGTACGCCCTGTAAACGGATTGTTTGAACAGATTAAAATGACAGGAAAAAAATCTGCAATGTACTATGGTTGGGAACCGTTGCGTGATGTTTCCCGCCCGATCTCACTTGTGGCGGCAGAATATATAAATGCTCGTTCCTTTGAACACACAGACGGTATGCTTACAGACAGTGCCCTTGCATACATTAAAAAGGCACAGCCTGACTTTGTATTTTTGTATATGGCGGAAACTGATGAAAAAGGCGGTCACGACTGCGGTTGGATGAGCGAAACATACCTTGATTATGTAAGCCACGCCATAAGTAATGCTAAAAGAGTAATAGAAGAAGCAGGGGATGAATATACAGTTATCATTACTGCAGACCACGGCGGACACGACCGAGGCCACGGCACAGATATGGATGAGGATATGACAATTCCTATGTTCTTTGTAGGTAAGGATTTTGAAGCGGGCAAGGAACTTGATGATGTAAGCATTTTAGACCTTGCACCTACAATTGCAAAAATTATGGATGTTCCAACAGCAAGAGAATGGGAAGGCAAGAGTTTAGTTAATAACTGATTTATGTGTAAATGAAAAAGGCGGTTCAATGAACCGCCTTTTTTCTATAGTCCCAATATTTTTGCTTTCTTTTCTTCGTAATCTTCCTTGCTTATAAGTCCGTTATCTAACATTGCTTTATACTTTACAAGCTCATCTGTAACGTTGTTTACAGGCTGTGTGTTGTAGTTGTTGCCTGTATTGTAATTATTGTTTGTATTATAGTTGTTGCCAACATTGTTGTGCTGATAGTTGTAATCAGGCACAGGCTGAGCATAAACCGGCTGTGGTATGTAAGATTTAGGATTTTCTTCTGCTTCTGTAACCACATATTTACAAATAAGAACAATCATTGAAATGTACACTACGTCGTATATTAAACTAAAAGTATCAAATCCGTATTGCGCCCTTGTAATAATGCTTTCAAGTAATAATATTGCACCGGGTACAAAGAATATGTTTTTTAATGGCTTTCTTGCAAAAATCACAACTATAGCAAATATAATAGCTGTCAACCATAGGAAATATGAGAATTTTGACATTCCGTCGTAATACTCAAAATCGTCAAAAAAATTGATGGAATATATTGAGATATGGTACATGAACGGAAGTGCTAAAATACCTTTGTTTGCTCTTGTGAACAAGAATATTGCAAGCATTGGGTAAAAAACAAAGTACAACAGAAAATAAAGTACCGAGGTAAAACCCCAATATTCAACATTTCCGTTGAACAAATCGCTTATGTAGTCCGGCAAATAAATTGTTACAATATAAAGTGCTAAAATTGCCGCAGGTATACCGTAAAGATTCTTTTTGGATACAATACTTTTGACTACACATAGTGCAATTACAGGAAGAATAATAAAAAGTAATAATAAAAATAAAATACCAAATGACATTTTTTAAAACCTCCAATTTGTTTTTTTATTATATTAACACATATTTTTACATTTGTCTACAAGAAAAACGCCCAAGCATTTGCTTGAGCGTTTTTCGATGAGGTTTATTATGAACTAAAAATTAGTTAAGTTCTGTAAAGAATGATGCAGGAACGTATGTTTTTGAACCGCCGTATAGGATAGGAGCAGTTTCCAAAACAAGTCTCATTTTGTTGATACCGCCTTCAACTGTGCCGATTCTTACTGTAGCAGAAAAAGCGTCTTTTGAAACGATAATGCTCTGTGTTTCGTTAATCCATTCTACTTTAAAACCAAGTGTTTCAGCAACAGTTCTTAGAGGAAGCATTTTAACACCGTTGTTGTCGTATTCAACTTCGTCTTCAGCAAGTGTAATTTTAACACCGTTTACAAAAAGACCTTCTTCTGTAACTTCTTCAGTTTCTTCTTCGTTAAATACGTCCATAACGTTACCTGCCAAAACTACAACTCTTTCAGATGTAGCGTATGCAGGGATGCTCATTGTCATCATATCGTACCAAAGAAGTACGTTAGAACCTGCTTTAACGTCTGCAAGTGTAACAATGTTTCTTGTTAGGTATGGGCTTACCTGTGCTGTTGAAGGTACTGTAATTTCCTTCATACCGCCATCTGTTACGATAACGATGCCGCCTTCTGTTGTTTTAACGTCTTCAACGATTGTAAACATTGGGTTGCCCATTTCTGATTTGATGTTACCAACGATAGCAAAAGCATAAGCCTGAGGAGGAATGCTCATTGTCATAGCGTTTGAATATGTAATCATAACCAAATCAGATTCTCTTTCCTTAAGGTCAAGAGGCATAACTGTGTTTGCATCAATTACCTGTGTAAATTCGCTTGTGTTGAACTGAATTTCTTCACCGTCCATTGTAGTTACCAAAACGTAGTCGTCTGCAACTTCTTTAATTGTGCCGTAAGCTGACATGTACATAGCTTCTGCCATTGGAACTTCTGCAGTTTCTTCTTCTGAAATCAACATTACGTCTTCGTTAATTAGCATTATGTCGTCCTGAGCAAATGCTGTCATTGATGTGATGGCAACGATTGCCAAAATTAGTGATAGTACTTTTTTCATTTTTTTGTTCTCCTTTTTTCTTCTAAAAATATTTTTACTGCAAGCCCTCTTTGAGAGCCATTCATAAGTAATACAATTCAAAAACTCATTTTGTTGTGATTTTTTCAAAAAAATTTTAAAAATTTTTAAAAAAGTTTTAAAAACGGCGGTGTTATGCGAAAAAATATTTTAAAAAATTTTTCTGCATTAAAGTTTTTGTCGAGTTCAACGTAATTCATTGTTGACACCTCCACAAAATATTTTACATATTTTTTTAAAAAAGTCAACAAACATTATTGTTTTACATATAAAATTGATTTTTACAAATAATAAATACGAGGTGATTTTGTGACAAACAACGATACTGTAAATCTATTGAAGGAATGTAATGCAGGAATACAAATGGGAGTAAGTGCTATTGATGAGGTTTTGCCAAAGGTTAAAAGTCAAAAACTGGAAACAATTTTAAATGACAATAAAAACAAGCATACCAAACTCGGTAACGAAACCAATGAGTTTTTAAAGAAAATGGGAGAGGATACAAAAGAGCCAAACCCTATGGCAAAGGGTATGTCGTGGATTAAAACAAATGTAAAACTTTCTATTGACGAAAGTGATGCAACTGTTTCGGACCTTATTACAGACGGATGTAATATGGGTATAAAGTCTATAAAAAGATATATGAATCAGTACGACAGCGCAGACGAAAGAAGCAAAGGCATTGCACAAAGCCTTATAAATATAGAAAAGGAACTTTTAGATGAAATAAGCTCCTTTTTGTAAAAAACTATTTTGGGGTGACTTAATACAGATAAGTCACCTTTTTAACATATTCTTGGCAAACCCTCGCCGTAAAGTTCGCTTACAGCGTGTTTTCCGCCTATTGAAGTTATCATTATAACGCCGTCACCTTCAGATACTTCACCTATAATGGTAGCATTATCGCCATATTTGCAACTCTTTATTATTTCAAGTGCTTTTTGTTCCTGTTCTTTTGGCACCGCAACTGCAAGTTTGCCTTCATTGCCCATGTGTAGCGGGTTTAACCCTAATATTTTACAGAATGACTTTACCTGTATATCTATAGGTAGTTTTTCTTCATAAATTGTTATGGCACATTTTGAAGCATCTGCAAGTTCGTTTAAAACTGTACCCAATCCGCCTCGTGTAATATCACGTATGCAATGTATTTCTATGTTATTATCCATTAGCTTTTGTACAATTTCACAAAGAGGAGCACAGTCACTTTGTATAGTGTTTTCAATGTTCATTCTTGCGCTTAAAATTGTGGCGTGATGGTCTCCTAAATTTCCTGAAACTATAATGCTGTCGTTGTTTTTTAAATTATAACAGCTGATATCTGTTCCTTCTTTTACAAAACCTATGCCTGATGTGTTGATGTAAAGTCCGCCGTTGCCGTTTATTACCTTTGTGTCACCTGCAACAATTGTAACACCTGCTTCTTTTGCGGTGCAAGCCATTGACTTTACAATGTATTCTAATGTTTCGGTGTCAAGACCTTCTTCAATTATAAAACCGCAGGTTAAATATTTAGGTGTTGCACCTCTTGAAAGTAAGTCGTTTACTGTACCGCACACCGCCATATGCCCTATATCTCCACCTTTAAATATAAGAGGAGTAACAACAAAACTGTCTGTTGTAAAGGCAATTTGCTTTGCACCTTCCACAACTGCGCTGTCCTCCATACGGTCAAGTACGGGGTTTGAAAAATGCTTTGCAAATATTTTGTTTATAAGTTCGGTAGTGCTTTTACCGCCACTACCGTGTGCTAATGTTATTTTCATTGGTTTCACACCCTTTTGTTTACAAAGTAGTTAAAGCAACTTCCCTCTGTTGATACCATACATGCACCCTGGGGAGTGGATGGAGTGCACTTTTTACCAAATAGTCCGCATTGAGTGGGAGCAATTCTGCCACACACAACGTCTGTACATCTGCAACCTGTTACCTTTGCATTGTCATTTATAAGATCATAACTGCCTGCATCAAGGAATTTGTATTCGTCACGCAACACCATACCGGAGTTTTCAATAACTCCTAAACCGCGCCACGCCGCGGAATATGGCATAAAATATTTGTTTACCAATCCCTTTGCTTTTTCGTTACCTTCAGCCGAAACAGCCTCGATGTAAAGGTTTCTAACTTTACCGTTATTTTTTAGTTTTAATATGGCATATATAGCCTCTACAAGGTCTTTTCCCTCAAAGCCCGATACTACAAAGGGCAAGTTATACTTTTCAGCAAGGGGTTTAAACAATTCACTGCCGGTTATAACACTTACGTGTCCCGGTGCTATAAAGCCGTCTACCTCTATACCCTGTGAACATAGTGTGTCTATTACTGTTGGCATTGTTTTAAGCGCCGTAAGTAATTTAATGTTCTTTATATTTTGTTCAATAATTTGTTTTACAAGCATTGCATATATAGGTGTAGTGGTTTCAAAGCCTACTGCTGCAAATACAAACAAAGTACCTTCATTTTTCTTTGCCATTTCTATTATATCAAAGGGTGAATATACCATTTTTACATTTGCACCCTCTGCCTTGGCTTCACTTAAGGATTTTTCGTTTCCACACACTCTTATCATATCACCGAATGTGACTACGCAGGTATCCGGCTTCATTGAAAGTTCTATCAGCCTGTCAATGTAGGATGCAACTGTTACACATACAGGACAACCGGGACCTGAAATCAGTTTTATTTTCGGCGATACAATCTGGTGTATACCGTTTTCGGAAATGGCGGCGGTATGAGTACCACAAACCTCCATAATCCTTACGGATTCACCATCATATTCTTTTAGGAATTTAATCATAGACTGTAAATCCGTCATTTTGCGATTTCCTCTAATTCTTCAAATAATTTTCGCATTTCCTCGGCATCCTTTTTGTTCATAACCTGTATTACAAGCCCTGCGTGAACAAGCACGTCATCACCTGGTTTTACATTGATAATACCCGTATGAGCACGTACTATATTACCGTTGAAATCAACCTCGGCTATTTCGCCGTCTATTTTAACAACCTTTCCCGTTGCCGCAACACACATTTATTTCACCCTCCTTGATAGGATATACGCCTGACCAAGTGCAATACCTCCGTCATTGGTTGGCACTTGTCGGTTTATATAAACATTGTAACCTTTTTTTCGTAATTTGTCTATACAAAGTTCTGTGAGTATTCTGTTCATAAACACACCGCCTGATAAGGCAATGTTTTTTATATCTGATTTTTCACATACTTCCAAAACTGCATTTGCAACAGCATGGTGGAATCCAAGTGCAACTTCGTACATATCGCCTTTGGCATTTGTAATTTGTTTTATGAGCGATGCAGTATCCCATTGATTATCCAAAAGAGGAAGAGTAAGGGGATATGCTTTTTCGGCTTTGCTTGCCGCTATTTCAAGCATTATAGCACATTTGCCTTCGTATGTGTTGTAATTGCATATTCCAAGCATTGTACTTACAGCATCAAATAATCTGCCCATACTCGAGGATTTTACGGTATTTATTTCCATATCAAGTGCAGTTTTTACAAGCTTGTCATCAATGTCTATATCAGCATCTGCAAAATAGCATTTTAAGACAGTTTCTGCATTCTTGCTTATTTCATCACCGCCAAGCATTTTAACGGGCTTTAAATGGAATTTTCGGGCAAATTCGTTGTTTTTATATTCAAACACTTCCCCGCCCCATACAGTGCCGTCGGTGCCGTATCCTGTACCGTCAAATGAAAAGCCTAAAACATCACCTTCAATGCCCTGTTCCGCAATTACCGAGGCTATGTGTGCCATATGGTGCTGAATGTAAGTTGGCTGTTTTGCCACGGACTTTGTGTATTGGGTGCTGAAATATGCAGGGTGCATATCGCAGGCGAATTTTTCTGTCTTTATATTAAACATATCCGTCATTCTTTCTATATTTGAGGTGTAGGAAGAATAACAGTCGCTGTTTTCCAGATCACCGAAATACTGACTCATATAGGCGCGATTTTCCGCCATCAGGCAAAATGATGCCTTAAGGTCACCACCTGATGCAAAAATTTTATTTTCTGTTTTTGAATTCAACCATATAGGAAGAGGTACATATCCTCTGCCACGTCTTATCATCTGTATATCATTATCTATAATCCGAACAATACTGTCGTCCAATGGTGTTAAAATTTCACGGTGGTGATAAAGCACACCGTCAAGATATTTTGAATTTTCGTAAATATCAAGCATCTTTTCGTTTGATGTGATAATAGGCTCGCCCGATATATTACCGCTTGTCATAATAAGCGGACCGCATTCCTTTGTAAGCACCGCCTGTACGGGATTGCAGGGCAAAAAAGCACCAATATCATTACTGTTTTCACATACATTGGACGGAAAGATGTTTTTGTTATTCTTTTTAACCAGGACGATTGGTCTCGGGTCGGATGTTAAAGCCTCCTGTTCCTTTTGGGACAAAAAAGCATATTTTTCTATTTCACTTATATCGTTAAACATTACTGCAAAGGGTTTTTCCTCACGCAGTTTTAAATTTCTAAGTCTTTCTACGGCATTTATGTCAGTAGCCTTGCATACAAAGTGGTATCCGCCAATATCACGCACAGCTATGACCCTGCCGTCTTTTATATCGTTAATTGCACATTTCATCGGGTCCCCGTCAGCAGTATATTTTAAAACAGGACCACAATCATTACACGCGATGGTCTGGGCATAACAACGCCTGTCATCGGTTGTTGTATATTCCTCATTACAATCCTTGCACATTGGGAATATATCCATAGTTGTATTTATTCTGTCGTATGGTAATTTTTTAATAATACTGTATCTTGGCCCGCAGGAAATACAGCTTATAAAAGGATGATTATGCCGTCTGTTACTGCGGTCTGCAAATTCATCCATACATTTTTTGCAAACTCCAATGTCTGCAGGTATTACAGGCAAAACATCACAATTGTCACTTTCAATAATATTAAAGGTATCAAAGTTTTGGTCAGGAGCAATTTCGGTTTCGGTCTTATATATTTCACAGCCTACGGGTTTATGAGAAATAAGATATTGAACAAAGCTGTCCAATATCTTATCCTCTGCATTTATAAATATTTCTACAATACCGCCGATATTTTTGACATTACCTTTAAGGTTAAAATGTTCGGCAACACGCTGTACATATGGGCGAAAACCTACGCCCTGTACAAGCCCGTATACTGTAATTTTTACGGTCATTCGGTTTCTATGCTGTCAATGGCCATTTCCTTACCGATGTCGGTAGGTATGCCCTCTGTATTACAGTGAGGACATTCGTAGTGAAATGGCTTTCTGGGGAACATTTCCCCGCAGTTTGGACATTTCAAAACAGCCTTGACTTCCCTTACGCATATTTCTGCATTTTCGCAGATTGTACCTTCCGAGGCAAGCTCAAAATTCATTTTAACAGCCTCGGGTGAATAACCGGAATTTTCTCCTATTACAAGGTTGATTCTTACAACCTTGCTGTGGTTGCGCTCCTGCGCAGCCTCTAATGCGTGTTCTATAATGTGACACGCTTCGTGATGTTCATGCATTTATAACACCTCTTGTTTTATGCTTTTGTAACTGTATCTGTACCTGTTTTTGCATCGGCAGCTCCGTCCTGCTTAAGGCACTTTTTAGGGCAACCGCCAACGCACGCACCGCACTGGATACATTCGTCTCTGTTGATTGACCATGTTTTGTTTGCTCTGTCTACTGTAATAGCGTTTACAGGACATTTTTTAGCACATATTCCGCAAAGCACACATGTTTCAATATCAACATCCACATTACCTGATGCAGATTCCTCAGCCTTTTCTTCACCGCCGCCCATTGAAAGAGCGTCTTTGCGGCAAGCTTCAACACAAGCACCGCACTGGATACATTCGTCCCTGTTAATTGACCAGGTCTTTGCTTCTCTGTCTACTGTAATAGCACCAACAGGGCATTTTTTAGCACAAAGTGTGCAGTAAATACAATTTTCTTCTTTAAACTGTACTTCACCGCCAGCTGTTGCTTTAGCTTCCTCAACCTTGCCCTGGTATGTGTCAACAGTTTTTTGGTTGCTTGGTTCAGTGTAATTTCTGTCAACGTGCAAGCAATCCTTAGGACAGCTAACAACACAGTATGCACACTGTACACATCCCATACGTTCTATTGACCAAGTTTTTGTAGCTTTGTCAACAGTAATAGCGTTTGATGGGCACTTTCTTGCACACATTCCGCAGAATAAGCAGTCTTCAATATCAATCTGAATACTTCCCCGTGTTCTTTCAGTAAATTCATTTTTAACAAATGGGTAACCGCTTGTTACCGGTTTGTGAAACAGGTTAGACAAGGCATGACCTGCAAAACTCATAAATTTAGACATTTTATAGGACCTCCTTATCTTTCTGTACAGCTAACGCAAGGGTCAATTGTAAGAATCAAAATCGGCACATCTGCAAAATCACAGCCCTGCAAAATCTTAACAAGTGGGCTTAAGTTTGTAAATGTTGGAGTTCTTACTCTTGCACGTTCCAAGAACTTAGTTCCGTTAGCCTTAACGTAGTAAATAGCTTCACCACGAGGCTGCTCTAATCTTACAAAGGCTTCACCGTTAGGGTTGCCTGTAATCTTTGTAGCAATATCTCCATCAGGAATCTGCTTAACAGCCTGACGGATAATGTCAAATGATTGGAATATTTCTCCAATACGTACAGCGCATCTTGCAAAGCTGTCGCAATCGTTACTTGTAATAATCTTAAAGTCAATGTTGTCGTATGCCGCATAACCAAGCTTGCGGACATCGTATTCCACACCGCTTGCACGTAACATAGGACCAACTGCACCAAGGTTTAAAGCTTCCTCTGTTGAAAGTACGCCAACACCCTTAAGTCTTGAAATAACTGAATGGTCTGTAAGAAATACATCTGTAAGCTTTTTAATATCTGATTCCATTTCATCAAACATTTTAACGAATGTACCAAGCATTTCTGCGTCCATATCCTTAAGCACGCCGCCAACCTTGTTAACGGAGAATATAACACGTCCCCCTGTTGATGCTTCGAACATATCAAGGATTTTCTCTCTCATTCTCCAGCACTGATAGAACAATGCTTCAAAACCGAATGCGTCAGCTAAAAGACCAAGCCATAGCATATGGCTGTGTAGTCTTGACATTTCGCACCATATTGTACGAAGATATTTTGCTCTGTCAGGAATTTCAACGTCAAAAATTCTTTCCAACGCTTCGCAGTAACCCATGCCGTGCATATAACTGCAGATACCGCAAATTCTTTCTATTACATATAAATAATCATTAAAATCTCTTTTTTCAATAAGCTTTTCCAATCCACGGTGTACATAACCGATAGAAGGTATTGCTTCAACAACTTTTTCATCTTCCATAACAAGGTCAAGATGAATTGGTTCAGGCAATACGGGATGCTGTGGACCGAAAGGTACAATAGTTCTCTTTCCCATAGTGTATTCCTCCTTATTTCTTAAATGGTGTTTCCACATCAATTTTGTAAAGCTTGTTGTTATAATCAAGGTTGATGTGCTGAATATTAACACCAAAAAGTTCCTTCATTTCGTTTTCATAAAGTGCTGCAGATGGGAACAAGTCTGCAATACTTGGAATTTCCACATCTTCAGCAATGTTTATTCTGTAGTTTATGAAATCATAACCTTCTGCAAAGGAGTATGAAAGCTCATATCCGCCTTCAACACTAACAGAGCAAATCTGTACAAGACGGTTATTTTTTCTCTTTTCTTCCAATACCTTGTTAGGTAAATCCATAGGGTCTATAACTATAAGTTTATAATTTTCTCTCATATCAAACTCTCCTTTTTAGGCTTTCTGTGATTCTTTGGATTTTTTATTTGCATACTTTTCATCCAACAGAGCAACAGCTTTTACAACACCGTCGATAATAGCCTCCGGTCTTGCAGCGCAACCGGGAACATAAAGGTCAACAGGAATAGCCTGGTCTGCACCGCCTAATATATTGTAGCATTCTTTAAATACGCCGCCGTTGCAAGCACATATACCTATTGCAACAACTACCTTAGGTTCAGGCATCTGAGCGTATATCTGTTCTACAACTTCCTTATTCTGGCTGTTGATACCGCCTGTTATAAGTAATATATCTGCGTGTCTTGGGTTACCTGTGTTTATTACGCCAAAACGTTCAGCATCATATACAGGTGTAAGACAAGCCAAAACCTCGATATCGCATCCGTTACAGCTTGAGCCGTCGTAATGCATTATCCAAGGTGATCTACCAATGTTAGACATAACTTTTCCTCCTATTTCAAAATCGGTAACAAAATCTGTAGCACAACAATGTTTAGCACACCTGCGATTATTGTAATAATCCATGAAGATTTAAACATAAGGTCCCACTTTACTCTGGCACTTGTGTTGTCAATAAGAATTTCCAAGAAATATGCTATTGCAACAACCAAAAGCGCTACAGGGATACTCCACCAGGAATTGTGTATTATAAACAAAGCGATAATACCCATTAAAAATACATTTTCGTACCAATGTGTAATTTCAATCATAGCAAGCATTTTGCCTGAAAGCTCTGTTGTAATACCTTTTACAAGCTCCTGATGAGCGTGGTGTGATGTACTGATATCAAAAGGAGACTTTCTCAATTTGATTGTCAAGATATACAAGAATCCTACAAATACACCGGGTAGATATACAATTGCAGGCATATCAGCCTTTATAATTTCTTCAACATGGAATGACCCTGTTGCCATATAAAAGCCTACTGCAGTCAAAAGCACCATAGGTTCGTATGAAAGCATCTGTGCAATTTCACGCTGTGAACCCAATACGGAGTAAGGTGTGTTTGTTGTAGAAGCTTCAAGTACAAGGAACATTGCAGCTGTAGTAAGTGTAAAGAATACCAAAAGCAAATCTTCACCTGTAAAGAAAAGTACGCCTGTTATTACAACAAGGATGAAAAATCCCCATACAAACATATATTGCATATTGTTGATTCTGAATACATCCTTTTTGATAAGCTTAAACACATCATAAAAAGGTTGGAAAATTGACGGCCCTATTCTGCCCTGCATACGGGCAGTAATCTTTCTGTCAATACCGTTAAGCAATCCGCCTATAACAGGTGCCAAAAGCAAGTACAAAATTACACTTATAATTTTAATTGTCATTAGAAAGCACCTCCAATTGCCATTGCTATTGTAACAATAATAATTACAGCACATATCGAAGCTGTAGGGAACCACATTTTAGCGTCAGAGAATATACCCTCCATATACCAACCGGAAAGATACATTTTTCTGTTGTTATGGAATGAGTCTTCAAAGGTTTTGTTATCACCCATGTTGATACCGCCGAGGTAGTTTAGAGATTCTTCAGCCTTAAGATTATCTGCAAGGAACTTTGAAATCAACGGTACAGCAAAGATGATTACAAGCATTATAACTATAATAATCATATCACTGAATTCAAGAACACTTACGTTTTCAGTAAAGAACATACGTTCAATAAGCGGATTTAGAAGCTTTGTTGCAATAAACGGGAAGAATGCGCAAAGACCAACTGTCATAACTGCGTGTATCCTAAGTGAGAACCACTGCCCGCTTGTTGTAATATCTTCAATATGCTTTGAAGGTGTACAAGCCAAAACTTTGCAAAGCCATTTTGTCCAGTAAACCATTGTTGTAGCACTACCAAAGCAGATAAAGCATACCAGAATAATGCTGTTTGAATCAATAAAAGATTTTAAAGCAGCCCATTTTGAAACAAGCATACCAAATGGTGCAAGGAACATTGCGCAAATACCGATAATCATAATTACTGCAAGTCCGGGCAACATTTTGATAAGACCGTGCATATCTTCAATATCACGGCTGCCTCTTGAGTTTTCAATAGAGCCTACAGCCTGGAACAACATTGATTTTGATACAGCGTGGAACATCATAAGAAGGATGCCTGCCCATACAGTAGCCTCTGTACCGCAGCCTGCACACGCCGTAATAATACCAAGATTTGATATTGTTGAATAAGCCAACACTTTTTTTGCATCACTTTCGGTAATAGCAATCATACTTGTTACAAGGAAGGTTATACCGCCAACATATGCTACCATTGTACCTGCAACGTTGCCGTTGAAAGTAGGTGCCAGACGAAGAAGCAAGTAAACACCCGCTTTAACCATTGTAGCACTATGTAACAAAGCCGATGTAGGTGTAGGAGCAACCATAGCACCAAGCAACCACTTTGAAAATGGCATCTGTGCAGACTTTGTAAGACCTGCAAGAGCAAGTAATATAACAATAACAACCATACCGTTATGCTCGCCTATTTTTGTAGCATCAAGGAACTTTGCAATAAGCTCGCTTAAGTTTACAATATGGTAATTAAGGTGAGCAATAACAATAGCTATTGCAAAACCAAGACCGCCCAAAAGGTTCATCCAAAGAGCGCGGAATGAATTGTCTATAGCTTCCTTTGTCTTTGTGTAACCAATCAAAAGGAATGATGATATACTTGTAATTTCCCAGAAGAAATATATCCAGATAAGATTATCTGAAAGTACAAGACCAAACATTGCGCCGATGAATACAAAAAGCATAGGGAAGAAGAATGTTCTTCTGTCTTTGTATTCTTTATGATGATGGTGATATCTTCTCATATAGCCTATTGCGTATATACAGATAAGACATCCGATAATACCAATCATAAGGCACATTATAACAGTAAGCTTGTCTGTCAATAGGTGGAACTTTGCTTCTGCCGGGTGAAATATTTCCAACCATGCAATAAGCCCTGTCTGTGCAACTGACAGAATAGCTGTGTAGTACTTTTTGTGTTTGAAGCTAAGGAACACAATCAGTATCATCAAAAATACCTCAATAACCAACATAGCCTTGTCGATAACAGGTGTTGATTTTAAAAGCTGAACTGATTGAGCCCCGCCTGCTAAAAATCTCACCGCATAAAATAATGTTGTGGCAATAATTATTCCGCAGCCACCATATGCAACTATTCTTCTGGCATTTCTTGTTTTAAGAAAATGCAAAACAGCTGCAATTACAAACGGAAATAGTATCAAAATTGATACAAGTGTACTATTCATACCCATTTGTTTTTACACTCCTTTTATTTTTCTTCATACAGAAATCATTATATCATAATAGGAAGAAAAGTCAATATTAAACGGGAAGAAAAATTTGTTTTTTTGTCATTTTTTTATTGCATATATTGTTTTGATAAAAAGTGGTTAATAACAATATGTTGTTGTAACTTTTGTTTGGAGTATAGTCCAAGTTGTGGCAATCATACAATTTACCGAGGAGTGGTGAATTTGTTTATAGAACTATTGTTAAAACAACTGTTTATGCTGATGGGGTATATGTCTAATCTCAATTCATTTCCCAAACAGCTTAGCAAAAAGGAAGAGGATGAACTGCTTTTAAAATATAAAAACGGAGATGATGAGGCAAAAAATAAGCTTATAGAACATAATCTGCGTCTGGTGGCACATATTGCAAAAAAATATACAGGGGTTTTTAAGGATTGTGACGATGCAATTTCCATAGGTACTATTGGACTTATAAAGGGTATTTCAAGCTATAATTTCGATAAAAAAACCAAGCTTTCCACCTATATTTCCCGTTGTATCGAAAACGAGATACTTATGGCTATACGTTCCGGTAAAAAAATACAGAACGAAATATCTATTGATGAGCCTATCGGTACGGATTGTGAGGGCAATCAGATTACATTTAATGACATTCTCAGCAATGATGAGGACGAAATATTGGATACTGTAAACCTTAAAATGGTAAAAAGCTCTCTTTCCGCACTTTTGGATAAGGTTTTGGATAAAAGGGAAAAGATTATTATAATACTGCGTTACGGCCTTGCGGGCGGGGTGGAATATACACAAAATGAAATAGCTAAAAAACTCAACATTTCAAGGTCTTACGTTTCCAGAATTGAAAAAAAAGCTCTGGAGAAATTGAGTAGAAATATGCAGGATATGGAGATTTGAAAATTATGTAAAATTATGTTAAGATATATACAGGTGATAGAAATGTTTTATGTATATATATTAAAATGCGGTGACGGCAGTTTTTACTGCGGGTACACCAATGATGTAAAAAAGAGATTAGAAAAACATAAAAGCGGTAAAGGTGCCAAGTATACTAGGTCACGCTTACCGCTTGAATTGGTTTTTGTCGAAAAATACAATGACAAATCCCAAGCATTAAAAAGAGAATACGAAATCAAAAAATTAAGCCGTTCTCAAAAGGAAAAATTAGTCGCGGATTACTGCTCCAACACATAGTCCGCAGGTATCTGGAATAATGAATAATCTATATCTTTAGAATATTCCTTAATTTCTTCTGTAACAGTTCCCTGTGCTGTAGTTGATATAATGTATTTAAGCTCATTATTTTTATCAAAACAGTACTTTGTTGTTATTCCGTCGGCATTTGAAGTTTCTTCGTAGTAATAGTCAAAACCGCGTACATTAATAGTTCCTGTATTAAAGTATTCGTTAGCAAAATCCATTGTATTTTTGTACAGACTGCTGTTTCCATCGCTGTTGAAATATACTTTCATTTCCGGATATATTACATAAGCATTCGTAGGGGTAAGAAGCTCTGCGGTTGAATCTGTGTATTCACGTTCAGCATATGTTGAATAACTTGTTCTACGGTAAACATATCCATCGGTTGAATATGTGAATGCTTCCGTTATGTAATAAGTTCCTTCCTGTGCGGAGGATATCTCAATCTCTTTTACTCTGTAGTGGCTGGCCTTAAAGTGTGAATCCAAATATGCAACAGTTTTAGATTCCCCCTTGCTTATCTTACCGTTTTCGGCACTTTCATATGTAGTAATATCACTAATTGTATCCGTGGGAGTATTTGCATTTTCTGCACCCTTGTCGAAATCGCATTTTGAAAGCATTACGGCAAGGCATATTACCCATACTATCACTACGGCGGTTATAATTGTGATTTTTATATTTAAAGATGTATTTTTGTCATCTTTTTTATTTATTTTCTTTGACATACCTGTCCTCCTTTTGTTTTTTTACATTGTAACAAATTTTTTGCGGTTTTTCAATAGTTTAATTCAAAAAGGATTATTAATGTATTAAAGTGCTTTTTCCTTGACAATTACGTGCTTTTAATGTAATATTATTATGTATGAAAAGAAAGGATTGACAATAAAATGGACAAACAGAAAAAATTTGTAGAAGAAATTACATCTATGGATGTTGATTTTGCAAAATGGTATACAGATATTGTTAAAAAGGCTGACCTTATCGAATATTCCAGCGTAAGAGGTTGTATGATTATCCGCCCTTATGGTTATGCAATATGGGAAAATATTCAAAAGGTTTTGGACGGCAAGTTTAAGGAAACAGGGCACGAAAATGTGTATATGCCTATGTTTATTCCCGAAAGCCTTTTGCAAAAGGAAAAGGACCACGTTGAGGGCTTTGCTCCCGAAGTTGCGTGGGTTACTCACGGCGGCAGCGAGCCTTTGCAGGAAAGACTTTGTGTAAGACCCACTTCGGAAACTTTGTTCTGCGACCACTATGCTAACATAGTACATTCTTACAGAGATTTGCCAAAGCTTTATAACCAGTGGTGTTCTGTTGTAAGATGGGAAAAGACAACAAGACCATTCCTTCGTTCTGTTGAATTTTTGTGGCAGGAAGGTCATACTGTTCACGAAACAGCTGAGGACGCTATTGAAGAAACACAGAGAATGTTGAATGTATATGCTGATTTCTGCGAAAATTATCTTGCTATCCCTGTTATTAAGGGACAAAAGACTGATAAGGAAAAATTTGCAGGTGCAGAACAAACATATACTATTGAAAGTATGATGCATGACGGTAAGGCTTTGCAGGCAGGTACCTCACACTATTTCGGTGACGGATTTGCAAAGGCTTTTGACATCCAGTTTACTGACCGTAACAATAAGCTTCAGTATGTACACGAAACATCCTGGGGTGTTTCCACAAGACTTATCGGTGCTATTATTATGATGCACGGTGACGATAACGGTTTGGTGTTACCGCCTAAGATTGCACCATTACAGCTTATTATTGTACCTATTGCCCAGAAAAAGGAAGGTGTTCTGGACAAGGCTAACGAGCTTCTTGGCAACTTAAAATCAGTCGTAAGTGTTAAACTTGATGATTCTGACAAGTCTCCAGGCTGGAAGTTCAGTGAATATGAAATGAAGGGTGTTCCTTTAAGACTTGAAATCGGCCCTAAGGATATTGAAAATAATCAGTGCGTTTTGGTAAGACGTGACACTCACGAGAAAATTGTTGTATCCTTGGATAATATTGAAGAAACTGTTGTTAAATTGTTGGATACAATCCAGCAGGATATGTTCCAAAGAGCATTGGCTTTGAGAGAACAAAAGACATACAAGGTTACTGATTTTGAGGAAATGAAGAAATGCGCTGCAGAAAAGACAGGCTTTGTAAAAGCAATGTGGTGCGGCGATCTTGCCTGTGAAGAAAAAATCAAAGAAGAAGCGGGATTATCTTCAAGATGTATGCCTTTTGAACAGGAGCATTTGTCAGATAAATGTGTATGCTGCGATAAACCTGCCAAGGCTATGGCTTATTGGGGTAAAGCATATTAATAAATAATTAGTTGGTGGATTTTATGGACAAAGTAAAAGGAAAAAGTTTTTTATATTTGTTTATAGTTGCGGTATTGGCTTTTTTAGTAGTTTTTGCAGGGGATAAGATATCCTTTGTTATTAATGTTTTCAAACCGCTTATTTATGGTGTTGTAATTGCATATCTGCTTGATGGTTTTGTAAGGGTATTTAACAGAAAGTTTAAGATAAACAGGATTTTGTCAATAGTGATAGTTGTAGTATTGGTATTGATTTTGTGTGGTCTTGTATGTTACTACGCAATTCCGTTTTTGGTTAATACTGTAAAGGAACTTATAACGTATGTCAGCAGCCTGCTTATTGAGCATAATACGGGCATTTATGCTGCTATTGAAAGTGTTGCAAGGTTTTTTGATATTGATTTGTCTGCGATTTATAATTTTAATATTTATGAAATTGACAAAAATCTTCTTGATACATTAAATGGCACAATTCAGAATTTGTATGGTTTTACACTTAATGCAGTTACTTCTTTGGGAAGCAGTATAATTTTGATAGTTACATCTGTCATAATGGCGATATATATGCTTATTGAAAAAGATGATTTGCTTGGCAGAGCAAAAAGACTTGTACGGGCATTGGTTTCTGAAAAAAATGAAGAATATGTTTTAAATTCATTTACTATGGCAAATACCGTATTTAAAAACTTTATTATAGGTAAGGCGATAGACAGTTTTATTATTGGTATTTTAATGTTTATACTGTTTGTCGTTTTTCGCATAGAATATGCGGCAGTTTTTAGTCTTATCGGCGGTATAGGAAATATGATACCTTATTTTGGACCAATTTTCTCATCAATTCCGGTAGTTGGAATTTTGTTACTTATAAATCCGTGGCATGCGGTTATTGCCCTTGCTATTATATTAATTGTACAGCAGCTTGACGGTAATGTCATAGGCCCTAAAATTCTTAGTGATAATATAGGAGTATCTGCTTTTTGGATATTGTTTTCAGTTACTACCTGCGGTGTGGCTTTTGGCTTTGCCGGTATGATTGTTGGTGTTCCTCTGGTAGTTATAATCAAAAATCTTGTAGAGGATTTTGTTGATATGCGTCTAAAAAAACGTATAAAAGAAGAACCTGAGGAGGTTTCTGAAATTTCTGAAAAAACAGAGGTTGTGGTACAAAATGCCAAAGAACAGTAATCAAAAGCTTAAGCTTTGGTATCTATATCGTATTTTGTTTGAAAATACTGATGAAAATAACCCTATGACTATGTCACAGATAATAACTGAGCTTGGAAGATACGGAGTTTCCGCGGAAAGAAAGTCATTATACAACGATATTGAGTTGCTTGTAAATGCCGGTGTGGATATAGTAAGTGAAAAGAGAGATAGGTTTGTGTACTATATGGGCAGCAGGGATTTTCAACTTGCAGAGCTTAAGTTACTTGTTGATTGTGTACAAGCGTCTAAATTTATAACTGCTAAAAAGAGCGGGGAACTTATAGGAAAGCTTGAGGGCCTTGCCAGCAAGCATCAGGCAACCGAACTGCAACGCCAGGTTTATATAACTGATCGTGTAAAAAATTTTAATGAAAAAATATATTATAATATTGATTTTTTATACACGGCTATTAATTCAAATAAAAAAATAAGTTACAGGTATTATCGTTACAATACGGTTAATAACAAGGAATTTCGCAATGATGGTAATGAATATGTTGTAAGTCCATATGCTATGATATATTCTGACGATAATTATTATCTTATCGCTCATTATCCAAAATATCAGGGTATTACACACTTCAGGGTTGACAAGATGACTGATATTAAAATTTTGGAAGATGCAAGAGATGATATTAACCTTGTTGCAAATGATAAATTCAACCTTGCGGATTATACAAAAAAGGTTTTTAATATGTATAAGGGCAAGACGGAAACAGTCAGATTTTTATGTAATGAAAGTATAATCGGTGTGGTTATAGACAAGTTTGGTGACAACATCCATCTGCGCAAGGAAAGTGAAAATGAATATGCTGTGACTATAAAGGTTGACGTCAGTCCTACTTTTTACAGTTGGGTGTTTATGCTTGGTAATAAAATCAAAATTGTTTCACCCAAAAGTGTGGTAGAAGAATATAAGAATATATTAAAAGAAAATATTGATAATTATTAAAAAACGACTCTCGGTATAGAGTCGTTTTTCTACATCTTAAATATTATGCCAATAATTGCACCTATTGCAATATACAGCAAAATATGGTTTTTCTTTTGCAGTTTGGTAAGTACAAATATTATTGCAAATAATATAATGTGTTTTATGCTTAATGATTGTAGGATTGTTTCTGTATCAGGAATAACAAAAACTTCTTCCGCAAGTTGAAGCATCGCCACCATAATCATTGCAACCACAGCGGGGCGAAGTCCTTTAAAAGCACCTTCTACATATATGCTTGAACGGAATCTTTTAAGTACGGTTGATACAATCAAAATAACAATAAAGCTTGGTAAAACAAGTGCAAGGGTTGCAAAAATACCACCTGCAATACCGGCTGAAGAATATCCTGCGTATGTTGCCATATTTACACCGATAGGACCGGGTGTTGCGTTACCTACGGCTATCATATTTGAAAGTTCATTAAGGCTGTACCACTCCGGATATGCAAGGGATATTTCACGCAAAAACGGCAATGTTGCAAGTCCACCGCCTATTGCAAACAACCCTGTTTTGAAAAATTCGTAAGCTAATTGAAGGTATAACATCATTTTTGTCCACCTCCGTTAATATCTTTTCTTCCGGTTGTATAAAATATGCCTGCAACACCGCTTGCCAAAACAATTAAAACCGATGAAATTATGTTAAAATATGAAAGTAACAATGCAAGTAAAAAAACAATGTAGTCAAATGGCTTTTGCACGCTTTTTTTCCACATTGATATTATAGTGTTAAGTATCAGCACAATAACCACAACACGTATCCCCGAAAATGCACTTTGTACATACCACAAATCTGCAAAGTTATTTATGCATCCTGCTATTATCAAGATTATAATTATTGAGGGAAATATAACCCCCAGTGTAGCAAGTAAGGCACCCCAAAAGCCTTTTAACTTTTTTCCTACGAATGTAGCTACGTTTACAGCTATAATCCCCGGTGTGCACTGACCTATGGCATAGTAGTCCAAAAGCTCGTCTTCTGTAATCCACTTTCTATTCTCAATAAGTTCACGCTTTATTACAGGGAACATTGCGTATCCGCCGCCAAATGTAAATACTCCGATTTTCGCAAAGATTAAAAATAGCTCAATTAAAAATTTCGTAAAATCACTTCCTTTAGCCACACTAATAATATCACATATATTATTTTAAATCAATATTTTAATTTAATGAGTTGACAAATTAAATTTTATATTGTAGAATTAGTTAAAAGAAACTAACCGATAGGAGATGTCAAAATGTTTTTCTTTAGAAAAAAGTATAAATATAAAGTGTATATAGACGGTATGTCCTGCGGACATTGTTCTTCTCGAGTTGAGGCAGGTTTTAATGAGTATAAAGAGTTTTCTGCCAAGGTTAATCTTGAAGAAAAGGTTGCGTACCTTACAAGTAAACGTGTCGTAACAGAGGAAGAGGCTAAAAAAATTGTTGAAGAAATTGGGTTTACTTTTGTAAAATTTGAAGAAAAATAAAAAATTAATGGCAGACACAAAAGTGTCTGCCATTTTGTTTAGAATATGCTATCTTCGTAGCTTATTTCTTCACCTTTATAGTTTTTGATTGCATTTTTCAGTGCACCTACACCAAGGTTTGAACAATGGCGTTTTTCCTCCGGCAACCCGTCAAGAGCTATTTCTACGTCGTCTTCGGTTATTGCAAGTGCTTGTTCCACAGTCTTTCCCTGTGCAAGACAGGACATCATACTTGATGTTGCAACGGAAGCTGTACATCCATATACCATATAACTTACCTTTGTAAGTATATTATTTTCTACTTTTATAAATACTTCTATATAATCTCCGCATTCAACTGACCCAAAATATCCCTTACCGTTGCAATCATCCATACTGTATGCATTCTGCGGGTTCATAAAATGCTCCATAACCTTTTCTGAGTATTTCATTTTATCACACTTTCCTAAAATATTTGCAATTATATTATATAATTTTTTGGAGTATAAGTCAATAAATTAAAAAGCAAATGTTCGGTTGAACATTTGCTTTTTGGTTTAGAATAACTTGTCATCAAGTGTGCAAAATCTTTCATAACATTCTGTATAATCTGCTCCCTTAGGTTCATATACCTTGTTTGGTTTTACAGCTATTTCACAAGCCTTTTCCACACTTTCAAATACGCCTATTGCAGTACCTGCCAAAATTGCGGACCCAAGGCAGGCAGTTTCGTCATTTTTAAGTGTGACAATTTTTTTATTTGTCATATCTGCCTTTATCTGGTTCCACAATGGGCTTTGTGCACCTCCACCCATAGTGCGGATTTCAGTACATTCAAGTCCTAAATATTCAAGATTGTTTTTCAGCATACATGCAACTGATTCCAAAATACTGCGTACAGCGTGGCCTCTTGTATGTTCCATAGTAAGACCATAGAATACACCACGTGCATCAGGATTGTATTTTGGCATAGTTGAACCGCAAAGGTAAGGCAGGAATGTAAGACCGTTACTTCCCGGCTCTACCTTCTCAGCAAGCTCGTCAAGTTCACGGAAGCTGAAGTTTTCGCAAAAATTATTTTTAAACCATTTTAACGCAATACCAGCGGTAGGAGTCCAGGAAAGTAAACAATATTTTCCGTCAAAATTTACGTGACATGGAATTTTGCTGTCAGGACTGTATGCAGGAATGTTGTCTGACGGAACGAAGATAACCATAGTCGTACCTGTCATTTCACTTACAATTCCTTTTTTAACAATACCTGCACCTATTGCCCCCGCAATCTGGTCTATTGCACCTGTTACAACGGTAATACCCTTGTATTCGCCAACAATTTCACCGCTTGAAAGTATTTGTGGAAACTTATCCTTGCCTATGCCGATAAAGTCAAGCATATCTGTCCACCAGTCGAATTTGTTAATGTCAAAATATATGGTGGATGACTGCAACGTTTTTTCAGTTACAAATTTGCCCGTAAGCTTGTAAAGCAGATAGTCTTCAAGCATAAATACTTTCTTGATATTTCCAAATATTTCAGGCTCGTTTTCGTGTATCCAAAGCAATTTGCTTGCAGGCCATGTGGCAGTAATTTCAGGCTGACCTGTAACCTCATAAACCTTTTGTTCACCAAAGTGGTCCTTTATCTTGTCCGCCTGTGCAGCAGCTCTGTTGTCAAGCCATACGATTGCTTTACGGAGAGGATTACCATTTTCGTCTGTGACAATTATAGTTTCGCACTGAGTATCAATGCTCATAGCGGAAATATTGTATTCTGCTGAAAGTTCTTCAATAGCTTCTGAACACAATTCCCAATATTTTTCTGCGGGAAATTCCACGTAATCATCTTTTACTTCAAGAGTATAATCTTTGGTTATGGACTTCATACACTCTGCCTTTTCACTAAAAACTGCAGCTTTTAATGATGTTGTACCTATATCTATACCTAATAAATATTTCATAGGGTAGCGACCTCGTTTCTATAAATTTTTCGGGACAAAAAATAATTTTGTCCCGAAATAAGAAAATTCAATTATCTTTTCTGCTGAAGGTCATAGTGAACATCATAAGCTTTTTCTTCATCTGTATATTTACGAAGTGTGTTGATAACTTCACCGTTGTTCCACTTTCTGTCTTCAACATCATCTGTTGTACCCATTACTGTAACGTTAAGCTGTCTGCGACGAGCACGAACGTGATCCCAGTCGATGAAGTAAACATGAGCGAATTCGCCACCGTCCAATACACCGTCTTTAATTGTCATAGTTTCACTTCTTCCAAAGAATACACTTCTTAAGTGACCGTCTGTGTTCATTGATGTGTAATCACCAGGTTCGTTAACGTATCTGCCGAACTGTGAATGGATTGGACCAGGATGACGGTACTGATGTTCTTCAGCAAAGTCAGGAATCATCTTTCTCATAATGTCAAGAAGGTCGTGCTGTAGATATTCAAGGTCAAAAGAATCGATATCGTGTGAGCATTCCTGAACCATAACAGAGCATGTTGTATGGTGAGAAGCAATACAAACTGTACCGTTTTTAATACCTGAAGCCTTAACGATTTCCATAATTTCCTTTGAAACATCGTGGAAAGTAGGTATCCAGCCTCTTGACTGTAGTTCCAATTCCTTTTGATAAACTTTAAATTCCATTTTAAATTCCTCCTAATATGTATATTTTATTATTTGTTTAGTCTTTCACCAACGGCACCGCCGGGATGTATTGTAGCAAACTGTTCGTTCTGGAAATCAGTTTCCTCTATCAATGCTGTCTGTAATACGTGGAATATTACGCACAGAGAGGTAGAAGAAGTAGTTCCCTGACAGTTATACTTGTCAGTTTCACGGTTTACATATTGTTTGATAACAACATCTGCACCTTCAGCAAGAGGTGATTCCATATTTTCTGTAATGGAAATTACCTTTACACCTTTCTTTTTGCAGATATCAAGGATAGGTAGTAATTCTTTGGTCTTTCCTCCGCGTGAGGCAAATACCATTACGTCACCTTCCTGTAAAAATCCTGTTGCACCGTGTACAGCCTCTGCGGGTGAAATAAATCTTGCAGGCTGGTCTATGCAACATAGAAGATGTGCAAAATGCTGGCATATAATACCGCTGTGTCCGCAACCGCAGGTACCGATTCTTGTAGCATTTTTCAAAAGGTCAACTGCCTTTGAATATACTTCTTCATCAAAATGATTTAGCATCTCAGCGATGCATTCGCTTTCGATTTTATAAGCATCTTTAGCTCTTGCCAATGCTTCTGAATTCATAATTACACCGCCCTTTTATTTATGCAATTCATCCCATGCCTTGCGTAGGTTGAAAAGCATTTCCTCAACCATAGCGTATGGGTCGTCTGCCTTTATAATACCGCTTGTTGAACCTGTAGCCTGTGCACCAAGCTTTATTGTATTGTAAACATCATTACCGTTTGAAATACCTGCACCCTGAAGCACCATAATATCAGGATTGATTTCATTAACAGTTTTGATAGTTTCGATTACATAGTTACTGTCACTTGTCTGACCGGTACCAATTAAGTCTGTAGGTTCAGCTACAATAAGGTTTGGTGACATTTTAGCAATAGTCTTTACATCTTCAACTGTGTTAGCACATACAATTGTAGCAAGACCAACTTCGTCAGCACGTTTTATAGTCTTTTCAACTTCTTCCATAGTTATAGGTTTTTCAGCGTGGTTAAGCATAACACCGACAGCCCCTGCAGCCTTAACTGCTTCAGGAAGTACAGAGCCTAAACCTCTGCCTACTTCAAGAGAATCCATATGCTGTGCAAATACCAAAATTCTTTCAGTATTTTGTGCTAAAAGGCTGATGTCTGTGTACTGAGGTGTTACAATAACGTCAACATCATACTTCATTGCAGTCTTGTCAATAACCTTTGCAAGCTTAAGCATTTCCTCACCGTAAAGGTATGCCTTAGGGCCTACTTCAAAAAACGGTGGTTTAATCTGGAAATTTTTTAACATAATCAACATCCTTCCTTTGACTATTACTATTTATGATTATGAAAATATTCTAAATCATAAAATTTAAAAATAACTTTAATTGAATTATATCATAACATCTTTCGTATTTCAAGCAAAAAATAAAAATTCGTAACATTTTCGTAAATTTTATGTTGACAATGTACTTTTCCGTATTGTATAATAATAGCATAGAAAATTGTACTTATGCAGAAAGGGTGAAAGTATGATTAAAGCAATAATTAATGCTACGCTTGTTATGACCGACCATTATATCCCTGATGCGACTTTAGTTATCGAGGATGGGAAGATAAAGGATTTCGGCAGAAAGCTTGAAGTACCAAATGGTGCTGAAATTATAGATGCTAACGGCTTGTATGTGGGCCCCGGTCTTGTTGATATACATACTCACGCAGATGGGACTACATATTTTCACGATGACCCGGTAAAGTGTTCAAGAACACTTTTAGACCACGGTGTTACATCAGTTTTACCCGCACTTTTTTACAGTATGAACAAGGAAGAACATCTTGAAGCTGTAAAAAAATACCGTGATGCAATGGCAAAGGGAGAATGTAAGAATCTTCTGGGACTTTATATGGAAGGCCCTTATCTTAATCCCGACTTTGGTTGTGATAAGGAAAAGAACTTCTGGAAGGATGCAATCCGTAAGGAGGATTATGCCGAGGTTATAGATGCGGTACAGGATTTGGCTAAAGTATGGTGTGTTGCTCCTGAACGTGAGGGAATACTTGACTTTGTAAAGGATGTTAAGGAAAAGATTCCAGGCATAGTATTTTCAGTTGCACACAGTGAAGCAACTCCCGACCAGATTGAGGCACTTATGCCTTATGGCTTGAAGCTTGGTACTCATCACACCAATGCAACAGGTACTTTGGAAAACTATCCTGAAGTACGCGGTGTTTGTGTTGATGAAACTGTAAATTATAATGATGGTATATATGCGGAAATTATTTGTGATTCTATGGGTATTCACGTTCATCCGTATATGATTAGACTTGTTAAGAAGATTAAAGGACAGGATAAAATTATCCTTATTTCTGACGCTTTTGTAGCTGACGGTCCGCCAATTCCCGGTTGTGAAGAAGCTTTTGATATTAACTTCGATTGGGGCGGTGATATTGCGGGCTCTAAGCTTACTCTTGATATTGCGTGCCGTAATATGATGGTACACACGGGCGGTTCAATATGTGATGTATTTAAGTATGCGTCATATAATCCGTCAAGACTATTGAATATGCCTGAAATCGGACAGATTAAAAAGGGCAATCCTGCAAACTTAATCATTGTTGATCAATGGTTTAATGTTAAAAATACTATTTTAAAAGGAGAAATCGTAAAATGAACAATTTTATTACTGACCCATCAACAAAATTTGATTTTCAGCCACATGAATTTGTTCCTTTTAAGGACAAAAAGGTTTGCGATTACGTTCGTAGCCTAAGCGGCAAAGATCTTGAAAAGAGAGAAGACTGGTGGCATCCTGAATTTAACGTAAAAGTTATGATGAACCCACATCCTGTTCTTATTGCTACACTTTTTGAACGCTTAAGAGCTGCATCAGAAGCAGGCAAGAGCTTTACAATGATTCTTGGTAACCCTGAACCTGATACATATATTCCTCTTGCACAGCTTATCAACTACTTTGGTATCGACTGTAGCAAGGTTCACCTTGTAGCAGAGGATGAATGGGCAGATGAAAACGGTAACATCGCTCCTATCACATATGAAGCAGGCTTTGCACATTCTATGATTAAGTATCTTTACTACCAGATTGATGAAAAGCTACGTATGCCTATGGAAAATGTTCACTTCCCTACAAATGCAAACATTAAGGATTATTCCAAGATAATCGATGATATCACAGAAGGAACAGGTGCTGATATTGCATCTACTTCTCCTGGTTGGGCAGGTCATATGGCATTTGTTGATCCTATTCCTGAATTCATCGGCAGCGGTGATATTGAAGAATGGTTAAATCAGCCTGCACAGATCGTTAAACTTCACCCAATGACAATTATGCAGAACTCTCTTAACGGTACATTCGGTCAGTCAGGTGATATCGCAAATGTTCCGCCTTGTGCTGCAACAATCGGACCTCTTGATGTAATGCGCGCAAAGGAAAGAATCGAAGTTCATGCACTTGCAACATGCGGTACATTCTCATCATGGCAGAGAATGACAAGCCGTCTTTGCACACATGGTCCTGTTACTCCTTATCTTCCAAGCTCAATGCTTCAGACAAAGAAGACACAGGTTTATATTAGTGAAGAACTTGCTGCTCCATTTGAGTGCTGGGAAAAAGTTGGTTATTAATAAGTTTTTAAAAGACACAGCTTCGGCTGTGTCTTTAGCAATTTAATATTAAAAAAAGATACAGCCATCAATGATATCTGTACCTTTTTTCGGTGGTGCAGCGAGTGATGTTAAATCCGAACCCAAGGCAGAGTTTTCTATTTCCTCGAAAGTAATAGTTTCTGTGCCGTCCTTGTAGTTGCAATCAATTATGATTTTGTCATCGAATAAGTAAACAGAATTAAGAAAACTGTTTATAAGTCTTCTGCGATGTTCCAATTTTTTCGGATTGAGTTTTCTGAATTTGTGTATCCAAAAGAGAATTTGCTCTTTTGTAAGATTTGGTCTGCTCATTTCTTCTTTCATTATCTGTACGGATAAGTCGCTTTTTTCTCTTTCAAGAGCTTCAAGGCGTTCTTTGGTTGAGGTTGTAAAAATGCCCTGCTGAATTGCGTTAAGCATATTATCAATACTTTTCTGTGTTTCTGCGAATTGCTTTTGAAGAATTGGCAGAGTGTCATTTTCTTTATGCAGATGTATAAGAAGTGCATCTGCCAATCTGTCCATCAAATCATCGTCAAAGATTATCTTCATAAGATATGAAATTACAATATCTTCAATCCATTCCTTGCGAACGGTCTTTTTGTTACAGCCTCTGTGATATTTTACACTGACACACTTATAGTAGCGGTGAACGTGCTTTGTGTGGCTTGTGCCGCTTTCGCCTGCCATAAGGTATTTGCATTTACCACAAAACAGTTTTGTGGTAAGTAAATATTCATCTTCTGCTTTATGCTTTGCCGGAGCCTCTTTGTTTGCTTTCATCATATCCTGCACCCTTTCAAATAAATCCACCGGAACTATCGGAGGTATTCCGTTCGGAGTCGTTATATCGCTGTATTTGTATTCGCCAATATATCTTCTGTTGTGTAACATTCGGGTTACTGTGTTTAATGTAATCCGAGTATTCTTTTTAGTACGAACACCTCTTAAATTTAATTCATCGGTAATTTGCTGCATTGTTGCACCTTCTGCATAATGCTTGAAAGCATCCAATACGGCAGGTGCAGTGAGAGGATCTATAACAAAGAATTGATTTTCGTCAATCGCATATCCGATTGGCAAAGTTCCACCGTTATATTTGCATTTCAAGGCGTTTTCGGTAAGTCCTCGTGTAACCTTTTCTGCCAATTCTGCCGAGTAGTATTCTGCCATACCTTCAAGCAAGGATTCGAGCAAAATACCTTCTGGTGTTTGTGATATTTTTTCTGTTGCAGAAACAACCTTAACACCATTTTTCTGCAGCACCGCTTTATAATGTGCTGAGTCATATCGGTTACGGGCAAAGCGGTCTAATTTCCAAACTATAACTAATTCAAAAGCTCCCTTTGCACTATCTTTAACCATTTTCTGAAATTCAGGGCGATTGTCAGTTTTGGCTGATAACGCTCTGTCTATGTAAGTATCAACTATAATCATATCATTTGCTTCGGCAAATTCTTTACATTCCCTAAGCTGACCTTCGATAGATTCTTCACGCTGATTGTCTGAAGAATATCGTGCATATATTACCGCATTCATAAATTCACTTCCTTTCGTGGTATATACCTTTTATATCATTAACTTTTTGATTGTACAAATGTGTGATGCAAAACGGGCATCGCAATTAGCGACGCCCGTTAGTAAAATTATTCATTTTCCTTGCTTTCAAGGTCCTTTTTCCATTGTTCAAATTCTTTTTGCCCTTCTTCGCTTTCATAAAAAGCCATAAGGTCAGGCAATAAACAGCGAGCAAGTGCATCAATCTCGTGCTGTGGAATTTGAATTACATTGCTCTTGTTACTCACTGTTTCATTCTCCTTCCATCAAGATTTTTTATTTAATTTATCGTTCCTGTTGTTTTTGTCTGCGTTTATAATGAGCTTCGCAGAGCTTGACAATAGCATCTTCGATTTGTGATTTGGTATAGCTTTCGGGAAAGTATTTCCTTACACGCTCAGTCGGGATTTTTATCCGTTCCTTTTGGTTTGCTTTTTCCTCTGACATAATTTCAAGAATTTTATCATCGTCAAGTAAGCCTTGTTGACTTAACTTTTTCATACGAACTGCCTGAGATAGTGAAGGGGTGCAATCCTCGCTCTCGATGGTTTGTATGAGGTCTTGTTGCTCAATGTCATTAAGGTAAGAAAGCTCAACTGCCGGAGTGAAAGCAATTCGCTCTTCGTCCACATATTCCAAAAGCTTAGGATGTAAGTTAGTAAGCCGTATGTATCTAAATACTTGGTCACGACTTTCTTTCATTTGCTCACCGATTTCTGCAGCGGTGTCGTACTTTGTCGCAACTTGCGATAAAGTTAAATCTGTCCTATGTCCTTGTCGGCTCATAGCTTCCATCTTTAATTTGTAAGCGAAGGCTTTTTCGCTTGGCGAAATGTTATCTCTGTGCAGATTACTGTCAACAAGAGCTATTGCCGCATTATCTCTGTCCATTTCAACAACAAGAGCAGGAACTTCTGTAAGCCCTGCTCGTTTACTTGCAAACAATCTTCTGTGACCTGAGATTATTTCGTATTCATCATTTTCCAAAGGTCTTGCGATGATGGGAGATAAAATTCCATGTTCCTTTATGCTTTCAATCAGCATTTCCATTTCATCATCGTGCTTTACCTTGTAAGGATGGTTCTCAAATTCCTTTAATTTTGTTACATCAAGTTTTTGCATATTTTTCATCGTTCTTTGCTCCTTTCTTTCTGTATAACTTTTCTTTCCATTTCTCGTTCAATATCAAAGAGTTTTTCAATCTTCGGAATTGTTTCCAAAGTCGCTTTTGCGATTTTGAGCTTATCTCGTATAGGCTTTATTTGTGCGGATATACCTCTGATTTCTGCTAAATACATTTCCTTATCATCATCGGTTTTAGCTCGTCTGCGTTTGTTATCGGTCTTTGAGCGTTCTCCTTCAAGCTCGGATATCTGCATTGATAATTTGCCTATAAATGCTTCAAGCTCTGGCACGGTGTTGATTTGTTCATCGTGCAAGAGCCTGAACTGTTTTTGATATTGTTCAAATTTTCTTAATTCCTGCCTCAATACAGGAGATAACGGCGGTGTGTAGTTTGGTTTTGGTGTGCTTGGCTTTAAGAGTTCCAATAGTAAATAAAACAGAGCTTCAACAGTATCCATATATTTAACACGCCGTAATTGATACTCAAGCTCCATAAGCGGAGTGTGCTTCGGTTTTGTTCTTTGAACACGCTCACTTTTACCAAATGAACTCACAAAAATTTTATTGTCGGCAATTCGTCTTATGATTCTTTCTCTTGTATAGTCTTTGCCCAAACTGTCAATTCGGACAGCTCTTTTCCAACCTTTTGCAATAACTGACGGATGCTCCGTCATAATATTGCGGTTGAACGTATATCCGAAGTTGCCCATTATCCGTTCAAACTCCAAAAGATTCCCGGCTTGCTTTATCGCTGAATCAACATCTTCACGAAGAATATCCCTATGAGTTTTACCGCCACGCTTATGTATCCGATAAGCATTTCTGTCGGCATTGTAAAATTTTGCTCCCTCAATAACCGATTTCCCATATTCCTTACAAACCGCATCGGATATTTCTCTTAACCGCCTATGGTCTGAAATATGGTTTTCAAATTTAAGTCCCGTTTTAAATGAAATGGAATTTATGACAAAATGGTTATGAAGATTATCGGTGTTTAAATGCGTAGTAACAACAATCTCATAATCTTTACCCCACATACGCCGTGCAGTTTCAAGTCCTATCTCAAAAGCTTCTTTAGGTGTAACTTCCCCTGACCTAAAACTCTGATAACCGTGATACGCTACATTACCGCCTGTTTTTCCGTGTCGGCGTTTCGTTGCCATCATTTGTTCATAGGCTCTTACGGGTGGGCAGTTGATAGCTCCGACAAATAATTGCTTATCCGTCTTATCATCGTTTGATACATATTTAAGAGCCGCTGCCAAGTCATCATCGAGATATTTCGGGTTAGTGGTCTTGTCAGGATTTTCTGCATATTTTACAACATCCTTTAATGAGCCTTTGACAGGCCAAAATCCCGTGGTTGCCATTTAGTCATCACTCTCACTTTCGACCTTGCCTTTATCTGTTACAAGAAGCTTTGCATAAATTTCATCAAGCAGTTTTAACACCTCCGCTTGAAGTTCGGTACTGTTTAAAGTGCCGAGTGCTTCATACAAAATGCCAATTTTTTCTGTAAATTCATAAAAGCTTTCAGGTAAAAGAGCTTTGGGGGAATATCCCAAAGCTCTCTTTCTCAAATATTCAGAAACCGGTAAGCCGCATTTCTTGGCTTTGTTCTCTATGCGAAGCTTTTCCTTTTCGGTAACTCGCGTTTTTAATTGTGCTTTTCGTTCTTTCAAAATAATCACTCCTGACATAAATTTTTAGGGGGGATTGGGGAACTCCCCAAAGGGTAAAGGCAGGATTTCCGTAAGGAAGTCCCGCCTTTTTCGGAATTTGTGGTACACAAGTTCCCTGCTCGTTACAGTACCGGACATACTTTAGTCTTCCTGAACCGGTTCAGGTTTCTTATAACCTTCAAGTTCTTCGGGTGCATACCATATTTCGTATATGTTATATGGGACTCTATCTTTTTTGAATTTTCTACATTGATAGATGCAGAAATATACGGGTGCATTTTTCTCTAATTTCATAGGATCAAAATATTTAGCAACCTTTTTATTGATTGTCAGCCACAACTTATATCCACCGACAGTTATGATAAGCAAAATATATGTCTTTGTTTGCTCATCCCATAGTACATCTGTAACCCAGCCAAGTTCTTGTCCTGTAAAATATGGTTCTTTGTACTTTACTCCGTTGTAGGTAAGCACTCTGTAGCGGTTACCCTCCATTGATTTTTCGATTGTTATTTTTTCTTGCAAATTCTGAATTTTCTTCATAGTAAAATTCCTCCTGTAAATTTAATTTTGAGTATAAAAAATACACCTACCGATTTATCATCAATAGATGTATTAGTTTTCTTCATCAAAGCCTAAATCAACTTTGGTGAATTCCTGATAAGCTAAGCCTATCTTTGTTATTCGTTTTTGTACTCCGCTGTGATTTTTGTAACCAAGCTGTTCTGCGATTTCTTCCTGAGTGTATCCCTCCAATCTCATTTCAAGTATTTTTCTGTCTTTCTCTGACAAGCTTTCCATAAACTGTTTTATCATCACCTCCGATATAACTTGTTCCTCGGCATTTGCAGATACATCTTCAAAATCCAACTCTCGCCCGTCATTGTACTTGGCATATTGTTCGATTTCAGCATCAAGCGATACAGTAGGGTGCTTGGTTCGGGTATGATACCATTTTCGAGTGAAATCAATTTTTTGATTGCTTTCCCAATTATCAACAAAATCTTCAAAGCAACGGTTTTCTTTTATAACTTCAATCACTTTGTCGATGTTGTATTGCTTCATAACTTGCGGAACGATATATGAAAGTCGTTTCCGAGATTCTTCCATAGGGATGTACGGGTATCTAAAATGCAGAAAAGAATCAATTTGGGATTTTAATTCTCTTCCATCCCACATTCCGTCATAATCGATAAAACCCTTTACCCATATTGCCAGACTGTATGCAACTATCCAAGCAGGATCGTGATTTGAATAGACTTCCATTTTTGGGCTTACATTCAAATACGGCCATATCATATATGCAACACAATCTATGAGTCCCTTCATAAAAATATCGCTTTCTATAAAGTTTATTACCTCTGCATCGTAATAGGCTGATGCCGGTGTACGGGGAATCCACATAAGCTCTTTGCCTCTTATTTCCAAAATCTCTTTTGGTATTCTGTAAAATATAGGCAAGAACTGTGAGTTGAAGTAATAATACTCACATCCGTTGTCTAAAGGCAGAGTAGCCACCGGGAGATGTACCTTCATATCCATTTTTCATTCACTTCCTTTCCGAGAATAGTGTTCTCTAAATAATAACGACATAAGTAAATATAAAATGTTCCTAATTTCAAAAATATTTTATCAAATTCATAAAGTTCTGTCAACAGATGTAATGTGAATGAAACATCAACGCTTATATAGATACAAAAGCATTGTCGGATTTGCAATACCAAAATATTTGTTTTTGAATAAAATATATTTGTTTTGTGCATTGATTTTTTGTCAAATATGTGATAGAATTTATGACATAATATCGATTCTTTGCAAAAATGTTAATATTTGCAAACTTTCTGCATAGATATAGCATTGAGTAAGTACAAAGAATATGATATTCTTAATTTAATACATTCACACAGAGTGTTGATTATGTCGTAAAAGCTCATAAGCAAGGCATAATCAGTGGAAAGGGAATGGGGTGAGAATCCCCTGCGGTTAACTGTCGGTGTGTGCATCGAATGTTTTTATATCCGTTATCGAAAGATAGTCATTGGGAAACTGAGAAGGCAGGATATGAAAATGCGGACAGATTTGTCTATATGGTGCGAGTCACAAGACCTGCTTTGATGTTATTCCGTAAGTGCTCATTTGCATAGGAATGATGTTTTCAGATTGAGGTGCTGAAATGTAATATTTCAGGGCTTTGTCCCATATTCTCATCTGAATTGTGATTCATCACAGAAAAACTCAGCTGTGGTAATTTTTTGAAAGAAAAATTGCCGCAGTTTTTTTATTGCCTGCGGCTACGGAGGTGAAAACGCAAGCAATAAAAGTGATGAATTGAAAGGAATGAAACAAATTGAAGAAGATTTTAAGTTTACTTTTGGCACTTGTTATGGTCATTGGTATGATGCCTATGACCATTGCAGCATCTTTGCCTATTACCGATAACAAAATTGACATTGACGACAAACAAGTCGGACCATACACTCTGAAGTATTTGGAAGTGTATTTGCAAG
>JAZOOD010000054.1:0-6204 GCA_045654805.1 Clostridia bacterium | reverse complement strand
CTTAGTTACCAACATAATGCTGATTATGTGAGAAAGGGGTTTGTGAAAGAATATGCCCGATATTGACAAAGAAAAAACTGCTGTTTCTTCGGCCACAGAAAGATTGATGAAACGGCAGAATTGAAAGATAAACTATGCGGAATTATAGAGAATTTAATCGTAAATAAAAAAGTTGATACTTTCTTCTTCGGGAGCAAAAGTCAATTTGATGACTTATGCCATGAAATCGTTACCGACTTAAAAGAAAAACATCCTCACATAAAACGAATATATGTCAGGTCGGCTTTTCAGCATATACCCGATTGGTATGAAGATAGCTTGCTAAATCATTATGAGGGTACATACTTCCCGGAGCATATGGAGAACGCAGGCAGGGCTTCCTATGTGGAACGTAATCAAGAAATGATTAACCATAGCAAATTCTGCGTGGTCTATTACGATGAAAATTATCTTCCCCCAAGGCGTAAAAATAGCCGACGTGATTTGTTTGACTACCAACCTAAAAGCGGAACAAAAGTCGCTTATGACTACGCCGTGAAAAAGAAAAAACATATTATTAACACACTAATTATATAGCAGAATTTGCAAATAACAGAAGAATAAAATGTTTTCTTCTTAAAAGGTTAATATTTTTTATCTGCATTTATTGTGATTTATATAGAAATTTATATAGAAAATAGCAAATAATATTGAAAAATTGAATTATATATGATATAATCTTACGCGGATATATGTAGCTTTTGAAAGCGTTATATATTTAAGAGGTAATAGATATGGCAATAACATATGAACGAAAAAAACTAAAACAAAATAATATTTTATATACAATTGTTGCTGCAATTTTAATATGTGCAGTCTTTTTTGCAATGGTTGTATCTTTCTTTATTAAGGCTGAGGATGATGCTTATGAGATGCTTCATATTCAGACAAAACAGATTAAAGACGATCTTATTTTGCAATTAAAATCAGACAGAGAAAATCTTGCTACGATGGCACATTTTGCGGCAAATTTATATGCAGACGGAGAAAAATATGACAGAATGTTTTCTTCGTTTGAGCCAATCGGTTTGTTTTCAAGAATTGGTATACTTAACCCGGACGGCACATTTATCACAAAGGACGGAGTCTATGATTTAAGCGGACAAATTTCATTTGAAGAGCAGGCACTTCTGGGGGAACATGTTACCGGAAGAACTTATAGCTATTCAATGCCCGATGATCAGGTAGTCCGTAGCTCTGTTCCGATTCAGGTGAACGGAGAAACTGTCGGCATTATGTATGGTATCATCAAAATTGAAACTATCAACGAAAAATACAATAATATGGCAAAAGAGCTTGATGCTCAACTTTTCGTTTATGATAAGGAAACAGGAAAATTTATTATAGATACAATAAATGAAAAACCATCTGAACTGTCAAGTTTGAAAAACAGGGAGTATAATGACGGCTATTCATACGAAATGCTGGCTAATTCCGATAAAGGTTATTCATCGTTCAAGTCAATACGTACAGGTGAGAATCTTTATATCCATTATTCTACCATTGAAGATTTTGACTGGGGTATCATGCTTGCCCGTTATGAAACCCAGGTATTTGAGGAAACTCATAAAATATCCCACAACTTACTTGTTGTTTTTGCTCTATTCATTTTAATTATAGCAATTTATCTTGAACTGATATTAAGAAGCGAAAAAAACAGAACAAAATTAAATTCAGAGTCTTCTGTTATCAGGCATCTTCTTCTGGAAATAAACAGGCAACATGAAAATATAAATACTGCATTAAAAAGAATAAAAGAATTTTCAAGCGCACGTTCATGCTTCTTTGCAGATACTGACGGAGAGGATTATTGCTACATAAAGCCTTCCTTGAAGGATAAATGCTTATTGGGTGACGAAAGAAAATACTTTGTAAGTGAGCTTTTCAGGTATGCGGCAAACATTCACACGGATGATTCATCTACCGGATTTATGCAAATTGTTCCCAACAATCACCTTTTAAAAACCAATTCGGAATTTTATCACTTTTTATTAAATCACGGTATCAAGGATGTTTCTTTTGCAATTATTGCAGATAAAGACAACCATGTTAGTATTTTGGGCACAATTAACCCAAAGAAAAGTTCTTCCATCAGAAAACTTGTGGGCGATGTTGCTGTTTGCTTTTCTATTGCCATATACAACAAAAAGCATCTTAATAAAACTGAGCTTGCTGCAACAACAGATTCTCTTACCGGAGCGTTAAACCGTGTTGCATATAAAAAAGATATTCTCGTTTTTGACGAAGAAAAACCGGAAGACTTTTCCTGCATTTATATTGATGTTAACGAGCTTCATATCAGGAACAATAAATACGGACACGCCGCAGGCGATGAAATGCTTATCTATATTGCAAATTCCTTGAAGGAAGTGTTCTATGGCCAGCACATTTACCGTATGGGTGGCGATGAATTTTTAGTATTTGCGAAGAAAATCCCACAAGAAATTATTAAACAGAGCATCGAAACCTTTGCCCAGCAAATAAAAACAAGGGACTACCATGTTGCTATTGGTACATCCCACAGAAATCGAAACACAAACTGTGAAGAAATGGTTCGCGAAGCCGAAATCAGAATGTATGAGGCAAAGGCTCAGTATTATCAGGAAAAAGAAACGAAAAATATATCGCACATGGATGATAAGGGTTATGTTCATACAAAGACAGGCATACTTGAAATTGATGCGATGATTTCTATTCTGAAAGAAAATTATAATGGGATATATCGTGTAGACTTAGATACGGACAAGGCGCATCGTATTTTAATGCCTGCCTATCTTGGTTATAATGAAAATGAAGAACATTTTTCTAACCTTTTAACTAAGTATATAGATGATTCTGTTGCACCCGAGTTCCACAGAGCAATTATGAACTTTTTGAATTATGAGGCTCTGAAAAGACAGCTTTTGGAAGGTAATACCCCCAGAATTACATATAAAAAGACTAACGGAGAAACTGTAATCCTTAGTATTTATAAGTTAAGTGATGCAGAAAATTCTGTAAATAATACACTTTGGGTTTTTGCCAGAGATTGAAAGATTGCTTGACAAAGTCAGTTCATTGTGGTAAACTTATTTTAAGTTCAATATTTGGCAAAATCGGTGAAAATCGGTGACGCAAAGCAAAGAGGCTAAGGTTTTAAACTATGCCAGTCCAGCTGCAATGATACAAAGTCGGGATGTAGGCTTTTGATTGTTGCAGCTCTTTTTGTTTTTTTACATAAAAACCGCACCTTACATGTTATATCGCAATAATATAAAAAAGATGAGGGACGAAAAATGAGTAAGAATTTTTCTAAAAATTTAATAAACTTTTTATCTGGCATAAAGAATTACACAACCGAGAAGATTCTTATTAACAAAATAAGATATGGATTAAAAAATAAAGAGTTTAAGATGCATCTCCAATTTATCGTTGATAACAAAACCAAGAGAATTGTATCAAGTGAGGCTTTATCAAGATGGGAAACATCAGAGGGTGAAGTTATTATGCCCGGAAAATATATAGGTTTAATGGAAAAATCCGGATTGATAACCAAGTTCGACTATTATATGTTTGAAAGTGTTTGTGATAAGCTGAGTAAATGGGCTAAAACAGATTTTAAAGAGCTTACAATATCTTGTAACTTTACGCGAATTACTATATCCGAAAAGGATTTTGTTGCCAAAATAAAAAACATAGCAGAAAGGTACGAATTTGACAGAAGCAAACTGATAATGGAAATTACCGAAGATGCTATCGAGAAAAACTTAGATGTTGCAAGAGATAATATCATAAAGGCGAAGGAACTGGGATTTCATATTGCGTTAGATGATATTGGCAGTGGTTATACATCATTGATAAGTTTGGGTGAGTATCCCATCGATATAGTAAAGATCGACAGAGAAGTTCTTCTGCTCTCTGAAAAAGAAAGCGGAAAAAAACTATTTTTGGGAATTATATCGTTAATACACAATCTTAATCTTAAAGTTGTATGCGAAGGTGTTGAAACAGAAGAACAAAACACATTGGTTTCTGAAAGCGACTGTGATTATATTCAGGGGTGGTATTATTCAAAAGCACTCCCTATAGTCTCTGCGGAGATTTTTTATAAAGAATATATGGAAAAATTTTAAAAGGTGAAGATAAGTGAAAAAACTCATAATACAACTGATTAAATTCGGCATTGTCGGTGTAATTGCAACCCTGATTGATTTGGCTGTGCTGATGCTTTTGAAAGAATTTATGCACGTTGATGTTCTTGTAGCATCGGCGGTAGCTTTCTCGGTATCAGTTATAGCAAATTACATTTTAAGTATGCTATTTGTTTTTAAGGGCAGTGAAAACAGTAAGGTAAAAGAATTTATAGTGTTTGTTGCTCTTAGCATTGGCGGACTTTTATCAAATCAATTTATAATGTGGCTTGGAACAGAAATAATGACCGCATACTATCTTTGGGCTAAGGGTTTTGCTCTTGTTTTTGTTCCGATATACAATTTTGTTACAAGAAAAATATTTTTGGAGAAAAAAGCTCCGTAAGGAAGATAAATTATGAATGATAAGTTTTCAAAGGATTTATATAGATACTATGGAGAAAAGGGCGAAAGTTTTACCCGAAGGCTTTTTAGACCGACAGAGCTTAAGTATATTGCACTCTTCAGAAAGGCAGAAAACTGCAAATTCAAGCCTTTGAAGTTATACTATACAGTTAAGCTAAAACTCAGGTCTTATAAAACCCATATACAAATTCCGGCACGGACAAAAATCGGCGAAGGATTTTATATAGGTCATAGCGGCAGAGTTATTATACACCCGGAATCAGTCTTAGGAAAAAATATGAATATAGGAACGGGAGTAACCATAGGATATGAAAACCGTGGTGTACGATGCGGTGCACCAACGTTTGACGGTAATTGTTGGATTGGAACGAACTCGGTTGTTGTAGGCAATATAAAAATTGGCGAGGATGTAATGATTGCACCTTTGACCTTTGTAAATTTCGATGTTCCCTCTCACAGTATTGTGATAGGAAATCCAGCTAAAATAATACATAAAGAAAATGCAACAGAATATTATATAGAAAACAGAGTTTAAATATAGGAGGTGCGCTCAAAGTGGCAACAAAAGATAATAGAATCAAATACAACTTATTGTCAGGCGTTTTGTATCAAGTTGTCTTGATTGCCCTGAGCTTTCTTCTTCCAAGACTGTATCTTGAAAATTTCGGTTCGGAGGTTAATGGTGTTCTGTCTACAATAAAGCAGATTTTTGTGTATATGCTTTTGCTTGAGTCAGGGGTAGGACTTGCTACCACACAGGCATTATATAAGCCTGTTGCCGAGAAAAATCATAACAAGGTAAGCTCTGTTATCTCGGCAACACACAGCTACTATGTTAAAGTTGGCGTAATATATGCGATTATCGTACTTTTAATCGCCCTGGTGTATGAGTATATTGTGCCGACTGCAATTGGGCCCGGTGTGATTTTTGGAATTGTAATACTTACAGCACTTCCACAGCTGTTCAGCTATTTTGTACAAGCTAAATACAGAATACTTTTAGAGGTTGACGGCAGAAAATATGTTATAACAAATTCCGAAACAATTTTGCAGCTTATATCAAATGTTGTTAAAATACTTGTTATATTGCTTACAAACAACCTTTTGTTGATGCAGCTTTCTTATTGCATATTGTCGCTTTTACAGCTTTGCTACATATATGCTTACGCAAAACGAAGATATAAATGGTTAAGTGTTAACGCTAAGCCTGATTATGAGGCGGTTTCTCAAAGAAAATCTGTCTTGGTTCATCAGGTTTCGGGAATGGTATTTAATAATACAGATATTTTACTGTTGTCATTTTTGTGCGATTTTAGAGTGGTCAGCGTTTATACTATTTACAACATCTTCTTTTCACAGATTCAGACATTTATCACAAGCGTGATATCATCTTTTACCTTTGCCTTAGGTCAGATGTTTAACACAGACAGAAAAAAATTCGACAGATTTTTTAATGTTTACGAAACATTTTACATTATGGCAAACTTTGTGATTTACACACTTATGGCAGTCTTTTTGTTGCCACTTATTCAGATTTACACCGACGGCATCAACGATGCCAACTACACCAACGGACTGCTTGTTTTGCTGTTTGCGGTGATGAACCTTTTGGCAAACGGCAAATTGCCCT
>JAZOOD010000053.1:0-20140 GCA_045654805.1 Clostridia bacterium | reverse complement strand
ATTTTTCATCTGTTCATGATGATAATGTTCAAGCGCATCCTGTATGGGACGGATTGTATATTTCAGGTTGCCGTTTCTTTTCTTACCGTCTTTCAGAATAACTTCTGTAGGTTCGGTATAGATTAGGCACTTATCTTCAAGCTCTCTTACATATTTAGCAACAGTACCTTTGCTTTTAATTTTAAGAGCCTTGCCGATAGTTTTGTAACTCGGGTAGCACTGATAAGTTTTTCTGTCCTCTATATACATGAGGTAGAAATATATTGCCAGTGCTGTTGCGCTTATATCCAACTGCATAACATGGTTGGATATAATAAACACATTTCTTAGCTTGTGTTGCTGATTTAAATAATAGTACTTCATGCTGCTCCTCCTTTTGAGTTTTGATTTAAATGTTTCAAATCATACTCTGCAAGTAGTTCCATCAACCCATCCTCGTTGATTACACAAACAATGATTAAATACATTAATATCTTGACTCCGAAGTCTCGATTCAAATTCACAAAGATTTTAATTGCACTGTCCAAATGTTCAGGCATCATCCTCTTTGAAAGTATGTATCTTATTTCATCATTCGAATAAGTTTTATCTCCAACTTTGAACTCTTGCATGTCCCACAACCGACTTATTGCGTGTCGAGAAAATGCCTTTAGTCTACCATTGGGGAATTCATTATTTCTTGATAGATGATAGAAAGTTCTCTTTAAATAATCTTTAAATTCATATGTTTTCATAGTGTAAATTCACCTCCTACATAACATTAATTTTTGTCTCAACCCATTGCTTGAAATTCTCTTTAGGAACAATCAATCTGTTCCCGACTTTTAGTGATGGGAAATCTTTTTCATGCATTAATTCGTATGCACTTGAAATTGATATTCCCAACACTTTTGCGACTGTATCTGCATTTAGAAACAGAGGCAATTCATCGTAGGTTTTATAGATTGATTCTTTCAATTCGCTCACTTCCTTTCTGATTAAAATTTTATTTACGGACCGCCAAATACAAATTTAATTTGCAAATAACAGATGTTGAATAAATCCGTTATCTGTGATACAATTATATAAAATCCAAATTTAACTTTACATAGATAATTGCAAAAAATTTATTTTGACAAAATGTATTATTTGCAAGGAGGGACAAATATGTATTATGAAAAACAAGGACCTCATATGAGAGTGTTTGATGGTGCTGATGGAAAATTATATTATTTGACGAAACATAGAAATAACAAAACAACTTTTCATATAGAAAAAAGTCCGGGGTCAATCGTTGTCACTTTATGTGAAACTGATTTTACAAAATACAAAAACAAAATTAACGAGCTAAAAGATATACCTTACTCCTTTGACAAATATGAATCTCTCAAAGAGCAGGTATGGAATATATGTGATATGTTAAAACCCTTAAATGAAAAGCTATATTTCTTTACCCACAATGCTGTTTATCTAATATTCGATAAACTGATCAACATAAAACATCCAAGTGATTTGTTTGTTTTGGACGAAATATATAAAAAAGATATTGCGACAGCAATTGAAACTTTAGAGGAAGTCTTAGTACTTCAGGAAATCTTTAAATTCGCAATCAATCTCTGTCTCGATAAAGAAAATCTCCCCAAACGTCATGTGTCTGAGAAGTTAGTTGGATTTTTATTTAAACATAAACAATTTAATAATTTTTTCGCATGTTTTGGGTTTGCCTTAATGCCGAACAAAAATGGAAAGTTAGATTACGAAAAAGTCAAGTATTTGAACGATAATAATATTAACGATACCAAAGAGCAACTTGATTTTATGCATAAAAGTGGGCAGCACTTAAGTCTAATGACATATACAATCATTGAATACTTGCATGAACTCATTTACTTTGAATTTATGCATATGCTAAAAAGCGGCAGACAAGTTAAGGTGTGTAAGAACTGCGGCAGATACTTTGTTTTGGAGGATAAAAGAAAACGTGAATACTGTTATCGAATTTATAAGGACGGCAAAACATGTAAAGAGGTAGGTCATACAAACACCTATAGGAAATCATTAGGAGATGAAGATTCTCCATTGAAAATAGGACAACGGCTATATAATAAACTATTTTCAAGAATGGATAGGGCCCGGAATAAACTTCCAGAGCAGTTGACCGATAAAGATATGACAGAGGAAGAATTCTTTGAATGGTCGAAAATTTATTCCTCTGCTAAAGCTGACTATAAAAAAGGCATAATAACCGGCGAGGAATTTATTAAGAAAATTTGGCGAGATTAAAATAAGGCGAAAACGATATTGCGTGAGTGCAATTTCGTTTTCGCCTTTTCTTTGTTTAATGCGTGTCACATTTTGATATGTTGTTTAAATTAAAATGATGAAAATGTATATTGATTATTTATCCTTGATTTTCTTATTATTTATTAGCTGACAGTACACATCATTAGTGCCATCTACAATATATATTGCTGTAGTTAAGTTATCTATAAAATCTTCTAATGTGTCACTTGCATTTATAATTGTAGATATTTGCTGTGCGCTACGGAACAAGGTATCAAAGAACACCCGATGAGCTTTTGTTTGGACATATATATCTGATATTAAAGTTGCCAATTTTTCTCTTAGTAAATTTAATTTTTCCAACCTATTCTCTTTATTAGGATCATTTGCGTGATAAGTTGCAAAAAGCAGACTCTCTAAAAAATATTCACTAAATATCTTATTTGTCAAGAATAAATATTCCTGAGAACATATACTGATACATATGATTTTTCTGTTGTCTAGTTTCAATTCATAGGACGGCTGATTTTCATTTTCGAGAAGAATATAACCTTTTCTTTTTAGCTGACGAATATGTTTAAAACATTGCATTTGTGCCTTTATCATCCCTTCACCCAAACAACGCAAGGTTTCAACATCATCACCTTGCTCAAATGTCTCGGGTAAAGGTTGGTTTTTTATCTCGATAAATACAATTTTATCAGTTGTTTCAATCACCATATCACATTCTTCGTCTTGACATTTCTTTACATTGTATTTACCACTGTGAAATTGATAACCTTTTTCTTTGAATAGATTTTTTACCATGTTTTCAACTTTTTCACCTTTTTGTGCATTAAAACTGTGTCCATAATGCGAATTAAGGTTATTGTAGAGAACTTCACAAAAAGCAAAACCATTAAAATAAGCTGAAAAAAGAAAATATTTCTCATTCTTCAGTTTTAATAAAGGTCTGGACCTGTAATTTGTTTCTGATAAGAAATTATCAAAGGAATAATTTACCTTGTCATAGCTATATGAAACATCTTCTAAAATCTTTGTTAATGCAATTCTTTTTATATTTGTTAAACGCTGTAATTCTTCAAAAGAATAGGTTACGCAATATCTTTTTTCTGACAGGATGCAATCACAAAATTTAATATATTCTTTATAACTATAACCACAATTAACAGTATTATTAAAGAATGGTGAATACACATCTTGCAAGAATTTTCTTGTAAAATCAGGTCTGTACTGAATGGGTGTATAAAGTTTTTCAAACAAAATATTTTTACTCAAATTAACAGGAATGCTTTTTAAATCATAAATCATATCCCCATAAATAAGATATGGCTGCAAATTTAAAACATTGAGATAGTCGCTACTGATTTTTATCGCTTTATCATACTCATCCTTCACACCACTTTCAGTTAGCAAAATACATTTTACATCATCAAGGTGCTTTGCCGATAACTGTATTAAATAATTATATGGCACTCTTATATCCTTTATATTCATAGACATTTGCTGAACATTTCTATGAATTAAAAATCTATCAATTTCTGGGTTGTATTTAGGGGATATCTCTTTACTGAAAAATCTTCTGAGAAATTCTATGCCCCCAACATGTGATATGCTATGTTCGATTTTTAATTGAATTTCCTTTTCTGCATCATCAGAAAAATATATATCTCCATACTTTATCTCATATTCAAAATTTTTTATTTTTAATAAGTTTTTCATTGACTTTACAATGTTTACAGTTTCAACATCTTTCATATCAATAAATTCCGGAGAACACAGATATAATTTAACAGCATATTCAAATAATTGAGCCAAATACTTTTCTTCAAAGTTAAAATAGTATGTATTTCCTATGTTATAACACAACTTTTGGATAACACATATTTCTAACTCGTAATTCTTATTCTCCAATCTCATTTCAAGATATAAGTGTTTTTTAAAAACATGGAAAATGCTTTTTGCAAAGACTTTTCCGTTCCTTTCTAATTCGTTAACAACTTGTCTATCAAAATTAGCTGTATCCTCCGAACAGTAACTTGCCATATCAACAATTTTTTGTTCATAAAACTTCTCAAAATATGATGTATAAGCACCTATGTTTGATATATCTATTTCGCTTTTTGGCTCATAGTCGGTATATAAGGTTTGTAAAATAGCACTCTTATCTAATGATATCAATGGCTTGTTCTGTTCTATAACATTGAATAATACTGATTTCATTGTATTAAAATCAATAACTATATCTGAAATCATATTTAAATCCCTCTTTTGTTTCATTATAGCGTTGGATATATGTACGCTATATCTCTAAGTTTTACTAATAGCTTATCAAATAACTCTTTTGTTTCAAAAAATAGCGAGTGTATTTGGTTGTAGTCTAATTCTATCTTGTCATGTTTTAATATTAGGGAATCTTTGTCCCTTTCAAAAATATATCTATAATATTCTTCTGCACATTCAAACTTTTGATACTCGCTTATCTTTTCTTTTAACTCTTGTATAAATTCAATTGCTTCATTTTTATCTATGTCAAACTTTTCTTTTGTACCAAAAATGGCATGAGTGTTTTCATCAAATTCGAGAGCATTAATGGCATTAGTAACACAAGTCGTCAAATTCTGTAAGTTATGTGTTAGGTCGGGAGATTCTTCTGTTAACGCTACAATTAACGCTTTTAAAGATAATTCTACGTGGTGCCTAAAATTAAAATAATATGGCAGAATCAGATGTTCGATATCTTTAGCATGATAATTGTCTTCAAATCTTAGTTTTAATTCTTTATCTAAACAAATAAATGCACTTTTGTAACTATTGGCACAGAAAAACAATATTGATGCATCATTTCTAAAGCACTCATCATCTTGTGCTTTTCCGGAAAAATCAACGCCAACTTTCTTGCCTTCACGATTCAAAAAATGTTGGCTTAATCCTGAACCTGCAGACATTTTCTTTTTCAATTTATATCACCTTTTCGCTTAATTCATTTCTATAATATTTATATCATATTTTGGAGATTTTAACAATATGGTTTCTTCTCATTCTTTACATAAGACAATCATATTTTTGTATTTGATGAGATGAATTTTATCAAAAATATCTGAATATAATATGTATTGAGTTATTTTTACTTCAGTTTACTTGACTTTTGTTGAGTTTTGTTGTATAATAACCTCAGTGATCGAGTTGCAGGATCCTGCGAGGACTGCAACCAAGGGAGTTCCTGCGGGGACTCCTTTACTTATATACGGAGGTTATTATGGCACAGTCATTCCTTACATACGAGCAACAAATTGACAAGCTCGTAAATGATAAAAACTTAATAATTGCCGATAAAGGGTATGCAACAGATGTCCTTAAGCAGATTGGATATTTTGCACTTATCGGCGGATACAAGGAGCTTTTCAAAAATCCTACTACTCAAAAATACAAAGACGGAACCAATTTTGAGGATATTGTTGCATTATATAAATTTGATGAAAACCTCAGAGAATTATTCCTTAAATATATTTTGAAAATAGAACGCCATCTTCGTTCAGTTATTTCCTACTATTTTTGCGAAAAGTACGGAGAGCACCAATCCTTCTATTTGGATGAGAATAATTTTTCTATATATCCCAAATATAGTGCAGATGTAAAAAGGCTCATTGGCGAACTTGATAAATTAGCAAATCAAAACAGTGATTATGCTTATATCAACCACCACAGAAATACATATAGCAATGTCCCGCTTTGGGTGTTGTTTAACGGAATAACCTTTGGAACACTTTCTAAATTCTATGGACTTATGACCCAGGATTTGCAATTCAAGGTAAGTCGTGAATTTAACAGTTTATCAGAAAAACAAGTAGGACAGATTTTAAGTGTAGTTACTAAGTTCAGAAATGTGTGCGCACACAACGAAAGGTTATTTTCATACAAAACTAAAAACATCATTCCTAACCTTCCTGTTCACAAAGCATTGAATATTCAACGAAGAGGAAGCACATACGACAAGGGGATTCGTGATTTGTTTGCCATTGTCATTGCTTTTAAGTATTTTCTTGTCATGGATGATTTCAATAAATTCAAAACAAGCCTGTCGAATACAATTGACCACTACATTCAAAACACTACTGCACTGAGCAAAAATGATATTCTCAGTGCAATGGGATTCCCGAAAAATTGGGAACAAATATAATCAGTGATTAAAACAAGCGGAACCGAGATTTCTTCCGATTTCTCGATTTCGCTTTTCTTTGATTAATGTCATTCAATTTTTGTTATCCTACAATCTAAATATACTTAATTGGTCTCATCACTTGATCATCTTCATCATTAATAAGTTTTCCTTCAAGATATTTTTCGAAAATGCACAAAGGTAACATTGTAACAATCCCATCTTCATCCGTAAATTCCATTTCTATTGGTTTTGATGATATAAACAATAGGTGAATTGCTATTTGATCTTGTTCTCCAAGAAAATACTTTAATTTTTCAGATTCAGATAATGCTAGATCGCATCGTTTTCTACAATGATCATAATATCCATTTTCTTCAAACATCTTCTTATAGTCTGTAACTATTCCACTTGGATTTAAGGAATCAGAAAAGTATTTTGATTCAATTAAAAACAATTCTTTGGATTCCTTACTATAAAACACAACATCGTAGTCACCATAATCGATAGAATGCTCTCCAAAAATTCTTTGATACTTAACATCCTTTAAATCCACGGATGCACTATAATGGTTATTTAGAATTTCTCGTATTTTATTTACAAGCACATCAGATAATTCCTTGTTTTTTAGTTCCATTGCGTTGGTTAAATAATCTAATTTAGCTGGATTTGTATAACACATACCACCATTACTAAAATAGGATGCCCATAATTGTTTTGATTGCTCTAGTGACCCATATGCAATGAGAATATTTCCATCATCTAATGCAACGAAAGGTCTTAATTCATGACGATATTTGTTAGTACCCATCTTCCATATGATGTTCTCGCCGTTTCGTAAATGTTTTTTTATTTTATCTTTTGTTAAAACAAAAGAGTTATAAAAAGATTCTCCACATAGTGGTGGAATCGTGTACCGTTCTACCAACTCGATAAAGTATTCTTTTTCAATTACTGTTAGCGATTTTTCATCACCTCTAAGTTGATCTTCATGAAAACTCTTTATCGTAGCTAAAAACTGTAGAAACCCAACATTATATTCATTTTCAAATCCAATTCCGAAGTCTGTTGTATTTGCATCTTTTGTTAATGGTGTGCTTGAAAGTACATTTTGATTACCTACGATAGAAGTATTAAAATATATAACCGGATGGTACTTTAATATCTCTGCTGGTATATCTTGGTTAACTTTTATTTCCAAACCATAAAAAGAATTATTTTTACCGATTTTCGTTGAAAGATTGAGCAGGGATATTCCCCTAGATGCAAATCCATATAAATATAAATCAATAATCAAACTATCATCAAACACAAATTCTTTGTTTACATCAAGAGTTTTTATATCGAGATCGTGTTGATATAAAATACAATTTTCAATCCAAATGTTACAGGAATCAATAATATCGCGCTCAATATTTCTATTTACTACAAACGGGTCAACAATCTCTGGACTATCAATATTTTCCTTAACCAAGTGTGTTCTTGCCTCTTTTTCTGCTAAATACACAGAATGAACTTCATCAAATATATAATATAACTTCAGCAAAAATCCATATGTACTCTCTGTTTTTATTCTTTCTAACATCTCATTTTGAATTGTAAAAAGAACATTATTTAGAACGTCCAATGCCTTTTGTCTGTCATCTATAAACTTTTCATTAGCGCCAAAAAAATAACTAAATCGTGTTCTAAACTTTTTTTGAGGAACTTCCATTAGATCCCAAAAGGATCTCGCTTGAAATATATACACCGTACAACCCACCTTTTTACCTATGTAATATCTTTTTGTCTATTAACATCAGAGAACTACACACAAGTAGTTCCTTTTCTCGCTCTGTTTTATAGTTATATTATATCTCAATTTCTAATAAAAAATAATTCTATTAAATAAGTCCAGTTGCAGATAATTATTTTTACCACATGTTATTATCTTCAACTTTGGGATAAAAACATCATTTCATTACATAATTATTTTCCCAAAAAGTTTTTTCGCATTCTTTTGCTCCATCAAGTTTTTGTAATTCGCATTGCCCAATCTTCTGGTATTCTACAATTTTTGTTAATTCAGCAAGTGCTAAACGATGTGCTGCCTTCGAAAACGAGGTGTCCCTGTAGTCTATTTCATCAAGTATCCTAACCTCAATTTTATATCCTTCTTCAAGATAATCCCTGATTTTTTCAGGCACAAGTTTTGAAAAATTATTATTTAGATATTGATGAATGTGCTGGTTTATAATTCTAGTTCTCATATTAGTTGCTTTACCAATGTAAAAACAATATTCTGTATTTTCTTTAACTGCAAAAAATCCATATATACCAACAATGTTTTCCCTCTCTAGCAAAATAGAAGGAATATCAATATTTCTATTCAATGCTTCTTTTACTTTCTGCTCAGTTGTCATTCTCATCGTCATTTCCTCCATGCAATCTATTTGTAAATAAATTATATCAAAAAACACATTTGAAGTAAAGTATATGCGTTACTTTTGGGTTTTGTTGTTTTTTGGATTTTTTGAAGGTATAATACAATTATAATCATGCAGAAAGGAGATATATTTTATGAAGGATAATCTTCCAAGTCTTGATGAGTTAATATCTCAAGCAGAGTCTAAAAAGAAACCCAATGAAAAAACTACTTCTACAAAACCAGAAGACGAAAAGATTCGTGTTTTAGAAAAATAATAGTCATTTAGGCTTTCTCACATTCTAACGGGCTTGGAGAGGACTACACTTTATTTTGTTCCTTCTCTAAACAGTTAAGTTTATCCCTTTTCTTTGTCTAAGGTGTATCATATTTTGATATGTCAATTTCATACACTTTGTTAGATATCGAACAATTAGATTTCGTTAAATGCAGGTTAAAGGGATAAAATTATTGGTTTCGTAAATTAATATCCCTTTAAATATTATTTTTTGCATCGTTAATCTTGATTTCGTGTGAATATACTGTTTTCATAATCGTGATTTTGTGTATAAACTTCATAAGTTTTTTTCTTTGTTTAAGGCGTGTCATATTTTAATATGGTGGTTAAGCTATGATTTGCCGTAATTGGCTCAAAAATGTTTTGTATTGCATTTATTTTTGTTAGTCGAGTAATTCTGCTTATTTTATTTTGCCATTCTCAAAACGGGCAGTTCCGTTTGATTCTATTTGCAATTTCACGGAATGTATGTTATACTTAAATAAGATTAAATGTGTAGGTTTTTGGCAGTTGAGCATCAGTTTTACAGAGGAGATTTTTCAATAGCATCAATAAAGCATCATAAGCAAAAATTAGATTTTTGGCAACCCTCAAACAAGGCTCAACAGTGGGAACAATTTGGACGGTCTTTTTAATTTGACACGACCTCCAAAACCGTGTCCCTATGTTCGTATGGTAACTCAATAAAACTTAATATTTGCTGTTTAGGGGTATAGCTCAGTTGGTAGAGCATCGGTCTCCAAAACCGAGTGCCGTGGGTTCAAGTCCTACTGCCCCTGCCATACAAAGTGGCTCAAACACTGCGTTTGAGCCACTTCTTATTTTTTAATCATTAAAAATTTTTGTGTTTCAAAATCAAATTTCAGAGCATCAATTTTGAATTTTAGTAATTTTTAATTATATTTTTGATGACGGCGCATGGTCTTGAGACTCAAATAATCATGCCTGAAATGAGCATCAATTTCGCATACGGGCGCATCCGTTTCTAACGATTCCGTCTGCTACATCATCATTTTAGCATCACTTGATTTCGTCAATTCTATCAATTTCGCCTATAGAGAACAATTCTGCAAGAATATTTTTCAATTCTCGCAGATATTTTTTCCCAAAAATAAAAATCTCTTTTCTTTGTTTATGCGTATCAAATTTTGATACCCCTGAGAGTGATTTAATTCATTCTCAGGGGTATTTTATTCTGCGATTTCGTCATATCTCGAATCCGTCTGTGATTCCGGTCAGCCTTGAGGTATCCTTTTTTACATAGTACCTTTCGGTTATCTCGGTAGTGGTGTGTCCGAGGATGTCGGCTACCGCTTTTATGTTTAGTGTTTTTATGCTTCCGTCAGCACACTTTGTTCCGTTGATTAGCTTGGTGGCGAAGGTGTGTCTGAATGCATGGAGCCCTTTTGTTTCTATTCCTGCAGCATCTTCTATTCTATATAGTCGTTTTCGCAGGTTGGTTGGGTTCGCATAGTCGCCGTTTGCATCACACACCAGCGGAGAATCTTTACCGAAGTAGAATTCTTTCCGCAGCTCGTGTATCATTTCTATTGCCGTACTGTTTAGCGGTACGACTCGTTTGCTTGTGGTGGTTTTTGGTTTGCCTACTTTTTTAACCTTACCGCCTATGAGCTTTGTTCCGTCTCTTTGGTCGACTAACTTTACCGCCTGCCTTATTGTCATTGTTTTGTTCTCAAGGTCTATATCGCTATTTAGTAATCCCAGGAGTTCGCCTGTTCGCAGTCCTGTGTTTAGCATCAGGATGAAGGCTCCTGCTTGCTGATATACCCTACTGCCTGTGGAGTGTGTTCGGAAGGCTTCGGCTTTGAATTTCTCAAGCTCCTCATCTGTGAAGACTTCGATGGTTTCACATTCCGGCAGGTCTTCCTTTCCTTGAGCTGAGAGGAAGTTTGCCTTTTTCATCATCTCCACATTGTCCATGGGATTCTTGTGTATCCGTTCTTCTACATATAGGTTTCTGTAGTATTCGTTTAGGAGTACATATGCTTTCTTTACCAGTGAGTATGACCTTCCGAGGTACATCCAGTGATTAAGCATCGCCTTGACATCAGCAGGGGTAATGTCACCGACCACCTTATCGCCGAGCAGTGGGTAGATTTGGCATCTTGCCGTTCCTTCAAGTCTGTCGTAGCTTGTTTGCTCGACCGATGGGAACTTTACTATTTCCAGCCAATTCTGCAGGCTATCTTTTAGTAGCTTCTTGCTTTCATCTGTATCCTCGATAGCTTTTTCGAATTCTGCTATGTAAGCGGTTATCTTTTTGTTGGCTTCCTGCTTGGTAGTTCCTGAGAAGGATTTCCTTTTGCGTTCGCCTTGCTCATCCATGTACCATACAACTCCGCCCCAACGACCGTCTGTTCTTTTAAACACATTTCCGTTTGTAAGTAGTTTCTTTCGCATTATTTCACTTCCTTTATTCTGTATTACCTTTTGGGTAACACAAACAATACCGTAAAGATCGGCACAAGTCAAGCGTTTTTGCGAATAAAAAGCATCAATTTTCTAAAAGAATAGCATCAATCATAAAAGTCCTTTTCTTTGGTTATGCATCATAAATTTTGATACTCCAAAAAGATAAGGCACGGATTTCACCGTGCCCATTCTGTGGTTTGATTTTATTCCATTGTGCCGACCATTTTATTTATATCACCATTCGAGTCTACGATGATGGTTTGGGTTTTGCTTGGAGCCACATAGCCGAAGCCTTCGATGTAGGCTTTATTTTTCTCCTCTATGATTTCGTTCCTTTTTACAGTTTCCTCATCGGTGAGGTAGCAGGTATCTTTGCTCATAATTTCCTTATTTTGATTTATGGGTTCTTCCAGATTCTTTTCCCATTTCGCATACAAGACATCAGGCTTTGTGAATTTGAATGTTGTTACCTGATTCAGCTTTGTTCGGGGATCTGTAAACCATCCTTTGAATGTGTATCCGTATTTTGTTGGAAGATAGCTTTCAAGGCTGATGCTTTCTCCATATCTTTTGGTTATTGGCCTGATGAAGCTACCGCCGTCCGATGCAAATTGTAGTGTTACATTTCCTACGATTCCAAGTTCATTGTCAAAGGTCACTCGATACTTACTAAGCCACCAAGGTTTTGCGATCGCCGATGCTGTTGTTGTTAGCAGCATAGTCACTGCCAATGCCGTACATAATACTTTTTTCTTCATAAATTTCGTCCTCTCTGTTTTATATTACCTTTCGGCAACACAAACATACCACAGAAGATGTCGTAATTCTACGAAGTTTTTTCAAAAGTGCTTTTCTTTGATTAATGCGTATCATATTTTGATATAGAAAAACCCTATGAGACAACAATTTTGTTATCTCATAGGGTTCAAATAAAGTTCTTAAACAACAATAAGACCAGGCTTACCTTTTAAAATCAAGATTCTTCAATGTATAAGCTTTTGATGGAAAGAAAAAGAAATTCAAACACTTAACTTTCTTTGCAATTACTGCTGCTAACACCGAAAATGCTAATCCGATGGCAGTTCCCAAAAGAATATGAATCCACCACTGGGTTATATTCAAGCGAAGCAGGATTATTCTTGTTCCTGCCGTAAATATGGTGTGTAACAAATAAATCTGAAAAGAATACTTGTTTACAAAATCGAGAAAACGAGCCATTGCCTTACAGTTCTGGAGTATAGAAATGAACATAATACTGGAATATATTCCAAACAGTATCATTATTTCCTTTATGAACGGAGCTTCTATTTTTTTTAGTAAAATAAAAATGATACCTGTTATTATATGCAGTATCACAACCAGGCATTTAGCCCAGGTCCGAAGCTTAGTAAGGCTTTTGAAGTCCACGAATGTGCCAATTCCAAAAGCAAGTGCCGAGTAAAACACTACATCCAGGCTTCCGAGGGGAATACCAAAAAGCGGAGCTAAATAACCTGTTAAAACAGCTATAATTGTAATTTGCCAATTTTTTAATATTCCCGAAAAAGCCGTCCAAATACAAAACAAAAAGAACAGTGCATACAAAAACCAATATTGGGCAACAGGAGTTTTCCATATATAAAGAATATCTGAAACTGCAAAACCGGTATTTGATTCTCCAACTAAGCTGTTTATCAATATATAAACAACTGAAAAAACTATGTATGGAATACCAAGAGTGTAAAGCTTATAGAGAATAAATTTCCATTTGCTTTGTTTGCCTTTCCATTCTCCGGTCATTTTATACACAACACCGCTTAAAAACAGAAAAAGTGCAACATGAAAAGACCATATAAACTTTTCCATTCCCCAAAAAAATTCGGGAATATCTATACCTGCAATTCTTATTCCCATAATAACATGACCAAGCAAAACCAAAAAACAGGCATATCCTTTCAGTCTGTCAACAAGCACATTTCTTTCCATTTTGCACCTCCTCAAAACTATTTTTATCTTTCTTCCTTGCTCCTGCAAGTTGCAGAAACAATATATTTCGGTCTTCCTTTAATTTCATCATAAATACGGGCAACATAATATCCGATAATACCCAGGCTTATCATCATAATACTTCCTATAAATATCAGGATAATTATAACCGTTGTCATACCTTCAAGGGCAATACCACGGATTTTATCAATCAGTGCCCAAACACTGAAAATAGCAGTAATAATAAGCATCATAACACCAAGCACGGTTACAATCTGCATTGGTGCTGTCGAGTAGGCAGAAATATTTGAAATGGCATATTTCAAAAGGCCTATGGCAGACCATTTTGATTCACCCTCTAATCTTTCATTAACCTCGAATTCAACCGTTGTTTTGTTAAAGCCTACCCAAAATGAAATTGCTCTGAAGAAACCTTTTCTTTCAGGAATTCTGTTGAGTATATCCACAACCTTGCGGTCAAGCAGTTTAAAATCAGAGGCGTTTGACATATCAAATCCTACTACCGAACTGATAACCCTATAAAACTTTCTTGCAGCAAAACCATGCATTTTGCTTTCTTTGCCTCTTGTTTTTTTAATACCCTCAACAATTTCATAGCCTTCCTGCCACAGATGATACATTTCCACAATTTTCTCAGGAGGATGTTGAAGATCGCAATCAATTACTACAACTGCATCGCCTTTGGCGCTTGCAAGCCCTGCCGAGATGGCTGCTTCTTTCCCGAAATTTCTTGAAAAATGCAGTCCATATATATTTTTTTCTTTATCGGCCAAGTTTTCTATTTTTTTATATGTAGTATCCGTAGAACCATCATCAATAAAAATAATTTCATTGTCAATCTGAGCTTTTTCTAAAATCTCTGATATCGTATAATAAGCTCTTTCTACGGATAATTCCTCATTGTATGCAGGAATAATTACGGACAGCATTTAAACACCTCCTGAATTGTTATTAAAAACTTTCTCAAGCTGAGCCACCGGCATAGGTCTGTAATAGTAAAAACCCTGAAGGAGATCACAGCCTGCTTTTATCACCGCTTCTTCTTGCTCTTTTGTTTCGATTCCTTCGCATAATGTCTTAAAACCAATATCACCGGCAGTACGGATAATATTTTTCAAAATAATAAATCCTGTATCTGTAACCGAATTCTGTGTTATCGTTTTATCAATCTTCACAACAGAAATATCAAGATTTTGCAAATCTCCAAAGGTTGTATATCCGCTCCCAAAATCATCAAGCAAGATAGATATACCTTTTGCTTTAAGAACTGACAGATTATCTATCATTTGCTTTCTTGCATCGAAGGTTATGTTTTTATCCTCTAATATCTCAACCGCCAGACAGGAAAAATTCAAATCATATTTTTGTGCAATTGCTATTATCTTTTCCGCAAACTGTGGTTCGCACAATGTTGATCTTGAAAAATTGATGGTATATTTATATTGTTCCCTTTGTTTTTTATCGTTTGAAATCCATTTGCAGTTTTTTTCAAAAATATAATAATCAAATTTATCATTGATTCCAACAGAGTCCACCGCAGACAAAAAGCTACCCGGGGTTAATACACCCTCGCTTTCTGAATTTAGGCGAGATAGCACTTCCGCACCTATTATTTTCTTTGTTTTTGATTCTAAAACAGGTTGATATTCAAGGAAGAAACGATTGTTATCAATTTCTTTTTCTATATTATTTTCTATTTTTATCTTTTTTTCAAGCGCTTTTCCGCCGGATACATTCCACTCAGCGTATGGAATATTTTCATTCTTCGCAAGCAAATATGCCTGTTTGGCACGGCCTATTGCGTCATCAAACGACACTTGTGTGCCAAACGCAAAGTATACACCGATTCTGACGTCAATAATATTCAGCGCACCGTGTTTTAAGAGACATTTGCTTAGCTCGCCAAAACAATTTTCAATTTTTTTGCGTGCAGTTTCGATATTCCATTTTGAAAGAACAACGAAGTTTTTTTCTCCATATATAGCTATATTACTGTCATCACTGTTTGAAAAAGCTTCCAGCAAGACTCCCTTTATTTCAGAAAAAACATTCATGGTTTGATGTGCCGAATATAGACTTCTGAAATTATCCAGGGAAACTTTAGCATAAAAAACACACCTGTCTTCACGTAATTTCCCTGATTTTTCAAAGCTGGCTTCTAATTTACTTATATTGATAAACGCCTTTTCTTCGCTGCCGGCAGCAGTTTTTGCTCCTCTTATGGCAAAATAAATACCAATAGTGATAAGAACAATAAAGCATAAAACCAATATGGTTATGATGATGTATGGGTATTCAAATAGTTGCATACTTATGGCTCCTATACTTTTTATTTTGAAAAAGTCGGAAATTCCAAGGTTCCACCGGTTTTCTTAAGTCCTATTTTTTCTGCACTTTTAATGCACCTGTGTCCGTCTGCTCGAGCTCTTTTTTTACGCTCGGGGATTTCCGCTGCAAGATATGGTATTCCAAACGAAAGCATCGCCTTTATCAGCTTAGTCTTTGCAATACCTTTTCTTTTGTATTCTGCCAGAATTTCAAACATGGCATAGTTTAAAGCATCGTTGTTAAATGCTTTCGTTTTGCGATTAACAGACTTTAGCCATTTGTAAAAATCCAAAAACTTATTGATGTCTGTATTTTCTCTGAAATAAATTCCTCTGATATAAAACTCCTCTTGATTGCTGTTCATATTTTCAAGAAGTGTTCCATAATATTTTTTTTGAATTGCAATGACTTCTTTGTGCTGTTTCTCTAAGGTTGTTTCGGTAATTTGTTTATCATGAAGTCTGTATATCATAAAATATTCAGGCATAATCTCCACATCATATCCTGCCATAACAAACCTTGTCCAAAGCTCCATATCTTCGGTACAGGTAAAGTTTTTATCATACAAAAGACTTCTGATTGCATCAGCTTTTGCAATAATTCCGGGATGAAGTATGGGATTTGTAACCAAAAGCAATGCTTTTATAGACTCATTGTCGCACTTCCCTCCGCATCCTCCGGAAGAGATAACTCCGTTTTTAAGCGTCATAAATCTGCAGGAAGACAAAGCCACATTCGGATTTTTCTCCATAAATTCATACTGCTTTTCAAGCCTTTCAGGCAGACATATATCATCTGCATCCATTCTTGCAATATATTTACCCTGTGCATATGATATAGCTTTGTTAAGGGATGACGGAAGTCTCAAATTCACTTCATTAGTATATACTTTTACACGTTTATCAAAGTCTTCATATTTCTTTAAGATTTCGTGGGTTTTATCGGTGGAACAATCGTTAATTATAATAAGCTCAAAGTCTTTAAATGTTTGATTTAAGACGCTTTCTATGGCGTCACGCAAATAATCTTCACCATTATACACGCTCATTATTAAAGATATTTTAGGTGCTGTATTCATTTTTTGTCCCCCTTTCTCATGTGCTTTAACTCTTTACATAAATACAAAAAGTAAAATGCTAATCTGATTCTTTGTTTTTTCATTAAATATATGGCAATTCGGCTTTTTGTAGTGATTTTTTCAAAATGTGCCTTTTTGATTTCCTCTCTATGTAGGGACCCTAATATAAGTTCCTTTAACTTTTTGATAGCATTAAAATGATTCCCTTCGGCCGCTGCTGCCAAAATTGCAAAACACATAAAACAAGAATAACGTGAAATCTGCTGGTCAAAGTCTTTTGGTTTCTCTATGTTTAAACTGCGAAGTCCTGTAATCACATCTGTTATCTGCAAGATCTGATGCGTTTTAAAATCTGTTGAAATGGAATCATTTCTTATGGTATAAAGATATATGGCTTTTTTGCTCATATAAACTGTTTCTGCCTCCAAAAAGCAAGGCACAATACAGCTTAAATCCTCACCTAAAGAAATAGCAGGATTAACAACCAACTGATGTTTTGTGGCAAGTTCTCGTTTTATTGCTTTTCCCCATAAAAAATAAAATATATGATTCATATTTTTATCTGACAAAAGCTTTGGGGAAATATGTTGCTCGATTTCCTTTTTGTGATACAAGCCCTCATCGACCAAGTCTTCAACACTATCTCCAATTTTACCATTGATACTGCACTTATAAGAAAAAGATACAATATCCGCATCGGTATCACAAATTATTTTATATGCACTTTCCAGCGCATCAGGAAGAACTGCATCATCACCATCAAGATGAAAGATATAATCTCCGCTTGCCACTTTGATCCCGGCTTGTCTTGCGCTTACCAAACCGCCGTTTTCTTTGTGTATTACTTTTATTCTTTCGTCTTTTTTCGCATATTCATCACAAATTGCTCCGCATCTGTCAGGTGAACCATCATCAACCAATATAAGCTCAAAATCGGTAAATGATTGCAAAAGCACACTGTCAATGCATCTTCTTATGTATTTTTCAATATTATAAATCGGAACAATTACTGAAAAAAGCATTGTAAAAACTCCTATCTGTCTCTTAATATCACCATTAACCTTTGAAGCAAAAACAATTGATGCTTCATAGCAAAAGCAAATGCCGCTTGTTTTACGGGCAATCTGTACCAAGGATATGATTTTAATACATTTTGAATTTTGTCCTGTGTGCAAATTTCTTTTAATCTTTTCTTAAGATGAGAAAACTTTATTTTTTCATCCCTTGCGTGCATAATCTCTTGCGAACACAAAATCCTTCCAAAGCCTTGTATCAATCTATCTAAATAAATTTTATATTCTTCTTTTTCTATAGTATCTGCAATTCGTTTTTCAAGTTCATCTAAAAATACGATGCTTTTCTCAAAACGATCTTTCTTATATGCTTTTGAAAGAGAATCTTCATTACGACAATAGCAGTAGTATGCCCCGGACACACCAACTGCACATTCTGCCGATTTTATGTAGTCAACCATAAACAAGGTATCCTCGGAAAGTATTGCTCTTTCGGACAAGAATCTGATTCCTTTTTCACGAATCACAGAAGTTTTAAATATGTTTTTACATACGCTCACACCATAACGGCTGTCATCAGGCTCGTGAGGTAATGCACCCACAACGCCTAAAAGAAGATTTTTCATATCTTCTTTTTCAAACACTGTTTCTTCTTCAAAATACACTTTTCTTGAATCTGTGCCGGACTCCGAAAACATATTTCCACCAACAAAACAAATCCCTGATAAACATAAGTCAGCATTATGTTTTTTTGCTGCATTATATAATGTTTCGCACATTAACGGCTCTATATAATCATCAGAATCGACAAAACCTATATATTCACCTGTTGCTGCTTCAAGTCCCGTATTTCTTGCAAACCCAAGACCGCCGTTTTTCTTGTGAACAACTTTAATTCTCGAATCTGTTTTTGAAATCTCATCACAAAGTACGGCACACTCTTTCTTTGAGCCGTCATCAACTATGATGATTTCTATATCCTTAAGAGTTTGGTTCATTATGGAATCCATACACCTTCTAAGATATTTTTCAGTATTATATACAGGCACAACGATGCTTAAGCTTGGTTTTGTCACTTTCTTCACCTCTTGTCTATAAGGTTGTTGTATTTTTGTATTAAGATGCCACAATACTCTGTGACACCCATTATATTCTTGCCTTTAGTTTCACAGTTTGTTTTAAGTGTTTTATAGTATTCTTTGTTACCAAGACATTTTCTTACTGCCTCAGCCACAGATTCAGGTGTTGCCTCTGCCAACACACCCGTTTTTCCATCTTCTACAAGCTCTGCCATTCCGCCGTAATTCATGGTTACAACCGGAACTCCCATAGAATGAGCCTCTAATATGGATAAAGGATTATTTTCATAACAAACCGATGGAGCAATAAGAAGTTTTGCGTTTGCCATCAAATCGGTAAGTTCTTTCCCCGTAACAAAACCCTTTAAGGTAACATTCGGGATATTTTTCAAAACCTCATCATCAGGACCATTTCCTGCTACGACAAAGTTAATGTCAGGCAAGATTTTTGCGGTATTTGCCAGAAGCTCAACGCCTTTTTCCTTTGAAAGTCTGCCAACAAAAACAATATAGGGATTTTTACTATCCGTTTTAGCGAGAATATTATTCTTTTCAATAAAATTATGTATTGTAAATGTCTTTCCCATATATATATCCGAAGCACTAAAAAGCCTATTTTCCAAAAATCTGCTCGGACATATATATAAATCAACCTTTTTATATGTTTTTAAAAATGAATAAAACTTTGCTTCAATTACACCCAAAAGACTTTTGACTTTTGAATTATGAATACAATTATATTTTAAGCAATTCCATTTTGAGCCTTTTATACATCTGTCGCAGGGTTTTGTTTCATTAAAGCTATACAGAAGATGATTGGAGCAAATCATTTGATAGTCATGAACTGTTTGCACAAGGGGGATATTTCTCTTTTTCACCGCATAAATAATCGATGGCGTAAGCTGAAAATTAATGTTATTCATATGAACAATGTCAGGCTTAAAATCATCTAAAACTTTGCCGATTTTCTTATGCGCTTCCCTTGAGTATATTATTTTGAACGGATATAGAAATCTTGATACACCCTTTGAATGAAAATCCATATTGGTTGTGTAAAGTCCCAAAGAATTTCCCACCGTGTTTTTTTCGTCGTACATACC
>JAZOOD010000052.1:0-2899 GCA_045654805.1 Clostridia bacterium | reverse complement strand
GTATCAACGCGAACTATAAACCATATGAAAAGAGATACTATGATTGTTACAAGCAAAGGAGTAGAATATACGAAGGCTTCTTTAAGTGAAGATGTACCTCTTGCAATATTTGGCTTAAATAAAAATGCAAAAAACGCTGATACAAAAAGAACAAGGGCAAATGCATGACGGTATGTAATAAACAAACCAAGGTTAATTACTTCTGTAAGAAAATAGTACATAAGTACTGCTATTGCCATAAAGTAAACCTTAAAAGCTGTTTGTACAAATCTGTTTTCCATAGTTCATTTGCCCTCCTTTCATAGTCTTATTCGGTCACAACTTCCTTTTTCAGCGGCTCGGAAACATATTCCTTTTTACTTTTTATTGCCTCTGAAAGCAGTTTTCTTGCAGTTTGATTTTCCTTAAATGTTTCTGCAATACCAACCTTATATTCTATCCTGATTTCCTTATATTCTTCACGGTCATCAAGTCTTAACTGGAACAACCTCATTATATCTTCAACGGTAATGTAATCAGTATCCTTTGCCAAAATTACAAAGCTGCCGTTTCCGTTATAAATAAACTCTGCATCTGTTTTTCCAAAGGTTTCTTTCAGGTACATTGTAAACATCTTTATAATGTCGTCACCCGTCTGACGTGTATGATCGGCATTTATATTTGCAAGATTTGCTATATCAACCATTGCATACACCGTACCGTCATCTAATAGTTTTTTGTCCATAGATTTCAAATACTTATCAAAGTATGCACGGTTATTAAGCTCTGTAAGATGGTCTGTGTAGAAAATATAATGTATAATATCTCCAAGTCTTCCTAATACAAGCGCGCCGCCACAGCAAAGGATTATAAGGAAGAAGAATGCAATTAATGTATATAGGTTTACATTAACACTCGGTTTAACCGAAGCAGAGGATAATACCGAAATATAACTTGCACCAAGATATTCATTGTATTCCTCATTAGTTTTCATCGTTGTACTGTATAAGCCATTCAAATCAGAAATAAGTTCTTTGATTTCTGTATCAATCTCCCCTTGAATTTGTGCATAGCTTTCATTGCCCAATTGGGTACATGTCTGACCCAAGCCACTGCAAGTACCACCGCAAGCTCCCGTACATTTTTGGAAGGTGTCGATAACATATTGACAGTACGCAGAGTCAATAATTGAATGTTCCTTTTTTTCATTGTGTTCTCTCCAACCATATATGAGTTCGTCATATGTTACGGTTTGATCGCCCGGTGCAAAAGAATCTGTTAAATTACGCTCATGCACATTATCGAGGATATACTCGTAAGTAATATTTGTATTCCCTGATTCTCTCATTTTTTCTACATAAGCATCAATAACTGCGACGGTATCTTCCACAATACTTTCTTCTTTTGTGTTTGATATATCATTATTATCAATTCTTGTAGTGTAGTCTGAAATCAGCACAGTTTTATTTTTAGTTATCTGGTACTTATATATTTTTGAAAACAAGTCAGATAGTTTAACGTGTCTTATGTAGCTAAATTCATCTGCCAAATCGTTAAAAGATACCCCTGTTTTTGTTGCTCTGTAATAGGGTGTTTGGTCCATACGCTGGTATAATGTGTTTAATGTTTCATCAATACCCGTATCAATCATTTCAACTATTTCGATATAATCATAGTTTTCGTTTTCTATATTATCTATGACATTTTTTGCAGGAGCAACATTAACATATTTCTGACTGTATTCTGCAAAATAAACATCTAAGGTTTCATCAAGTATAGTTCTTGCGAACTCTGTTCCTTCGTTGTTTGTAGCAGTAAAAGAAATAACATATGTACTTGGCTCATAAACATATTCTTCGCCTTCTTCAAGTTTGGCTTCTTTCTGTGCAATCTTATCCTCATCGGGAAGGGGTGTTATTGATATTCTTGATATCAGACTATCAACCGAATAAATACCTGTAAGTCCCATTCTGTCAACAACTTTTGACATTACAGCCGATGATTTGATTTCATTAACATCAAGTTTTGAACCTGTTGGTGTAAGTCCTTGCTCTGCCGCAGGATCATTGTAATGAATAACTTCCGAAGCAACAAATGTGTTGGAATTCTTAAGTTTGAAATTTATTGCATAAGTTGCTAAAACACAAAAAATTACAATGATAGGCAGAATCTTTTTTAAATATCTTATAATCTGAAAATTCTTCATTTTTTACCCTCCTGTATAATTTGTGTTTAAGCTTTTGGAAATTTTTTAGAAACTGTAAATACATACGCACAGGCATAAGCAAGCATCATAAATATAATGATTGTCTTTAACTCACTAAACAAAGAAGTTCCTGAAATGCTGACTGCAATACATTGGTTCATTCTATAATTTGAATATTCTCTGCCGGCAGTAATCGCTTCGTTCGTAAAGTCATCGATGCTCTTGTCTATAGCTATAATAAGTGCGTCTGCTTCTGCATTTGCTGATGTATTGCCTGATGAGCCTTTCATCTTTCCTATAACAAGATTGTTGTCCATTATTTCTTTCTCATTTGAAGCAACATTATTGCTGAATGTTGTTGCCATAACAGAAAGTTCATCAATACCGACTTTTGTTCTACCCATATAATATTTTCCGCCCTCATCCCATGTAGGAACAAGAACAACTCTTGTCATTTCCTCAGAATACATATCAATTGCCTGATTGCAAATATCGAATGATGCTTTATTTCTTTGCCTGTCGAAATCTGTATTTTTGTTTTGGTAGGAAAGCCTTTCGATGTAGCTATCCTTGTCTCTTACAACTCCATGTTGCAAAACCAAGGATTTAAGATTTTGATCTATTTGTGTTTCTTTAAATTGATGTACCTTTTGTGCTATTGCGTGAAATGTAGTATTGTTTTTTGTAACAAAACTTGGACCTTTTTCAGCCAAT
>JAZOOD010000051.1:0-23294 GCA_045654805.1 Clostridia bacterium | reverse complement strand
ATTGTGAGATACAGTGGCGGTGTACCAAATGTAATATCCACAAACATTGATATAAAAACAGACGGCATATGCAAGGCAGGTACTGACGGCAGAAAGTATTATGTATATGACGGAAATAAAATATATGTCTACGATACATATTACAGGATGTGGCATATTGAGGATAACAAGGCTGTAAAAATGCTTTACAACCAAATTAACGACCTATATATGGTATGTGATGACGGAATATACAAGGTAGACAGCGGTGATGAAAACGTGGAGTGGGAATTTACCACAAAGGATTACACATTTTACAGTAAGGAGCGGAAAACCCTTTCCAAGCTATGGATAAGGGCAGATATGGCACAGAATACCAAGCTTGATATATATGTCCGTCAAAACGGCGGAGAATGGACAAGAGTAGCAACCAAAACCGCAGAGCGTGACGAAATGTTTGACTTTAAGCTACGTGTTAAAAAGTGCGACAGCTACACTCTTAAATTTAAGGGCAGAGGTGACGTGAGGATACTTGACATACACGGCAAGGTAACTGTGGGTACATCAAAACACCGTGGTGGTGAAAGTCTGAATGTTTACAGGAGGTAAGGTATGAATATTGAAAATATAAATGCTGATAGCATAAACAACCTGGAAGATGCAAAAAGGGTAATAGGTGAGCTTGCGGACTGTATATTCGTAATGCAAAGAGATATACAACGTCAGCTTAACCACCTTACAAGCCAAAATGTAAAGGAAATTGATTTTAACATAACGAAAGTGAAAAATATTGATAAAATACTATAAGGAGGAACAAAATGAATTCATTGTACAAAGACAAAAGTAAAGCAGACAAGTATGAAAACAACAAATACATATGGGAAAACGAGGCAGACAAATCAAGTGAAGTTGCAAAAAGAGCAAATGCGGAAAATCAGGCAATTAGAAACGAATTAGGCATTGGCAACGACACTATGAATTATGAAGCATTTAAAAACGCAAGGGCTAATTACAGCGATTATTACGACAGAGCCCAAAACGTAACCATAGACCCTACATACAAGGAACAAAGTGACAGATTGTATGAAAGCATCAACAACTTTACATACAACGCTGAAGATGATCCTAATTACGTTGCGTTTGCAAATGCTGCGAAACGTCAAAGTAATTCCGCACAAAAAAACACTTATGCTAATATGACTAAGGCATCAGGTGGGAGAAACAACAGTTATGCCGCAGCGGCAACTGCACAGGTTGGGCAGGCATATGCTGAAAAAATTAACGATTATGCAAAAACTCTCGCTGGCGAAGCTTATGACAAGCTTGTAAAAAAATATCAGATTAGTGCAGACAGATATAAGCAGGAAGTGGAAAATGCCAATGAGGAATATGACAGATATATGGAATTGGGTGATGCTCAGGTTGAAAGGCAGAGAAATACCCTTAATGACCAAAGAGATGCTAAGAAAGCTGAACTTGATTTTAATGCAAAACTTGATGATTACAAGGCACAGCTTATAAAAAACAAGATATTAAATGAAAAAAATGAATACGAATACCAAAGATGGCTTAATGACCCTAATTACGAGATAAAGGATAAAAAACTTGCGGAAGCAATAGGAAAATATATGGGTTATAGCTGGCTTAAGGAAAATGGATCCGACTACTTATATAGTAAATTCTATTAAAAAAGGCTGTGATAAAGTGATCACTACTTACTCTTCGTCTTAAAAAAAGCTGTGGTAAAATATATTTTACCACAGCTTTTTATCACATATATTTTTTTAAATCAATTTCTAAAACTTCACCTGATGAAAGACCCTTTACTGTTACAATATCACCATCAACATAAAGTGCATAGCTATTTACTTTATCTTGCGGTTCTGCGAGGAAACCACCGTCTTCCATATTAAGCATATGCCAACCCGGAATAGTGGCGCTGTCACCTGTACAGATGCAAAAGACTTTTGAATGTTCAATACCTTCCTTATGCATACCGTCATAGAAGTTCATTTTCATATCCACTCCATTTGAAGCAACACCGTCGGGCAACATTAAGCAACCGAAAGGAATCATATCATTACCGTCTACAACATTTTTCATTCTAAAGAATTTAAAACCATTTTCATCATTACGTACAACAAGCTTGCTCTTGTCGGGAACGTTAATTGAAACGTGTCTGCTTTCATTTTCAAAGCAGAAATATGAATACACATTTATAGGCTGTTTTGCCTTTATTTTATCCACCATAAAATTAATACTGCCTATTGTAACATATATTCTTAAGGCATAATCTGTTTCAGCACAGGAATATCTTTCTACAAACGCTTCAATATCACCCTCATTGAATTTTTCAGCACCTTCAAAAGTAATTTCAAATTTTTTAGTTTTATCTGCATCAGTCTTAAAAACCCATGGTTCCTCTACATATGCAATAGCTTTATTGTTGTAAATACATTTTCTATACATCGCAAACATCCTTTCCAATAATATATAAACATTTTATCATATTGCAAATATATATTCAAGTAAAAATTCTCATTTCTTGACAAAAAATAACAATTGTGTAATAATCAGTATAAAAATATGTACAGAAGGTAGATAAAATGATTATTTTAATATCAATTTTAATATTTGTAATAGGCTCAAAAATTGCAAATACGGGTGAATTTTATGAAGACAGCTTTAACGTAAAGCAGACAAATTCATTAAAAGGATTATGTGCAATATATGTGATTTTTCACCATTTATGCACCTATTTTGCAGATGTGTACCCATCTTTTTTATTCTTTGAATGCGTAGGTTTTTTAATGGTAGGTATGTTCTTCTTTATATCAGGCTACGGTCTTATGTACGGTGTTAAAAACAAGGGTGACTACTTAAAAGGATTTTTCACCAAAAGGCTGCTTACCATATTGGTACCATATTACATAATAAATTTGTTTTACATTTATTCAAAACGTTTTGTAGGAATACTTGATAAAAAATATATTTTACTTTCCATATTTGGATATCATTTGTGGTACGTTATGGCAATTATTATAATGTACATAGGTTTTTGGATGTGCTTTAAAATTTTTGGTAACAAAAAGGGAACAATTGCAATGAGTATTTATACCATTGTTTACATTATAGTTTTGTATAGCTTAAACAAATTTGGTGGCATAACTGATTTTGGTTTGTGGTGGTATAATTCCATACTCTGCTTTGTACTTGGTATGTGGTATTGTAATTATAAAAACTGTATAAATGCCTTTTTTAAAAAATATTTTTTACCTTCAATCATTCTTACAATGTCGGTATTTTGTGCAACAATGTACTATACAGTTGTAAAATACGGGGAAAGCACACTACCTCTGCTGTTGACAGAAATAGTATGCTCTGCATCTTTTTCAATATTTATTATTTTACTTTCAATGAAAATGCAATTTGGTAACAAGCTGATTAACATTTGCGGAAAGTTGTCCTTGGAACTATACCTTTCCCACGCGTTGTTTATCTTCTTCCTCCGCAGTAATATGGTTGTGTTTGGATACACAGTACACATAAGCAACAACCTGCTGTATCTTGTTTCAATACTTGTGGGAACATTTATATTTTCATACGCGGTGCACACGATATCAGGCTTTATATTAAAGCCTTTTAAAAAGGTTAAATCCTTGTAGAATAAATTTGAATATGTTCATTTTTAAACTGCTTGAAGGTACCGTTGTCAAGATTGTCGCGTATATCCTCCATAAGTTTATTATAAAATCTTAAATTATGAATAACTGCCAAACGCATACCAAGCATTTCTTTAGCTTTAAAGAGGTGTCTTAGGTATGCTTTTGAATAGTTACGGCAAAGTTCACAGTCGCATTTTTCATCCACAGGGGAATAGTCACGTTCATACTTACTGTTATTAATATTTATAATACCCTTTGAAGTAAACAGATGACCGTGTCTTGCATTACGGCTTGGCATTACACAGTCAAAAAAGTCTACACCTCTGTCAACTGCCTCCAGTATATTAGCAGGTGTTCCTACACCCATAAGATATCTTGGCTTATCCTTTGGAGCATAAGGTTCCACCGCCTCAATTATTTCATACATAACCTCAGCAGGCTCACCTACTGCAAGACCGCCTATTGCATAGCCGTCCAAATCCATTTGGGCAATAGTCTTCATATTTTCAATTCTGATATCCTTGTATGTTCCGCCCTGATTTATACCAAATAACATTTGATTTTTGTTAATTGTATCATCAAGAGAATTAAGTCTTTTCATCTCTTTTTTACATCTTTCAAGCCAGCGTATGGTACGTTCACTCGATGCCTGAACATAATCTCTTGGTGCAGGGTTTTCCACACATTCGTCAAAAGCCATAGCTATTGTAGAGGCAAGGTTGCTTTGAATCTGCATACTTTCCTCAGGTCCCATAAAGATTTTTGACCCATCTATGTGGGATTGAAATTCAACCCCTTCCTCCGTTATATTACGCAGCTTTGCAAGTGAAAAAACCTGAAAACCACCACTGTCCGTAAGGATAGGTCTGTCCCAGTTCATAAATTTATGCAATCCACCAAGGTCCTTTATAACCTTGTCACCGGGACGCAAATGCAAATGATACGTGTTGGAAAGTTCCACCTGACAACCGCTTGCCTTTAAATCTATTGTATTTAATCCACCCTTAATAGCAGCACAAGTACCAACGTTTTGAAAAACAGGTGTTTGTATTGTACCATGGACTGTTTTAAATTCTCCTCGACGGGCTGTTCTCTCTGTTTTTAAAAGTTTAAACATAACATTCTCCTCAGTATATAAACATTGCATCTCCAAAGCTGAAGAATCTGTAATCTTCCTCTATTGCAATTTTATATGCATTAAGTATATTTTCCCTTCCTGCCAACGAGCTTACAAGCATCAAAAGGGTAGATTCCGGTAAGTGGAAATTGGTTATAAGCTTGTCCACTGCCTTAAATTTGTATGGAGGATAAATAAAAATATCCGTCCATCCTGTTGAAGGCTCCAAAGTTCCATCATCTTTGGCGATAGTTTCAAGGGTACGGGTTGACGTAGTACCTACTGAAATTATTTTACCACCGTTTTTACGTGCATTATTTATAATCTCCGCATTTTTTGCATCAAGCTCGTAAAATTCACTGTGCATTTTATGCTCCTCAATTACATCTACCTTGACGGGACGGAATGTTCCAAGTCCTACGTGTAACGTAACGTACGCAATATTAACACCCTTATTCTCTATTTCCTCAAGTAATTCTTTTGTAAAGTGCAAACCTGCGGTAGGTGCTGCGGCGGAGCCGTCATTTTTAGAATATACTGTCTGATACCTTTCCCTGTCCTGTAGCTTTTCCGTAATATATGGAGGTAATGGCATTTCACCAAGTCTGTCCAGAACGTTTTCAAATAATCCATCATATTCAAATCGAACAAGTCTGTTACCATCGTTTACAATATCCAGAACTTCTGCCTTAAGCTCGTTACCAAAAACAAAACGTCTGCCCGGTTTAGCACGTTTTCCCGGACGTACTATAACCTCCCACACGTCTTGTTCCTTTCTGCTTAACAGCAAAAATTCCATTGGTGATCCTGTATCTTCACGCACACCCAAAAGACGTGCAGGCAAAACCCTGCTGTCGTTAAGAACAAGGCAATCACCCTTGTTAAGATAATTTATAATATTGTGAAAAACCTCGTGAGTTATTTCACCCGTTTGTTTATTTAACATCAAAAGCTTGGAGGAATCACGCTTTGCAAGTGGAGTCTGTGCAATACATTCCTCGGGTAAATCATAATAATAATCCTTTAAATCCAATCTAGTTCAATCCCTTTATAATAATGTTTTAAAATTTCATCATATTTAAAGCCGGCAGATGCCATACCGTTTGCCCCATTTTGACTTAATCCTACAAGATGTCCGTAACCTCTGCCGCTAAACACAAATCCCGTAACAGGTCCTGTAATTTTACCTACATAATTTCTTATAATATTGCCTTGTAAAATAACGTTGTCAAGATTTAACTTTGATGTTCCCCTGGATGACAAAACAGTTACATTGCCTGAAATTTTGCTTCCGCCATATGCATACACGGGTTCAGCCTGTGTACTTTCAGACTTTTGGGTTACACTAAAGGCCTGACTGAGTGTAATGTTGCCAAAAGCAATGCGACACCCTTCCTTTGTAAAAGTCTTTTCACCGTTGGTGCCTGAAACCAGAAGCTTTGTAGCTGTGCCGTGTTCAGTAGATTCCATAACCTCAATGTTAGTTATTGTCCCAAGGTCATAACCTTTATTACTCATTATTTCAGTGGCTTTTTCAACAGTAATTTCCTTTTCCCAGCTACTACCATATACCGACTTACTTTCATAACTATCCTCTACTGCCTGCAAATATGGAATATCACTACCCCATACATATTTCACGTTTTCTGTCCATCCACCGCTTGTGGCGGAATACACGGCCTCAATCAACTTGCCGTCATACTTCATAACCATACCCTTTGTTTCCTGTGCCGCACGTGTAGTCTTTGCACTTTCCGCAGACACACCTTTATATGACTGACAGTCTACACTTGCACACATATCAAAACCGTATAAGCTATGTTTGTCGATAAACTTAAGTGCATATGTCCTTGCACATACTGCCTGTGCTTTTAATGCCTCAAGTTCAAATGACGAAGACATCTCCACCCCAACAACTGATGCTATGTAATCCTCAATATCTACGTGATTTATAACAGTAAGCAAACCATTGGAATCTTTTTTTAGAATAATACTTCCTCTATACTCCTTACCATCTACTGCAATAATTCCGTCGGAATTGTACTGAACAACATCCAAAACGTCAACTGCATTAACATTGAATGTTCCTTCCGTATTAGTAATAACAACTGATGACTTGGCACTATTACCATAAAACAAACCAACATCTATGTAATACGTTTCATTGTCTGTATTTTCAACATCTGCCGATACACATGTACAAAAACAAAGCAAAGACAGAATAATTGTTGTAAAACAAAGTAATTTTTTCACAAAAACCCTCCTTTTTTACTATATTATATATATTCTAACACAAAATTTGATAAAAATCTATTACATTTTTGTATCAAATGAAAAGTAAAAACATTTGACACATTATTGTAATAATGTTATTATAATAGTATAGAATTACGGATATTTTGGAGGTTTTTTGAAATGAAGAATTACAATGTAGTTATTGTTGGCGCAACAGGTATGGTTGGTCAGCGTTTTATCACTTTGCTTGAAAATCATCCCTGGTTTAATATTGTAGGTCTTGCAGCTTCAGGCAGAAGTGCAGGCAAAACATACAAAGATGCTATTGGTCCACGTTGGGCTATGGATACTGAAATGCCTGCAAAGGTTGCGGATATGGTAGTTATGAATGCAGAAGACGATAAGGAAAAAATTGCAGAAATGGCTGATTTTATCTTCTGTGCAGTAAATATGAAAAAAGATGAAATAAAAGCTCTTGAAGAAGAATATGCTAAATTGGAATGCCCTGTTGTTTCTAACAACTCTGCACACCGACATACTCCTGACGTACCAATGATTATTCCTGAAATTAACCCTGAACATGCTGAAGTTATTCACGCTCAGAGAAAAAGATTGGGTACAAAGAGAGGATTTATTGCAGTTAAATCAAACTGCTCTATACAAAGCTATGTTCCGGCACTTCATCCATTAAAAGAAAAATTTGGTATTAAAGAAGTTATTGCTTGTACATACCAGGCAATTTCCGGTGCTGGTAAAACTTTTGAAACATGGCCTGAGATGGTAGATAACCTTATACCATACATAGGCGGTGAAGAAGAAAAAAGCGAACTTGAGCCACTAAAGGTTTGGGGTAAAGTAGAGGGCGACAAAATTGTTGACACTGACTCTCCTGTTATTACAACACAGTGTTTGCGTGTACCTGTATCTAACGGTCACACTGCTGCTGTATTTGTAAAATTCGACAAAAAACCTACTATTGATGAAATTAAGGAAATCTGGGCAAACTATGAAGGTGAACCACAAAAGATTGGTCTTCCATCTGCTCCTGAAAAATTCCTTACCTATTTTGAAGAGGATGACCGCCCACAGGCTAAAACAGACCGTATGCTTTACAATGGTATGGGTGTGTCTGTTGGTCGTCTAAGAGAAGACAAAGTATATGATGTAAAGTTTGTAAGCTTGTCACACAACACACTACGCGGTGCTGCAGGCGGTGCTGTTGAAATGGCAGAACTATTGGCTGCAAAGGGTTATTTTGACAAATAAAAACTAATATTTAAGGAGGTTTTCTTATGAAAAAAACGGTTTTCACCGGCTCCGGTGTTGCTTTAGTTACTCCTGTACGAAACGGAAAAGTTGATTTTGACAAACTTGGCGAGTTATTGGATTTTCACGTTGCTAACAATACGGATTCTATAATTCTGTGTGGTACAACGGGTGAGGCTCCTACACTGCCTGATGATGAACATCTTAAAATATTTGACTATTCCATAGACAGGGTTGGCGGTAAGATACCTCTTATAGGCGGTACGGGTTCTAACTATACCGACCACGCCATTGAATTTTCAAAATATGCACAAAAGGCAGGTCTTGACGCTGTACTCTGTGTAACGCCGTATTATAACAAGACTTCTCAAAAAGGTCTGATTACACATTATAATGCAATAGCCAACTCCATCGACATACCTGTAATATTATACAATGTCCCGTCACGAACAGGTGTAGGATTGTCCTTAGAATCATTGGAAGCACTTTCAAAGACAGAAAATATTGTTGCAATAAAGGAAGCAAGTGGTAATGTAGCCTTTGCGGCTAAGATTGCGGCAAATATTGATATGCAAATATATTCAGGAAATGACGATATGATAGTACCTGTCCTCTCCATCGGAGGCATAGGTGTAATATCTGTTGTTGCAAATATTATTCCAAAACAGGTTCATGATATGTGTCAGCTTTACTTTGACGGCAAGGTTAATGAATCAGCAAAAATGCAGCTTGGTATGATGGATTTGGTTGAAAAAATGTTTATAGAGGTTAACCCTATACCCGTTAAAAACGCAATGAATATGATGGGCTTTGATGTAGGTGAGCTCAAGCTCCCATTAGTTGACCTTGGTGATGCAAATGCAATTAAAGTACGTCAGTCGCTTATCGACTACGGACTAAAAGTTATAAATTAAATGAGGTAAAACGTATGATAAAGATAATTATGAATGGTTGTAACGGTAAAATGGGTCAGGTTATAACAAAAATTGTTGCAGATACAGATGATTGTGAAATTGTGTGCGGTATTGATGTTAACCACAGTATTAAAAACACCTACCCTGTATATAAATCAATATCTGAATTTAATGAAAAGGCTGATGTTATAATTGACTTTTCTCACCCAAGCACATTATCTTCCGTACTTGAATATGCAAAGTCTACAAAAACTCCTGCTATCATTTGCACAACCGGTCTTTCTGCGGAACAAAGACAGGAAATTGTTGATGCATCAAAGGAAGTGGCAATGTTCTTTTCAGCAAATATGTCATTAGGAGTTAATTTGCTTATTGACCTTGTTACAAGGGCTGCAAAGATACTTGAAGAAAATTTTGATATTGAAATTATTGAAAAGCATCATAATCAAAAAATTGATGCACCAAGCGGTACGGCACTTGCTATTGCAGATGCAATTGCAGAATCAATAACAAACGAGGCTGAATATACATATGACCGTCATTCTGTACGCAAAAAACGTTCTAAGAACGAAATAGGTATTCACTCATTACGCGGCGGCTCAATCGTTGGTGAACATTCTGTTATATTTGCAGGTCAGGATGAAGTTATTGAGGTAAAACACCAGGCAACTTCAAAGGAAGTATTTGCAGTTGGTGCTGTAAGGGCGGCAAAATTCCTTGCTGGAAAGCCTGCAGGAATGTATGAAATGAAAGACTTAATATCCCAGTAAAAATATCAGGCCACAGAATATAAAATTCTGTGGTTTTTTGTTGACATTATAGATATTATGTAATATAATTAAGTGGTATGAAAAGTATGAAAAGTATAACTTTTAACCAAGAGGTGATGAAATGCCAAAAGGCAAACACATACTTAGTCTGCCTAAGGGGAAATATGTTTTTGGTACCGCAAAGGTGGGCGAAAAAGGTCAGATTGTAATCCCCAAAGAGGCAAGAGATGTTTTTGACATCAAACCCGGTGACAATTTATTAATACTTGGTGATGAATCAAGCGGCATTGTTATTACTAAAACAGATGTTATAAATGATGTTGCTGTAAAAATTTTAAAAGGAGAAAAGTAATGGATAAATATTCTATATATAAAGAACTTGGAATATGTAAAGAGGTTTTTGACTTTGGTGAAAACATAATCGAAAGCTTAAAGGAAAGATTTGATGAAATTGACGCAAATGCTGAATATAATCAGCTAAAGGTAGTTTCTGCAATGCAGAAAAACCGTGTAAGTGCCACACACTTTATGGCTACAACAGGCTATGGCTATAATGATGAGGGCAGAGATAACCTTGAAAAGGTTTATGCAGACTGTTTCCATACAGAGGCTGCTTTGGTACGCCCACAGATTACTTGCGGTACACATGCTTTGGCAGTTGCCCTAAGTGCTAACCTGCGCCCTGGTGATGAACTTTTATCACCTGTTGGCAGACCTTACGATACCCTGGAAGAAGTTATCGGTATTCGTGAATCCATAGGTTCTTTAAAAGAATACGGCGTTACATACCGTCAGGTAGACCTTTTGGAAGATGATTCCTTTGACTACGAAGGCATCAAAAAAGCAATTAACGAAAAAACAAAGCTTGTTACAATACAGCGTTCCAAGGGTTATCAGACAAGAAAGACATTTTCTGTTACAGAAATTGGTGAGCTTATAGCTTTTATTAAAAACATAAAACCCGACCTTAAAATTATGGTAGATAACTGCTACGGTGAATTTGTTGAGAGAATTGAGCCTTCCGATATGGGTGCAGACATGATAGTAGGCTCACTTATCAAAAACCCAGGTGGAGGCCTTGCCCCTATCGGCGGTTATATTTGCGGAACAAAGGAATGTGTTGAACAATGTTCATACCGTCTTTCTGCACCGGGACTTGGTCAGGAGGTTGGTGCAAACCTTGGCATAATCCAGTCTATGTATCAGGGATTTTTCCTTGCACCTACAGTAGTTGCTAGTGCCTTAAAGGGTGCAATTTTTGCAGCTAATGTATACGAAAAGCTTGGATTTAAGGTTGTTCCAAACAGTTTGGAAAGTCGCCACGATATCATACAGGCTGTTGAGCTTGGCTCACCTGAGAGAATGATTGCATTCTGCAAAGGTATTCAAGCAGGTGCCCCTGTTGACAGCCACTTATCACCTGAACCCTACCCTATGCCCGGTTATGAAAATGATGTTATTATGGCGGCAGGTGCTTTTATTCAGGGCTCATCAATCGAACTAAGTGCTGATGGACCAATACGTCCGCCATATGCAGTATATTTCCAGGGTGGCTTAACATGGGAACACGCAAAGCTTGGAATATTAATGTCGTTGCAAAAATTATATGAAAACAAACTTGTTAATCTATAATATAAAAGGAGATATAAAAATGAACTTAAAACAAAAGATTAAAAAAATCTGGAACTTTTTCACACTGTATGAGAAAAGCTGGTTTTTCAGCATACTGATTCTGTCAGTAGTATTTGCCTTTGTTTTTCCGGAAGAAGACGTTAACGGTATAAACGGAAAATTAATAATGGCACTTTACCTTGCAGATATTTTTCTTAACATACTATGCGAACTTTTGATATCAAAGCAAAGTAAATGGAATTTTATTGTTTCTGTATTTGTTGAAATTACCGAAATAGTAACGCTTATTGTATTAGCAGCACGTTTTGCAACTATGGCAGTAACATTATTCTTCTGGCTACCTATTGATATCATCAGCTTTATTGTATGGCACAGACACCCTGACAGAATAGATGACGAATTAACAGAAGTTAAAAAGTTAAGCGGTCTTGCAAGTGTACTTGTAATAACAGGTATTGTTGTCTGGACAGTTGTGGTAGGATATTTCCTTTCCGGCCTTAATATTGTAACAGATTTCTTTGGTGGAAATGAACTTATTGAAAATATCGTTTGTTATATAGATGCGTGTGTTTCTGCTGTTGGTATTGCAAATGGTGTATTCATTTTGTTAAGATACCGCGAGCAGTGGATTGCATGGTACATTTGTACTTTCCTTGAAACTGCAATTAACATAATTTCAGGACAATGGGTATTGCTTGTTCTTAAAGCAGGTTATCTTACAAATACAACCTACGGATATATTAAATGGACAAAATATATTAAAAGCAGAAAGGAACAAAATACCGTATCTGCTATTAATTAGCTTTTACAAATTCTGCAACTGAATTACCTATCATCTGTGCGGAAACTAAGGCTTCTTCAAGTGTGTTTCCGGTTGTTCCCACTTCAATGATTATCGAGCCATACGTAGTATGGGTATTATAGCGTTCTTTAGTAAAACTTACAGGACGTGTAAGCCCCGGATACATATTGTTTATAACTCGTTGAAGCTTCATTGCAAACTTTAAATTTTCACGCCAATCAGGGTGGTCTAAACCACCCTGATTGCTACCTGTAAGCAGCATAATTTGTGCTGCTTTTTTATTCCCCACATCTGCTACTAATTTTAGCTTTGTTCCATCAGCCTGAACCATAGCATCCCTATGTATATCAAGTACAATTTTTATTGTAGGATACTTTTTTAAATATTCTTCCACCGATGCCAGCGAACTTTTGTACGAACCATTATATGATGGATAATCGTGTAATGATGTATCGTGAACAGCCTCTATTCCATTAACCTTTAAGGTATTCACAATCTCCCTTCCTACTCTTACCACATTATAGTTAACATCCTCTGTGCGGTCGGGGTCTGTAGGCAGATAATAGTTTTTATCCGTAGCTGTATATGATTCCGATGAATGACTATGAACAATCAATATATGAGGACCATCGCCGGAACAGTCAAATTTCAGATTTTCATTTATAAGTTCATTAGGGTCAAAATCATATGTTGTTGCATTTTTAACCAATACTCCTTCTGCCTCATAATAACCGTTTACACCTTTGTTTGAAATTGTTGTTTCTTTAATCGGCTTTGCACCAGAAAGGTCAACTTCAGGCTGTTTTTCCTCTATATCCTCCCTCAAAAATTCCAAACACCCAAATGCAAAAACATTGCTTTCAATAATGGACATAGGAGACTTTATATTATAACCCAAAAGCACTTTTTCGAGCATAGCAACATCTATGTGATTAAAATTATAAAAAACAGGAACAACATCACTGATAATTTGTGTAATAAGTGCTTTGTTCTGTAACATAGGCAATGGTGATGCCTGTCCTGTTAATATATAAGTTATAAGAACTATTGTTGTAACTAATAAAGCTATAATCTTGAATATTTTTCTTTTGCTGTGCAGATTAATCACAAAACCACCCCCATATTAATAATTATGGAGAATGAAAATAATTTATGCTAATTGTATCTGCTTACATTATCAGTATCTATACAGGAATGCATACATATATTTATTCCGTCGGATATTATTTCCGCAAGGTCGTCTATAATCTCGTCAACCTCCTTTGGTGTAACTACAAGGTTTACAAATGATTTGTTAAGCACTTCATCAATAAGATGGTATTTTTCCTTTTTATCCATATTCTGCAGCATTTTATAAAAATTTGTATCCTTGTCAGTATGTGCCGAAATATTTTCTATAACCATATCTATTGTGTCATTAGCCATAGTTGCTGCATCCACCACTGTGGGAACACCTACTGCTATAACGGGGACACCTAAAGTTTCCAAATCAAGACCTCCTCTTTCATTACCTACTCCTGCACCTGGTTTTATTCCTGTATTACTAAGTTGTATTGTAGTCATAACTCTACTGATACTACGTGACGCCAATGCATCTATCGCAATAATAACATCTGGCCTTACCCTTTGTACAACGCCCTTTATAATCTCATTTGTCTCAATTCCAGTTATTCCCAAAACACCTGGGGATAAAGCACAAACGGGCACAACTCCGTCTGCAATATCATCAGGCATAAGTTCAAAAAGATGCCTTGTAACCAACAGTCCATCCACTACCTTTGGTCCCAAAGCATCTGCAGTAATATTTCTGTTCCCTAACCCTACAACCAGGGTAACGCTATCCTTGTTGCGTTTTGGCATCATACGTTTTAGTTCATTTGAGAATGTTTTGGTTATCATATCAAAATGTTCCTGTGTTTCATGTACATATTCAGGTATTTCCAAGGTAACATAATCACCCACAGGCTTTTTCAGCGCCTTACTGCCTTCATCGGTACGGATTTTCACACGTGTAACCTTTACTTTATCCTTTTTAAACTCATTTATATCTACACCATTTACAGCGTCAACCTTCTTGTCTTCTGCATATATTTGATGAGCTTCCAACGCCAAATCTGTTCTTTTTTCCAATATGACAACCTCCTCTTTTTGACAGTTGAATTTAATTTATCCAAAATAATAAAAATTATACAAAAAAGTCTTGCATTTATTTTTGGTTTGTGTTACAATAATACTTGTAATTTTGTGCATAGGAGGTGTAAATATGCCAAATATTAAATCAGCAAAGAAGAGAGTTAAGGTTATCGAAACAAAAACTCTACGTAACGCAATGATTAAATCACAGCTTAAGACTTTTATTAAAAAGTTTGAAGCAGCAGTTGCAGGCGGTGACAAAGCTGTAGCTACAGAAGCTTATAAAGCGGCTGTTAAAAAGCTTGACCAGGCTTGTGCTAAGGGTATCATGCACAAAAACAACTGTGCAAGAAAGAAATCACAGCTTACACTTCTTCTTAACTCAATTGCTTAATTGAGTCCCATGCATTATTAATGCTATGAATGACAATTTATCCCTTGGCTATAAAATATTACAGTCAAGGGTTTGATATTGTCATAATTTTTTTATTTATGCGAGTGTGCTGGAATCGGCAGACAGGCACGTTTGAGGGGCGTGTGCTTATGGCGTATGGGTTCAAGTCCCATCACTCGCACCATTTGAATTAACCTTGTATTTACTGCTAAACCCAGTATTTACAAGGCTTTTTTTATTGTTTTACACTAATCAATAATAAGCAATAATAATCAATTATAATCGCCAAATGTTCGTCAAATGTTCGTCAAAAAAAAGGGACAGCCGAAGCTGTCCCGTAGTTTTATTCAACCAACTTACTTTTACCCTGTTGAATCATACGCTTTTTATAAATTGCTTTTATTTCCTTCATAGCTTCATCGTCTGCCTCCTGCAAAATCTCGTCATAGTTATCTTTCCAACTGTGCGTACTAGCCTCTTTGCGTTCCTTTTCAAGCAATTTCATATAAGCATCAATATACTCTTTATACTCATTTGGAGTAAAAGTATAAGTATATTTTTTCTTTTTGTCCGTGTATTCAAATTCAGCGTCAGGCAAGCTTATAGAAACATAATCCTCATTAACATCTCTGCTTCTTGAACCAACAATATGCTCAAATCCCGTATCATAATCCCAACTATTAATAGCGTCAACCATAGACTTTCTACCTTCTCGCTGTTCTTCTTTCGACAACGCCTTTACAGTTTTATTCAAATTTGTTGCATAATCGGCTAAAAGTGAATCTTGTTCATACTTCATTGCATTTTTATACGTTGGTGCATTACGGTATTTTTTCTTTGATGTATCTCTTGTATCATACACATCATTCAATACATCTGTAGAATAATAACTATCCGAAACAAACTTATTCTTTAACCCTAGTGTCCAATCTCGGTTTTCTTCGTTGACAGGGAATAAAGCCCTGTTTATCTGACCTATAACACCGGTATAATTATTCGCTATATGGTCAATTTGTTTGGGTGATATTTCCCAATTCTTCATAACACTCGTATTACCAAGCCATTTAGCAAATTTTGTTGTTGATTCGGAGTATATTTCATTCGTTCTATAATCATCACGCAAATATTTATCGCTGTAACTCTCTATGGGGCTACCTTTAAAATCCTCATTCGCAATAACATCTATAAAAGGCCCTGCAACAGTATCACCTAAAACATCTTGCGCTCCGCCCAATCCTCCGCTTTTTGGAAGTCCAGGCAATACTAAAGAATCAAGCACATAACCACCAAAACCCTCAAAAGCTTCTTTGTTTCCAAAAACATATTCAGCAATTCTTTCGGTAGTGCTATCAAGTAAAGCTAACTCTCTTGCTTTCGGAATACTTACAAAATATCCATCACCTATTGAAAAATTATAAAAATTATTTTTCTTGTATGAAGATAAATTGTTATATTCTTCCTCATCATCACGGTTAAACAACCCTTGTAAAGCCGTCATCATTAAAGCAATGGTTATGTATTTAGTAACTCTTGCAGCCCTCTGTTTTGGTGGTGCATCCTTAAAGCTTCGTGTCATCTTGTCTAATCCTTGAAGTGCAGCATTGAAATACAATACTATATCATTTACGTTTTTAGCTTTATATCCTCCGCGTTTAAAGTTAGTTGTAATGTCGTCAGCATTGTAAATAGCCTGTTGTGTATCTCCTCCGCTATCAAGAGTTTTCTTAAACTCCATAAATCGCGGTACACTTTCTATAAAGTCATTAAATGAAGCTATAGTCTGTACAGGGTGTAATATTCCACTAAGAAATTTTTGTGCTATACCTTTATCCTTTAACTCTATTTTGCGTAACGTTTGTTTAATATCTCTTACTGATGCAGAAAGTTCAGAAGAATGGCCGCCTCCCATAGATTGATACTTTTTCCAGGCGTCAGATTTGGTTACAATGCCTCCAAACGAAGAAACATAACGAGCAATAAACTCAACAGGATTGTTGATTATACTATTTTTATACGCAGTTCCTATATCTCGTATAGAATTTACAGGTGCAAACAGAGGATTGTTTTGCGTTGTAAGTATTTTCATAGGATTCATAATCCTTGCAGACCATTTGTGCAATCCCCAAGCCTGTTGAGGCGACATATTTGCAATAGAATTATAAAAATTCTCATCGTGTATTTGGTAATAATCCATTTTCCCGTTTTTCAATACGCTTACTATTTTTTTATTTGCATTTGCTATAGGTGAAAAACCAACTGCATTATTCCCAAGAATATCATCAATAGCATCTGTAAGGGTAATGTAATCCGATGCATTCAGATGTTCTTCAAGATATTTAAATATTTCCCCTTTTTTCTTTGTCATATCAACAGCATGAGGTAACATATCCGGTGCGACCTTTTCCATAAATTTGCCAAAGCCATCTACCGTATCCGCATATTCAGCCCATACTCTCATTACCTGGTTGCGTTGTGCAAACTTAACCATTTTTTCAGTATTCATTATAATACTTTCCAAAGGACTTATAATTTCAAGTCCACTACCTTTTGCACGTTTAAACGGTATTTTTTGATTTGCAAATGTGCCTTTGGTTTTACCTTGCATCTTGCTATTCACATCACGGTTAAACGGAACATATTTTGGGTATAGTTCTTGCATCTTTTTAAACCCTTCGTAAGACATACCCCCTGCATCAACCACAAAGTATTTTAATACATTTTGTTGATATTCATATATGTTTTTAGCAGCTTGAATAAATTCAGGATGTTCCTGTTCCAACTTTGCAATTTCTTTGTTGATGTTGTCTATATCTTCCAATGTTTCATCTGCAAAAACTCTTTTTCGCTTTCCGTTTTTAGGTTGTATCCATTCTAACGAATGATTTAATACTAAATATTCGTCAAACGCATTCAAATCTTCAGATTTTACTTCCTTAATACTTTCTAACAGCGATTTGCCAATGTTGGTATTACCTTTCATATCAGTCATACCCTTTGTAACTATGTGGTTTGCTATAGTTGCAGAATTTAAAGAATTTGTAGCTAATACATAAGCATCTTTGCTAACGTCAATATTGTTGCCATTAACTTTTTTAACATAGTCCATAGCTTGCTTTTGGGGATAGAAGGTATCTACCCATTCAGTATATCTCTTATCGTATTCTTCCTTCATAGTTTCTGTAGGATGCTGTGAAAAATCTTTTAAATTATCACGCATAGTTTTTACTGAAGAAACAATACTGCTCTGCACCCTTTCATCAAAATCACTTGACATATAGGTATTCACATAATCCGCAACAATGTTAAGACTTTTTAAATCCTCTGCGCCAATGACATTAAGAAAGTCACCGTAAAATTGCGGTGACATATTCTTTGCTGTATTTGTATTTTTCAGGTATTCACGAATAAACTCTGCAACTGCTTCACCGCTTCGTTCTTCCGGTTTGTATAAATTCAAAAAGTCTTGGTCGCAGTTTGCTATCAAATCGTTTATGCTTGGCAACGAGCTTAATTTATATAACTTGTCAAGATGATGTCCAAGCTCGTGGGATACAGTCGGCAAATTATTGCTTATCTTTGTCCTTATAGATTCGGCACGTACTTTATATACACCTCTTGCATTTTTATTTTCTACTTTTCCTGATGATATAGGAATGTCAAACGCATTACGAATGTAATCAACTATGTTCCCTATACTTCTTCCGCTTTCAGAAGATTTGTTTACTCGTTCTGTTGTCCATCGTTGTTCGTCTCTTGATAGGTCATATTTTGTACCACTATTGCTATTTGAATTGTTATCAATTCTTATAACTTGCGAATCTTCAAAAACTATATATGCTGTACCACTGCCTGCTTCGTATTCGTTTGTGTATATAATTCCGTCATAACCTTTAGACTGTAACAACTTCACAAGCTTTTCGTTTTCGGTTTTTGATATTCCTTTTTCACGAATACTACGGGCAGTATCACGGTCAATAATACCCTTACTTTCCAGTATAGTGACAATTTGGGCAGCATTCCAACCGTTAGAATCGTGTTCCACAACAAGTGGATTTGTTATATTCAAATAAGCTTTTACAAATATAGGTGATGATATTTCTTTACTTCTTGCTAATTCTGATGCTTGAGCATAACTGCCAAAATGTATTCCGATATCTCCCGGCAAAAGTACAGAATAATTACTGTCTGTGCCGTGATATAGAGGAACTAACTGTCCGTTGGAATTTCTTACAACTGAATTAGCGGTTTTCTTTAAAACTTCTTCACTCACCTTTGCCCCCGTACTGTCAATATTCACAGATGATTTATTTATATTAAAATACTCATCTATGCTGTCCGCAAACAACTTTCGCAACTCGTTATTTTCATTGGAAAGCATGTCGTAAGCTATTACTTCTGACAAGTCATAACCTTCATCTAACCTAGTATCTTCAAGGTAAAATTCATACATTTCAATGCTTAGTTTTTCAGACATTTCATTACCAACAAATCTTGCCAATAATTCAAATTCGGGAGTATCTATTACAGTTCCGATAGCTCTGCTTTCAGTTTTGCTATGTCCGGTTCTGCCAAATCCAACCTTTTCTTCTCTGCTAATAATCGGTTGAGTTCCCTCTTTTTGAAGGGTATCTTGTCTGATTCCGGCCTGAATTTTGCCAAATCGTTCACCATTTTCAATAAACGTTCCGCTTTCGTTAATGACATTTTGTACACCTCCGTTTGTATTCATTATATCATTGTTTAATGGATTATTCAAGGCAACATTTTGCCCCTCTGCCATTGTTTCAGTTTGTTGTGATGAATTTACATTAATGGGATATTTATTTGCAATCTTACTTAAAACATTGAGGTTTCCTTGCGTATTTTCATCAACATTATTCCCAAACATCTTTGCAAAAGCATTATTGATTGTCTGTATATCCTGTTCGGTCAAGTTATAAGCATTAACATTTTCGGTTTCAGCATAAAAAGTCTGCAAATCAAGGTTATTTTCCCTTGCCTTACGGATGAGGTTTGATGTTGCGATGTTGTACATTTGAGCATCCTGTACCGACATTGTTGGCTCTGTATTTTTAACATCCAAATCGTTTTTAACACCTTGTACGGTTGTTGTATCAACTTCTGCCTTTGTGGTATCTGCTGTTTGATTTTCCGCATAACCTCTCAAAAACTTCCTTGTAAGAGAGTTTGTTCCAGGCAATTTTACGCCTGTCGCATTTTCAAACATTGCTCTGTTCTGTGCGTTTGCAAGCTTGAATAAATCAATGTCCCTGTTTGTAGCTGTACCGTTTAATATTCTTTCCATAGCACTTTCTACAGTAGCTTGAGTAACAGGTAAGCTTATGCCACCTTCTGTTGATACAGGGGCTTTTACAGTTGTATCCTGACCCTGTGGATTGGTGGATGAAACCTCCGTTGAAGGTGTAGTTGCAACTTTTCCACTTTGTTTGGTATTAATATACCCAATGGTAGAAGCTCCTGTTCCCATTACGCCACCTGATAACGCACCACTTGCAAATGCCATGCCTACATTTTTCAAAACATCAAACATCGCAAGCTTTTGGGATTCTTTTAAACTCTTTCCGTCTGCAACATAATTTTCCAAATTTATGTTGTAATTAGATTTTTCACCCATAATAGCATTGTCCATTAATGTATTTGCTATTTCAGAAATCAACTCTTCTGTTCCTTCAATACCTGCCTGCTTTAATGCCTCAGCTACAACTTGTTTTGCACCTTTAATTCCACCTTTTGCAACTTTAAAAAGATTATCAAGACCAATCTTTTCAGTAAGTCCCTCAACCAAAGCACTTGTTATTCCCATTGCCAACGCCTGTTCTGCTGTTGCTCCCCTTTTGGTCGCATCATATGCAGAACTTGAAAACGCACTACCTGCCATCGAAGCTATTGTTATTGTTCCACCGAATGGAAGTGTAACAAGGTTTTCCCCAATTGATACGCCTGTGTTATACAAAAATGCCCCAAATCCACTCATATCTTCAGTGATGCCTTCTCTTGTTTCTTGTGTAAATCTTTCCAAAGCAAAACCATCAGAATTTATGTCTATCGTGTCTGTACGCCCTGTCATATTGTTTTTCACATTTTGACTAACAGCACCAATAACGCCACTAACACCCCTAACCGGTGTCGATAAAATTGTAGAAACAGTTGCATCAACAGGATGTTCTTTAGCATATTTTTTATTCATCTTACTTTCTTCTATGGCTTGTCTTTCATTAAGGTTTCGTCTTATAAATTCGATGTACTCTTCAGCATCCTTTTCACCTTTGGTGTTATACAAATAATTATAAATGTCCTTCTCGTCATCATTCATATAGCCAATATATGGATGAATCCCTATTTTTGCATCGTTTTTTATAAAGTCGCCTCTGTAATATGTTCCACCAACCACGCCTGCATGAACAGATGATGCCATTTCGTCTTTATACACAGGTTTTGATTTTTCTTCAAAATCAGAATTAGTTTTTAATGCTTCGTAACTATTCTTTTTGTTATCATCATCCGCCTGTGTCCTTTTTACTCTTGCACGTTCATATATTTCTATAGAATCATTAAGCTTTTTTATCTCATCTTGCAACGCGTTTTTTGTATCTTTGGGAGTATTTATGTTATACGATATCCTTCCTCCGCTTTCTTGTACCCCTCGCAGTTTTGCTTTCAACACGTCCTGTTGCTTTTTCAATTCCTTTACAGTATATTGTGATGCCAACTGTTCAGCCTGTCTGTCCTTTACATTTTCCGAGTAGTTTTTTCTCACATTGTTGTCATATTCATCTCTATTTTGTGTTTTGCGTGAAGAATTTTGGCTCACAGATATATTTTTAGAAGGTGCTGTTGGACTGTTTGTGTTTTTTGGTGGATTATTTTGCGTTTTAGATTTTCTTTTTTCCCAATCCCAACTAATATCCACACCATTTTTCATAAACTCAAATACCGGCATAACTTAAGCCCCCTTTTATCCAAATATCACTGATTTTCTTTCTTTTACAACGTCAGGGTCGTTCCAACCGTCTTTACCTTCAATTTTCATAGTTTCAATAGTAATGTTGGTCTTATACTCATCTAATTTATTTACAGCCTGCGCATAAGTATATCCACTTGCTATCAAAGTGTCTATGACATTGTTGGCAATAGTCGGGTCTTTCATTTTTTCTACAGCTATATACTGTGGTGTGGCATCAAAATATCCTGTTTTCCACTCTTTTGTGCCACTCATATCATATGGAGAGTAAAGCCATTGACTTATCGTTCTATCTGCATTAGCCATATTCCCCTGTTTACTGTAACTATTTGAACCGCCCGAAGAACCACTCATGCTTCTCTTGTTAATTGTGGAGTAAACATTCGCAATATCAGCTTCTGCACCCTGTATGCCTAACTGTCTTTCTTTTTCGGTATATTTCTCGTTAAGATTTACTGTGTTTTCAGTATCTCTCAAATTCAAATCATTCATCTTTATGCCCTGTTCCCTTTCGGTAGGTCCATATTTATAATCCTGTTCATATGACCATTTATTATGCTGATTTTGGTCTCTTAATTGTTCATCAGTAAGCTCTCTTGTAGCCGCATCAGCCACAGTCTGATATGCAGTAAGCTCTCTGTTAAACTGCGTATCTGACATATCCTTGTCAATGCTATACCTCTGCAGAAGTCTGTTATATGCCTGCTCTGCAAGTGTAGGTATCATTTCACTTGCCTTTTGTGCATAAGCCTGCTGTACCTGTGCCGTAGTCGCTGCGGAATATGAACTGTTACGCCCCATATTTGCGGAATTAAGATTATTCAATGTACTTTTTGCCGCACTCTGCCCTTGCCTGTTGTACATATCCACATAACTTTGATACGCAGGGTCTGTACTTGGGTTATAATTAAAGTTTTTTACCGCATCAGCGGACTTTTGTACTTGTACATCCCCATTCATTGCCTTTTGGGTTAAATTTGTCAAAAGTCCATTTTTTTGATTGTCAGTTGCCTGCTGTTTTTCCGCCGCCGCTATGTATTGGTCTAATTGATTCAAAGATACATCGTCAGCATCCGTCATACCGTATGCAGCTCTTATGTTTTTATTATTAAGGCTATATACATCCTTGTACGTCTGGTTATTCGTATTGCCGTAATTCACCTTATTATCTCTTAGTCTGTATAAATCCTCAATTTTCATATTCTGATAATTCGCCATTTTAATACCTCCTTGTATAACAAAAGGCAATGCCGCAAAGACATTGCCCTATTCCATAATCCCATCCATCCTCAAATTGACAACAAGGGTCCATATCCTGTCATCCGTAAGCCTTAGCTTTCCACCCTCATCACCTTTAAGGATGCCAAGTTCAAGTGCTTTTTGTACATATGGTCTCGCCCATGAC
>JAZOOD010000050.1:0-6043 GCA_045654805.1 Clostridia bacterium | reverse complement strand
GTTACTTCCTGATGACATCATTCCGACCTTTTACATAACAAACGGTTATGATGAAACCGGAACAGATATTTTGGGTGATACGCTTATTGCTGTAAAAGGCGAATCTACAGACGGATATACAACTTATACTGTATCTGTTCCTGATAATGTTTCTCTAATTTCTGTTCGTGATGAGAGTTTCGGTGGTATGGTAATTCCCGCATCAAGTGAAAGTGCCGTAAAACTTTGCAAGGTGCAGACAGAAATTATTGATTTTAGTGATAAAGCGGTTTCAGGTTCTTTCGGTGTTTCTTACGGTGACTATAACGCAGTAGGTGTTGATGGTAAATTCCTGCTGATACCTGAAGCAGAATATACATTTACGGCATCACCTGAAAATGCATCCGCATATAGTGCCAAAACCGAAACACTTAACATAACCGAAGCTACCCGTAAAGTGACGATTAAAGTACCGTATAAGAACCCCAAAACAGTTATAACAACAACGGGAGCAACTGCAAGGTTATTTAAATATCAGAGCAACTACTTTGTGCATACGATTTATGAACCGCTTGCAACGGTTGATAACGAGAATGGTACATCCACACACTACTTTGCGGCAGATAGTGGTCTTAGTTACCGTGTGTCAATGGAAGGTAAACTTACTAAAGCAGGATATATTAAAACCGGAAATTCTGTGACGGTACTTCACACAGAAGATGATAAGCTCCCAACAGACAGAACTAACTACTTTACAGAAACTTCTGATGCTGCAATGGTTGGTGATGACAGCTTACTTCTCAATATCAATCAGCAAAATCATCTTTCTTTAGACCTTGGCGGAACTAAAACTATAAAAGCATACAGAACATGGCAGATTATTGACCTTACTTACAACAACCACATTATTGAACCTGATTTCCATTATAATATTCTTTCGGGTGAGGATGTAATCCGCCTTGAGCCTATCGAAAATCAGCCTACAACTAACGGTAGCGGTAATTGGCAAAAGCTTACTGCCATAGGCGAAGGAACTGCGATTGTTGAGGTTACTTATGATGCTATAAATATCACCGGAAGCTCGTTTGATGGCGTGTACGGTGCAAGCGATCCTGCAAGATGTGGACTTTTTGTAGTTACTGTTGGTGCAGATGTTCCTGATGTTGATTTTGGCATTAAGAGCAAAGCAAGCGCAGGAAGTATGGTTTATACAGAAACAAACTCTAAATCTTGGGATGCTGAATTTGATACTCTCTACTTCCTAGGTGAAAGCGGAGAAATCAAGCTATCTCCCTCTTTTGCGGAAGGAACAATAACCGAAGTTGCAGTATCGGGAGATAAAGGTGAAAGCTACACTGTTCTTGAAGCGATAGACGGTGCATATATTGCACCGATTGTATCGGGCAACAACATTATCCGTGTTACTACTGATAGCGGAATAGCATATCAGGTGGTTCGTGGTGACAAAGTTGAACTTAAGGTCAAGAACAATACACATCCGGGCAAACCTATCGCAGCAGGCGATGAAATAAGCCTTACACTTATTGGAGTACACACACCGATTCCGAAAATTGCAGGTACATATAATCCCGGATACAAGAACAATACGGATGGTGATGGAGGTGTTCACCTTCATTACAGTTTTGGTGATGAAACTGTCAGAAACGAAGGTAAACAATACAACTTCTCAAAGGAAGGTGCCACAGTAAAGTTTACTGTTCCTGAAAATACTGAAGAAACCGAATTCACTCTTTCAGAGGGATATATTGGTCTTGGGGTAATCGGCGTTACTGCTTTCCCTGATGACGGAGAAAGTCACCGAAATATTCCGGATAGCGGAAGTGGCACCAGAGGAAGTGCAACATCTTTCCATACCCGTAGCATACTTCCTGATATTACTGTGAAGTTAGGGATGCTTCCAAGCGATAACACAGCACCGTATATCCGTGAAAATGCACCTCAAACTGCAACACTTAATCTTGGCGGTACATACGCTCTCAGTATGTCAAAGGTTTTCACAGACCGTGATAACGATGCTCTCACATATACCGCAAAAGTTGATGATAGTGATGCAATTTTGGTAGAAGATGCGTATTATACATTTACTCCGGATAGTGTTGGAACATATACAATTACCTTTGTTGCAAAAGACAATGAAACAGAAAGCGATGCACATACCGTTACTTTAACAGTCAAAGAAAAGTCGAACACATCTTCATCTACTCCTTCTACGGAATATGATATTTCGGGCGATGAAATTGATGGTTATGTGACTATCAGCTTTACAGATAACGGAAAACGAGTGAAGGGCGAATCTAATGTCACTTATCCAAAAGCTCTTGGCACAATAATTTCATCAAAACGAGTGCCGTTTACAGATGGCGATACAGTTGCAGATGTAACTCTCCGTTTGCTTGATGCACAAGGCTTTACATATCAGCATACAGGCACCACAAAAAGCGGTTTTTATCTTGCATCAATCGGTGATTTTACTCTTAAAGGAATTAGCTATGATTCTTTTGGTGAATTTGATGCAGGTGTCGGTTCAGGTTGGATGATTACGCTCAATAAGACATTTATTGAATATGGCGCATCAGAATTTGAAGTGAAAAATGGAGATGTAATCAAGTGGCAATATACCTGTCAGCTTGGTAAAGATATCGGTGATCCTTTCTATTCAGGTTCGTCTTCCTCTTCTGCAAATAAAAACAACAAAACAGAGGATGAAAAGAAGGATGATAAAGAGGAAATAAAGGAAGAACAAAAAGAAGAAACCACCAAAAAAACATTTACAGAAACCACCTTTGCCGATGTTAAAAAAGACGATTGGCATTATAATTGCGTAAAGTATGTGTATGAAAATAATCTTATGCAAGGTATGGGTAACGGTTTTGAACCTGAAAGTAAAATGTCAAGAGCTATGCTTGTAACTGTTCTTTACAGAATGGCAAAGCCTGAAAGTGTTGAAAGCACACATAACTTTAAAGATGTAGCTAAAGGTCAGTGGTATTCTGATGCGGTTGCTTGGGCGGCTGCAAATGGGATTGTTAGTGGTATTAGTGCAACAGAGTTTGCACCCGATAGTGATATATCCCGTGAACAGATGGCACTTATTATCTACCGCTTTGCAAAAATGCTTGGGGTTAATGTAAGCGATGTTGCAGATATTTCAAGCTTTGCAGATACAGCAGATGTAAGCGATTGGGCACTTGATGCAATTCGTTGGGCTAACAAAACAGAACTTGTAAATGGTACAAGTGAAACCACGCTTTCACCGAAAGCTACGGCAACCCGTGCTCAGGTTGCGGCGATTCTCATGCGTTTTTGTGAGAATGTAGCAAAATAACAATTTACGGTAAGTTGCGAACAGTCGGTTACAAAAACTGACTGCTCGCTATTGCCGTTTTAAAGGAGCGTTAAGAATGAAGAAATTTATAGGAATAATTTTAACTTTGTCAATTCTTTTCAGCCTTTCATCAGGAGCGTTGGCTTTTGATAACAACAAAGTAAATGCTACTTTAGAAAGTGTTGGAAATTATTTATATGAAACTGTAAAAGAGCCGCAAGTTGGCTCCATTGGTGGCGAATGGGCGGTTTTGGGACTTGCCAGATGCGATATGGATATCCCCGATGAATATTTTGAGAATTATTATCAGCGGGTTACAAGATATGTAAAAGACTGCGGTGGCGTACTTCATAACAAAAAATATACAGAATATTCAAGGGTAATTGTTGCTCTCACAGCTATCGGTAAGAACCCTCAAAATGTTGCAGGCTACAACCTTTTAGGACCGCTTGGGGATTATGAAAAAACTATATGGCAAGGTGTAAACGGAGCTATATGGGCACTCATTGCACTTGATAGCGGAAACTATGATATGCCAAATAACCCAAGTGCAAAGGTTCAGGCAACAAGAGAAATGTATATAAACCATATTCTCGAAAAGCAAACCTCCGATGGCGGATGGGCATTATCGGGAGATGTAGCTGATCCTGATGTTACGGGAATGGCACTTCAGGCTCTTTCAAAATATCAGGATAATGACAAGGTCGAGTCAGCAACAGAAAAAGCACTAAACTGCTTATCTCTTATGCAGAAAGAAAACGGCGGATTTTCAAGTTATGAAGTTGAAACCTCCGAGAGTAGTGTTCAGGTGCTCGTTGCCCTTAGCGAACTTGGTATTCCGGTTGACGATAAACGTTTCGTTAAAAACGGAAAGTCTGTGCTTGATAATCTGTTTACATACTATGATAGCGGAAAAGGATTTAAGCATGTACACGGAGATTCTACAAACTTAATGGCAACAGAACAATGCTTTTATGCTCTCGTTGCATTAAAGCGTGCAAACGAAGGAAGAAACACACTTTATGATATGAGTGATGCTAAAAAGCTTAATATCAGTTTAGATGCAATAGGACTATCAGGAAAGAATCCGGATATTAAGAAAATGAATGTTGTAAATCCAGGCAAGACATTTGCCGACATTGCCCAGCATAAAGATAAAACCGCCATTGAAGCTTTAGCATCAAGAGGAATAATAAACGGCAAGTCAGAAAATAGTTTTGAGCCTGAAAGTACCATGACAAGAGCAGAATTTGCAACAATTATTGCAAGAGGTCTTGGACTACCGCAGAAGAGCAATGTTATTTTTAAGGATGTAACAACAAACGATTGGTTTTATAACTATGTGGGTACTGCATACTCCTATGGAATAATAAAAGGTGTATCCGAAAATGAATTTAACCCTAACGGTACAATAACCCGTGAAGAAGCGGCAGTAATGGTTACAAGAGCAGCTTCGCTTTGCGGAATGGATACAGAAATGGACGCACTTAGCATTCGTGATAGCTTGGCACAGTTCTTTGACTATGTAAAGGCCTCCGAGTGGTCGCAAAGCTCACTTGCTTTTTGCTACAATGAAAAAATTCTTGATGACAGCGTTATGGATATAAAGCCAAAAGAATCCGTTACAAGAGCAGAAATAGCATCTATGCTTTACAATATGCTTTTGTCTGCAAATCTTCTGTAAGGAGGAATTAGATGAGCAAACATAAAAACAAAATAATAGCAGGTGTTGTTATCGCAATCGTATTAGCGTTTGTCTTTTGGTATGGCGGTGATGCACCGGGACTTCTTGGATGGACCCCTCAGCCTAAGGAAACAGCTTCAGTAGTTCAAAATGACGAACCTACAAAAGAAGAAATAAAAGAGGCAGAAAAAACTATCAGCGATATTCCGATTAAGGAAGAAAATGCACCTGCCACAGAAGAAAATAAACCTCAAAAGCAAGACGGAACTCCTATGACTCCGGCAGAAAAGATTGCTATGGCAGATAAAATCGCAGAAAGCACACAACCCTCTGCCGAAGAAACAACATCTTCTGCTGAAATAAAGCAAAGCAACGAAGAATATTCCGAAGAACAAGGAATGGTGATAAACGAGGTTACAGGAAAAGACCAATACAGAACTGATCCCGTTCCTGAAGGGAAACCTGTACCTATTGAGCCGGAAAATGCAGTAATTACAGATAAAGAGCTTACTTGCACCTTATCTGTCAGATGCGATACGATTTTGCAAAACATTGGATGGCTCGATAGCGAGAAGGTTGATATCGTCCCTAAAGACGGTGTAATATTCGCAGAAAAGACCGTTACATTCTATGAAGGCGAAAGTGTGTTCAATGTGCTTGTGAGAGAAATGAAACGGAATAAAATACATATGGAGTTTGAAAACACACCCATATACAATAGTGCATATATCGAAGGCATAGCAAACCTTTATGAGTTTGACTGTGGTGAGCTTTCGGGGTGGATGTATAAAGTCAATGACTGGTTCCCCAATTACGGTTGTTCCCGTTATCAGCTTAAAGCAGGCGACAAGATAGAATGGGTATATACCTGCGACTTGGGCAATGATGTCGGCGGTCATTATTCTGCAAGAAACGGAAATTAAATCAGGAGATTATGTTATGATACAAACTTATTTTGGAAACGGAAAAGGGAAAACAACTGCCGCTGTCGGATTGTCTGTAAGGTGCGTGGGTTGCGGTAATAAAGTGTTGTT
>JAZOOD010000049.1:0-3088 GCA_045654805.1 Clostridia bacterium | reverse complement strand
GTAGCAAAGAATATATCAAAGAGTCTTTTCTTTCTCCAATATCCTAAATAGGATTTTTCGATTAAAGCTTCCAATTTTACTCTTGTTTTCTCGTCAACTTTCTCACTATCAATGTAGGGCATTTTTGAATCCTTCTTTCATTTATTCATAGTTAAAATTTAAAAGTGTATTGTACTCTGTATTACGCCAGGGAGAATAATAAAACTTACTAAAATCTTGTCTGCTTCCGTCAAGCAATTTCTCTCCGCTTTTTACATATCCCGGATGGAATCCAATCTCAATATTTTTATTATATTTATTTGCAAGTTTCAGATAGTGCGGAAGCAGTTTTCTTATTCTTGCTTCGTTTAATTTACCCGAAAACAAAATTCCCATAAAATATGCAGATTGTATTTTTGATTTTTTCAATTCCCTTCGGTTTGCAAAAGCAAGCATTTTTAAAAGCCATTGTTTTATCAAACCTATGGGGTTATATTCAAAATATAATGATGGTGTAAAAACATATGGTGAAATTGGCTCTGCAGGAATACGAATACTTTGGACATTTAGACCTTCATCTTCTATTACACGCATCAGAGTTTTAAAAATAAGTGGTATCATATGAGTGTGCTGATGACTATCTATCGAAATGGATGTATTTTCGTCCGCAGCCTTTTTCCAAAATTTAATCTGACTTTGCATTTCTGTATAAACTTGTTTTTCAAATTCCTTCCTTTTATTTGAGATGGAGAGAAAAAACAAGCCTATAAATGAATATTTAAAGTATCCTTTATCCGATATTAGCAAATCAACATCATTTGGTTCCGAAAGCGGACGTCCCTCCACCAAATTAATATGTAAAGATAGTGTCGTATTAGTACCTGCCAAACGCTGTTTGAAATCTGATATTTCGCCGTTTGGCAAAACACTAACCTTGTTTAAAACCCCATTTTCAAGACAATTTTCTATGCGACTATTGCCATAGGTAGATATACCATAATCGTCCGCACAAAAATATACCATATTATTTACCTCTTAATCCCCAAGCTTTATAACAATTACATTATCAATGACTGATATTGAATTTTTTGCAGGCCAGTTATTTAAACTGTCTGTATCAATTGTTTTCAGAAGCTCTGATTTTTCTTCACCTGAAATAAATTTATAATTTTTTCCGCAATAATCATTTAATGCACTGCATAAAACACTTTGACCAACTATTTCATCATCTGCTCTCAAAATATAGCCATCTGTTGTTCCCGTCATATCAGGTGGTAGCTCTGCGCTATAAGCCTCACTTTCGGGAAGATAGCCTAAAACTAAAATACTATCACATTCTCCGGCACCTTCGGTCTGTTCGATTCGGTCCGCAATACGGATTAAAGTGCCATAAGACTTTTCATAAGCCATATTCAGTTTATGATAACTGACATTTGCAATAATTGTCTGATTAAATATTAGTAAAGCCGAAACACCAAGTATTGCCCAAGACTTTAAAGCATTTTGCTCTGAATTTTCGTATTGCAGTATAAGCAACAAATAAAATACTAAAAAACCCATTTTCATCAGGTTATGATAATCTATTCCGCTGTTTATAAAGCTAAGCACACTTGCTCCGATAGGCAGTAAAATCACAAAAACGCCAAGCATCAGGATTTTGCCAATACTTAATTTGTTTTTAATAACATCTGCCAAATATAAGACAAAAGTCAAAACAAACACAATAGAGTTTATTATGCCAAACACAGTTGCTCCTTTTGAAAAATCAAAGAAATAGGCGGTAAAAGACTCTTTGATTGTGTATAATGCCCCTGCTACATCAAAGCCCTTCAAAGAAGCTGCATTGTCAAATCCCTGATAATCTAAAAGTGTTGTCCCCGTAATTTTGAGAAGAATTGTCATCACCAGATAATATAGTGCCATACCCAAAACGCCTGTCAGTAAAAACTTTAAGCATTTAATTAATATTTTTTTTAAGTCTATATTCTTGTAAAGTACATCATGAATCAAGCTTAAAAGTAACAACATTATTGTAACTGTTATGTACGCCTGATATATTCCTGCTGATAATGCTATCAAAACCAAAGAACTGATATAACATGGCTTGTCCTTTGTAAGAAGCATCGCCGCAATACACGAAAAAAGGAATGCAAGGGCATAACCGTCTGCCACATAGTTATACATCATTACAGACGTAACCGTAGGGAACGTGGCAACTAATGCACCTATAAATGCTGCTGTTATATTTTTTCTGACACCAAACATTTTTAAAATGAATACAGCACCAAGTCCGTGAAGGATTATTGCCATAATACCTGTAATAAATGGCAGATCATAAAAGGAACTTGGAGCACACACTACCGGGAGAAACCACCTTCCCATTGAAATCATATTTTGCGCATCATATCTGAAAACAAGACCATCCCAATTAGGAAGCCAATTTGTAATTTTATATAAATGAGCAATAAGTCCCATAATAAGTGCAGAGATAAAGCACACTTTCCACTGGGGTAAAATACTCTTTTTAATTTTATTCATAATTTGTTCAGGCATATTACCACTCCAACCACTTGAATTTATGCAAAAACTTGCCGTATAGCTTGTCATACATCTTAACACCGATAATCCTTTTAATCCTCGTTGTTCTTTTTGTTACATCCGATGTCCATGAAGCGCTGTAATGATGTATGGAATATGTGTTTTTAGTTATAGTCTTTTTTCCGGTATAATAATCCATCGGACAAAGATACTCTCTTGGAAGAAAAACCATATCCATAAAAGTCTGGTTTGTATTTTTAATATCCATACCAAGTCTTTTTAATGCATCTGTATTTCGATCAGGGCAAGGAGTAAGGTCAAAGCTACCATCCTCCAAAACGAACGGTATATCATCATAGTCTTTCAAAAACTCTCCAATTATCTCGTTTCCTTTTTCTGCAGCGAATCCAAGACCCGTTGCAACAATGCCTTTTTCATCAAACCCCATAAATCCTTTGCTTTCAAGCAAATCATCAATAGGCTTTATAAGCTCAACATCGGTATCTAAATAAATTCCGCCGTTATCATAAATTATCTTAAGCCTTGCGAAATCGCTGACAAACGCCCATTT
>JAZOOD010000048.1:0-1602 GCA_045654805.1 Clostridia bacterium | reverse complement strand
CCGTAGACATAAACAGTATTATAAAATACAGCACTGCACCCCAAAGGTAACGTCTTACTGTGGATTTATATATACCCTTATTAAACAATGATGTTTTTAAAGTCATAACCCAAACCTCCCAACTCGTAGATAAATACTTCCTCCAAAGTAAGGCTTACACGTTCGCACAAAACAGGCGACACAGCCTTTATCTTTGCATCGGTTTCCTCTGCATTACCGCGAATGATGATATTATACACCGCACCTGTGTTGGATACGTGGAGTACATCCTCACCTGTTTCAAGTCCGCTTATACCCTTTTCACCAAATACCACCTGATATTTGTGAACATTGCCCTTAAGGTCATCCAAAGGCTTTTCTATAATCATTTTACCCTTATGTATAATACCTACCCAGTCGCAAATGTCTTCAAGCTCACGCAGATTGTGTGATGAAACCAAAACTGTCATTTCCCTGTCCGCCACGTCGGCAATAACAAGGTTTAAAACCTGCTTACGCATTACAGGGTCAAGTCCGTCCAACGGCTCGTCAAGTATAAGCACATCAGGCATAGCAGAAAGTGAAAGCCAGAAGGCAACCTGTTTTTTCATACCCTTGGAAAGCTTGCGGATTTGTCTTTTTTCATCAATCTTAAAAATTTCCTCTATAGCATAATAACGTTCCCACCTGAAATCAGGGTACACATTAGCATAAAACTTTGCCATTTCCTTTATGGTAAAGGTAGCATAATAAAACCAGTCGTCTGCAATATTCAATACTTTCTTTTTAATACTTTCATTTTCATAAATCTTTTCGCCGTCAATTGTTATTTCACCGCTTACAGGCTTTAAAACACCGTTTATGTGGTTTATAACCGTGGTCTTTCCTGCACCGTTAGGACCTATAAGACCGTATATTGTCCCCTTACGCACGTGAATTGATATTTCATCAAGGACTTTATAATCATCAAAATATTTTACAACGTCTTTTACAACAATCATTCCTTTTCCTCCCTTTCCCCATATATATTGTTTATGATGCTTTCTATGGTATCTTTATCCTCACCCATAAACATCAGCTCTTTTACTGTTGATGTAAGGCTTAAATACAATTCCTCTGCCCTTTTTTTATCCATTTTACCCTGTATGGGTGCTACAAAGTTGCCCTTGCCCTTGACACTGTATATAAAGCCGTCAATTTCAAGTTGTTTATACGCCCTTTGCACCGTATTTGGGTTTACTGTAAGGCTTACAGACAATTCCCTTACAGAGGGCAACTGCTCATCAGCACCGAGTACTCCGTTTATTATCAGGTCTTTTATGCCTGCCTCAATCTGCTCGTGCAACGTACGTCCGTCCTTGTAATCCACATTAATCATCATATCACCTCCACACAACTGTATTAATTGTATTAGTACAGTTAATATACCATATACATTTTCATTTGTCAACAGTATTTTAAAAAATAAAAAAGGCAACCGACTTTGAACTGCACCATTTTGTGCAGACAACACAAAAAAGGATACCCATGGCAAAATATTTACTTTAAGCAATATACTGACATCGCATTTCATGTGGTGTCAGTTTTGTTTTTAGTTGTATTCTTTCATTGTTATAAAAATGG
>JAZOOD010000047.1:0-3718 GCA_045654805.1 Clostridia bacterium | reverse complement strand
TATGAAGTTGTTGCTATCAACGACTTGACAAGCCCTAAGATGCTTGCTCATCTTTTAAAGTATGACTCATCTCAAGGCAGATATGCTCTTGCTGATACAGTTTCAGCTGGTGAAGATTCAATCACAGTTGATGGCAAGACAATCAAGATCTATGCTGAAAGAAACGCTAAGGATCTTCCTTGGGGAGAAATCGGTGTTGACGTTGTTTTGGAATGCACAGGTTTCTACACATCTAAAGAAAAGGCTTCAGCACATATTGAAGCGGGTGCTAAAAAGGTAGTTATTTCTGCTCCTGCAGGTAATGATCTTCCTACAATCGTTTACAATGTTAACCACGATACATTGAAGGCTGAAGATACAGTTATCTCTGCTGCTTCATGTACAACAAACTGCTTGGCTCCAATGGCTAAAGCTCTTAACGATCTTGCTCCTATCGAAAGTGGTATTATGAGCACAATTCACGCTTACACAGGCGATCAGATGACTCTTGATGGTCCTCATCCTAAGGGCGATTACAGAAGAGCACGTGCTGCTGCAGTGAACATTGTTCCTAACTCAGCAGGCGCTGCTAAAGCTATTGGTCTGGTTATTCCTGAACTTAACGGTAAGCTTATCGGTTCTGCTCAGCGTGTACCTACACCTACAGGTTCTACAACAATTCTTGTTGCAGTTGTTAAAGGTAAGGTTACAGTTGATGAAATCAACGCTGCTATGAAAGCTGCTGCTACAGAATCATATGGTTATACAGAAGAAGAACTTGTTTCTTCAGACGTTATCGGTATGAAATATGGTTCATTGTTTGATGCTACTCAGACAATGGCTTCACCTATCGAAGGAACAGACTATACACAAGTTCAGGTTGTTTCCTGGTATGATAACGAAAATTCATACACAAGCCAGATGGTTAGAACAATCAAATATTTTGCTGAACTTAACTAATTTAAGTTTCCGAAGGGTGTATCCAAAAGGATATACCCTTTTTTTATTGTAAAATTTATTTGAAAGTGTGATATCAAAATTTTAATCTTATTTTAAGCAGTACAATTGGAAATAAAAAGATTTTAGTTATATGAATTGATAATACAAATTGTTATACTAAATTTTATTTGACAAAGACAATTTATTGTGTTAAAACTATTAGAAGATAAATATTTGGCAAAATCGGTGAAAGTCGATGACGCAAAGCAAAGAGGCTAAGGTCTTTTGGCTATGCTAGTCCAGCTGCAATGATAAAAGTCTGTCAGGGCTTTCTATTGTTGCAGTTTTTTTGTTTTTATCGGAGGAATTTTATGAATGTAGTTACAAGAGAGGAAAAGAAATTCTTAATAAGTCTTGAAGAATTCAGGAAAAAATCACATTATCTCGATGGTTTGCTACTTCAGGATGAACACAACGGAACAGACGGATATATTATAAGATCGCTGTATTTTGATACTGTCTATGATGACGATTTTTTTGAAAAACTTGAAGGTGTTGAAACAAGGCGGAAAATACGTCTCCGTATTTATGATCCAAAGTATGATTATGCAATGCTTGAAATGAAGCAAAAGCAAGGTGCCTCACAAAAAAAACGTTCCCTTAAAATGACAAAGGAAGATGCACAGGATTTAATCAAAGGTCGGTATGACGTTCTTTTAAAATATGAAGAAGATTTTGCAAAAGAATGTTACGGACTTATGCAATATAAATGCTACCGTCCCAAAACAATTGTGCAGTACAATAGAAAGGCGTATATTGCAAAGGAAAATAAAATCAGAATTACTTTCGATAACAACATTGTTGCAACAGAAACAAATTTTGATTTGTTTTCCGAAAATCTCGTGATGTATCCTGTGCTTGATAAATTCAATGTTGTTTTAGAGGTAAAATTCAATGGTTTTTTGCTAGACTATATCAGGCAGTTTATAAACAGTATAAATAAAAGTGAGTTGTCGGTAAGTAAATATGCTTTGGCAAGGCAGCAAAGCTATGCTGAAATCTAATTAAAGGAGATTTTTAAAGTGAGAAGTCAAATTTTTAATTTAATTAAGGACCAATCCACTCTTACGTGGGAGCAGATTGCATCAAATATTATAGTTGCGGGTATTTTGGGATTTTTAATTTTTATATCCTATATGATATCTCACAGAGGAACAATTTACAGTAAAAAGTTTAATGTTTCATTAGTAGTGCTTACCGTACTTACATCAATGGTTATGACGGTTATCGGCAACAATGTTGCACTGTCACTTGGTATGGTGGGTGCACTGTCTATCGTTCGTTTCAGGACTGCCATTAAAGACTCAAGGGATACAGTTTACATATTCTGGACCATTATTGTAGGTATCTGCTGTGGAGTTGGGGACTTTGTTGTAGCATGTATTGGAAGCTTAGTTGTGTTTGTGCTTCTTCTTATATTTGGTGCAATTAAAAACAATAACCGTATGCTTGTAATTATTAGGGGTTCAAGAACAAAGGAAGCTGCAATTCAGGCAGTAATGTTTAAGTTCTTTGGCGCAAAGGCAGTTTTAAGAGTTAAAAACTCAACCTATGAATCTATTGAATTTATTTATGAAATAACCCAAAAGTTGCTTATAAATGCAGAACGAAAGAATAATATCGCCATCTGTGACGAAATATATAAAGTCGGCAATATTGAGTACGTAAATACAGTAATGCAGAACGACGAGATTTCAAACTGATTTTTAGGAGGCGAAAGGCATGAAATATAAAATAATTGGTTTTACATCGATTATACTTGCCTTTTTAATGGTGATTGTCGTTTGCTTTTTAACGAGCGAACCGGAGGACAGCTCTGTCCGCTATCATCAACATTTGGAAGCAGAAACACCCAAAGCATGTAATCATAACAATGAAGTATTCTGTACTCATCTTCCATTAATGGAAATATACACCCCTGAGGGTGTTGAAATCCCGGGAAGAGCCATCGTTGATTCTGCAACAGGGCTCACTATAGCATACGAAAAAACCCCTGACGGTAAGGATGAGATTATTGCAAAAATTGAAATCACTAGCAAAGATGGAGTGAATCATCATATCAAAGATACTCCCGATTTAATAAGTGATGCCGTTGTTCACGCAAGAGGAAATTCATCATGAACCTTTGATAAATTGGGTTACTCAATTGATTTAATTGCTAATGACGGGACTGATAACCATAAGGAATTTATGGGGATGGATGCTCACAGCGAATGGGCACTTCACGGACCTTTTCTTGATAAATCTTTAATTAGAACATATATGTGGTATAACATAGCCGGAGAAATTATGGAATACAGCCCGAACGTCAGATTTTGCGAGCTTATGATAAACGGAGAGTATATGGGCGTTTACGTTGCTATTGAAAAAATCACAGCAGGGGAAGACGGAGTGAGGCTGAATCTTACTAAAAATGCAAAGGATAAGGAATTTTTCGGATATATGATAAAGCTTGATTCCCCAAGCGAAACACCCTACAAGAACATAAATAACTTTTCTACCTACACGGGTATGGCGGAAAAGACTATCAGCGTTGTTTATCCAAAAGGCAAAAACTTAACACCTGAATTTGCCGATGAAATAGCAAGAGATTTTTCTGTTTTGAAGTGAACCCCAAAGTTTAGACAAAAATTAAATATTAACTTGCTTGTGAATGAGTTCGGTATTGTACCGGACTCATTCCTTTTAATTTCACAGAAATTCTTTCATTGTTGTAGTAATGGATATATTTCTCTAATTC
>JAZOOD010000046.1:0-52582 GCA_045654805.1 Clostridia bacterium | reverse complement strand
CAATACGATAATCGATGTTCCCGCATATCCATTATAACAGATGCTTTGAATTCTGGCGAGTACTTTCTTTGTTTTTGCCCTTTTTTACTCATAAAAATATGCACCTCCAAAAGTGTCTAACTTTTGGGGTGCATATCATTTCTCTGTTTTTATTTTAATATATTTATTTTTAATTATCGTTGCCCATACAAGCTACCATAACAGCTTTCTGTGCATGCAATCTGTTTTCAGATTCATCGAAAATCTCGTTAGCGTGTTCTTCAAAAACTTTTGCTGTAATTTCTTCTTCCCTATGTGCAGGCAAACAATGAAGCACCATAGCATCCGGCTTAGCAACTGCCATTACGTCATCATTAATCTGATAATTCTTAAATACCTTTTGTCTTTCCTTTGCTTCCTCTTCCTGACCCATAGATGCCCAAACGTCTGTATACAAAACGTCTGCATCCTTTGCTGCTACGAGTACATCAGGTATGCACTCGAAATCCCCGTTTTCGCTAGCCCACTTCATTATTTCAACATCCGGCTTATACCCTTCAGGACAGGCTATTGATACAGCCATTCCCATCTTTATACAACCTACAATAAGTGAGTTTGCCATATTATTACCGTCACCTATAAAGCAAAGCTTTAAACCCGCAAGTGACATCTTATGTTCACGTATAGTCATAAGGTCCGCAAGTACCTGACAAGGATGACAATAATCTGTAAGACCGTTGATTACAGGAATAGATCCGTATTTTGCAAGATCCTCAACTTCCTTTTGTTCAAAAGTTCTTATCATAATACCATCAAGCATTCTTGACAAAACTCTTGCAGTATCCTCAACAGGTTCACCTCTGCCTATCTGCAAATCATTAGAGCTTAAAAACAAGGGATTACCCCCAAGCTCATACATACCAACTTCAAAGGAAACACGTGTTCTTGTAGATGATTTCTCAAAAATCATACCAAGAGATTTACCCTCAAGGTGCTTGTGTGGTATACCGTTTTTCTTTTCATATTTAAGCTGATCCGCCATATTTAAAAGTTCCGTTATTTCTTCCGTTGTTACATCCGAAAGTTTTAAAAAATGATTAAGTTTCATATCAATTCTCCTTATTAAGCACTTTTTCAAATATTTCCAATGCCTCGTCAATTTCATCCCGTGTTATGTTAAGTGCGGGCAAAAGTCTTATTTTAGTCTTTGCAGTAAGCACCAGAAGGCCGTTTTTAATACACTCATTTGCAACCGCCTTTGCATCGCCGTCAATTTCAACACCCAGCATATATCCAAGACCGCTTACGCTTTTAACGCCCTTGATGTTTTTAAGCTTTTCAATAAGATAATTACTGTTTTCCCTTACAGATTCCAAAAGCTTGTCGTCAATACGGTTTATTACGCTTACGGCAGCATTTGCACAAACAGGATTACCGCCGAAAGTTGAACCGTGAGTTCCCGGAGGAAGAATATTTTCAACCCTTTCACCAAACATAGTTGCACCCATAGGTAATCCTCCTGCAAGACCTTTTGCAGTAGAAACAATATCAGGTGTCAATCCAAACTGCATATAAGCGTACAAAGAACCTGTTCTGCCGTTGCCTGTCTGTACTTCGTCAACAACAAGCAAAATATCATTTTCAGTAGTAATCTTTTCTATTTGATCAAGGTATTCCCTATTGAGAGCGTTAACTCCGCCTTCACCCTGTACAACCTCAATCATTATTGCACAAACTCTGTCATTTATTGCATTTTTGAGTTCATCAATATCGTTTGCAGTAACGTGTACAAACCCCTCTGTAAAAGGTGTAAAGTTTTTGTGGAACACATCCTGCCCCGTGGCAGAAAGTGTAGTAATTGTTCTACCGTGGAAACTGTCTTTTAAAGTAATAATTACATTTTTGTCTTTATTTTGGTCAGTACCATACTTTCTTGCACCCTTTATTGCACACTCATTTGCCTCTGCACCGGAATTACCGAAGAAAACTTTTTTCATCCCCGTTTTTTCACAAAGGATTTTAGCAAGTTTAACACAAGGTTCACTGTAATAAAGGTTTGAAGTATGCTGGATTTTGTTGATTTGTTCAACAACCGCTTTTTTCCATTCATCGTCGCAGGCACCGAAGGTATTAACCGCAATACCCGTACCCATATCTATATATTTTTTGCCGTCCTCATCATAATATGTGCTTCCATTACCGGAAACAATACAAAGGTCAAAACGACCGTATGTAGGCATTATGTATTCTTTATCAACCTGCTTAATATTCATCATTAAAACTCCTTATTTGAACATTGTGCCTATACCTTCGTCGGTAAGCACTTCGATAAGTATTGAATGAGGAACACGTCCGTCAATAATAAACACCTGACCAACGCCCTGTCTTATAGCCTCAATACAACATTCAATCTTAGGTATCATACCGCCGGATATAATTCCCTCGTGTATGAGCTGAGGTGCTTCACTTACGTTTACAACAGGAATAACAGTATCCTCATCGTCTTTATCACGCAAAAGACCCCTTATATCTGTCATAGAAATAAAACTTTCCGCCTGTAATTTCCCTGCAATTTTTGCTGCAGCAGTATCCGCATTGATATTATAAATATTACCTTCTTTATCACAACCGATTGTTGAAATAACAGGAATATAACCCTTGTCAAGGACATCAAGTATCGGTGTAGTATCAATGTCTGTAATTTCCCCCACATAGCCAAGTTCAGGGTCCTTCATTTCCGCCTCAATCATATGTCCATCAGTACCGCAAAGACCGATAGCCTTGCCACCAATATTCTGAATAAAGTTAACAAGGCTCTTATTAACCTTGCCGGCAAGCACCATCTGCACAATATCCACAGTTTCCTTGTCGGTTACACGAAGTCCGTTTACAAATTCCGATTTTTTGCCTACTTTATTAAGCATTTCGGATATTTCAGGGCCGCCACCGTGTACAAGCACAACCTTTACCCCAATAAGTGAAAGCAATACAATATCACCCATAACAGCTGCTTTAAGCTCCTCGTTTATCATAGCATTGCCGCCGTATTTGATAACCAGTATTTTATTGTTGTATTTTTGAATATAAGGCAAAGCTTCTGTTAATATTTTAGCTCTGTCTGCATTGGATATTTTCATAACATATACCTCTCATATTTTTATTTGGAATAGTAAAAAATGTTGCAGAATGGACAAACCACACCGAAGGCAGAGCCCGACGCTGTACAAAAGTACTGCGAGGGGGAGGTTTGTTCATAACAAAAAAATTTTTTGTGTTCTGCTCATTTTTTACATTCCGAATCAAGTACGATAATCTCCGTTTATTTTAACATAATCATATGTCAAGTCGCAACCCCATGCAGTTGCACATTCATTACCGCTGTTAAGCTCAACAACAATTTCAATTCTATCTTCAAGCAAAATTTCTTTAGCCTTTTCTTCAGAAAAATCAACCCCTGCGCCATTTTTGCACACATCAATTACACCCTTATCAGATTTGAATGCAACATCAATTTTGTTAACATCCACATCAGCACCGCTGTAACCTATTGCGCACAAAATTCTTCCCCAGTTTGCGTCAGAGCCAAACATTGCCGCCTTAACCAATGAAGAACATATAACAGATTTTGCAACAATCTTTGCAGTATTAGCATCAGCCGCACTGCCTACATGACATTCTATAGTCTTTGTTGCACCCTCACCATCACCTGCAATTTTCTGACAAAGATACACAGTAACAGTATTTAGCGCCTCCATAAATTTGGCAAAGCTTTCGTCTTCCTTATCTATAGGCTTGTTACCTGCCATACCATTTGCAAGAATATTTACCATATCATTTGTAGATGTATCGCCGTCAATACTTACCATATTAAAAGTATTCTGTATATCTGTAGAAAGTGCCTTTTGAAGCATCTGTGAAGTTATTGCACAGTCGGTAGTAATAAACACAAGCATTGTTGCCATATTAGGATGAATCATACCGGACCCTTTTGCAATACCGCCGATTTTACATTCCACACCGTCAATATCAAAGCTAACTGCAATCTGCTTAAGCTTTGTATCAGTAGTCATAATAGCTTCTGCGGCATATTCGCTGTAGTTTCCAAGTCCTGAAACAAGCTCATCCATACCGTCGGCAATAGGAACAATATCAAGAGGCTGACCTATAACGCCTGTTGACGCCACAACAACATCAGCTACATCCACCCCAAGTTTCTTGGAAACTATATCGCTCATTTGTTCCGCAATCTCAATACCATTAGCATTACACGTATTGGCATTACCGCTGTTACAGATAACAGCCTGTGCACGTCCGTCCGAAATATGGTTTTTAGTTACTAACAATGGTGCACCCTTCACAAGATTAGTTGTATATACAGCCGCCGTTGCAGCTTTTACCTCACTATATATTAAAGCAAGGTCCTTTTTTTCCTTGTTTTTACGAATACCGCAATGAATACCGTTTGCGGTAAATCCCTTTGCAGCACATATGCCGCCATCTATAATCTTCATATTAATCCTCCATTATATATCAAGGTTTGCCGTCTTTTCGTTATCCAGAACAATATTTAAACATTCAAGTGCAGCACCTGATGCACCTTTGCCGTGGTTGTCGTATCTTGCAACCAGCAAAATTCTGTCCTCGTTGCCCGATACCATAACCTCCATACTGTCCTTACCGCTTAATTTATTTGACGAAAGGAATCCGTCTTCGTCTGCCTCTTCTACATATTTAACAATTTCCGTATTATACTTTTCTGCATAAATTTTCTTTATGTCATCTATGGTTGCATCGTTTTTAAGCATACTCTTGAATATGGGTACAGTAACCTCCATACCGCTGTAAAAATCAGAAACTATGGGGCAGAAAATCGGTGCATTTTCTATCCCGCTGATTTTCATCATTTCTTTAAGATGCTTGTGATTTTGAGTTAGACCATACTGTCTTGGGGAGTCTAAAACATTATCTCTTCCGTCTTCCTCATACTGTGAAATCATCTTCTTTCCACCGCCGCTGTATCCGGTAAGCGAATGACATACGAGCTCTATATCTTTCGACAAAATCCCCGCCTCAATCAATGGATAAACAAGGGCGATAAAACCACTTGCGTGACACCCCGGAACTGCAATTCTTTTTGAATTTTTAATTTTATTTTCAAAGTCTGCGGAAAGTTCTGCAAAGCCATATGCCCATTCAGGATTAGTCCTGTGAGCAGTTGAGGTGTCTATAATAACTGTATTATCATTGTCCACCATAGCAACAGCCTCAATGGAAGCCGCATCAGGCAAACACAAAAATACAACGTCCGCACTGTTGATTGCCTGCTTTCTTGCATCAGGATCCTTTCTCACTTCCTCTGAAAGAGTGATAATCTCTATATCATTTCTATTTTCAAGTCTTTCATATATTCTAAGACCTGTTGTACCTGCTTTTCCGTCAATAAAAATCTTTTTCATAACATACCTCTGTTTGTATGCCCAACACTGTGGCAATTTATAAACTATAAGTTATATAATAACATATAATGCATAAATATGCAAGCTTTTTTGAATATTTTTGCATATTTATGAATTTTCACTATCATATCAAGCATTTATTCTAAACTTGTATACAAAATTGATAAAACATCTTCTTTGTTTACGAAATATCGTGAATAAATATTTTAAAACATTGCATAAAAATTCAAAATTCGGGTTTCAATCAAAAATCCCAAGTTTTCACTTGGGATTTATTAAATTATTTTGATACAGGTTCGCTTACAGGATCCCTTTTAAAGGTTGTAACAATTTGAGCAAGCATATCCACACTGCCGTCAGCATCATTTTTCATAGCATATTCAAGCAAATTTTCAAGTTGTAAATCAAATTTTTCAATATCAACCTCTGTCTGCCTACCGATGAAAATTTTATTGTTTGTAGTTTTTGTCAAGCCTTCCTCACTCATTAATAGTTCCTCAAAAAGTTTCTCGCCGGGACGCAATCCCGTAAATTCAATTTTAATATCCTCATAAGGTCTTTTACCGTTCATTCTTATAACATTTTCCGCAAGGCTTAATATTTTAACCGGTTCACCCATATCAAGAACAAAAATCTCCCCTCCGTGTGCAAAACTTGCAGCTTGTAAGATAAGTGAAGTAGCTTCCGGAATGGTCATAAAATATCTTATAATATCAGGATGAGTAACTGTTACGGGACCGCCGTTTCTGATTTGTTCCTCAAACAACGGTACAACGGAACCGTTAGACCCAAGAACATTACCAAACCTTACTGCAACATATTCGGTATTGGCAGTTGTTTTTTGCTTCATATATTCTATTATCATTTCACAGCATCTCTTTGTTGCACCCATAACATTAGTAGGGTTAACAGCCTTGTCAGTTGATACAAGTACAAATTTTTCCACATTATACTTGTCCGCAAGAACTGCGGTGTTATATGTTCCAAAGATATTGTTTTTTATTGCCTCAGCAGGGCTGTCCTCCATAAGAGGAACGTGCTTGTGTGCTGCTGCGTGGAAAACAAGCTGAGGAGTAAATTCCGCAAACAATGAGTCCAATTTATCATAATCTCTTACAGATGCAATACGTACCTGCAAATTAAGCTCATCACCGTATTTTCTTATAAGCTCCTGTTGTATTTCATAGGCATTATTTTCATATATGTCCACAATAACAAGCATCTTGGGATTATAAGATGCAATTTGTCTTGATAATTCAGAACCTATAGAACCACCGCCACCTGTTACCATGCACACCTTGCCTTCAACAAGATTTTTAACACCCTCCTGTTCAAAACTTATAGGATCCCTTCCAAGTAAATCCTCAAGATTTATCTGCTTAGTTTGGCCTAGCAATGTTTCCCCAACAATCATTTTATGCATATATGGTAGAATATTAATATCACAATCTGTCTGCTTACAGTATTCTAGAATCTTCTTTCTTTCCTTACCCGAACACGACGGAATAGCAATAATAATTTTCTCTACATTATATTTTTTTGAAAGGAATGGAATATCCGAAACAAATCCCCCCACCTTTACACCGTGGATATATCTTCCTATCTTTTCTCTGTCATCATCAACCACTACAACAGGCAAATATTCACATCCGGGCTGTTGCATCTCACTCACAATAACATGGCCAGCATAGCCTGCACCAACAATCATTGTCCTGATAGTTTTTTCCACAGAATGATGTGTTTGCTTTAATCCGTAGCAAGCACTTTTATAAATCATCCTGCTTAAAATAAACATAAATACGGAAATTGCATATGTAAATACCATATGAGTTTCGGGATAATTTAATCCAAAGCCAAAAATTACATACAGTACACCGGCTATAAACCAACCACAACTAAGACTTATGGCACAGTATATAAGTTCTTTGGTTTCTATAAACTTCCATATAAATCTGTATGCACCAAAAGCACTTATGGATAACACAGAAATAAGCGAAGATGCTAAGCTGAATACCACAAACGTGGGCATATCCAAATGCATTCCGATTATTTGATGTAATGTAAGATAAGCAATACCTGAGGAAAACATTACAATACAAAAATCAATAATTTTTAATAATGCTTTCTTAAAATTAGATTTCAAACTAATCCTCATTACCTAATCCCCCAATTGTTAATATATAAAACTACACACTAATTATATAATATACTTTTAAAAAAATCAAGTTTTTTATGTTATTGAAATTCATAATTTAATGTGTTATACTGTTTTACAGTAAAATCAACAATGAGGTATTAATTTTGACAAATATCTATAAAATGTGCAACCTCTGTCCCAGAGAATGCAAAATAAACAGAGAAATAACAAAAGGATATTGCAAAACCGGCGAAAAATTGCTTATTACAAGGGCATCGCTCCATATGTGGGAGGAACCTTGTATTTCCGGAAGTAAAGGTTCGGGCACTGTATTCTTTGGCGGATGCTCCCTAGGCTGTATATATTGTCAGAATGTACAGATAAGAGACGGCAAAACAGGCAAAATCACAGATGAACACAGACTGGCTGAAATATTTTTTGAGCTAAGAGATATGGGAGCAAACAATATAAACCTCGTTACACCAACACACTTTGTTCCCCACATTATAAGAGCTCTTGATATTGCAAAAACAAAAGGCCTGAATATCCCAATAATATATAACACAGGGGGATACGAAAAGGTCAACACATTGAAAATGCTTGATGGATACATAGATATTTACCTTCCGGATTTTAAATATTACAACAATATAACAGCAAATGAATACTCCAACGCACCTGACTATACATATTATGTAAAAAAAGCAATTGCAGAAATGGTTCGACAGACGGGCAAACCGGTTTTTTATGACAATGGTATTATAAAAAAAGGGGTTATCGTAAGACATTTACTGTTACCTGGGCATTTGGAGGAATCAAAGAAAATAATAAAATACTTGTATAATACATATGAAAACAATATTTTCATAAGCATTATGAATCAATATACCCCTATGCCACAAATGGCTGAACACAAAATTTTAAGCCAAAAGGTATCGGAGATCGATTATGACCAACTTGTAAACTTCGCCATTGACATAGGTGTGGAAAACGGCTTTATCCAAGAGGGAGAAACTGCAACAGAAAGCTTTATTCCCGCCTTTGACAACCACGGCGTTTAAATAAAAAATGTGAGTTCGAAACCTTCCTCACACTAAACAAAACTAAAGGAGTGTAAAAAATGAAAAAAACAAACGTAAAAAGCATTACTTATGCTTCAATAATCGCGGCACTTTACGTTGTGCTGACTTTTATTGCAAACAGTATGGGCCTTGCAAGTGGAGCAATCCAGATAAGGATTTCAGAAGCCTTGACAATTCTGCCAATGTTCACACCTTCTGCAATCCCCGGATTATTTGTTGGATGTCTCATCTCAAACATAATCGCAGGCGGTGTAATATGGGATGTAATATTCGGCAGTATTGCCACATTAATAGGGGCAATAGGTACATATTCTTTAAGAAAATATAAATGGCTTGCACCCATACCTCCAATACTTGCAAATACCATTATCGTTCCCTTTGTGCTGATATATGCATATGGTGCAAAGGATGCACTGCCATACCTTATATTGACAGTAGGAATAGGCGAACTTATATCTGCAGGAATTTTGGGAATGTTGCTGCATACAACACTTTTAAAACACAAAAACATATTTTAATAATAAATGCAAGGGATTTTTCGTCCCTTGCATTTATTTAACAATATTACTTATCCATATACCTTTTTTCAACAATATGTAACCTATGATACATTTTAATACCTCAAGAGACATTACTGAAAAATATAACGGAATAATATCAACAGTTGTATAGTTTGCCAGTATATATGCCAACGGTGCACAAATAAACCACAAAAATCCACTGTCAAAAAGGAAAGTAACAAGAGTTTTCCCTCCTGCACGAATTGTAAAATAGCTATTATGAGTAAATGATGAAAAAGGCATCATCAACGCAATTATATACAAAAAACTTGTCGCAATATGCTTTACTTCCGCCTCCGTGTTATAAATATGAGGTATATACGGAGCCAATAATGCTAATATCCCCCCAATTACAGAACAAGCCGCAAAAGCAAGAGCTGATAATCTCCATACAGTTCTTTTAGCCTGAGGTATTTCATTTGCACCAAGATGTTGGCCTACCATAATTGCAACAGCACTGCTTATTGAAAAAAGAACTACATTAAAAAGATTACTTACAGTAGAAGCAATATTTGCCGCAGCTACAATCTGCAGTCCCCTGACGGAATAGCATTGCAGATAAAAAGCCATACCCATAGACCAGAAAAACTCATTTACCAACACAGGCATACCCTTTTTAATTACTTTAATCCACAAACTTGCAGGAATGTAAACGCTCCTGTACACACTTTTTACAAATGTAAATTTACTCCTCTTAATATGGGTAAATATCACTACTACACCCATTTCCGCAAATCTTGCAATTACAGTAGCTATAGCCGCACCCGAAACTCCCAGCATCGGAAATCCCATTTTGCCAAAAATAAGAACATAGTTAAACATAAGGTTTACAACAATAGCCACAATACTTGCATACATAGGCAGCTTTGTTTCCCCAACTTCTCGTAATGATCCTGAATAAACCTGAGAAATGGAGAATGGGACAATACCTATAAGCATTATTCTTAAATAATCCAGACCATAACCTATTGTTGATGCAGCATCAGCTGCAGAAGTGTCCTTTGCAAGATATAACGACATAAGTTTTTCATGAAAAGTCCCAAACACAATCATAGCTATAAAAAGCAACACCGCACATATAACAACCTTTATCCGAAAACAATGACGCACACCGTCATCATCTTTCGCTCCTGCATACTGTGTAGCAAATATTCCTACACCGGAAAGCCCCCCAAAAACGCATAAATTAAATACAAACAAAAGCTGGTTTACAATAGCTACCGCAGACATCTGTAGAGTGCCTACACGTCCTACCATTACATTATCTAAAAGGCTAACAACATTTGTTATAGTATTCTGCACGATTATCGGCAAGACAATAAGCATCACGCGTCTGTAAAAAAACTTATCACCAATTGTATAATCTTTTAATTTATTTACCAAAGCACTACTCAAATTAATTTTCTCCTGTTTTTAAATTTCTACATCTTTTTACCATAATTGAGGCAGAAAGCTGCACGCAATTTTAAAGTATACAATCAAGCTGATTGCGTCAACCAATGTTGTAATAAATGGGCTTGCCATTACCGCAGGGTCAAGACCCACCTTTTTTGCAAGCATAGGTAACATACAACCTATAATCTTTGCAATCACTATGGTAACAAGCATAGCCACAGCCACAACAAACGGAATAATAAAACCACCGGTATTATCCACAAGCAATACCTTTATGAAGGTAACAACTGCCAATGATATACCGCACAGAATGGAAACACGAAATTCCTTCCACACAACCTTAAGAAAATCGCTGAATTCAATGTCATTAAGTGACATACTGCGGATAACAGTAACCGATGCCTGACTGCCTGAATTACCTCCTGTACCCATAAGCATGGGAATAAATGAAGTTAAAATTACTGCCTTTGATAGAGCATCCTCATACATTGTAATAATACTTCCCGTAAATATTGCGGAAATCATAAGAAGCATAAGCCAGGGTATTCTGCTCTTCCATGTTTCCCATACCCCTGTTTTTAAATATGGTTTTTCAGAAGGGATGATAGCTACCATCTTCTCAATATCTTCTGTCGCCTCTTCTTCAATAACATCCACAGCATCATCGACTGTAATAATACCAACAATTCTTTCCTCGTGGTCTACAACAGGTAATGCCAAAAGGTCGTAATCCGTAAACATTCTTGCAACTTCTTCCTGCTCATCCGTGGTAACACAACGGATTACGTAGGTATCCATTATATCACCGATTACCGCGTCGGCATCAGACATAACAAGCTCTTTAAGAGTTATAACACCCTCAAGATGACGTTGGGAGCTTGTAACATAACATGTATAAATAGTTTCCTTGTCAACACCGTTTTTTCGAATGTACTGCAAAGCATTTTCCACAGTCATTGTCTTTTTAAGAGCAACATACTCCGACGTCATAATACTTCCTGCACTGTCATCAGGATATTGTAAAAACTGATTTATTATCTTTCTTTTGGAAGGATTGGCATTTTTAAGAATACGTCGGACCACAGATGCAGGCAATTCTTCCAACAAGTCTACTACGTCGTCTACAAACAGGTCATCAATTATATCGCGCAAATCGGTATCATTTATACGTTCTATAATATGTTCCTGTGTATCACTGGGTAAATATGCAAACACATCGGACGCGGCATCTTTGGGTAACAACCTGAATACCAAAAGGGCTTTTTCAGCATCCAACTCCTCAATAAAAGAAGCAACATCATATTCATTCATTTCCGAGATACTATTTTTAAGCTGTAAAAGATGCTTGGTTTCAAGCATTTCCTTAAGCAATTCAAAATCAGGAGTATAATCGTTTATGATTTCATTGATTTCTGTCGACATATTCATACCTCCTTTTCCAATATTTATGACTATATTATTATACACCCTATGTCATTTTTATGTCAACTGATAAGTTTTTCAATAAAATTATTCCAAAAACCAAATATTTCTTGATTTTTGTACAAAAAAATTATATAATATAGTGAGTATATTTTATACCAAGGAGAAGACTATGAAAGAAGCATTAATACAATTTGTATCAAATGTACCTCATGAATTGGCAACTGTTTTTTTGTCTATGATTCCCGTTGCAGAGCTTAGATTTGCAATTCCGTGGGCAATACTTAACTATGGAATGCCACCCTTGTCAGCATTTATTTTTTCAATTTTAGGAAATTTGATTCCCGTTCCGTTTATCGTACTTTTCATAAGACAGATATTCAATTGGATGAAAAAATTTAAAATTTTCCGAAGATTAGTTGAAAAAATTGAGGAGCGCGGAACATCAAAAATTGCGTCTGTTGAAAAATATAAATTCTGGGGACTGTTTATTTTTGTTGCAATACCACTACCCGGTACAGGTGCATGGACGGGCGCTTTGATTGCAGGTCTTATGGATATGAGACTTAAAAAAGCTCTTCCCTCAATTACATTGGGTGTTGTCACTGCAGGTATTATTGTAACTATATTATCCCTCCTGGTACCAAGTTTATTAGGATTTTAAACAGAAACACCGTAGGACCGAACGGCTGTTTGTAAACTAAAAGGTCAGAAAGGCAAGATTATGGATAGAAAATTTTTTACATCCGAATCCGTTACAGAAGGACATCCGGATAAAATATGTGATGCTATATCGGACTCTATACTTGATGCAATACTTGCACAGGATAAAAATGCACGTGTAGCGTGTGAAACTGCCTGTACAACAGGTCTTGTGCTTGTTATGGGTGAAATTTCTACAGAATGTTACATAGACATTCAGAAAATAGTACGTGAAACAGTACGTGAAATCGGGTATGACAGAGCAAAATACGGCTTTGACTGTGATACCTGTGCCGTTATATCAGCTATTGACGAGCAATCCGCGGATATTGCACTGGGCGTAGACAAGTCATTGGAAGCTAAAAAAGGTGACACAAACAAATTCGATACAGGTGCAGGCGACCAAGGTATGATGTTCGGCTTCGCTTGTAACGAAACACCTGAACTTATGCCTATGCCTATTTCCTTGGCTCATAAGATGGCGAAAAGACTTACCGATGTAAGAAAGCAGGGGATTTTAGACTATCTTCGACCTGACGGCAAAACACAGGTTACCGTAGAATATGTAGAGGACAAGCCTGTACGTGTTGATACTGTGGTTGTTTCCTCACAGCACAGCGAAGACATTACACACGAACAAATTGAAAAGGATATTGTTGAAAATGTTATAAAACCTATTATTCCTGCGGAACTTCTTGACGAAAACACAAAGATATTTGTTAACCCAACAGGAAAGTTTGTTATAGGAGGTCCAAATGGTGACAGCGGACTTACAGGAAGAAAGATTATTGTTGACACATATGGCGGTTACGCTAAACACGGCGGCGGCGCATTTTCCGGTAAAGACCCTACAAAGGTTGACCGTTCTGCTGCATATGCTGCACGGTATGTGGCTAAAAATATAGTTGCTGCAGGCTTGGCTGACAAGTGTGAAATCCAGTTGGCTTATGCTATCGGTGTTGCAAATCCCGTAAGTATTTTAATCGACACATTTGGTACAGAAAAAATACCGGTTGAAGAAATCGAAAGCAGAGTTAAAAAGGTGTTTGACCTTCGCCCTGCTGCTATTATTGAAAACCTAGGGCTTAGAAACCCAATATACAAAAAAACCTCTGCATACGGTCATTTTGGCAGAACAGATGTAGAGTTTCCGTGGGAAAAATGTGATAAGGTGGATGAATTAAAGTGAATTTTGTAGATCAGGCAATTACAGATACCCTTGAACAAAACTATATGCCCTATGCAATGAGCGTTATAGTTTCCCGTGCCATACCCGAAATTGACGGATTAAAACCGTCACACAGAAAACTTTTATACACTATGTATAAAATGGGTCTTTTAAACGGCAAAACCATCAAATCTGCAAATATTGCCGGACAAACAATGAAGCTGAATCCTCACGGCGATGCTGCCATATATGAAACAATGGTACGTCTTACAGAAGGTCACGAGGCGCTATTGCACCCATTAGTAGAAAGTAAGGGTAGCTTTGGTAAGCATTATTCCGATATGGCTTATGCCGCACCACGTTATACAGAGGCGAAGCTTGCGTCTATATGTAATGAAATATTCAGCGACATAGACAAGGATACTGTAGATTTTGTTGACAACTATGACAATACCCTAAAAGAACCGGTGCTTCTACCTACTAAATTCCCAAATATTTTGGTTAACCCAAATATGGGTATTGCCGTAGGTATGGCATCTAATATCTGTAGTTTTAATCTTAAGGAAATATGTGCAACAACAATTGCATTTTTAAAAAATGAAAAATGCAATATTTCCAAAACCCTGCTTGCCCCTGATTTTTCCACAGGTGGCGAAATAATTTATGACGAAGCACAGATGAAGAGCATATACGAAACCGGACGAGGCAGCTTTAAGATACGTTCCAGATATGTATATGACAAGAAGAATAACTGTATAGATATTTTAGAAATACCTTATACAACCAAATCAGACATTATTCTTGCTAAAATCATAGAACTTATTAAAGCAAACAAAATCAAGGAAATATCAGATATCCGTGATGAAACAGATAAAAACGGTCTTAAAATCACCATTGATTTAAAACGTGGTACAGACCCTGATAAACTAATGCAAAAACTGTTTAAAATGACTACTCTTATGGACAGCTTTGGTTGTAATTTCAACATTCTTATAGGCAGTACTCCAAAGGTTATGGGTATTCGTGAAATACTCTCAGAATGGTCAAAATTCCGTATAAACTGCATCAAAAGACAGTTAGCATTCGACATTAACAAAAAATCCGAAAGATTACACCTTTTGGAAGGCCTTGAAAAGATTCTGCTTGACATAGACAAAGCTATTAAAATTATCCGTGAAACTGAAGAGGAAGAAATGGTTATTCCTAACCTTATGTCGGGCTTTGGTATTGATGATGTTCAGGCTGAATTTGTAGCAGAGATAAAACTTCGTAACCTTAATAAAGAGTATATTTTAAAACGTACACAGGATATTGAGGACCTTATTGACGAAATAGCAAGATTGCGTGCAATACACGGCGACGAAGAAAAAATCAAGGAAGTAATTATAGACCAACTTAAAGAAATAAGCAAAAAATACGGCAAAGACCGAAAAACCTTAATAATCGGCAATGAAGATATTGAAGAATATAAAGAGGAAGAAGTAATTGAAAACTATAATCTAAGACTCTTCCTTTCAAAAGATGGTTATCTTAAAAAGATTTCTCTGGTTTCACTTCGTACATCAGGTGAACAAAGGGTTAAGGAGGGCGATGAAATAGTCCTCGAACAGGAAACAGAAAATATTGCCGAATTAATTGTGTTTACAAACTATTGTAACGCATATAAGGCTAAAATAAGTGACATACCTGACGGCAAAGCAAGTCAGCTTGGTGAATATCTTCCCACATTCCTTAAAATGGAAAATGATGAAAAGGTGGTAGGTATAGCAATAACCAAGGATTATAAGGGAAATATGTTGTTCTGTTTTGAAAACGGCAAGATGACAAAAACTCCTCTTTCAGGTTATGAAACAAAGACAAATCGCAAAAAGCTCACTAACGCTTTTGCGCCAAATTCAAATATTGTAGCAGTTATACAGCTTGAGGAAGAAAAGGACTTAGTAGCAATATCCAGCATTGATAAGGTTATGGCCTTTAATTCCGAGCTTGTGTCAATTAAAACCACAAGAAGTTCACAGGGTGTTACTGTAATGACACTTAAAAAATCTGCAACATTGAAATCAGTGATGACTGCAGAAAAATTCAATGCAGAAAACATAGGATACTACAGGGCAAAAAAAATCCCATCAGCGGGATGCTTTGTAAAGGAAGAACAAACTTCTTTATTTTAACTGAAAATGCTCATTCGTCAGAATGAGCATTTTTATTTTACAAACTCTATTTTTTTCGGCAAATTTTCAATAACAACCTTTGTCCTTCCCTTTGCAGGTTCACCATCTAGAGTCCATATTACCCCCTCTGGCATATTAAAAGTAATTTTCGAAGCCTTAAAAAAATCAAAAACACTTGTATCTGAAAGGTCACCCGTCGTGATACCGGATATTATCTTTACAAATTCATTTGGGGTTTTCGGCTTTTTAATCATCAATATCTCAAACAATCCATCACTTAAATCTACAACATCATTGTCGAATTTAAACATTCCCGCTATGGATGTAGAATTTGTTATACCGCCGTATACATAAACACCCTCGTATTTTTTGCCATCTGCCTCGTAGGAAATTTCATATTCCTCTATATTTGCCATATTGGCAATACCCTCAAAAATATATGCCATATGACCCAGGGCATTTTTTGCAGTCTGCTGAGTTTTATAGGATACTGATGTAAAAAGTCCAAAAGATGCAATATAAGTAAAATATCTGTTGGATAAAAACTTGCCAATATCTACCGGAAAATTTTTACCCCTCATAATATTCCGTGTAGCTTCCTGCATATCTGTTTCCAATTCCAGTGTCCTTGCAAAATCGTTTGTTGTTCCTGCAGGAATATATCCTAAAGGTATATCACACTCTCCGCGAACCATACCTGTGATAACCTCGTTCAAAGTTCCGTCACCGCCGCAACACACAATAAGTTCATATCCCTTTTCCTTTGCATCACGTACCACCTCCGTAGCATTACCACGTTTAGTAGTTATATGTGTAGTAACCTCGTATCCTTTTTTACTAAAAAGTGTAAGTATATCCAACAGTTCATTCTTCAGTTTTCCACGACCGGAACACGGATTTGCAACAAACAACACTTTCATAAAATCACCGACCACTTTGCTATTTTATACTAACTTTCATAAAATAAGTATACATTAGTTTTTTGAAAAATTCAATAAATTTAATTGAAAATTTACATTTTATACTGTATAATTATATTATCTTATTTATGGAGGATTTTTTATGGAACCTCAGGATTATATTGTCTACAAAATACAAGGAGAATATGCTACTTTAAAAAACATTGACAACGGTGCTGAAATTTTTGTTGCTATGGCTTTACTTCCTACAGGTATCAATGTAGGTACTAAGCTTCATTGTGAATGTTTTCAATATACATTATTATAAATGGAGGTTATTATGGATAAAAAATATATATGGATAATTACAGGGATAATTGCAATTTTAATTCCCATAATACTGGTTTTATGTCTTAATTATTTTGTATGGGTTGAAGAACCCGCGGTTACACAGCCTGAAGTGGTACAAAACGGCGGTACAATACAGCCTGAAGGTGACGGACTTTATGAATTTAAGTCACAATACGGCTATAAGCTTAACTATAATCCAAAATACAATGTAGATTTGAGCGGTAATATCTATGACTTTTATATTTGCAATGCTGATAAATCCGTAAGTGTTCAGGTGACTCCCACGAAAAAGGATGAAACCATTACTTCTATAACCACAAAGGACGAATGGGACAACGCAATGAGCAGTCTGGGTACTTGTAGTGAATTTAACAGAACATCCTTTAATGGTATGGATGTGCTGATAGCTCATTATTTCCTTGCTGATGAAAGTAGTGAAAATATGCTTGATGTCCTTATTGCAACCTTTATCGGCAAAGAATATGCATACACGTATTGCTACACGTCCACACAGGATGCACCGGAGCTTGAAGCACAGCAAATAGGTGCAATACTATATACAATCACAGAATAAATTGTATTTTTATAAACGATATTAAACAAATACGATACTATTTAAAAGTTATTATTAACAGCAATATTATTTTCACTAAAGAGAGCAAATCTGTAAATATTATTGTAAAATAAGAGCTGTGACAAAATAAATTTATTTTGTCACAGCTCATTAAAATTAAAATAAAATTACATACAAAGAATTACTGTAAGCCAAGCTTCAAAATAATGCTGACAAGCAGATAAATCTGACTGTTAAGTCATAGTCTGTTTGCAACATAAAGCATTTTATATACTCTTTTCAAAAGCATTCCTCAAATATTGTTTTAGCCAAAGCATCATAATTATGTCTTACGTACTTATTGTTCTTAACAGATATAAAATTACCCTTAACAAGCTTTATTCCGTTTTTCTCAAATTTATCTTCATCTACATAAACAGGTGCAGAATTTTCAAGCATATAATTTTCAGTCATTTCATCACTAAGTTTTTGAATATTCGCAACACAAACATCCACTATATTTTCACAAGAATGATTATATATTGCCCTGACGTGGTCAAATGCCGTCATTTCATCACTTTCACCCGGTTGAGTCATTATATTGCATACATAAACAACATTAGCTGAAGCTTTAGCAATTGCATCTGTCACACCCTTTACTATAAGGTTAGGAATGACACTTGTATAAATACTTCCCGGACCTAAAATAATCAAATCTGCCTCATTTATTGCTTTTTCCGCATCAGGCAATATCCTTGCATCCTCCGGAACAAGCTCTATCCTATCTATACGTTTATTTCCCAGCTTAAGACCGGTTGGAATATTGCATTCTCCTCTTATAACACTTCCATCACAAAGATGGGCATTTATATGAACGTCCTCTAATGTAACGGGCAAAACAGTACCACGTACCTTAAGTACCTCACCCACATTTTTTACTGCTTCATCAAAATTTCCACATATGCCGTTCATGGCTGCAAGAAACAGATTTCCAAAGCTTTGACCGGACAATGACCCCTCAGAAAATCTGTAGTTCAAAAGTCTTTCCATCAAAGGCTCTGTTTCCGCAAGAGCAAGTATGCAGTTACGTATATCTCCGGGAGGTAGAATTCCAAGGTCATCACGCAACACTCCGCTTCCTCCTCCGTCATCTGCAACGGTTACGATAGCGGTAATATTATCCGTGTATTTTTTAAGACCTCTGAGCATTGTAGAAAGCCCTGTTCCTCCGCCAACTACAACTATTTTAAGATCACTGTATTTCCCCATACAAATCTCCCCTACACACCATCTTTTTTATAGTCACGATGTATAACAGTCGCTGAGTTCCCATTGTTTTTCAAGTGCTTGTATAATTCCTCCGCAAGGGTAACAGAACGATGCCTGCCTCCTGTACATCCAATGGCAATAACCAAGTGTCTTTTTCCTTCCTCTATAAACTGAGGCATAAGAAAATCCACCATCTCATTCATCATACCTAAAAACTTTCGGCTTTGTTCAAAATTCATTACATATTCTGACACACAATCCTCCAGACCGGTATGCTCTTTAAGCTCCTTAATATAGTAAGGATTTGGTAAAAATCTTACATCAAAAACCATATCAGCATCCACAGGTATACCATATTTGAAGCCAAATGAAAGTACATTCACACTTATAGGTGCGGTTTCATCGCCCTCAAATATAGCAGAAAGTTCTGCCCTACACTGCTTTTGGGTAAGATTTGTAGTATTAATTATGTTATCGGCGTGCGTATATACAGTTTCAAGCAATCGTCTTTCCAAAGCTATTGCATCTGCAAGCCTGCCCTTTATTGAAAGAGGATGGCTGCGTCGGGTTTCCTTATACCTCTTAATCAAAGCCCGGTCATCAGCATCAAGGAACAAAATCTCATAAGTATAACCATTTATTTTTATCTCGTTAAGAGCATCAAAGAGCTGACTGAACATATCGCCGCTTCGAATATCACTTACTACAGCAATTTTATCAAGCTTGCCCTGAGAATTATTACACAACTCCGCAAATTTTGGTATAAGAACAGGGGGCATATTATCAATACAATAATATCCAAAATCCTCCAGACACCGCAGTGCGTGTGTTTTACCTGCTCCGGATAACCCGGTTATGATTACAAAACGCATATCTTTATTCCTTTCCTACAATCTTTACTTCAGGCTCTAGTTCTACTCCAAATCTCATATAAACCTCTCTTTTTATATGTTCCATAAGATTTAAAACATCACTTGCCGTAGCATTGTCATAATTTATCACAAATCCCGCATGCTTTTGTGACACCATTGCACCGCCTACTCTGTAACCTTTCAGTCCGGCATCTTCTATAAGCTTGCCGGCAAAATACCCCTCCGGACGTTTGAACGTACTTCCAGCACTGGGATATTCCAACGGCTGTTTATCACGTCTGCGCTTGTTAAGTTCAGACATTTCCGCCTTTATTGCATCTTTATCCTTAGGTTCAAGATGAATAACTGTTCTTAATACCAGAAGGTTTTTGTCGCTGAAAATACTGTGCCTGTATGAAAATTCGTGATTTTCAATTTCCAATACTTTACCGCTTTCTCCTACACATGTACTTAGCTTTACAACATCCTTCATTTCTCTTCCGTAGGCGCCTGCATTCATCGCAACAGCACCTCCCAATGAGCCAGGTATACCTGATGCAAACTCAAAACCGCCCAGACCATTCTCCCATGCAACATTTGCTATTTTAGAAAGCAACGCCCCGCTTTCAGCAATAATGTAATTTCCATCTACACGAATATCAGAAAACCTATTGCCGATTTGTATAACAACACCATCATAACCCCCGTCACCAAACAACAGATTAGACCCATTACCCATAAATATATGAGGAATATCCTTAAGCTGAGTCATAAGCTCCGCAATCTGCTGTTGTGTACACGGTGTCACAAAAAAAAGTGCATTTCCTCCCGTACGAAATGTAGTGTGACGGCTCATAGGTTCGTTTTCAAAAATCAAGTCATCACTTAAAATATTTTTCAAAATATTTCTTACAGATGAATTATCCAATATGGACTCTCCTCTCAAAACTCAATACTATATTCCAAGTGCTGCTGCACCAATTACACCTGCATCATTACCTAATACCGCAGTGTGTATTGTGGTTTTAGGCAAATCATTTTTAGCACCGTATCTTTCCACAGACACATGCTTCATTACAGCATCAATAAGTGACTGTCCCTCCTTGGACACACCGCCACCAATAACTATTTTTTCAGGCTGAAATATATTAATAATATTAATAATACCTGCTGAAAAATATGCAATATATTTATCTACAACATCTTTACCCACAGGACAGCCTGCACGCATAGCGTCAAAGGCAGTTTTGCCGTTAACTTTTGACAAATCCCCATCAACCATCTTGGCAATTTGGCTATCAGGGTTTAATTCTATTGCAGCTTTAGTCTGTTTTATCAAAGCTGTTGCAGAACCATAAGCCTCCCAACAACCTTTTCTCCCGCATCCGCATTGCTCTCCGCCATATGCAATTACCATATGCCCAAGTTCTCCTCCGCAGAAGTTAAATCCACTATATATTTTTTTGTTTATAATTATACCGCCGCCAATACCTGTACCTATGGTAATCATTATAGATTTATCAACACCCTTTGTTGCACCGGCATAAGCTTCTCCCAATGCCGCACAATCTGCATCATTACCCAAATATACCGGTACATCAATTTCCTTTTGAATCATAGAAACTATCGGTGTATTGTTAAAATTTATATTTGCACAATAAAGTACTATGCCATTTTCATCATCACGGCATCCAGGTATACCAATGCCAATAGATTGAATATCTCTATCAGTAAGTTCGTGTTTTTGCATCAACTTTTTACACAACATTATAATATCTTCAACAAGCTCTGTATCAGGTCTTGCAGCCAAAGTAGGTGTATCCACTTTATCAATAAGTTCAAATTTATCGTTAACAAGTCCGGCAACTAAATTTGTACCTCCTACATCTACCCCTATCCGCATAATAATTCTCCTTTTAAATATCTATACTTTTATTCTTCCCTATATAGTTCATAAATTTCACAAGACTTGTATTCATAACCAAATCCTCATCAAAATCGATTTCCTCCAGTAATTTCAAAGGTTCACTAAACTCTCCCACAAAAGTACAAAAATGAGCATCTGTGTTCACCACAATCGGTGTTCCGTATTTTTTGCAGGCAACCATTAGCCTTTTCGAATTTTCAAAAAATACTTCCTGTTTCTTTGCAAAGCACGAGCTATTGAGCTCCACAAGCTTTCTGTTTTCTCTGGCAGACTTTGCAATAATCTCATATTCCTTATCGCTTAGCGTAAAGCTTTTACGTGCAATATGACCTAAAATATCAACATACGGATTTTTCATTACATTAAGTAAGGTTTCGACATAATTTGTCTTATCACATACAAAGGCACCATGTCCGGAAGCTATTACAATATCCAATTTTTTAAGTTGTTCCTCAGACATATCAAGATTCCCGTCAATATCTGTATACGTTGCCTCCACGCCTTTGAAAATCACAACATCTTTCACCCTCCTAGGTATAGCCCTAAGATTTGCGAAATGCCATTCGTGGGAAAAATCATTGGTACTCGGTCCATGGTTAGTCATAGCTATTGCCTCAAGCCCTTTTTCCACAGCTACATTTACATTTTCCATCAACGTACTGTAAGCATGAGGACTAAAGGATGTATGTGTGTGTAAATCCAACTTTATTTCCAAAACTAATACCTCTTCCTTAATTATTCCATACTGGACATAAGTCTTTTGTTAAGTTCCTCCGCAGCATTGTATCCGTTGCGCTTTTGCCTGTTATTCATAGCAGCAATTTCCACAATAACCGCAAGGTTTCTTCCCGGCTTAACCGGAATAAGAAGCGAAGGTATTTTAATGCCCAATATATCTGTATATTCTTCCTCAAGACCTAGTCTATCATACTGTTTTCCGTCAACCCATGTTTCAAGATTAATAACCATATCTATCTTTTCGGTGTTTTTAACAGCTCCTATACCAAAAATTTCCTTTACATCTATAATCCCGATACCTCTGAGTTCAATAAAGTGACGTATAATTTCCGGCGACGAACCTACAAGGGATATGTCGGAAACTTTTTTTATTTCCACGGCATCGTCCGCTACAAGTCGGTGCCCCCTCTTTACAAGTTCAATAGCCGCCTCACTTTTACCAACACCGCTTTCACCTAGAATCAATATACCTTCGCCATATACTTCTACCAAAACACCATGGCGTGTAATCCTTGGTGCAAGCTCCTTATTAAGCCACGCAATAATTGCGCTCATAAATCTGGATGTGGAATACTGTGTACGCATTACAGGTACACCATATTTTTTAGAAAGCTCTCCTATTCCCTCAATTTCATCCAGACCTCTTGTAATAATAAGTGCCGGAATTTTATGTGAAAACAACATTTCCAACTGTCTGTATCTTTCTTCTTCACTCACCTGTGTAAGATACGTATATTCAACCTTTCCAAGTATCTGAATTCTGTTACTATCAAAATAATCATAAAAACCCGTAAGCTGTAAACTTGGACGATTAACTTCCGGGGTAAAGATTTCAATTTCTTTATTATCAGGAGTTACATATAATTCTTCCAACTTAAAATCCCTTATAAGCTGTGATAATTTTACGGTAAATTTACTTTCTTCCATAAAAAAACCTCCTAAAAAACCATTTTATATACATATATTATACTAAAAACTTGTTGATATGTAAAGGATATTGACAAAATTAATTTTCGTGGTATAATGGTTTTGTTATTAACTAAATTTGGGATATAGCGCAGTTTGGTAGCGCGCTTCGTTCGGGACACGATACTAACCAATTCGCAAGTATCCAGCCGAACTCCCTAAAACCTTTTAACACCGCCACTTTACGGCGAATTAAAAAACATAATACATGTGGTCAAATCAGTTTTGACCACATGTTATCCCACAGACACGGGAATATAGAAAAAAACTAAATATTTTATTTCGGGATATAGCGCAGTTTGGTAGCGCGCTTCGTTCGGGACGAAGAGGCCGCAGGTTCAAATCCTGTTATCCCGACCACCTTAAACCTCAGTAACCAAGCGGATTCTGAGGTTTTTGATTTGTCTAAAAAAGTGTCAAAAAACAAGTTTGACCACATTTTTTTATCTTCAACTGTGGGACAAAGTCCTTTTCTTTGTTTTCACCATATCAAAATTTAATACACCCAAAAGCTACGGCACGGATTTTCATGTCCGTGCCATCTGTGTTATTATGCATTTTTAAGTTTTGCTTTTTGTTCTGCGATTTCGGCTTTCATTTCTTTGATCAGTATGGCAAGCTTTTCTTCACATTCTTCTCTTGTAGGTGCATATATGTTTCTTGCCATTCTTTTGCCGTAGGCATCCTTGGGTGAGTATCTGCCCTCGTAGAGGTGGTCGTTTATCTTAATGATGCATCCTGTGCCGAGCTTTCTCATCTTGCCCTTTTTAGGCCCAAATTTGACTTGTGGCGGTTTTTCCTGTTCATCTGTGGTTGTTTCTTCGTTGCCATTTGTATCCTCGTTAAATCGTGCGTTAATCTTTTCTGCCGCTTCTTTTTTCATTTTCTCGGTGCTATGCAGGTATATATCAAGTGTTGTTTTGCTTGATACATGTCCGAGGATGGTGGATAAGGTTTTGATGTCCATTCCGTTTGCTACCGATGTCGTTGCGAAGGTGTGGCGGAGATCGTGGAATCGAAGCTTTTTACATTCTGCTCTTTCTAATATTACCTGCATCATTCCATATACTGTTGAGGGATCTCTTGGCATCCCTTCAACTTTTGGTGATGGGAACATCCACTCTGAGTCTATTGTTTCCTTATATTCCTTCAGGATGCTTACAAGGCTTTTGGGCAGTATTATAGTTCTTACTGATTCGTCAGTCTTTGGCTCTGTTATGACCAATCTGCCTTTTGTCCGTTTGACTTGCCTTCGTACCTTTAGTTCTCCTGTATCGAAGTTTAAGTCTTCCCATTTCAGTGCCGTATCTTCTCCTCGCCGTAAGCCTGTGGATAAAGCTACTAAGAAGATTTCGAAGAATCCGTCATATTTTGCTTGTATAAGGAATCTTTTAATTTCATCCGGTGTCAGCACCTGCATCTCTCTTGACTTTTTGGGTGGTATCTTGCAGCCTATTGCAGGATTCTTTTTTATAAGTCTGTCATCCGTTGCCTTTTGTAGTGCAGTTCGGCAGTTTGCATGGCAGTTTCGCACGAACCTGTCGGACAATCCTTCGCCGAGTGTATCCCGATATCTCAGTCTGCCATCTTGTTTAAGGCTGTTGTAGAATTTCTGCAGGTCATTTTGAGTCAGTTCATTAAGTGGTATTTTTCCTATCTTGGGGATTATGTGATTATATATTCTTGTTTCATAATCTAACATATTGCACCTCATAATTAAATATTATTGATACATAACAAAAGATAATTTGATTTTATCAAAATTTTGTGGTAAAATTAAGAGGAAATACAAAATGAAGGAAATCTAAGGAGTCTCATTATGGAAACAAAATCAAAAAAACATGGTATTTTCATACTTGGCGTTGCTATCTGCTTTGCGGTAGCTGGTTTATCAATTTTTGTAGAGAAACTAATTCCCGGAGAATTGTTAGGAGCTTCCATCATCGCCTTGTTTATGGGTACATTCATTAACACCTTTTTCCATCCATCTTGGATAAAACCCGCACTCAAATTCACATCTAAAAGAATCTTAAAAGTTGCAATTATACTTTTAGGTGCATCTTTATCTATCAACACGATTATGTCTGTAGGTAAGATGACATTTTTTGTGATGATATTTACGTTTGCTATGTGCTTTGGCGGCGGTTATTTTATCCGCAAGCTCTTTGGCTTGAATTGGAAGTTGAGCAACCTTATATCAGCAGGAACGGGTATCTGTGGTGGTTCCGCCATAGCTGCTATTGCTCCCGTAATCGATGCTGACGATAAAGATATTGCTTTTGCAATGTCATCAACCTTCCTCTTTGATATGGTGATGATTGCACTGTATCCTCTTATGGGCAAAGCACTGGGTTTGTCTGACATTGCCTACGGTATATGGGCGGGAACGTCGGTGAATGATACTGCTAGTGTTGTTGCTTCCGGATATGCTTTCTCCGAAATTGCAGGTGACTTCGCCACAATGGTGAAGCTTACCAGAACTATTGCAATTATTCCTACTGTCTTGGTTTTTGCATACATAAGCACTCGCATAAAGCACAAAGAATTGAAAGCAGCAAACAACGGCCAGAAAGTAAACCTTGTGAAAATTGTTCCTTGGTTCATTGGTGGTTTTCTGTTATTGGCTATCTTGAATAGTGTAGGATTTATTCCCGCAACTGCGTCCGGAATCATAAAGGGTACAAGCAAGTTTTTGATGGTTACTGCCTTAGCAGCAATAGGTTTGGGAACAAGTATTACCGATTTTAAGAAGGCCGGACTTAAACCTATGTTCTATGGAATTACTATTGACACTTTGGTAACACTAACGGCACTTGTTGTTGTTTGGTGTATGGGATTGATATAAAAACGTTTTATAGAAAAAAGGGGCACACCCTCTGTATGAACCTTTCATTAAAATGTAGCTATTTGATAACAAAACCTCAGTAACCCAACGGTTACTGAGGTTTTTAATAATAGCTAAATTTTATATTTGGCATCCTATCAACACCCTTTTATTTTATCTCAAAACAGGTTGTATCTGTATTCCCTCAAGGGCAAGCTTGGCGGTAGGTACTATAAGGTTGAATTTTGCAACCAGAGAATTTGGTTTTTTAATTGAATCGTCCCCTTCAACTATTTACAGAAAAAAATTTTTGCGCTATGCTGATTTTCAACCTCTATCCTGCCAATTTTTCCAATATATTTTTCTGTAAGAAAAGGCGATACATAATCCGCATTTACACGTTTTTTACAATTTTTACACCACAGATATTTATATATTTTATCCTTATATTTTTTTCTTTGGACATACATTTTACCAAAACATTCCCCGCATATTATATTAAAATCCATAGTATTTTTACACATTATTTTTCCGACCCTTTCAAAATCATCTTTGGAAACAATAGGGGTATGAGAATCCTCAGCCACATACCATTTTTCCGGGGCGTTTTTCACTACACGTTTGCTTTTATAACTTGGTTTTGAATATATATTATGAACCAAATTTCCCGCATACATCGAGTTTTTCAATATGCGTAAAATAGCCTGAGATGTCCATTTTCCTTCTTTGTTTTTCTTTGGAATATTAAGCTTTTCTCCCTTACTTATTTTATATTCCTGAGGTGATAGAACATTGTCATCATTCAATATCTTTGTAATTTCTCCCGTGCTGTACCCGGCTATGTAAAGTGCAAAAATTTTCTTCACAACACGTGCTGCTTCCTCATCTACCTCTATTTTGTTTTTATCAGCATCGGACTTTTTATATCCATAAGGCATAAAAGCTCTCGTGGATTTACCTTCTCTGTGTTTGTTTTCCAGCACCGCCTTTACATTTTCTGACAAATCCTCCAGATACCATTCATTTATAAGTCCGTTTATCTGCCTTGCTTTTTTATTGCTGCGTACATCTGTATCAGCATTATCCAATACACTTATAAAACGTATACCCCATTCCTGCAGCTTGCCGTTCAGATATCTTTCAATATGCTCCATATTACGGCTGAATCTGGACTGAGTTTTGCACAAAATTATATCAAAACAATGCTTTTGTGCATCTTCAAGCATTCGATTGTATTCCGGTCTATCACCGTCTATGCCGGAATAATTTTCATCACAATATATTCCATATATTTCCCACCCCTTTTCAGTTGCATAATTTATAAGTATAGATTTTTGATTTTGAATGCTTTCACTGTCCCCTTTAATCTTTATTCTATCCTCTTCGGAAAGACGGCAATAAATCGCAACTTTCAATGCTGATTCCCCCTGTTTTATTCATTATTCGGCTAATAATACATATATTTAAACAGGTGATTTTATGCGAAAAATACACATTTTTTTAATAAATGGGATAATACTCACGGTATCGTCATTGGTTATGCGGTCAGTTATGATATGGTTCAACGCATACATATCCTCTAAAATCGGCACAGAGGGTATGGGCCTGTACACTCTGGTTATGTCTGTATACTCATTGGCGGTGACTGCGGCAATATTTGGGATGAGTTTGGCGTGCACACGTCTTGTAGCTGAAGAAAATGCTGCAGCTAACCCGCATGGGGTCAAATACTCTGTAAGACAATGCGTAATCTTCGGTACAATATGCGGTACTGTTGTTGCCGCCATTATATTTATATTCGCAGACTTTATAGGAACTAACATTTTGCAAAATAAACTCACAATAATATCTCTGCGTGCCTTTGCTGTATGTCTGCCGTTTTTGTCCGTATCAAGTATTTTAAACGGATATTTCACCGCAATAAGCAGAATAACCAAAAGTTCTTTTGTACAATTTGCAGAGCTTTTTACAAGAATTATAGTAACAACAATATTTTTAAACTGGATATTCCCTAAAACTTTGGAGCATTCCTGTTTTTCTGTAGTTTTAGGAGGAACTGTGGCAGAAACCCTCTCTTGCCTGTATTATGGTATAATATACATTACAGACTCCCGCAGATATAAAAAAACAGGCTCAACCAAAGGTATAAAAAAAAGAATCATAAAAATAGCAGTACCCGTAGCTCTAAGTTCATGTTTAAAATCCGGACTTTCTGCCATAAAGCACATAATGATACCAATACAGCTTAAAAAGTCAGGTTTATCACCAAGTACAGCACTTTCACAATATGGTATTATACAAGGGATGGTTATGCCTGTTATAATGTTTCCCTCTGCTATTATACTGTCATTTTCATCACTAATATTGCCGGAGTTTTCACAGCTTTACATAAAGAAAAACTCTCATAAAATAAACGATTCCATTTCAAAAACATTTAAAATAACCCTACTGTTTTCCATAGGCGTAACAGGAATTTTCATATACTTTTCCGACTTTTTGGGAGAATGGATATACAACAATGCCGAAGCAGGCTACTTTATACGACTTATAGCCCCGGTTACAGCCATAATGTACCTTGATTTTGTAACAGACAGTATATTAAAAGGTATAAACCAACAGGTAGGCGTAGTTAAAATTAATATTATAGATACGATTATGTGCATAATACTTATATATTTTATATTACCTGCCTACTCTACTATCGGCTATATATTCGTAATATTTGTAAGCGAGATTATAAACGGTGTATTAAGTATAAATATGCTTATTAAAGCCACAGAATTTGAATTTAAATTCAAAAATTGGATATTAAAACCTGCTTTCGCAGTTTTCGTAACCGGCGTATGTGTTCATATGATACAAGTACATAATATATACATATCAATAGCTGTATTTATTTTGACATATATAATATTCTTAAGTGCATTTAACTGCATACGCGAAACATAGACAATATGGGCAAGAGTTTGAAACAATGCTTGCCACTATTCATTATTCAAATACAGGTCTCACTTGATTCCAAGAAATAAGTAATCTATGTAATTTTTAGAGGATTATCTGCATAAAAGAGTTAAGATAATTGATGATAATGGCAAATCATAGCTTGGAAGGTTTAAATCGTTTTGCAGTGAATACGATAATGACGAAGATTATGATAGCATAACACTTGAAACCACACAACAACCAAAGGAACTTGTTGAATTTGCAGAAAATGAAATTTCAACAATATCAATAATATAGTCACCACCCTACTAAAACGGTAAGGTGGTATTTTTATACCCAAAATCCAATAATCAAAGCATTATGTTTATACATAGTGCTTTTTTTTATATAAAAAATTACCTCTATCTTGCGTAAGGTTTAAATGCAAGAACGGCACGGCGGTGAGTGGCACTCCATCTATAAATTAAATCTATGTCGGGAAAAGATATTCCAGATAAAAAGAAACTGTATTTTTCAAAAAATTTGAATCCTCCTGTTCAAAGGGAACGAAGAAAAATTTCTTGTAATTCAAAAGCATTCCAATATTTTTTGCACTTCCGGAAAGTCCGTCATTTGTAGATACAGCAATCACAATGGGCTTTGCATTACGTACAGTAGCCTTTACTGCCATAGTAACTGACGTATCATTTATGCCGTTTGCAAGCTTACCTATGGTATTACCTGTGCACGGTGCAACAATCAACATATCCAAAAGATTTTTAGGTCCTATAACCTCGGTTTCTGTAATATTGTGCATAACCTTATTTTTGCATATTTCCTCAGCCTGTTGTACAAAATCCGCAGCGGTGCCAAACCGTGTATCAGTATTATACACAGCTTCCGACATTATCGGCGTAACTTTAGCCCCTTCATCAATGATCTGTTGCATTATATCAAAGGACTTTGCCAATGTACAAAAAGAACCTGTAAAAGCATAGCCTATTTTTAATCCTTCAAGCTCCAATTTTTATACCTCCAATCCTGTAAGTATATCCATTATCACATCACATAAAATCCTGCCGGAGGTTTTTGGTGCCACCTTACCCGGCAAAGCTGAAGCAATAATAAATTTTTTACCTAATTTTTTCGCAGACTCCATATCTATTCCATAAGGCTTGCTTGCCAATTCAATTAAGAGGGTAGAATCTTTAATCTCCCCCAATATAGTGCTATCTATAACAACCTTCGGCACAGTGTTAAATAATATATCAAAATCTGTCAGTTTACCATAAAGTTCATTTATATTTAGTGTATAAAAGCCAAATGCCTGTGCAAGTGCAATATCTTTGGGATTTCTGGCACATACGGTAACTATGGCACCCATATTTTTAAGCATTGTTGCCATAACCTTACCAATTCTTCCAAAACCCAACACTCCACAGTGTGATTTGTTTATGGTAATATCTGTATTTTCCATAGCTATATGCAAAGCTCCCTCGGCGGTAGGAATAGCATTCCGCATCTGAAAATCCTCATTTTTGTAATAATCAATTATGTCATATCCCAGCCCATCACATACTCCTCCAAGAACAATCTGTGTTTTATCAATAATTCTAAAAATATCCTCAATTTTTATTTTGTAATCCACAAGCGGGGCGTTAAGATATATATTATCTTTACTGACAGGTACCGGCAAAACTATAATATCAAACCTATTTATATCACCCAGTGTAACTTCATTATCTTCATTTAGCGCAAATGACCTTACACTAATACCATTTCCACGCATAAATTCGTACATAAACCTTTGTCTTTTGTCCCCACCGCATATAAGAATGCTTTTATAATAGCTCACATAAATCAACCTTTCGTCTGGCTTTATTACATTATATTTCTCAGTAGCTTTTTATGTGATAAAAAGAAAAACCGAACAGATTTAAAATCCGTTCGGTTCAAATTATTTATTCAGTTTATTTCGAAAATGCTTTAGAATCTCTTTTCTTGTAACTATGCCAATAAACACATTATTGTCGTCTGTTACAGGTACAAAGTTCTGTGCTATTGCCATATCCACAATGTCATCCATAGATGCATTGGCATTAACTGGCAAAACATTTATCCTCCGTGGAATATCCTTGACTAATACTCCTTGCGCCGCCTGGAGATTCATATTAAACTTTTCCTTTACTACTCTTAATATGTCACCCTCCGAAACGGTCCCTACATATTGTCCGTTATGATTAATAACAGGAATAGCCGTATATCTGTGATATTCAAGCTTTTCCATCAACTGACGTAAATTCGAATCCTCATAAATATTGGCAACCTGGTTTTTCGGAGTCAGGAAATATAAAATATTCATTGATTTATTCTCCCTCTCTGGTAAACTTTTTATATGATATTTTCATTTTATCATATAGATGTATACATTATTGTGAACAATATGTTAAATTAGGATAAATCCATAAATATTTTAATTCATTTTTTAAAATTATCCCTTGTATTTTTTTCTTGTAGCCATTCCGCCGCGCAAGTGTCTTTCGGACTTATTTTCATCAAGAACCTCCCTTACTTCACACGCCAGTCGAGGATTTATTTTTCTTAAACGTTCGGTAACATCTTTATGTACAGTAGATTTAGAAACTCCAAAGTGTTTTGCAGCAGCTCTTACGGTGGCTTTCTTATCTATAATGTAATGACCTATGTTAATTGTTCTTTCTTCAATATCCATAGTCAATATACCCTCCGTATTTATTCATATTCTATTTGATTATATGAATAAGCACAAAAGATAATTACAAAAACACTCACAAATCCAAAATGTAGTCAAACGTTTTTATGACACTTAAAATACACTATAATTTAAAACATCCTATCTTGGGAGTATGTGTAGTGCACAAACAATATTAAATTCCCCTACATTTATCAAACGAAATCTTTTTTAATAGTACCAGCCTGTAGTTTCTACGCACCACAAGATACCATCAATAATCTTTTCCCAGATTATGTTCATAGGATAAAAACAGAAATACATAATTTCATTACAGTTTTTTCTAAAATTAAATAATATTATTTAAATATTTTTAATCCTTTGCAAAAACCCACAGTGTATTGCTTACGTCTTCTTTTGTATCACTAAGCTTGTAAATGCTTAGTATCACCGTTTCTCCATTGGTCTTTTTATATGTAATTCTCGGAGTTTTCCCTTCTGAAAGCTGACGTTTTAATGCCTCATAGTTCAAAAAGTTCATTACAGGTCTGTGAAAATCAGGACTAACTGTTTCGTCAATGTACTTTGTAAGCAGTCTGGAAAAATGTTCCTCGTCTTCGTTATAACCCAAATACTTCGGCATCAAAATCCGGTGTGCTTTATCTGTATTTAAGGACACACGGTATATACCATTGTAATGTTCCTTAAGTACTGAAAGCATTGTATCAATTTCCAATATCCCAGTATTGACCTGAACATAGTCCTTTTGCTCATCATATGAAACATATTTTTGCTCCTTATTCTGATAATACTGAGCTTTTGCTTCATACATTCTAACCTCAGCTTCTCTTACCATTTCCTCAGTATTAGAATTCTGTGTTCTGTATGACATACCGATTGCAACGTGATAATCCCTAGGTTCAAGCTGCTCAACAAATAATTCTATACCTCTTTTTATTGCATTCTGTTCAGTATTTTGGGCGAATACCAAGAATTCATCTCCACCCATTCTGTAAACCTTATGACCGTAAAAGACTTCCTTCAGGGTATTTGCAATATACAGGAGCATTTCGTCACCAGCTGCGTGACCATACTTATTGTTACGAATATGAAGTTCATTAACATCAATATAAATACAAGAAAATTCCTCTGGCTTTTCTTCATCAAACATCAGCAAATCCTTTTTATAGGAAACCCTGTTAGCCACCCCGGTAAGCGAATCAGTTGTTGCCGCAACCTCTGTTTTATGAAGATGCTTTTTATTAAAGATTGCTATAGAAAAACAAACTGCAATATCTTCCAACAAAATTCTTACAAACCGTCCCCTTTGCGGATTAACAACACCCAGAACACTTACATGATTATTTTTGTCAATGACATTTGCAAAAGAAATTTCATTAATGTTGTGTTTGCGTAAAAAGTCATAAAAATCATAATTGGTTTTCATAAGGTGATTATTGACTTTAATACAAACAATATTCAAAGTAGCTTTGTTCATCTTATGTAATTCGTAAGCATAGCGGAACAATTCCGTTACAAAATACCTTCTGTCATCACCATCAAGAATACTTTTCACAACTGAGGGATGAAAACAATTGTAGTCCTCTCCATCAGCATCAACGAATATTGCCGACCTGGATTTTGCAAAAACCAAAATGTGTTTAAGTGATTCAGAAATATTACTATGTTGCTGATTTATTTCCAAAAGCAACTTTCTGATGCTGGATGCATAACTCAATGCAAGATTTCTCTTTTTCTCATTATTCATTAAAAGAATCAGGTACAAGCTCATAATAAACACCATAATGAAAAAAGTTATAAATAACTTTTTTGATACATTATGTGTCTTTTCAAACACCATAGATTCCGGTCTTGCCAAAAGAATATTCCATCCGAGTATTTCAATATCCGAATAGTGGATATAAAGTGCCTCCCCTGTGTAAGCGGAAATGAAGGATGTATATCCTCTGTCATTATCCATCATTCTTTCATAGGAAAAGTCTTTTCTGTATTTTCTTGTTTTTAGTTCAGATATATTTCCCAAATAATCACGTACAGTATCTATAACAAAATTCCCGCTTTTCTTTTCATAAACAAAAAGCTGGGCATCAAGCTCTTTTGCCATTTTAGCGTATTTATCATCCAATTTATCCAGTTTAATAACGCCGTACAAAATACCGACTGTTTCACCATTCGTAATAATAGGTACCGCACTTCTTACAATTTCAAGCCTCGGATTTGTAAGGTCTTTTTCCCTACCGCTGATGTACGTACCGCGTTTCGCTTCATCCTCAAAGGAAATTGCACCATTCAAATCTATTACTCCCGCACGGGTAACAAATGTGTTGTCGGGATTTAAAATACCGATATTTGCAATAAGCCCAATTGGCTTAAATGATTCAAACATTCTATCATAACTTTCACCGTCAGAATAAAGCTTTGCAGCAAAGTTGGCCATACTAGAAAGATTTTCACGATCAGATATCAACTGAAGGGTCAAATCATCTTTAATCTGCTTTGTCTGTATATGAAGATTTTCATATGCTTCTTCTTCGGCACTAACATAAAAATAATTTACCATAGATAAAAATACTGCGCACAAAAGTATTGCAGCAATAAATGTGTATATAATGTTACTATGCCGATGATTTTTCTTCCCGTATCTCATTGCCATTGCTACTCTTTCCTTTTCAATGATTTTATATAAAAACAAGTTTATATTTAAATTGTAACACATTCATATAGCATTTTCAAGCATATTTATTTAAACGATAAAATTAAGAGGGAGAGCAGCAAAATAAAATACATTTTGCTGCTCTCCCTTTATGTATTAAAGGTTATAATATTTATCAAATTCTGCAGGGTGAGGAATTGCTGCAAGTTGACGGCATTCGTCACGTTTTGTTGCAATAAAGTTTTTAATCAATTCTTCAGGAAATACACCGCCTGCTGTTAAATAGTCGTGGTCGGCCTCCAAGGCATCAAGGGCCTGTTCAAGTGATGTAGGCAAGTGCTTAAGTTTAGCCTTTTCTTCATCGCTTAAATGGAATAAATTCATATCGTATGGCCCCCAACCGTTTGCATGAGGGTCAATATTATTTTTAATACCATCAAGACCTGCCATAAGGATTGCCGCATAGCAGAAATACGGATTACAGGTAGCATCGGGATTTCTGAGTTCAAATCTCCTTAAAGAAGGCTCCTTAGCATATGCAGGGATACGGATAACTGCACTGCGGTTAGATGTAGCATAACCGACAGTAACGGGAGCCTCAAAACCAGGTACCAAACGCTTAAATGAATTTGTGCTTGGGTTAGTCAATGCACAAAGTGACGCAATATGCTTAAGCAAACCGCCCATAAAATAGTGAGCCTCTTTACTTAAGTTGGAATAACCGTTATCATCGGAAAATACAGGCTCCCCATCCTTTAAAAGCAACATATGTACGTGCATACCATTTCCCGCTTCACCCATAACAGGCTTTGGCATAAATGTGGCGGACATTCCATACTTCCTTGCAGTATTATGAATAATATATTTAATCATCATCGTAGCATCTGCCATTTTTGACATCTGTCCAAGTTCAGGCTCTATTTCAAATTGACCGCCTGCACCAACTTCAGGATGATGATAATTAAGAGCAATACCTGCATCATCTATTAGCATACACATTTCACTGCGTGCCTCATATGATACGTCAAAAGGCTTTGCAATATGATAATTTTTCTGTTTTGCAACCACGTTACCAAGCCCGTCAACTGCACTGTTCCAATGTGCTTGGTTGGCATCCAGCATCATACCTATAGAATCTGGCTTAACTTCCCAACCAACCTGATCAAAAAGATAAAACTCAAATTCAGGTAAAATAAGCATAGTGTCTGCAATTCCGCTGTCCTTCATATACTGTTCTGCGGCAAGAACTATATTTCTTGGGTACTGTGCCAAAGGTCTGTTTTCAGGGTTATCAATAATCATTGCATTACCCGTCATAGATAATGTGGAAATTTCGCAAAATGGGTCAATAACAGCAGTATCAGGGTCAGGGATAAATACCATATCACTCTTTTCAACCACAGCATAACCATAGTTTGAGGCATCAAAGCCTATACCGTTTTTCATTGTCTTTTCGGAAAAGTTTTTAGCAGGGATTGTAACGTGACGATATTGACCGTTGATATCAACCATTTTAAAATCAACCATTTTAATGTCATGTTCCTTAATAAATGCCATAATGTCTTGCACAGTCTTTTTCATCATAAATCTCCCCTTTTCTTTATTGGATACAAATATTTTAAATTCATATTAAATTAGGACTACAAATTATTTTTTATTGGTAAAATCAAATATGATTTTTGCAAATACACTGTATTGTGTGCTATTTTTGCTGTTGTCTGTTCACTGTATAATCCCTTTTGATTTGTATGACGCACATAATGTTCATTGTCCGCAGAGGATATATCAATCCTCAATCGTTCTCCTTTTTTTATTAAAAAGGCATGCTCGTCAAAATCAAAATCAAGTGTAACAACGGAATCAGGCTCATATTCACCAAGTTGATAACACAGGGAAGTTATATCATCCCTTAAACCGAAATCTCCGTTTTCCTTTTCAATGCTTACACGAATATAAAAACAGGTATCTTCACAGTCGGACTTAACCGTAAGCTTTGCGGACATTTTACCCTTTACGCAAACATCTTCTTCAAAAGGTTTTGAATATAGTGATATAATATCGTAACGCGAATTTGGCTTATCCTGATAAACACTTCCTCCAAAAGCTCTTGACAACCCGCCTTTGAATTTTGGGGCATCGAATGGATTATATACATATGTAATCTCATCGTCACCCAAATCAATCCTCATAGTATCGGCTGAAGATAAAAAATTATCAGTTTCCCAACAGTTTTTGAACAAATTGTAATATGTAATCATTCCTGTTTCAAAAGGTGGTTTTTCAGCTTTTCCTCTGACGAAATTAAACCAAACTATTTCATAAAAATTACCAAAATTTTCTGTTCGCTTTCCATTTGGAAATACTATTGATTCATCAGGATTACATCTGTCACTGTGGTCATAAGCTGACACAACAAGTGCGGACATTTCCCTTGTGATTTCGCTCATATTTTTCCACATATCAAATACGCCGCCTGTGTAAATATCGTAAAAAGCAGTAGTCAAAAGTATTGGAAATTTAACGTTTTTGGTAGCATTTTTGGCATTAATTCCTCCAAACTCTGTATTCCAGAATTTATTGTCAGGATTTGGTGCTTTAAGCACTTCATCAAAATCATATGACACTTCACCAAAAACTGTTTTTGTAAAATCTTTCATCGGAAGAATATCAAAAGAATCATCGGTATAATTCTTTTTAATATGTGATTTTACCTTGTACATCTTCACATACCAGGAACCATGTAAGGCCTTTTTCAAAAATCCGTTTCGGTAACATATGTTATACCTTTCACTGTCCTGAACAGAAAATACCGCTCCTTTTATGTCATCGGCAAAGGGTGCCGTTACATAGTGAACCGACGAGGTATAACTGCTGCCTTTAAGAAATATTTCACCGTTATAAAACGGCTGTTTTCTAACCCAGTTCTGAAGGTTAAGACCGTCCTCACGTTCATTTATATATGGTATGCAGTCTCCCTCACTTTTTCCTCTTCCTCTGCAGTGTTGAATAACAATTGCATATCCGTTTTTAAGCCACTCTTTATATTCATTAACGTATGAAACAACTATGTTGTCTTCATATTCGTTTTCATATTCATCAACATATGGGTTACGAATTATGACAACAGGAAATTTACCTGTTGCATCAGGCAATAACGTCACCGTAAACAGCTTTACATCATTTGAATTTATGTACTTATAATCTGCTGCATAATTTATCAATTTTTATTCCTCCGACCATATTTGTTATGTAAAAATCCAGATATTTAAATTATAACATAATTTTACTGACATTTCAACAATTAATATCTATTCTACCCTAACATTTTTGAGTCTTTTTATGCACGTTCTCCAGTCAGGGCACACCTTTGATAATTCGCCATAAAATTCATCAGAATGGTTTGCTTGTAAAAAATGTGTGAATTCGTGAAGTACCACATACTCTATACATTCTATGGGTGCATACATAAGCTTTATATTAAAGGTTATAATGCCCTTTGCCGGATGGCAACTCCCCCACCGTGACACCATATTACGAAATTTGATTTGTGGGTATTTTATGCCCCTTTTTTCAAAATATGGATACACCTTCTCACAAAGTTCGGTTATTACCCTACATATTTCATCTTCTGAAAAATACCGGATTTGAGGCTCTTCTGATATATATTTATACTTTTCTAATGTCTTAAGTATAAAATCTGCTTTAGACTGCAAAAAATCATCAATCACCTTTTGCGAAACCCTTTTATTTGCAGAAACACATATGCTTCCGTCAAGCTTTATGCGGAGGTTGATATTTTTTACTTTTTTATATGTTAAATTATAACTGATAATCTCGTTGTTAATTTTTAATATTGGCATATGTTTATCTTCCTGTAATTAACCCAAAAGAACATCACTTATAAGCATAATACAAAAACCAACTAAAAGCGCATAAGTAGCACCCCGCTCACTTCCGTGGGCATGTGTTTCGGGTATCATTTCATCGCTTATAACATAAAGCATTGTACCGCCTGCAAAAGCAAGTGCAAATGGTAATATAACTGAGGCAATATTTACCGCAAAATATCCTATAAGAGTACCAACAACTTCAACAAGTCCGGTAAACATAGCACATACAAAAGTCCTTTTTGTACTCACTCCTGCCGCAATCATAGGGGCTATAATTACCATACCCTCGGGAATATTCTGCAAAGCAATACCTCCGGCTATTAAAAGTGCCTGAGAGGTATCACCAGAACCAAAACCCACTCCTGCCGCTATTCCCTCAGGAAGATTGTGTATAGCAATAGCAGTAACAAAAAGCAACACCTTACTTAAATTTGTATTATTATGTTCTTCTATGTCTGCACACACAAGCTTATGAAGATGAGGTACTAATTTATCAATCAAATTCAAACAAATTGCACCTGTAAAAATTCCCGCAACAGTAATTACAATGCCATACCTTCCACCATAATCCAATGAGGGTATAACAAGTCCCAATACCGCAGCCGCAAGCATAACCCCTGCCGCAAAAGAAAGGACGATATCGGAAAATTTGTGAGACATTTCCTTAAATATAAAACCTATCAAGGCACCTATTACAGTTGCTCCTCCAACCCCTAAAGCTGTAAGTAAAACCAAATTCATAACAAACTCCTTCACATACAAAAAATCCCGCACATAGTAAAGAACCTAATGCGGGAACTAATTGTTATTGTTCTGAAAACATATCCTTGCCTACACTGCAAAGAGGACATTCAAAATCATCAGGTAAATCTTCAAACTTTGTTCCAGGTGCAATACCCTGTTCAGGCGCACCAAGTTCTTCATCATAAACCCATCCGCAAACGTCACATACATACTTTTTCATAATAATTACCTCCTAAAATTTTATATTATTTACATAATTCATCTGCAAGAGCATCTAGCTGCTTTTCGCTTTCCTCACTCAACGCAGACATAATTTTAACTTCTGTTTCCGCAAAATTAAGGTTTTTACCCTTTTCGAGCATCCCCTTCATAACCTTTACTGCAACAGGTGCCCAACTTCCATTTTCTATAAATGCAACTATTCTGTTCTGGAAATTACGTTCTGTAAGATGATTGATAAATTCACGCATAAATGGGAATATATCATTGTTATATGTTGTTGTAGCAAGGATAAGCTTACCATACCTGAATGCATCCTCCACCGCTTCAGCCATATCACATCTTGCAAGGTCGTTTACTACAACCTTTGAACAACCCTTTGCTTCCAGTTTTTCCGCAAGCTTCATTACTGCATTTTTAGTGTTACCATAAACGGAAGTATATGCAATAACTACACCTTCGCTTTCAACCTCATAGCTTGACCAGGTATCGTAAAGGCCTATGTAATAATCCAGATTTTCAGTAAGAACAGGTCCATGTAGTGGACATATAGCCTGTATATCCAGGTCAGCCGCCTTTTTAAGCAATGTCTGTACCTGTGCACCGTATTTACCCACTATACCGATATAGTAACGTCTTGCTTCACAAGCCCAATCTTCCTGAGTATCCAATGCACCAAATTTACCGAATCCATCTGCCGAAAACAACACCTTATCTGTACTGTCATATGTAACAATAACCTCCGGCCAATGTACCATCGGTGCTGTTACAAAGGTAAGGTTATGCTTACCAAGTGAAATAGTATCTCCCTCACCTACTACAATCTGCCTTTCATCAAAATTCGTACCGAAGAAATTTTTCATCATAACAAAAGCCTTTGATGATGAAACTATCTTTGCTTCAGGATAAGCATTTACAAAGTTCATAATATTTGCAGAATGGTCAGGTTCCATATGCTGAACTATAAGGTAGTCAGGCTTTCTGTCACCAAGTGTGTTTTTAATATTACCAAGCCATTCTTCTGTAAAATTTGCATCCACCGTATCCATAATAGCAATTTTTTCATCAATAATTGCATATGAATTATAAGCCATGCCGTTAGGCACAATATACTGACCTTCAAACAAGTCAACCTTGTGGTCATTTACCCCTATATATTTAATATCTGTTGAAATATTCATCTTTATTCTCCTCTATAAAAATATCAATATCATTGTATCACATAATTTTAAAATATTCAACGAAAAAATTACATTTCATCAATGTTAGCATCTCCCGTTGCTGGATTATCAATTAATTTGCCGTCCTCGTGAAATCTTGAGCCGTGACAGGGACAATCCCATGTATGCTCCGCCTTATTCCATTTTAATGCGCATCCAAGGTGAGGACAACGCTTTGTTGTAGGAATTAAAAGGTTGATGGTTGCCTCTATTCCGTTTACAAAAAGTTGAGGCTTTACCATACTCCTCTGTGGAGAAAATATATCTGCAAATTCGTTTTTCCTTCCCTGCACCATATCTGTCAAAATCATTGCTGAAACCATAGACGAAGTAATCCCCCATTTATTAAAACCTGTTGCCACATACATATCAGGAGTATTTTTGGAATAATTGCCGATATATGGAATACCATCAAGACTCATACAATCCTGTGCCGCCCAGCGGTATTTTAATCTTGCTTCGGGATAAATCTTTTTCACAAAATCTTCAAGTCCATCCCAAGCTGCGCCTTGCTTTCCTGTACGGTGTCCGCCGCCTCCAACGAGCATAAAATTCCCATAAGTTCTAAATGACATTCCCTTCTTATCCTCATCCACGTACATTCCGTTTAAATCAGGAACATTACGGAATGCCGACACATATGAACGGTGCTGATACAGTTTTAAAAAATAACTCCCGTGTTTGTTAATAAACGGAAAGTGGGTTGTCACAATAATTTTGTTCGCCTTGATTTTTCCATTATTTGTTATAACGTAATCAGGTGTATACTCACGTACAAAAGTATTTTCATATATATTAAGTCCCTTCGCAACTTCGGACACAAATTTAAAAGGATGAAACTGTGCCTGATTTTTATGCCTTATAGCTCCCTTTGTATTAAATGGAAGTTCAAGGTTTTCAACATAATCACACTCAAATCCAAGGTTTTTTACAGCACGTACCTCATCTTCGATTTTTGCTCTGTCAGTCAACGAATATGTGTATGCATCTTTCTTTTCAAAATTACAATCCATATTTTTACACATTTTTTCATATTTCCTTAAAGCCATTTCGTTTGCTTTAAGGTACATCTGCGCATTTTCCCTGCCGTAACTGTCCGTTATTTTTTTATATATAAGTCCGTGCTGTAATGTGATTTTGGCAGTGGTATTTTTAGTTATCCCCGATGCAATTTCATTACCTTCAACAAGGATATAGTTTACTCCTTTCCGATGAAGATAATAGGCACAAAGTATTCCACACAAACCGCCACCTATAATCAAAACGTCTGTCTTTACATCCCTATCCAAGCTTTTAAATTGCGGTAATTTTAAATTATCTGTCCACAGAGATTCTTTCATTATTTCCCTCCTGTTGTACCATATAGTACTATTATGTATTTAAATTAAAAGAATAATCCAAAAAAATATGCATTCAAAAACCAAACACTTTTAGAATGCATATCACAAGCAATTTTAATTTTTAAAAACAACGGATGTTGATGCTGGATAAAGATGAACAAATTCATATTTAAATAATAAAGCGGAGAAAGCTTCGTTATAGTTTTAATATATGCTATGTCACAATATCTATTTATTAAATAAGATCCCTCAAATACGCTATCTGAGTTTCTACAGATTTCAATCCTGTACCCCCTGCGGAAATACGTTTTTCAACACAGGTTTTGAGTGAAATTTCCTCAAATAAATCTTCATCGAAAAGTTCACTTTGAGCCTTGTATTCATCCAAAGACATTGTTTCCAAAACTATGCCCTTTTTAATACAATCTCCTACTATTGTACCTACAATTTTATACGCACTTCTGAAAGGCAAACCTTTTTTAACAAGGTAATCTGCAAGGTCAGTGGCATTAATAAAGCCCTTTTGTGCTGCAGCATACATATTTTGGGGGATAGCCTTCATTGTATCAATCATAGGGGTAAATACGTCAAGGCACATCTTCAAGGTTTCAATACTGTCAAATATAGCCTCTTTATCCTCCTGCATATCTTTGTTGTATGCAAGGGGCAAGCCTTTTAACATAGTAAGTGTTGCAACAAGGTTACCGTACACTCTGCCCGTTTTGCCTCTTACGAGCTCTGCCATATCAGGATTCTTCTTCTGTGGCATAATACTCGAGCCCGTTGTGTAGGAATCATCAAGCTCTATAAACTTAAATTCCCAAGATGCCCAAAGAATGATTTCTTCTGAAAATCTTGAAAGATGCATCATTATTGTAGAATATGCACTCATAAGTTCTATACAAAAATCACGATCGGAAACGCCGTCAATACTGTTTAGGGTAATACCGTCAAAGTCCAATTTTTCAGCTACCATATAGCGGTTTGTATTATATGTTGTACCTGATAATGCACAACTGCCCAAGGGTGAATAATTCATCCTTTTAACAGCATCCTCAAGACGGGAAATATCTCTTGAAAACATCATACCATATGCAAGCAAATGATGTGCAAAGGTTATAGGTTGCGCCCTTTGAAGGTGTGTATACCCCGGCATAATAGCATCTTTATACTCCTCCGCCTTATTAACCACAACTTTTATAAGCTTTTTCACAAGCTCTATAATGTCATTTGTTTCGTCACGAAGGTACATTCTTATATCCAAAGCAACCTGGTCATTACGGCTACGTGCAGTATGCAGTCTCTTACCTGTATCACCAATCCTCTTTGTAAGCTCGGATTCCACAAACATATGAATATCCTCTGCATCTGTATCAAAAGTAAGCTTGCCCTCATCAATATCATTAAGTATAGACTGCAAACCCTCCAAAATGTCTTCACAATCCTTTGGGCTGATTATACCCTGTGCAGCAAGCATTGTAGCATGAGCCATAGAGCCTGTAATATCCTGCTTATACATTTTGTGGTCAAACCTAAGTGATGAATTAAAATCGTCAGCTATTTTATCAAGAGCCTTGTCAAAACGACCTGCCCACATTTTATCCATAATATCTATCCTTTCAAATCAGTTTAAAAAATGCACAGACCATACAAAGCAATTTAATCATAATACCACTTCAGCTACCTGTTGCAAGATGGCGAAGTGGTATCAATTCAATATTTTTGCGGAAATTCGCATAAGCAAATTTCTAAATAAAATAGCTTTGTATTACGAACAAATCTCACCTCTCGGAGTACCCCCGTACACCTTCGGATTCGGTTTGTCCATTCTGTACTATTTTTTACAACCTTTGGTTTTCTAATTTATTTCAATTTGCCGTTTTTTTGATTAACCTGTGCCTGAACCTTAATTGGCAAACCAAACAAGTTGATAAAGCCTGCAGAGTCAGCCTGGTTATATACATTATCTTCGTCAAATGTAGCAAGCTCTTCTGAATATAGAGAATAATCACTCCATACACCGGCTTTTATGATGTTACCCTTGTAAAGCTTAAGCTTAACCTTTCCTGTAACATTTTCCTGAGTTTTGTCAACAAATGCTGACAAAGCTTCACGAAGTGGTGAGAACCACTGACCGTTGTAAACAAGGTCTGCAAATGTAATTGCCAGTTCCTGCTTTTTATGCATTACATATTTATCAAGACACATTGTTTCAAGATAATTATGTGCAAAGTAAAGGATTGAACCACCCGGAGTTTCATAAACGCCACGGCATTTCATACCTACAAGACGGTTTTCAATAATATCAAGAAGTCCTATACCGTTTGCACCGCCGATTTCATTAAGTTTAAGGATAATTTCCTTAGCAGACATTTTTTCATCATTAAGTGCAACAGGAATACCCTGTTCAAAATCCAGAGTAATATATGTTGGCTTGTCAGGCGCGTCTATTGGAGATACGCCCATTTCCAAAAATCCTTTCTTTTCATAAGTAGGCTCATTACCTGCATCTTCGAGGTCCAAGCCTTCGTGAGAAAGATGCCACAAGTTTTTATCCTTGGAATAATTTGTTTCACGGCTAATTTTCAATGGAATATTGTGTGCTTCAGCATATTCAATTTCCTCCTCACGGGATTTAATATCCCATTCACGCCATGGAGCGATAATGTGCATATCAGGAGCAAAAGCCTTGATAGCAAGTTCAAAACGAACCTGGTCATTACCCTTGCCTGTGCAACCGTGACAAATAGCATCTGCACCCTCAGCCTTTGCAATTTCAACAATTCTCTTTGCAATAATAGGACGTGCAAAAGATGTACCAAGCATATATTCCTCGTAAAGGGCGCCTGCCTTAACTGTAGGAATAATATATTCGTCAACAAATTCATCTGTCAAATCTTCTATGTAAAGCTTGGAAGCACCTGTCTTTATAGCCTTTTCCTCAAGACCTTCAAGCTCGTCATTCTGACCAACATTACCAGATACTGCGATTACCTCACAGTTATTATAGTTTTCCTTAAGCCACGGAATAATAATCGATGTATCAAGTCCGCCGGAATATGCAAGAACTACTTTTTTGATTTCATTTTTATTCATTTTATAGCACCTCTGTTGTTTATTTATGCATTAATTATACCGCTTCTTGCATAATTATGCAATAGTTTTTTTATATTTAATGTATATTTGAATAAAATACATATAAAATATCAGCATTTAAAAAAGTTATTGTGCAAAATTACTTTTGTTCATCCATATCATTAAATTGGCTGTGCAAGTAAATAGTATGAGAAACAGCGATAAGCAAACTTCTGCACATTGCTTTTGCATCAGATGAGGTATCACCTATTTTCTCCACATCCTGTGTAATTCCAAAAATATAAAAAAGCATATTTTCAAGCTCGGAGCAGAAATAATTATATGCCACCTCATTAGTGTAGGATTTTTTCTGAATATCAATCAGCTTCTTTATATTTTCCATAGAAAGCACATTTTTAGCAACAGCAATAAAAAACAAATAAGCTATCTGCTCGGCATTATACTGCTTTTTCGTAGGATTTGAAATCAACCCTTTTTTTACATAATTACTTACCATGGAAGGGGTAATCTCCATACACCCCAAAGGTGACAAAAAACCATTTATATATTTAGTTGTTTGGTCTAAATACAATCCAACATTGGGAAGCTCGTAAAATCTGGGCATACGAAAAGACTTTACAGCTTCTGTAATTTGGTTGTTTGATAAATTTTTCATAAACTTATTTTACTACTCATTAGGATTTATGTCAATAATTTAAGTATAATTATTGACAAAATACAATTTTTGGAATATAATTAACTCGTTATCGGTTTCCCGAAAACCGATTAAGTAGTTTTTGAAATTGTAACGGGGGATAATATGAAATATAAAATAGTTTCCGATTCAACAGCAAATATAATAGAACTTAATGGGATACCTTTCTGCTCAGTTCCTTTAAAAATCAGAACTGACGAAAAAGAATTTTCGGACGACGAAAGCACAAACGTTGCTGAAATGGTAGATTATTTAAAGGGATATAAAGGTAAATCCGGTACAGCGTGTCCTGCTCCGGATGAATATATAGAAGCATTTGGTGATGCGGACTATATTTTTTGCATAACTATTACCAGTGCTTTGTCCGGCAGTTATAATGCAGCACGAATAGCAAAAGAAGAATACGAAAGCTCTAACCCGGGCAAAAAAGTTTTTGTTATAGATTCTTTATCTACCGGCCCGGAAATGGGGTTAATAATCGAAAAGCTTGAGGATATGATTTTATCCGGGTTAGATTATGAAGATATATGCAAAGAAATAACAGAATATAGCAAATACACTCATCTTGTTTTTATTTTGGAATCACTTACAAACCTTGCAAATAATGGTCGTGTCAGCCATTCGGTTGCCAAGATTTCAGGAATATTAGGAATAAGACTAATAGGCAAGGCAAGTAATCAGGGAACCCTAGAGCCTACCGACAAATCACGAGGTGAGAAAAAATCTGTAGAAACGCTGTACAAAAATATGAAGGACAGCGGTTACAATGGTGGCAAAGTAATAATAAACCATTGTGATGGACTAGCAAAGGCCGATACCCTGAAAGAGAAAATTCTTGCAGACTTTCCACAAGCAGACATTAAAATAGATATAAACCGTGCTCTTTGCAGTTTCTATGCAGAAAGAGGAGGTATACTGGTTGGATTTGAAGGAAATTCAAAATACTAACATTAAATTTTATAGCACTGTAAAAAATTACGTATTTTATTGCAAATCAGCTTGCTAAATATCATAATTTTCGTAGCTTTTATACAGAATTTGAAAACATTGAAGCAAAAACTTATTAAGTGCTTTATAGAATTAAGGTACGATATTAAAATAAAATCTCTTGATGATGGATATCATTATTTTTCGGTTATTATGACCTTAATGCATATAATTAAAACTAACAAAAAGGGCTGTTGAGCCCTTTTTTTATACACCAATATTAAAAACGGAAAGTAAAATAGGTATCGTAAGACACCCTAATATATTTGAAACCAGGGCAAGACCTGCACCTGTTTTGCAGTTTTCCTCCACCATTTTCGGGAAAATTATAGTATTAAGTCCGCATGGTAATGAAAGGAACAAAACAGCTGTCCGCGTAAGTTCCTGTCCGCTTACAGTTCCCAGTATAATACCCGTAACAAGCGGTATTATCACCAACCTCATAAGTGTTATTATATAAATATTTACATTTTCTACAAATTCCTTCATCCTGAATTCAGAAATGACAATACCTGTAAGAAGCATACCTACCGGACCCATACAACTACTTGCATTGTTTAATATTGTTGTAATTGTACCTGGTACAGGTATTTGCAACAAGCCAACTATCATACCTAATATAACCGAAATCATAGTCGGACTAAGGATTTTTTTGAGTTCTAATCCTCTTTTTGTAAGTACTGCAAAGCCAACAGTATAAATATATATCGTAACGGGCAAAGCAAATATCATTATATTCATAAGTCCCGCTGATCCAAGCAGGCTTTCTGCCAACGGATAGCCCATATATGCATAATTAGGAACAATAAGAGAATATTCATAAATATGCTTTTCATAAGTGTTGTTCGTCAATTTTTTTAGAATAAAAGATGAAATGACTAATATTAATAACACAATTATCAATGATACAAGTATCATATTATACCTTTGGCTGATATACTCAATGGTAAAATTATTTGCAAATGTCCTGAAAGTATTAAAAGGTAAAAAAACATATACCAATAAGCTTGAAAGAATCTTGGAATTTTCAAAGCTTACAATATTTTGCTTACATAAAAAATAACCAATGGTAGCAAATATAAAAAGTATGAAGACCTGCTCAAATAAAGCTAACATTTTTTCCTCCGTATTACAAACAATCTTTTAATATTATATTCCCAATAACTAAAAACTAAATAGAGAAAATATGGATTTTTTATGCATTACAATTATTTTTCGTCAAAAAAAATAAAAAGGCTGTGAAATAATTTTCACAGCCCTTTAAACTAATACTGTTCAGTTAAAAATTCATATTCATATCTGTATTCCAGCATATCATAACTTGCCCAATACAGGGTCCATCCAAAAATATCCTCAAACATTTCTGCACTGGCATAAGTTGTATTTCCCACTTTTAAAATTTTATCTGTGTAATGAATATTACTGTCTGCATATGCAAGCTCCGAACCAACAGTAAGTGTAAGTGTTTTGAACCCCGGGAAATAATCACTGCTTATTGTAATAACTCCATTATTGTATCCTATATCCACCGCATCCTCGTATGCGGAAACAAATGTATCCCTTATAGGCACATATATTTCCCCATCTATTACGGGCAAATACTCTGTCTCAGCGTATGCATAGTAATAAGGATATGAAGGCTCATACACATAATCTTCATCATATACGTAATCATACTCCGGTTCCGGTGATATTAATTCCGCAAGATCGAAAGAATTCTTCTCAGTCAACTGGGGAAATTCAACCTTGGTCTTTGATATATTGGTGTACATCCCTTGGGATTTTATTTTAAAATTCATAATTCCCTTTGAATTATACAACCACTCCTCACCCAAAGATTGGGTAAAAATTTTGGATATATCTATACTAATATCCGCATCCGATATTTCACCGCTGATTTTTCCGTTTACAAACGAATATTTGAGTGTTATTCCCCTATCACCTAAAATTTGCATTCCCTTAAAAGAAAACGTGTGTTCCGACGGCATTGTAATGTCATACTCACCAGTTTCTGCAACAACTTCTTCATATGCATCATCTATTTTTTCGTATACAAAATCTATCATTTCATCCAGCATAGACGTTAACGCTTCATTATCAATTTTAACTACGCAACTTGCACCCGATACCTTTATGTCTGCATATTTTTCAAGCAAGCTAACGGAAAAATCTCTAACAGATTCAATATATTCCCTATTGAAAACTGATTTTAAATAAGAAACAAATTCGCTCTTTTCAGTTTCATCATTCATCAATTCAAACATATCTATCTTCATATATTTATTTAAAAATGGTGCTGAATAAACAATTTCAAAAATCGGATGTTGCGCAGACAAATCAAGCTTTAACCACATCCCTGTTTTTGTATCTATTCCAAGGTTGAGATTTTTATTTACACCAATAGTTTGTTGTGAATCAGCCGTAAGGGCATATTCCAACTTTTCAAAATCCTCACTCATATTCACTTGTATACTCATATTGGCATCAAGGGTGAGCAAAGATTTTAACAATAATTTGACGTCAACAAAATAATTGATTTCTTCAGGCATCTCTATTTCTTCCAAAAGTGCAACTATATCCTCGGTGTTTTCAAAGGAGATAGAAATTGCATAGATACTGCTGTAATTTGTATAAATTTCAGAAAGTGCATCCGGCGTGCGGGCACTTACAGTTACAGTAGAAAACATCAATATTACCGCAATAATAAAAACACCAATTTTTTTCATAACAAAATGCCTCCTTTAATTGGTTTATTAATTATATTTTACCATAAAAACCATATACTTTCAATATATTCTTATAAACTCTCTTTGATATCTTATGGTATCATTTCGATTTAATTATACTACCATATACATCTACGCCATGTTAAAACCAATATGTACATATATCACTATGAAGAAAGCTAGGTAATGCAACAAACACAAAATCAAGTTCTTCCTTTTCAATCATTTCCTTGTAATCCGTATACAAATTATATTGGAAAAATTCACATTATCAATTTTTACATCGCCAATATTTATTTTAACATTTTTATTTATGGTAGAAATATCGACATTCCTTATTGCTGTAAGCTTAATAGCCTCACGAATCTCTTAGATTCTCATAAGATTATTACAAATTATCTTACCCAATGTTCCAACATGCTTATGCACCCTTATCGCCTCTTCACTATGCATCTGCCATTAAATTTTTAATGTAATCAATAGTCTTTTTTATATCTACCATTTGTTGTTCGCCGGTTATCTCACGTTCAATATACAAGTCTCCTGTATATCCCTGATTTATAAGCTTTGGCAGATAAACAGGGTAATTAACACTTCCTTCACCTACTACTCTTTCACATCCAAGCTTGTAAAAATCCGTAGGATAGTTGCCATCTTTAACGTGAACACCATTTATGCGTCCCTTGAACAAATCAAGTGCATCAACAGGATTTGCCTTACCATACATAACGAGATTTGCAGGGTCAAGGTTTACACCTACATTATCCATGCCTATGTCCGTTATCATTCTCATTAGAGTTGTGGGAGTTTCCTGACCTGTTTCAAAGTTAAAATTCATCCCCTTTTCACCGCAATATTTTACGATATATCTTACCGTTTCAAGAATACCTCTGTATTCCGTTGTTGACGGGTTTTCAGGGATAAATCCAACGTGAGTTGCTACATTTTTGACTCCTAACCAGCTTGCAAATTCCACACCTTTTAAAACCTCGTTAATACGCATTGTCCTGTATGCTTCAGGAACCAGACCGAGTGTTTGAGGTCCTGATTCAAAATCCCACACCATAGGTCCTGTCCAGCCTACCCAAAAGGATGATATCCTTATTTTCCCTTCAAAGCTATCTTTTACTTTTTGTGCATTTTCCTTGGTCATTATTTCGGATGTAAAGCATTGAAACTGTACACATTCCAATCCAAGTTCCAAAAGCTTGTCGGGTCCATATTCCAACGCATTTTTAAGCGGATATATCACACCAATTAAATTTTTTGACATATTACACACCTCTTAATATTTTGTATTCATTGTAACTTATCTAATTACACAACAACACTACCATTATAAAAAAATGTTTTTTTCAAGTTGACTTATTGAACTTTTCTTAATTGTGTCAATTTCTATTCATGTTTTTTAAACACTATACAAATACAGAGAAAGAATCTAACGAATATGTTTTACTGTTCAAAATAAACTTCAACAAAATTTATACATAAAGAATGATTTTACTTTCTCAAAAAAAGCCTCTGCCATAACTTTGCACCCCTCTTCGTTGGGATGTCCGCCGTACTTTGCTTCCTCAGGGTTTTCTTTTTTTCCCCAATATTCGTTATTATCAAATACAAAATCCACTATGTCATTAAGCTCGGTCAGAATATATGAATTTATTCTTTTCCACTTTTCAATGTCCTCACCCTTATAGTCAAAAGGTGGTATTGTCTGCATAATAACCTTTTTCCCAAGTTTTTTCAAAGTATCTGCAATATATAACAAATCAGCTTTTATTTGTTCCTCAGGCTGTCCTCTTAAAATATCATTTACACCGTAGCACACAAAAATTATGTCATTTTGCTTAGCTTTGTAAATCCACGCTCCGTCGGAAGCTGCATCGTTTGCTCTTCCGTATCCAATTCCTAAATTCCAATAAGAATATTCACTTCCCAATTTTTCAGAAAGTATCGCATTCCAATGCAAATAAGAATTCGGCTTTGTACCTATTCCCTGAGTGATGGAATCTCCAAAATAAGCAATTCTTCCTTTTACCTGCCTGTCACAGCCGATCATCCCCGGGAAAGGCATAAATTTCGAATATTTCCACTGTTCGCCATCCTTTACAAAAACAGGAAGCAAAGTTTCCTCGTGATATGGAATCATCCTCCCCGAAAAGGTCATCTCAAGGCACAGATATTCCCCTTTTTCATATTTAAGCTTTACGGGATCAGATGTAAAAAATTCATCACCTGTTACCTCCTTGGTTTTTTGACCGTCAAATGTAATATCTTTAAAATCAAAAACCTCAATATCGGCATTTTCACCACCCATACTCAATTCGGAAAGTTCTTTTTCGGAATTGAAGGATTTACATCTTCCTAATTTCGCACCATAAATAGTCCATCTGTCACAAACCAAATTTTTTTGACTTATAGTGCCATCTGCAAAGGTGCTGTCAATAATATTCGAAAATAAAAGGGAATAATTATATTCTCCACCTACGGATATTTTATAAAACACGCGACCGGTGCGTATTTCATTTTCATTCATTTTAAAAAATAGTTGGTTTCCACTGCCCGCATAGGTATTTGACTTAAATTGTTCGAAATATTTCATTTAAAAACCTCCATAGTTTTAATCTTTTTTAAATCAATTTTCCTATATCAGTATTTTTTTACAATTCAACATTTTCAACACCAATTTTTTCAGCCTCAGTAAGAGCCATTATAACAGGTCCGAAAACGTGGCTGTCATTTCGTCTCGGCATTGGGATTGTAAGGTATGCTTCAACTGTTCCCTTCATTTCTCCTTCACCCGGACAACAACATCCGCAAGAGCCTTTGTCTATTGAAAGGTCAGGGTTAATGCAATATTCGCAAATAGCATTTATTCCCTTTTCAAACACAGGCATATATGTTTCCTTA
>JAZOOD010000045.1:0-8958 GCA_045654805.1 Clostridia bacterium | reverse complement strand
AGTATCCTCAGGAATATTGATGTTTTTATTTATCTTACCTGCGTAATCTACCACAGAAATGAAGTTTTCATATCCTTCACAAACTTCCCAACTTACATCATAGCCCTGGTCGGATTTTCTAGGCAAAACTAAATCTGCTATCAATGCCTGTGAATTTTGGTTTGTGATATTTTCAGGAACGATTTTTGCCAAATCACCTTCAAGCAAATACTTAGGATCATCTGTTCCTTTAACAACAATATTAAATTCCTTTAATACCTTTATATCAGGATTGCTATTGCTTGTTATAACTGCTGAAATAACAATATTTGTATCATCTTCCGTGCGGTAAATATATTTATTTTTCAAATCAGCCAATGGAGTGCTTGATGACCATTCAATATTATATCCGTTTTCAGTTGGTAGCTTAATCTCTCCGTATGCATCATCAGGATTTGCTGTTATATCGCTTATCTTAATTGAATCTGCAACTGCAAGACAATTATTAAGTCCTGTATTTTCAGATACAAGCAACTGTGTCAATATGCTGTTCTTAATAACAACACTGTCATTTTCTGTTCCATTTTCAAATGTTACTCTATATGCATTAAGTACATTCTTTTCGGCTTCATAACTGTAAGGCAGAACTGATACCAATTTTGAATTTACATATACCCACATATTTTTATTGTCTGTATATGTTCTGAATTTAATGTTATAGTCATTACCTGATGTGCTTTCCGCAAGGAGTATAACATCCTGCTTTGTATCACAATAAACGATTTTACTCGATGAAATTTTAACCGTTCCAAAGGATGTAAAGCTGTTTGCAGCAGCATTATAGTTACCTACTTCCACTACTGCCTTTCCGTCTTTAACGTCCGGTGTTAATTTTATTTCATAATCATACGCACCGCTGTGATCATAGTAGTATGTATTTGTATAAGTATCGTTGACGTCAAGAACCTTTAACATACCAACAGCTTCTCCCTGTTGTTTGTTGTTTATAAGTTTATATCCGTCATTTAACGCTGTTCCATTTACTGTACTTACAAGTTCACCATAAACCTTTTCAGAAGCAAAGTCATAATCTGAAAGTTTGGTATGATTCTCTGCTCCTTCCATAGCTTTGACGATAAAGCTGTATAACTTTTCGTAATATATTCCGTTTGCATTTCCTGAAACAGCAAGTCCTGTCTTTGTATCCTCAAATCTGCGTGTAACAGTACCGTCAACCTTAACAAGGTCTTCGTTTAAAGTACTAATAACACCTGCATTTAACATAGTTTCAGGAATTGTAATGTTTTCAATTACATTTTCAGCATCGTTCACTATGCTTGCTGGCAAATCTGCGTTAAACTTTTCATAAGCTATATTTCCAGGATGATTTTCGTTCTTATCAAATTCATACATTTTTATGTTTTTAAATGTAATTGAATCTCCGTTCTGGCAATAACTTCTGATTCTGTACCATAAAATGCTAGCTGCATCAAGAGTATATGCTCCTGTACCTGCATATAAATATGTACCATCATCCTGCTTTGTATAACCATAAAATTTATCATTGTCTGTATCAATTACTAAACATATGGTTATATCCTCACCGCTTTCAAAATTACCCAAAGCAAATGCTTTTGTGTTGTTGTCAACATACGCAACATTATTTTCTTTCGCGCCTGATGCTGATAACGGTTTGAATGGAAGGCGTATATGTATGTTATTAGATCCTGCAAATTTATTTGCCTCATCATCTATAACTAAATCCGAACGGCCTGTTGATTTATTACTTTCCCAGTTATCACCGGATACAAGATTAATTGTATACTCAAGGGCATACTTACCGTTATAACCTGTTTTATACATAGAATTGCCGTTTTCATTATACACAAGCTCAGTAAGTTTAAGACCAAAGGCATCTACATTAGCACCGCCCGTTTTTGCGTCATTAGTAAATATAGGGTCGCCTACATGACTGATTTTAATTCCGTCATCTTCATAGGATATTTCAGTATTATATGTTTCAATACTATCAAATTTATCTATAATAACCTTTTTTCCAAGCTCAGTTTCAGCAAAAGCCTTGTTCAAGTCGTAACTGAACAAAAGTGTACTGCCCTCGTATGGGTTTGCTCCTGGGTCCGGGTTTGGATTTGGATCCGGGTTTGGATTTGGATCCGGAGTAACTGTTGATGTAGTAGGTTTATCTTCAACAGCAAGTACTCTCATACATATATTGTCATAATTTGTTACAACAGATGGTTGTGACCATAAAGCCTTATCCAAATACATTGCTGAGTATTCAATATTTCCTTCACCATAGAAAATACGTGTATCATCAACGTAAGCACCATAAGTAAGCTTTTTTGTAGTTGCATCATAATATGCTCTTACTTCTACTGTTACCCAAGTGCCCGGTGTATAATCTTCCTCTGCATAAACTGCAGAAACTGTATCAAATCCCAACAAATCTGCTGTATTATCAATTGAAAATTTCTTGTTTTCATACTTAATTGTAAATTGAGCAGGATTTTCACCGGTAGCACCACTTTTTGCATTAGTGCTTGCAAATGTAGGTGTAAATTTTCTTGCAGAATCTTCGTTATCGCCTGCAGGAATCATAACATCATACATAACTGAAAATACAGGCTTATTTAATTTCGCATTGGTTACCTGCGCATAGAAATTAAAGTTTGTGCTTGGGTCATAGCGTAAATCCCTGCTATAATCAACGCTATAGTATTTGTTATCGGATGATCCAACTGTGCTTAAACCTGTACCTGTACCATCTTTCAAAACAGAAATCTGATATTTTGTGGTAGTGATACCACCTGTTGGATATAGGTTACCTGATTTAACGGGATCGGTTGAAACAGTACCTTGAGCATCTGTTACGATGGTTCCATCCCATTTTACAATATCATAGGGTTCAGCAGTTGTAGTTGTTGCTGCAGAAACCGGTGTAGTTACTACCATAGCAAGCAACATTGCCATTGTTAAAACAATTGAAATTATTCTCTTCATAACTTTTGCTCCCCCTATCTTCTTACTACTATTGCTTTTACAACACCTAAGTTTGCATATACAAATATCTTATCACCTATCTGTATTTCATCAAAGCTTAGTGTCTTTATTTCGTCGTTTCCTTCAAGCAAGTATATTGGCGGTGTTCCTGTCATATATACTTCATACGTTGTTGTCAATCCGCCATAATTTACTGTTACATTATCTGTCCAACGGCTCTTGTACTGTGATACATAGTTGTATTTGAAGTCTTCTACCGTTCCAAGACATGTTTCATTTGCTTGGAATGCATTAAGCAAAAAGCTTCCCTTATATGCATTTGCTCTCTGTATCAATGCAACACCGTTTAATTCATCTGCTCCCTCTACCAATGAGTATGCTATCAAATCTCCTGCTCCCAATGCTGTAAACTGGTTAGCATTTGGTATAAGGTTTGAAACAAAGTAATTCTTTTCTCCATCCTTTGTCAACATATTTACTACTATATGTTCTTCATCTTTTTCTATCTTTCTTGAAACCTTTTTTACCATTGCAACATCGCTTGCTGATGTTACTGTTCCTGGTATTCCCGCTTCCATTTGTTCTGTAATTACAACCAAACCTGCTATGCTTGAAACTTCGTCAACATCATATGCTTTTATCTTATATTCTGTTGAATTCAAAAGCATTACAGGTACCAAAAGGTCATCTTCTGTTGAACCTGCAATATCTTCAGGAATACATATTGACATTGTCTTGCTTTCATCTATACCGAATCCGTATGTTGAACCAAGGCTGAACAATTTTCCGTTTTCGTTATATGTTTTATATACATCCTCATCATATGGCGGTACTATCTCTACCTTACTTATTTCATTCTTTGAATTTAATGTATATGAAACTACCTGATTCAAAATCAATGTTGTTGCCTTTTGCGCCTTATATCTCTGTCCGTCTACTATAACATTTTCTGCTAACGGATATATACTTTTACCTGTATTTCTGAAGAAAAGCTTCTTTGATGTCTTTGATGAACCGTCATCTTCTACTGAATCCTTCTTTGTTTCGCTGATATATCCTGGTGATATCATAGAAATTTTCACATTATCCATACCGTTACCCGGCACTGATGCCTCCATAACATATGCATAATTATCATAAGAAATTGTTTCTTCATAATATACAATTTCATTCATAAAGTTTATGTATGCATCAACATGTGTTCCAACTTCAGGAATTAATGTTGTTGCACTTTCATAAACATCTGAACCTATTGTTACATATTCATCTTCAATTACATTTATTCTTCCTGTAACCTTTTTATTTGAAACTACAACAGATACTACCTTTTTGTCATTACTCTTTGCAATACTTACTACACTGTCAACTGGTATTTTATCAAATGTAAGTGCGTTGCCTTCTGCATCTGTTATATTTACAATTACTTCCTCGTCATCTAGTGACACATATCTTTTACCGTCTATTACCTGATTGTTTGCAAAATACACCTGTTTACTTTCTGTATACAATCTTTCTACAATAGCGTCCTTATAATCATAAATATACACTACGTCAAGGATTTCGTCCTCGTTATTGTCTATTGCTCTTACTGTACCGTTTTTATAGTTACCTATATTTTCAGGAGTGTAGTTACGTTCTCTTCTGTTGTTGTATACAATCTTCGTTGTTTCATTATATTTAAGCTTAACTATATCGTCATTATCCAGATACTTCATCACGCCAGATGATGCACCGTTATATTTGTCAAGATTAAATTCTTTAACAATATTTTTAGACGATGGCTGTATAGCAGTAACTACTCCGGTTTCGCTGTCTGTATATTCTACATAATAGTCAACAGCCATACCTACAAGTCCCTGTGGTACTACAAAACTGCACTTTAATACTTCGCCATTAATTTCAATAATATCTGTTTTAGTCTTACCTATTTCATTATATAAATAAGTAAGTCTGTCTGCAGTTACAATACCGCTTTTTTTAGTGAGCTTGTGATGTTGTGCAGTCTGAAGGTATGATTTCAAAGTATTACCTTCAACAACTTCATAACTTCCGCTTCCGTACAAACCGAAGTTTTGTGTCATAACATCAACATTCAAGCTGTTGCTAATCATAATATAAGCATCGTGATATGTAACATATTCACCTGCAGAATTAACATCATTATACACACCCAAAATACCTGCAAGGTAAAAATATGAATTCAAATCTGTTCCGTTAACTATATTTGAATAGCCAAGAACATTAGTCATAATCTTACCAACCTGTGGATAAGTTACATGAGAATCCGGACTAAATGTACCTACTCCAGTTCCTGACAATATTTTCAATTCATACAATAGATTTATTGCACCAACATATGGAGTAGATGACACATCGGAAAAATATCCCTTGTCCTTCATAGTCTCAGCGATATCGGAATATCCCATTGTATTGACAACGAGCTTGGCAAATTCCGCTCTTGTCATATAGCCGTTCAAATCCGACTCCTTTTCCATACCTTCCAACACACCCAATGATGTTAGTTCAAAAACTACATTATCGATATCAATGGATGCATACACTGTACCAAAAGAAGGTACAATCATTGCAATTATGCACATTATGCAAAGCAATGTTTTTGCAATTTTTCTCATCAAAATCAACACTCCTCTTATTATTTATTCTTTATTTTTGAATAGTCACTTTATTTCCATCCAAAAAATAAATTCATATTTTAACATACACTTTATGTAAGTTACACTATATACAATAAATTTTAACAACTATAAAGCGGTTTACCTTCTGTAACTGCTTTCATCCGCAGCTTTTATCATTTCCTCATATTCTTCAATATAAATATCACAAAAAAACACTATTTCCACTCCACGAATAAGAGTTAAGCCTATATGTGGCGGTTACCAAATATTCCACATCCTATTACTGCATATCTTAACTTTTCTTTCATTTTAAAGGCATCACATTTAATTATATCCTTTGATACATTATATCACAACGAATTTAACACAACCATACAGATTTATGCTTTAAAGCATACGTTTTTGTTCGCAAAAGATAAATCAATGTATACTTATTGACACATCCAAATCATCAAGTTATAATTGTATCGGAGGGTGATTTAAAATGATACCTATGAGAACTAAAAATATGTATATTAACAAAAGTATGGAAACAACAATTAATATACAGAAGATAATATTTTTTTCCACAATGAAATTCAATGATCATTATAACGATAGTCCTGAAATGCACGATTTTTGGGAAATGGTGTATATTGAATCAGGTGAAGCGATAGTTACAGCAGGGGATAAGCAAATACACCTGCTTCCCGGTGAGGTTATTTTTCACAAACCCGGTGAAGTTCATTGCATTAGGTCCGTTAACTCCTCTTTAACAAGACCTTTTTTTATATCTTTTCATTCAACCAGTAAGATTATGCAAATATTTGAAGGATTGAAAACTTCCCTTGGCTCTCAACAAAAAGAGCTTATTTATAAAATATACAACGAAGCAAAAAACATATTTTCACACAATCCACGTTCTTATGATAAATATGGTTTTTCAGCAAAAGAACTATTGCCTGATGCTACACTTGGTGCTCAACAACTGTATAAAATGCACTTGGAAGAACTTTTAATTCTAATAGCAAGAGATATTGAAAAAAATCGAAATATAATTATGTATAATTCAAAAGAAGAACTTGAAAAAATTGTATATCAAAAAATGATTGAATTGATTTCTAAAAATATTTATTTTAACTTAACGGTTGAAGATTTGTGTATAAATCTTAATTACGGCCGCACATATCTTTCTTCAATATTTAAAAAATATTCCGATATGTCAATAATGCAATATTACAATTCCCTTAAAATTAAAGAAGCGAAAAAGCTTTTGAGAAACAAGGAATACTCGATTTCTAAAATTTCAGAAATGCTAAATTTCAACAGTCCATATTATTTTTCAAATGTCTTTAAAAAATTTGAAAAAATTTCCCCTTCAGAATATAAAAACAAAAATTCATAATCCTGTTTGATGTTTGTTGGTTATTTACAACAAACATCTTTTATTTCTCTATTTTCAAGCTATGTAAAAATTATTAAAACAGGTCCAAAACCTTGACACACATATTATACAAATAAAAGTATAAAAAGTAAATGTAAATTTCTGTCACAAATGTGCATTTTTGTAAACACAAAAAATCAATTAGCACATATATGAACGTTTTTGAATCAAAAAATAGTTTTGTACAATTACCATTAGGAATCCGTATACAGTTTAGGAATCCGTATACAGTTTGCATAATTTTTACCTTAATAATATTATATATTATTAAGGTAAATAATCTTTTTTGCAACCATTACTTTCTTGACATTAACCTTTTTTTATTGTATTATATTATTGTATATAATCTATCCGAATTTAGTATGAAGTTACTATAATTTACATTAACTCAAACGTAATTATACAAAAATTTCATACAATTCGCCGAAGAGAGGGTTGAATATGACCGAATACGCAAAAACACTATTATCTGATGCAGTTTCCATAGACTCTGTGATTACCGTTTTCCATACTGATATAAGCGGATTGGAACCAATGGGTGAATCACACGATTTTTGGGAACTGGTATATGTGGACAGCGGAACATTTGCTGTATCAATAGATAATGGTGTTTATACAGTTGAAGAAGGTCAGATTATAACATATCCACCTCTGGCTTATCACATTGGAACTAATCCGCATATTGCAAAACTCAATATTGTTAGTTTTGAAACCTCCTCAGAAATTATGTCGTATTTTACCAAGAAGGTAATAACACTTTCTGGGAAACAGCGTCAGATTCTTTCACAAATTATATCTATCGGAGAAAAATACTTTAAAAAATTATCTGAAGATTCAAAGTACAAGGGGATGATTCCACGTGAAGAAACAGATATCCTTACTTTGCAAAGTCTTAAAAATCAACTTGAACTCTTACTGATTGATATATATGTAAAGAAAGAAACTACAAGTTCTAAGCCAAACAGTTTTAATTACGAAAATCATAGTAATGATACCTTTGATACTTTGACAAAATATTTAAAAAACAACATTGGAAGAACATTAACACTTGAAGAAATTTGTAATGACTGTACGATAGGTCTTTCTAAACTTAAAAGGGTGTGCCAAAAACAGTGCGGAATGTCACCTATATCATATTTTATTTCGCTAAAAATAGATGCCTCAAAAGCTATGATTAGCGATACATCATTAAATTTTACACAAATATCGGAAAAATTAGGGTTTTCAACTGTGCACTATTTTTCAAAACTTTTTAAAGATAAAGTAGGTGTTTCACCGTCTGAATACGCAAAATCTGTATATAAAAAATAGAAAATGGCTGTAGAAAACGATTTGTGTCGAATTCCTACAGCCATTTTTAATTATTAAACATAGAGGAACTGCATTGTTGATATGCAGCCCAAAAGTTAGACACTTTTGGAGGTGCATATTTTTATGGCAAAAAACGGGACAAAGCAAAAAACACACTCGACAGAATTTAAAATGGGTGTTATAATGGATATTCACAAACAACTTAATATTTAATTTTTGTCTATACTTTTGGGTTCACTTCATATTGGGTGGTTTTGTGCTATTAAAGTTTATCTTAGCGGTGAAGTATCGCGCAAGGCGTTGCCTTGCTTGCACTGTTGCAACTAAGGCTTTCGCTTTCCCTCGCTCGATGTCGCTCGGTCGGCAAAAGCCAAGTTGCTGCCACGCGAAATCCCCCACTGTATCCGCCACCGGCGGCGGTCGATTTTTCTCCCTCTCTCACCGCTACGCGGTTCTCGGTTCGTATCTCCTCTTCTCCGCAATAAAATAACCACCCTATTGGGTGGTTTTTTGGCGGAGAAGGAGAGATTTTCGCGCGGCAAGCCGCTTGCACTGTTGCCTCCAACCGTTCTCGCCGCCCTCGCTATT
>JAZOOD010000044.1:0-4307 GCA_045654805.1 Clostridia bacterium | reverse complement strand
TTAATGGCCAGAAAAGTGTAACTAAAAATACAGTTGATTATGCTAAAAGAAAGGGCGTTAAAGTAATAAATGTACTTAAAGTTAAGGAGTGATACCAAAATAATTGTTTTATTATAAAAAATGTTTGTTTTGTGCATTGATTTTTTGTCAAATATGTGTTATAATTTACGACATAATATTGATTTCTTTGCAAAAATGTTAATATTTGCAAACTTTCTGCATAGATATAGCATTGAGTAAGTACAAAGAATATGATATTCTTAATTTAATACATTCACACAGAGTGTCGGTTATGCTGCAAAGGCTCATTAGCGAGGCATAATCGGTGTAAAGGGAATGGGGTGAGAATCCCCTGCGGTTAAACTGTCGGTGTGTGCATCGAATGTTTTTATATCCGTTATCGAAAGATAGTCATTGGGAAACTGAGAAGGCAGGATATAAGAATGCGGACAGAATTGTCTATATGGTGCGAGTCACAAGACCTGCTTTGATGTTATCTCGTAAGTGCTCATTTGCATAGAGGTAGCGTTTTCAGATTGAGGTGCTGAAATGTAGTTTTGGGGCTTTGTCCCATATTCTCATCTGAATTGTGATTCATCACAGAAAAACTCAGCTGTGGTAATTTTTCAAAGAAAAATTGCCGCAGTTTTTTTATTGCCTGCGGTAAGAAAAACCGGAGGTGAAAAACATAGCAGACAATTTACAAACGCTTCAAAAACAAGAAGCAGAATTTGCAAGAACACACAAAAGCGATACAGACGAAGAACTTATCGCCTATCTCGTGAAATGTTCAAAAGAGCTTGGCAGATGTCCGAAGAAAGAAGATGTTATCGGGCACACATACTTAAAGCAAAGATTTGGTCCATGGCCTCGTATTTTAGAACGAGCAGGACTTAAAGAAAAAAGCCAAAAGCGAAGCCAAAAAGAGCAGAAAATGAATTGGACAGGAAATTCAAAATCTGTTATCAATTACGGCTCAATCAATCATCACAAAAAACAAGCCGAGAAAAAGTTTTTGAAGGAACTGAAAAAGCCTGAACGCGTAAAGCTTGAGAACGAATTTGCTCAAATACACGAAAACGATACCGATGCAGAGCTTTATGAATATTTAAAAGAATTAAAAGCAAAGCACGGCAAAAGGCTTAACCCGACAAACACAATCGGATATACATATTTTGTGAAAAGATTGGGTGCTTGGAACGAAGTAATGAGAGAAATAAGTATGGATTTGAAAAACGAAAATGAAAGGAATGAAACAAATTGAAGAAGCTTTTAAGTATACTTCTTGTGCTTATAATGGTTGTGGGGATGCTTCCTATGAGTTCTGTTGCGGCAACTGACCTTAGTTGGAATGGCGGTACAATTACATTGGCATCAGGAACAAAAGTTGGTAGTTTTGCACTTACTACACTCTCAATATATAATCAGAATGCCACTTCCACTTATCCTACGATTACGAGTGTAACGCAGGATGGCAATACAATCAATATTACTTTAGCGGAAGGAACTGATCTTTCCTATCCGATACAAATGGGTTTTTCAGGAAATGGTGGTTATGTCCAGAATGCCAACAATACCTGCAAACTCAATAACGGTAAAGGTAAAGCTACTGTTGCCGTTCAGGTCAAGGCAGCTCCTGCACCTAATGCGCCCCCCTTGGGCACGGGAACATTTACCGTTAATTTCTCTGTTGAAATGGGTGAAGTATATAATGTTACTACTCCCACAGGTGAAGGTTTTACATTTGTTGGTGAATCTACCATAGGCAAAAATCAAGATTATAGTTTTAAAGTAACGGCAAACGAAGGCTATGACGGCTCTGCTATGGTGGTTAAAGTTAATGAAAATGAAGTTACCGGCAACAATGGAATTTATGTTGTTCCTGAGGTAAATGAGGTTCTTATTATCACAGTAGAGGGTGTTGTTAAGAAAGAAGTATTAAGCGTTACAGCACCCGTTGGCGAAGGCTTCACTTTTAATGGAAACGATACAGTCTATAAGAATGAGGACTACACCTTCACAATCTCTGTGGATAATGCTTATAACGCTTCCGATATGGTAGTTAAAGCAAATGGCACAGAATTGTCCGGAAACAATGGTAAATATACTGTTGTTTCTGTCACTGAAGATACTGTAATCACAGTGGAAGGTATTATACCAAAGACTATTTACACAGTGACCTTGCCGGAAGGTGTGGGTTATACAGTCTCAGGGCAGTCAACAAGCTATGCCGATGAACCATATACATTTACTGTCATTGTAGCATCTGAATATCTTTCTGATGCTATGGTAGTAAAAGTAAATGGTGAGGAAGTTTCTCTTACAAACGGCAAATATACAATTCCTTCTCTTGATGGGGATGTTTCTGTTGCAGTTGAAGGAGTTCGTCAAAAAGCGACCTACAACGTTTCTAAAAACATCGTAGAAGGTGTTACTGTTGTTGGAGAAGATACCATTTTGGAAACTGACTCTTACACCTTTGCTGTGACCGTCGACGAAAAATACGATGCCACAAATATGAAGGTTATTGTTGACGGAAACGAGGTTACTCTTGTTGATGGTAAATATACTATTGCTTCTGTTAATGGGGATGTAACAGTTGAAGTCAGCGGAGTTGTAAAAAAACCTATCTGTGAGATTATTAAACCTGTTGATGGAAAGTTTACATTTGCAGGAGAAGATTTTGCATACAAGGGAAACGAATATGTATTTACTGTTACTCCGAACATTGGTTATACAGCTTCAGTCACAGTAAATGGTGAAGTTGTTGCAGGTAGCGGTAATACATATACTGTGCAAGTAGAAGGCGATGCGCTCACTATTTTGGTATCAACCGAAAGAGTAGCCTTGTCCGAAACTGAACTTCAAATAGCTGTTGAAGATAATACATATAAAGTTGATGTTAAGGACAACAAACTCAGCCCGTTTTCAAGCTATCATGCAACAGTTACAGATATTAAAATTACCGGAGCAAAGATAACCGATGCTTTTGAAAGTGGCACAACAGTATATTTTATTTTGCATAGCGACACCCCAAATAGTGCTGAACTGACTGCAGAGTTTTTATATACGAATAATAATTGTACTTTGAATGGAAATGTAGCGAATATTACTCTTGAAGATGGTGAATCGGGATTAGAGCATACCGTAACTGCAAGTTACAGAGGGATGATGACAAAATCAGCAAAATACACTCTTGTATTTTTCCGTGACGTTCCTGCAGAAGTACCGCCTGTATGTATTAAAAATTCAGACACAAAAGAGGCATGGAAAAACAGAACACTCGAAATTGATTTGAGTGAGTATTTTACCGATGCAGATAGCTACTATCTGATAAGTGGTGACGAAAAAACTGTAATCGAGGGTAAAATATACACTTTCACATCGGGTGTTGCAGGTGTGCATACACTTGTTTTTGGTGCAGAAAATGAAGCGGGCGATTGTCCAGATTATGTAACTGTAACAGTTGAAGTAACCGAAATTGAAAGCGGCTTGTGGCTCAACATTGAAACCTCAAACGGAAGTGTCAACTTTGTCCGTTTTTCTGATGAGGGTGGAAATGAGATTGAAGGACTCACCGCAACACTTGAAGAAAGAAACATTATAGTTACATTGCCACGCAGTTTCGGTGCAAACAGCAAAATAACCGCAACATTCGATTTGACACAGACCTCAACAAAAGATGGTGATATGCCTTTTATCTCAGGCAGTAATGCATTTAATCAAGGTGTAGGTAAAACTACTGCATATACATCAACACTTTCAAGTGGGATGACAAAAAAGACACTTTATCTTTATAACTCCAAGCCGAAAGCAACAAACAATAGCTATACAACCTATACTATAAGTTATGCTATCCAAAATGAAGTTCCGGCTCTTGCAGAAAGTCAGAATGAGCCTTTGGCGGCTGAAATTATTGCAGGTGAAAGCTTCTCACTTGACCTTGCTCCGCTTTTTACCGATGCAGATGGAGATGCGCTTACCTATAGCGTAAAGATAAACGGAGAAGCGGCGGTGTCTGCTGATGCAAATTACAACTTTACTCCTACACTTGGCGGAACTTATGAGCTTGAATTTTTTGCAAGTGACATTATGGCTACATCCGTGGAATCGTACAAAGTTGCACTTACTGTAACCAACTCCACAGAAACTTATGATATGTCGGTGTTACTTCCTGATGACATCATTCCGACCTTTTACATAACAAACGGTTATGATGAAACCGGAACAGATATTTTGGGTGATACGCTTATTGCTGTAAAAGGCGAATCTACAGACGGATATACAACTTATACTGTATCTGTTCC
>JAZOOD010000043.1:0-3736 GCA_045654805.1 Clostridia bacterium | reverse complement strand
TAAAGCTATTGGAGCTATTTTGGGCATAGAACAGACCGTAACCACCTATGTTGCTAGACACTCATACGCAACGGTACTAAAAAGAGCCGGTGTTTCAACATCAATCATCAGCGAATCATTGGGGCACAGTTCTGAACGAGTGACGCAAATATACCTCGACAGTTTTGATAATGAGCAAATGAACAAAGCAATGAAGAACTTGCTTTAACAAAATTCACTCCACTTGTTTTTAACAGGTGGAGTTTTTTGTACCTTTGAAGCAAAACAAATAATATGGCAACATTTTACATACCCCAATTAAAATCATTCTTACCCATACTAAAAGAATGTTACGGCTTTGATATAATAGAAATATCAAGCGAACTTGCAGAAAGCCTTAGACCTTATATTGATGAACATAAGATGGACGAAATCGTGTTGGAACAACGTAATGAAGGAGTGAAGAAAAACGTCCTATTGGACTATGCAATCAACATCGATGGAAATGTTGAAATATACACAACAGATGATTTTATTGGACAAATTGCACCTATCGAAGATTTATGCAACCAACATATTGAAAATGAGGATATGCGTACAACAGCCAAATTCACATTGGTTTTTATGGCTGCAATTTTCAACCGCGAAACAAACAATAATAATGATAATACAGTAAAGCGTTTGCTAAAAAACTGGAGTAAAATCCATTCCGATTCACTACGATTATTCATTGCTTTAAATAAGTCAAAGCCCGAGGGAAATACACCAATAAGAATTTGCTACAAAACAGATTCTCCGCATTTGATAAACAATCAAGATTCTTGGTTTTCCGATTTTCTGAATAACCTTGCAAAACAAGTTGTTGGAGATATTACTGTAGAAAAAGCAGAGGAAGAACTTAAAAGACTATATTCAGATGATTTGGGGAGAAAGAGTAGCAATCCATATCTTAACTACATTATACACGGCACATATAATTTTATTACACGGCTCTTGACATCAGAGGATGATAAAGTCACTGCTCAACAATGCAGATTCTTACTCGAATACCTTAAAATCACAGGTCAAATAAAAGACGGTGACACTAACGCAGACCTTAATACATTACAATCTAATGTTAAAAGTTTGATTAAAGGTCAGCTTACCCCTGTGGATAAATATATCAGAGATATAAATCCTTTTAACACTATCTGACCAATACGCTACAATTCTTATCTTAAGAACTACCACAAAGAAAATAATTCGGCATTTTGTCATTTTCTTTGTCTGCCACAATTATAAACTTTGTGGCAGTTTTTTTTATTCTCTTTTTTAACATTCTCCTCATTCTCAATTCAAAAGATATGACACGAAAAAATCATATTTCCTTTGAATCGAATTGGTACGTTTTTCGCTCTTTATTCAGTGTCAAACGGTCAGAAAGTCGACGCTGATACGAATGACCCCGAAAGGTTCACGGGAGTTGAACCCCAAAAATATTTGACTAATTAATAGATATAAGATATGTCAAATTACACTGAGCTGGCGAGCCAAAACGCAAAAGGAGATAACAAGGCAGCAACAGCTGCAAGTACAGAACAACCTCAGTTCAAGACTGTCAAAGCCAAAATGAAAGGTGAGATGAAGGAGATTATCCTTGCTCGCCATAAATACTCTATGGAGAGTCTTAAGGCTTCTCAGGTGAAACAGCTTGAGATGATTGATAAGTCGAAAATGTTGAACGTAATCTACCACGTTTCAACAGCTGAAATTTTTTACTCAGCAGAAATTGCTCTTTTTGACTACGAGGGTAATGAAATCCCAGCAGGAACACCAAATGTCTATGTTCCTGTAGAAACAGCAGACACCTATTATCGCTTCTCGATAGATGAGGTACTCAAGACTGTAGAGGTACATACTTTTAATAATGTACAGGAGTTTGCCGAGGTAACAGGCACAACCAACCTGTTCAGCAGGGGCTTGACCTCAAAAGAAAAGATTGGCGTGGCGGCACTTGCCACAAACGATGAAGTTTGCAATGCCATTTTTGAGTTGGCTCTTGAAGGTAATATGCCAGCGAGCACTGCACAGCTTTATCTTGATGTACAAGTAAAGGGTGTAACAACTTCTATTATGACTACAGGCTACAAGCCTAAGGATATGTGTGGTTTGGGAAGAACTTTTGCAGAAGCTAAAGAGCTTCATCAGCGTGTTTGTTTAACATTTGGTGTGAATGAAGCTAAAAAAAGATACGCGATTAGAGCACTTAATTATTTGCAAAAAGCAGAGGGATATACCCTTGCACAGATTCACAACGCATTAGATACAATCCCCGCTAATGAGGTTGAGCGAGCAAGGCTAATGCGATGCGGAGACAAGGAAACCTGCATTGTAACAGTGCTTATATCTTGGATAAAGGGATTGGAACGCAATAGACAGTTTGCTCCAGCCGCCTAACAAGCCGTGACGGAAGCCTATGTGAGAGGTAGGCTTCTGTTTTCTCCAACTTTGGTTTGACCAACATTGATTATCAATGGCTGATAGAATCCCAAAAACCGTCCTATAACACGCTAAAAGGCGGTGTTCAAATTAGGGGGTGTGGGGTGTTCTATTCAGAGGGGTTACTTACTAATACCTAAATACTAATACCTATTATGGGAAATTATAGAGGAGACTCCAATGCCTACCAAAATAACTCAACTCAAATGCCAAAGTACATCAGAATAACCGAACACATTGCTGGCAAATTGAAGCCTAAAGAAGCTTATCTGTTCTACTGTCTTGCACTCAACGCAGATTTGAAGACCTATTACTCAGATATAAAGCAAGAGACTTTAGCTAATGAGTACGGAATCAAAGACACAGACCAAATAAGCGATTGGCTATATCATTTCCAATCTTGTGGGTTACTTACAGTCATTAAGAGTAACATTAAAGGGCGATATGGAAGATTCCAAAGGTGTAGATATGCACTTAATACCGAGCATTATGTTTTTATTACCGAGTTGTTACATAATGAACCTATCAGCAGACAGCTTAAAGGATTTCTGATATTGCTGAAATGTAAGTGTCTGAACGGTACAAACACAACCCTTTACAGTCAAAACCAATTAGCTAATGAGCTAAAGATAGGCAAATCCACCATTTCAAATTACCTATCCGAAGCGGAATCTAAAGGCTACATAAGCAGAGACTCAAAAGGCATACATCTTCTGAGAAACGACATCTTCCTTATACCCAATGCACCTCAACCCGATTTCCGAAAAAGGAAAGCCAAAGCCGTACAGCCAGCCAAGTTACACGATATTATAATGGACTGATATAGAGCCGTAGGTAGGCAATTACTTATGGCTCTTACTTTTTAATAGGTACAGGAAAATATCGCCTGTTAATGACAGAATTGGATTCCTGTAAAAAATCACCTGAATTAAGGTACATATAACCCCAACTGAAAATTCATATCTCATTAGCTGTTACTGATAATATGCGTACATATTACCAATATTATCCGTTTGCAGTTTAACAGAAAATGATACAGCTGTACTTTATTCAATCCCCCCGTGCCATTGCAAGAGTACCCCGATGGTGGGTAGATATGCTGTTTGTTCCGCCCCGAAAAAACTAGCGAAAAAGCATTCTTTCAAAAAGTAGCGACTATATGCGTAATAGGTAATTGAGAAAATATATAAAACTAGTAAAGAGATAAGGATAAAAATTTTACAGTAACCATTTAATCATTTACCATTATGAACGAACTTATTTTGAACTCAACAAGCGT
>JAZOOD010000042.1:0-5173 GCA_045654805.1 Clostridia bacterium | reverse complement strand
AGTATCCTCAGGAATATTGATGTTTTTATTTATCTTACCTGCGTAATCTACCACAGAAATGAAGTTTTCATATCCTTCACAAACTTCCCAACTTACATCATAGCCCTGGTCGGATTTTCTAGGCAAAACTAAATCTGCTATTAATGCCTGTGGATTTTGGTTTGTGATACTTGCAGGAACGATTTTTGCCAAATCACCTTCAAGCAAATACTTAGGATCATCTGTTCCATCAACATTCAGTACAAAATCTTTTCTTACCTTTAATCTGGAATTTTCCTTAGCGCTTATTAGGGCAGAAATAATAATTTCAGTATCATCTCCCGTGCGGTAAATATATTTGTTTTCCAAATCAGCCAATGAATTGTTTGCTGACCATTCTACATTATACCCATCAAATGTAGGAAGTGATTTTATTGCTCCGTAAGCATCATCCGGATTAGATGTTATATTTGAAATCTTTATTTTATCCGCAATACCAAGACAACCTTTAAGAACATCATTTTCAGAAGGCATTAGATTAGTAAGTATAGCATTATCTACTACCACGCTATCGTTTTCTGTACCGTTCTCAAATGTTACTCTATATGCATTAAGCCTATTATTTGTTGCAGTATAGCTGAATGGTAAAGATGATACCGCGCTATCGTTAATCCAACACCAAATACTGCTGTCATCTGTGTATGTTCTGAATCTGATTCTATATTCGTTATCTAATGTACTTTCCTGAACAACTGTAATGTCTTCATTACTATCTGAATAAATAACACTATCGGATGAAACTTTTACAGTTCCAAAAGGCACAAAACTTCCGCTAACTACATCATAATTACCAACCTGTATTACTGCGTTTCCATCAGATACGTTTGGAATTAAAGACATTTCATAATCAAATGCACCCGAATGGTCATAGTAATATGTATTTGTATAGTCATCAGAATTTTTCAAAGTTTTCAGCAAACCAATTACTTCGCCTGTTTCCTTTGTATTTGTTATCAAATACCCATTTGAGTCCTCGCTGCCATTTACATTACTTACAAATTCATCATAAACCGAGTTAGATGAAAAATCATATTCGGCTAATGTTGTTCTATTAATACCATCTCTTTCTTTTACAATGAATTTATATATCTTCTCATAAAATATTCCGCTTGTAGAATCAGAAACCTTGATTCCACCAATAGTATCTTCAAATCCTCTTTTAACAGAACCAGTATATTTTACAGAACCATCTGTTTGTTCTTCCTTTGACACAGTTACAACTCCCTCGTCCAAAGTTTCAATTGAAGTTGTCTCTGTTACAACTAATTCACTTGGGATTTCAAAATCCTCTGTTACATTTGTATCGTCTGCTACAACACTATCGGGCATAAGTGACTTAAAGGATTCAAATGCTACTTTGCCAGGATAATTCTCATTTTCGTCCAGTTCAAATACCTTTATACTTTTGAATGTAAATGAATTATCTTTTGCAACATGCTGCCATGGCGCCCATGTCATAGATGTTAGCACTTCACCTGTATAAGTGTGGTCACCCAATAAGAAAAATTCACCGTTTTCATCAATATCATATAGATGAATTTTGCCATTATCTGTATCAAATACTATTCTTACTATATAATCCTGTCCGTTAGTGAAATCTTTAAGATGACTTGTAGATGCAGGATTACCTGAAACATTATACCAAAAAGCTGCATTTGCCGGAGTTATTCTGAAGTTGTTCTGTTTATTATTATTAGCAGGACCTTGCCAAATCTGCCCTTTTTTTGCTATATCACCAACAAAGAAAAAGTCTGTACGTCCCTTATTTGTAGGAAAATTCGGCTGAACAACCATTTCTAACGCATACTTACCTGATAAACCAACTTTATATATGTCAGAAGCTTCATCAAATGTTACAAAATTTATAGCAAATTTGTAGCAAGCCGCAGAAGTAGTTCTGCTATCAATCTTAGTTACAACAATACCATCATCAGTATATTCAGCTTTATAACCATCATCACCTGAATCAAAGCTTTCTACTATAACTTTTTTAGCTAAATCTGTTTCGTAGAAGGCGCTATTAAATGTATAGTCTATAATTTTGTTATCATCTGTACAATCAGCCATATAACCATATGGATCTAGATCTGTAGAGTCGCCAAGTACAACAGGAGCAGCTGACATAATAATACTTATACATATTAGTAAAGATAATATTCTTTTCATCATTTTTACTCCCCTCCTATCTTCTTACCACTATTGCTCTTATAACAGTTCTCTCATCTGATGCGGAAACAAATATTTTATCTCCGATTTGTATGTCATCGAATGTCAACATATCAATTACATTATCACCTTTTAGTAAATATATAGGTGGTGTACCTGTCATAAAAACCTCATAGACTGCTGTAGCATCGCCGCAATCTATAGTAACATTATCGGTCCATCTACCACTTTGTGAAACATAGTTATATTTGCAATCTACAACATTACCAATACATATTTCATCGTCTGTGTATGGAAAATCTATAGTGTTTCCTTTGTAAGAATTAGCATCCTGTATTAATTTGAAACCATTTAACTCATTGTCACCTTCAACCAAAGAGTATGCAATTAAATCTCCCACACCTAATGTTGTAAACTGAGCTGAGTTAGGTATTAGATTTGAAACAAAATAATTTTTCTCTCCGTCTTTTGTCAACAAATTAACTACTATACGTTCTTCATCTTTGTCTATTTTTCTGGAAACCCTTTTTACAATTGCAACATCACTGTCTTTTGTTATAGTGCCTGACTGTCCAGCTTGCATTGTTTCAGTAATTACAACCAAACCTGCTATGCTTGATACCTCGTCAACATCATATCCTTTAATTGTATATTCTTCTCCGTTCATAAGCATTACCGGAACAAGTAAATCATCATCTGTAGTTCCAGAATTATCAGGCACACATATTGACATAGTCTTGCTTTCGTCAATACCAAACCCATATGAGGAGCCTTTACTGAAAACCTTACCGTTTTGGTTATATGTCTTCTTTGGATCATTATCAACAGGAGGTATAATGTCCACCTTGCTTATTTCCCCACTTGAGTTTAATGAATAAGAAACTACTTGGTTCAAAATCATTCCTGCAGCCTTATCTGCAGCATATCTGGTACCATCAATTGTTACCTTTTCAGCAAGAGGATATATTGTCTTTCCGGTATTTCTGAAAAATAGCTTTTTAGAAGTTTCTGAAGCACCGTCCTCTGCTATTGAATCCTTCTTTGTTTCGCTGATATATCCCGGTGATATCATAGAAACTTTTATACTATCCAAAGAACTTGATGGATTTGAAGCCTTCATAACATAAGCATAACTATCATAAGAAATTGTTTCTTCAACATATATTATTTTGTTCATAAAGTTTATGTATGCATCAACATGCTTTCCAACTTCCACAGCAATACTCGGATCACATTCAAAAACATCAGAACCAATTGTTACATATTCATCTTCAACAATATTTATTGTTCCTGTAACCTTTTTATCACAAACAACAACAGAAACAACCTTTTTATCATTGCTCTTTGCAATACTTACTACACTATCTTCAGGAATTTCATCAAATGATAATTTCTTACCATTTGCATCTTTGATATCCACAATTAAGTCTTCATCGTCTAAAGACACATATCTTAGCCCGTCCATAATCTGATTATTGGCAAAATAAACATACTTGTTTTCAGAATATAATCTTTCAACAATCGCATCTTTGTAATCCATAATGTAGATAACATCAAGAATTTCATCTTCATCATTATCTATTGCGCGTACTGTTCCTTTTTTGTAACTCATAACTTTCTCAGGAGTATATTTCGGTTCTAATCTGTTGTTGTAAACAACTTCTGTTGCCTCGTCATATCTAAGTTTAACAGTGTCGTTGTTGTCATAATACTTCAACACACCTGATGCTACAGCGAAACAATCGTCAAGTTTAAATTCAGCAACACGGTTTTTAGATGATGGCTGCATTGAAGTTACAATACCATTTTCATCGTCTGTATATTCTATATAATAGTCAACAGCCATACCTACCAAGCCCAAAGGAGTCACAAAATTACATTTTAAAGCTTCACCATTGATTTCAATAATATAATCTTTGTTCTTCGCCATTTCCTTATGGAGATAAGTAACTCTGTCACCGGTTACAATACCGCTTTTCTTAGTTAGATTATGGTGTTGTGCAGTCTGAAGATATGACTTTAGGGTATTACCATCAACAACCTCATAACTTCCGCTTCCGAACATACCGAAGTTTTGTGTCATAACATCAACATTCAAGCTGTTGCTAATCATAATATAAGCATCGTGATATGTAACATATTCGCCTGCAGAATTAACATTTTTGTACACTCCAAGTGCACCTGCCTGATAAAAATATGCATTAAGGTCTGATTCGTCAACAATATTTGAATAGCCAAGAACATTAGTCATAATCTTACCAACCTGTGGATAAGTTACATGAGCATCCGGACTAAATGTACCTACTCCAGTTCCTGACAATATTTTCAATTCATACAATAGATTTATTGCACCAACATATGGAGTAGATGACACATCGGAAAAATACCCCTTGTCCTTCATAGTCTCAGCAATATCAGAATATCCCATTGTATTGACAACGAGCTTGGCAAATTCCGCTCTTGTCATATAGCCGTTCAAATCCGACTCCTTTTCCATACCTTCCAACACACCCAATGATGTTAGTTCAAAAACCACATCTTCAATGGATGCAGATACTGTACCGAAAGAAGGTACAACCATTGCAATTATGCACATTATGCAAAGCAATGTTTTTGAAATTTTTCTCATCATAATAAACACTCCTTTATTAACTCATTTAAATAAGGTAATCCTTACTAAACAACAAAGTTAAAATACAAATTTTGCATACATATTTATATATATTTAACATCTTCTATCCCGTTCTTTGCAGCCTCTGTAAGAGCCATTATAACAGGACCGAAAACGTGGCTGTCATTTCGTCTTGGCATTGGGATTGTAAGGTACGCTTCAACTGTTCCCTTCATTTCTCCTTCACCCGGACAACAACATCCGCAAGAGCCTTTGTCTATTGAAAGGTCAGGGTTAATGCAATATTCGCAAATAGCATTTATTCCCTTTTCAAACACAGGCATATATGTTTCCTTA
>JAZOOD010000041.1:0-50775 GCA_045654805.1 Clostridia bacterium | reverse complement strand
AACTTTCTATAATTTCAATATTATTTATTACACTCCGTTTTATATTAACACAAAAAACAGAATATGAGTGGAAAGGAACAAAAAACCCTGTTTACCAAATAAAAAGTATAAAAAATGAAAACTATGAATATTTAACCTTTTTAAGTACCTACATTATACCACTCATATGTATTGATTTAACAAAAATACGTTATGTAATTGTTCTTTTCGTACTACTTTTTATAATTGGGTTTATATTTATCAAAATGGACTTATATTACGGAAATCCTACTTTAGCATTATTGGGATACAAGCTATATAGAGCTGAAATTGACGACATTGATAACCCTGAGGGCATAATTTTAATTACAAAAGACCCACTATCTGAAGGTCACTATATTAGATGGATAAAAATTGATGAAAATGTATGGATTGCAAAGGAGAATAAAAAATGAAAATTGAAACTTTAAAAGAACAGATAAATGAAATATTGGAAAACAATTACTCGTGTCAAGTATATTTGGTTTTGAGGCAGGATAACACCCTCACTTTAAAACTTGCAGATATAGAAGACAACGCAACATTGCCTGAAATTGAAAATATGTTCACTAGCAGTATTCAGGAAACAATCTTAAATAACGATGATTTACAAATTTGCCAATTATCTACTGCAGATGAACGTTCTAATGCTATTTATCAGTATGACTATAAAGATTATCCCGAAGAACTTGATTTATTCCGAAATTTTAACATAAAAGATTCTATTAACGAAACCGAAAAATTCAATTTTCATGATGATAATCTATCCTCACTTTTCGGGTACATTATATATATCGGAAGTATGAAAAATGGGCTTCTACTATTTAAAAAACATTATCCAATTTCATTAATAGGGAGGGATAGTTTCCTTTTAGGTGTCAAAAAAAGCAAAAAAAGATTCGAAAAAATTTCTGGTGAAGATATTTTACGCATGAATGGTTCTTTTCAGTTAATTCGAGTTAATGATTCCATATATGTTACATACTTAAAAACTCTAGAACAAACCATGGGTTTTACACATTTGATACAAAGAGAAGCAGGTAAAACTATAGATGCAATAAAAACGCTAGATATTCTTGAGGATATAGAAGTTTTAGAGGACACTGTAGTTGAAAACAGTTTTGCCCGTAAACTATCAAAAGTGTATAAATCTTCTCCAATATTTACTAAAAAAATCCCAAAAACAACTATTATTGAATTTACTAAAACAACTCCGGCGCTTGCTAATAAATTCAAATATAGTGATGATGGAAATTATATTCGATTAGACACAAAAAAATCCAAAGATGCGTTCATTAAATTGATGAATGATTCTTTCCTATGTTCTGAATTAACAAAATCATATTATGAAGCATTAGCAAAAGATGATATTACAGCATAGTGACATACATAAATATAATAACACTTATAAAGTACCTATAGAAATTATAGGTACTTTTTTCTATAATCAGTAATTAATAACAAACAACTCTAAAAAATAATATATAACATATTCATAAGAATATGTACGACAAAACATACTCTTGCATTATGCTGTAAAGCATAATGTACTAAAAAATAATATGACAAAAAGGAGAAATATACTATGACAAGAGATAAAAAATTAGAAATAAGATTATCATTAACTGAACTCAATATAATAGAGCAAAATTCACAAAAAGCAAATATGAAGAAATCTGATTATGTGAGAAAAATGTTATTAGAAGAACCAAACTTCAATACAAATTCAAAACCCATATCTGCAATACTTTTTAATATGCAGACATTAGTAAATCAATCTATACAATATGAAGACAATATATCATATCTTGAAAATCTTGCAGAGGAGATGAATAAATTATGGCTGTACTTATAATAAAACAAAATCCATATAATATCCCTAAAAGCACAGAATATCTTGTCAATTATATTCTTGACCCTGTTAAAATGCCAAGCAAATTATTTGGTGGACAAGGTGTATCTTTAATTAGTCCTATAAATACCATACAGACAATAAAAAAAGTATTTTGTCATAATACCGGTAAACAAATGGAACATTTTATTTTAGCTTTTGATAAAAAAGAATTAAAAAACTTATCACCATACAAAATAATAAATTTAGGTTATGCAATATGTGAATTCTTTCAGGGCAGACAAGCTTTATTTGCATGTCATGAGATAAACGACGAAATTATGGACGACGAATATGATAACAGCAACATACATATTCACTTTGTATTGAACACAACAAATGTCATATCCGGTTATAAAGACAGATTGGAACTTAATAATGTATTTGATTTAAAAAGGCATATTGAAGCATTGATTTGGAATATGAATATTGGCAATACCCTAAGTATGTATTTCAAATAAAAACATAGTAACCACTAAAGGTTACTATGTTCTCTTATATAACTTTCGACTGATACTTTTGAAATTTTCCACACTCTTCCTATCTTAAATGCTTTCAGTTCCCCGCTTCTCAAGAGATTGTAAGCTGTGGTTTTTCCTATCATCAGCAGTTCACAAAGTTCATCAATTGTTATAAGGTCTATGTATTCTGTCTGCATAAGTTTTCACTCCTTAATTAATAATTACTGTATGTTATATACAATATCATTTATTTTTTATAAATTTTATGTTATAATTAAAAAAATGGTTTAAGGAGTAGCATCATGAATATAATTAAATTTTTTAATACAAATGAAGGTTTCATTAGCGCAATATTGTCTACTTTATCTATTCTTTTTTCAATAATTGCTGTAATTATTTCAACTTCTATATCAAAAAAACAAACACAAGTTATGCTATTCGAGAGAAGATTGAAAATATATAGCGAATTCCACAAAGCATACGAAGTATGCAGTCAATTCATAAAAATCGCAAAAAACGTTTCATATCTACATCGATGCCAATTTGCATATATATTATTATTCGATCGAAATTCTGAAGAATTCAAAATATGTGGACAAATACAAAGTATTAGATTCAAAGAAGAACAGGAATCCAATATGGAACAAAAAAAATTATTAAAAGAAAAATGGATGAAAAAAGCCGAAGAACTCATGAACCCATACATTGTATTTTCACAAAATATTGAAATTATAAAAAGAGAATTTCATTTATTGTATAGCAATGATATAGAGCAACATCTTGTAAAATTAATTGATTCGTATGTTAATTTATATTTAAGCCATCCATATTGGACCAATGGTGAATATGATATGTTTATTTCCGAAACAGAAGCTATAATTAATGATGTAAAATCATGTAAAATTATTGAAAAGTTAGAAAAAGAGACACTTAGTAAAAAGAGGTACATATGAGCGAATTTGAAAACACAAAATTAACATTAAGCAACTATGATGAAATACAAAATATAAAAGATAATCCAGTTGTTAAAGCTACCATTTTATCTATCTTAAATTCAGTGCCTATTATAGGCGAGTTAATTGATAATTCAATTGATGCAATACTCACAAAGTTCCAACAACAAAAACGTTCAGAACTATTGAGTATAATCTTAAAAACAGATACTGTCATTACTGCTGAGATGGTAAATGATGTAGAATTTATAATAAATTTTGCAAAAACATTAGAAGCCGTAAACCGCCTAGCAACCAATGACAAAGTAAAATACTTTGCAAATCTATTAAAAAATAGTTATTTTAAAGAAGAAAAGACAAACAATGATGAGTTTGAAGAATATTTACATGTCTTATCAGATTTATCATATAGAGAAATTGACTACTTATTATTTTTATACAATTATCAAAGCAAACACTTTTTAGACTATAAAGATAAACATCAATATTTTTGGCATTTTTCAAAAGAGTTTGAGCAAAAATTCAACACACTAGCAATCGACACCTTAAATATATATAAAACCCTATGCTCAACGGGATTTGTAGAAGAAGTTTTGAAAACCGACAGTATATATGTGGAAAGACACAAAGAAGATTATTTGGAAACATATTCAGGAACACCCGTAAATATATATCCAGAATATTATCTAATTACTGATAATTTTACAGATTTTGCATCAATGATAACAGATAAAATAACTGATGATACATAAAAAATTACCAATTTTCCAAAATATCATGTCATAAAAGCCATAAAATCCCCCATAAATTGCTAAAATTTATGGGGGATTATTTAAGAAATGGTAATTAAATTTTCCGTGTAAGTTTTACCTTCAAGTCACGTGGTTCACCACCAACGATGCCATTACCTACGAAGACAAATTCTCCGATTTTCAGATTCTGTAAAACATGTAACCATTCACGATAATTACTATTATCTATAGATTTAGCAACTGCTATAATATCGCTATCAGATGGTTTAAAATACATTCTAAGTCCAGTCTGTTCCAAAAGTTCTCTCATATCAGAATTGTTTTTGCTGATAAATTGCGTTGAAAGAAGCATTGAAACAGAGTATTTCCTTGACTCTCTCAAAAAACGAGTTATAGTTGCATCATGTTTAAACGAGAGATTTTGAACTTCATCTAAACAAAGTAAATATTCACCAAGTGCCTTTTGCTGTGTAGTATTCCATAAATCAGCAAGTAAAAGTTCCGTACATATAATCTTATTATATTCATCGGTATCTGAAAGTTGGATAACAGTAACCGTACCTGGTTTCAACAACTGATACCAATCAATATGTCCTTTGGACATATTATCTCTTGTAAGACTGAAAACACGGCTCGCCAGGTCCTGGTCCTCAATAATATTGTACACATCTTTAAATGATGTGTTTTCACCATTTATCTGCAACGCAGAGAATATTGCTTCACGTAACCCACTCCTCTGATTTGCACCACGTATTTTAAATCCTGTACACAATATATCTGTAATTCTGTATGCAGTATCCTCAGAACTTTCACTATATGTTATACCCTCTACATATTTGACTCTGGGTTTGAATGGTTTGATACCCAAACCGTCAATTTCAATATTTATGTAGTTTATACTTGTATATATTTTTTCAATATCTGACCTATAATAACTTCCCGAATTATCAATTATCAAAGATGCAATACCATCATCAGCTGCACCACCAACAAGATGTCTAGCTTGGGTAGTTTTCCCTGAGCCGGATTTACCGGTAAGCAATACAAAATTATTATAATTATGTCTTTTTAAAATATTCCAGGATACCTTATATCCTGAATTTGATTCACCTATTAACACATTAACCTCCTCAAATCTCTCCTATATCTGGTTCTAAAAATTGCTTATTAACTGATATCATATCAACAATTTTACCCTTAATAAACTTATTCCTTGTAAACCGAGTAGAATCATCAACAGTTAGAACGCCTGCTTGACGCAACTCTTTCAATATATCGATTCTTCGCACGTTTTCGGGATAGCATTTTAAGAATTTATCAAAATCCGTATTTCGTATTAAAATATCATTTTTATCTTCCATAACTAATATTTTATCATTATTTATATCATCATAACCTTTATCTTTAGAATAAAATATTAATTTGCCGGAATTTCTAAATTCCAAATATGTATTTTTGAATTTTTCACATATCCAACTACCACCTATATACTTCGTGGATTCCAAAACAAAATCAGTTATATAACTTAATATATCTTCATTATCTTCAAATCCAAACCTTTCAAGCAAGTCTATATTCGCACATTCATTATAATATTTAGAAATAACAATTAAAACTGTATAAAATAAGCTTATAATATTATCTGTTTCGATATCATCGGTACGAACCAATGATATTGGATTAATTATTTTGCCCATCAACCAATCTGTAAAATATTTAACATGAGTTGAGAAAATGTCGGTATCATTCTCGTATGTAATATTCAATCCATCAACAATGACATGAATATTATTCTCATCACCTTTGACAACTCCACAATCTGATAAAATCATACACAAACATTCACAGGATTTTCCTTTCATATATTCCAATATATCCTGATATTTATTTTGTGCAACCTTCTTTTTGTAATCAGTGCATGGGCAGTCTCTTATTAATACTATTTCATCTTTATAATCATCTAAGTATTTGATAATATCCTTATTACTTAAGTGTATAATATCAGAATCATTACGATTATACATTTTGAACAATTGATTTGCCGTCAATTCTAAGTCATATGTTTTACCATATATGACTATCGGTTTTTTCAAACGATGCTTTTCAGGTATCAGTGAAATTACCATAGCATAATGTTGAATAATGAAAAATATAAAACTTAAGCTTTTAGATAATATTAATTGAACTTGTTTTAAAATACTATTTGCAGCTTTAATTTGTGATATATTATCATTTACAACTAAATGTTTGTTAAAGAATGGTGTATCAACTTTCCGCGCATCTATACAATATTCAAAATTACCATTATACCAACCCGGTTTATAATGGTATATTGAAACATCTCCGACTATTTTGGAATAAAGATAGTTCAATAATAAATCCAACGAATCCCTTTGTCCTAAATGTTTAGAAAAAATAATACCATATTCCGAAAAAATATTAAACACCTTAGTATGTGAGTTTAAATCTTCTTCAGAAATAGGTACTATTTTTTCACAGCGATTTTTATCAATTATCTTTACTAAAAAATATACTTCATACTCATATTTGGAAAAATAAATAATTTCTTTTCTCATGCTTTCAAATAAACCTATACAAAAATACTTGTCATTTATTTTTTTATTAAAATCTCTTCTGCCAAACATACAATTATTAAACTCATCTTTTAACAAGAAGTTACCAGAATCTTTATATGTTTCATTGCAAATGTTTTGTTGACAAACAGGAACGTAAGGTAAATCAGTACATATTACACTGTTTTGTGGTAAAACCCATTTATCTTCCAACTCACTATCTTCCTTTATAAAAACATCTAAATCAAAACCGTAATTTTTCATAACAATCATCCTTTCTGACCCCGTGGATTATCCCACGGGGTCGTTTATTTGATTTATAGCTTCTACAAGCTTTTCAGATTCTTGTTTATACACATCGTCAAGAACATGGCTGTAGGTGGTATTAAAAAGCATATAGTCCTCATGCCCTAATAGACGTTGCATCGTTCTTGGCATAACTCCTGCTTCCAAACCTCTGGTTGCAAAAGTATGTCTAAGTGCATGCAGATTTATTACCGGCAATCCATGTTCAACACATATTTTCTTAAGTACTTTGCTAAAATGACTTTTTGAGCGATATGGTTCATTTTTAAAAGTTTTGAAAACGAACCCTTCAACCTCACCAAACATCAACATATGCTCTCTCTTATGTATTTCAAGTACCGTTTTAAGCACATCCGGTATTGGAATGCTTCTTACTCCTGCAGATGATTTTGGAGTTCCTATATGAACACTGTTTCCATCCTCTTTATCATAAACAATGGTAAGATTTTGGCATACATTAATAACTTTTTTATCAAGGTCTATGTTTTCCCAAGTCAAACCAAGCATTTCACCACAACGCATACCCGTGGTAATTGCCATTGTGTAAAAAGTTTCATATATATGACCCTTTATGGCTCTCATAAAGATTTTTTGTTGTTCTTTTGAAAAAACATTTATACTTTTCTTTGTAGCCTTTTTGGGGATTTTAATATTATCAGCAGGATTTTTGTCCAATAATTCATTATAAACAGCTTCTGCTAAACCTGATTTTAAAAGTTGTAATGCTCCTTTAACCGTACGGTAGGATAAGCCTTTCTCACAAAGTTCCTTTATATAGCTTTGCAAAATCATAGGACGTAATTCCCTAAGCTTGTACTCACCAATATACGGAACAATATTTGAAAGCATAATATTCTTGTAATATGCGTATGTAGAAGGTTTAACCGTAGGCTTTTTGAAGTCTGTAAGATAGTGTTTAAAAAAATCTTTGACTAAAGTATTAGAACCATTTTTTACAACATCATACATACTTGAATTTTCTCCCAACAAAGGCTTAGCCGACATATAACGTTCAAGTTCACTATCAAACCTTGCCTTAAGTTGGGAGGGCGTTTCACCTTTTCTCTGATACACTTGCAGAAACCGTGGTTTACCAGCATCATTTTTACCAACCATTGTTTTATAACTGATGCGACCATCAGGCATAACCTTTCGGCTACCCTGATTATTAAGATTTCTGCTTTTTGTCAATTTATACTACCTCCTCATAAGATGAGAGATATTCCTCAAGGTCACAAGCTTTGACTCTGACGGTCTTACGAATCTTTATTGCCTTCAACTCTTTTTCCTTAATGATTCTATATACAGTTGTGCGAGATACTTTCAAAATATCACACACTTCCGCTATAGTTAAAACAGTAGGCATAAAACCTCACTCCTTTCATAATATTAATAACAAAGTCGACATTGTACCGTATATTATAAACACTAATTCTGTATTCTCAATGCTTTTTTAACACTAAAATTCTGTTGCATTTTAGTTGCGAAAATGATAAAATCATCATAAGGTGGTGATTTATATGGGATTGCTAACAACTCCAAAGGATTTAAATTCATTGGTTGCAAATATGTTGCATAACAAATTAAACAAACCAATAAAAGACCCATTCAAGAGTATCAGGTTCGTAAGAATTATGCGTGGTTTATCCGAGGAAGAAATGTCTAACAGATTAGGATTGACTTTTGATGAATACAAAGTATTCGAAAATGAACCTCAAAATTTTTCAAAGCAAAAAATATTAACAAAACTTCTTGACGATACCGCTAAAATTTTAGGTTGTTCCTATGAATTCATTTCCGGTTACTCGCAATACGTCTATGACAACAAAAGTAATGATTTAACACAAGATGAATATGAGCGCATCTGCATAACTAAAGAAACCGTTAGAGACAGAATAAATAACATAACAAACATTGACAATCTAAATATAGATAAAACATTTAAAAACTTTAACACTATAAAATTATCAATGCTTAACAATGGAACAAAGAACCTTGTTTTTATAAAAGAAGTCTCAGAAATATTAAACAGTACATGGCAATATATCGCCGGATTATCTTTTAACCGTTGGTCAGATGATGTAGTTATAAGTTGCTTTAATGATAAAATCAGAGGTCATGTAGTAGCAAATTATCTAAGCAAAATCTCTATACAGACCTCATATCACAACAAACTAAAAACATTAATGTCAGAACGTCTTAGACTACTAAGAGATTCTAAAGACATAAAACAAGAAGACATGGCAACCATTCTTAACATATCAAGACAATACTATTCAAAATATGAAACCGGGCAAATAAAATTGTGGAAAAATTATGATGCAGTGCTTACTATAGCAACTGTTTTGGAATGTACTCCTGAGTATCTGTTATTGATGTCTGACAAAGAAAACGGATTAGGATATTATAATCAAAATTTTGTAGAATTAGAAACAATGATTTACGAAATACAACCATTCTATTTTAACAAAGACTATATAAATCCTCTTAATATAACTTTATCAGAAATTTTCAGGGAAATAGTTAAAATAAAAGATACAACACATAAAAGAAAAATAGTTAAAATATTGAGAGAACTAATATCTGAAAAGAGTGAAAAGGAACAATTAATAAAAATAGTAGAAATCCTTTTGAAGGATGAAGAAAAATAGGGTCAAAATAGGGTCAAAACACCAAATTCTTTAAGACGCATAAAATAGAAAAATCGCTTAAACATTGAGTTTAAGCGATTTTTATTGGTGATCCATCGGGGATTCGAACCCCGGACACCTTGATTAAAAGTCAAGTGCTCTACCTACTGAGCTAATGAATCATATTCAATTGAAATGGCTGGGCTGGTTGGACTCGAACCAACGAAATGCAGGAATCAAAATCCTGTGCCTTACCGACTTGGCTACAGCCCAATATAAAAAGTGGGGTGGATAGACGGATTCGAACCGTCGGCCTCCAGAGCCACAATCTGGCGCTCTAACCAACTGAGCTATACCCACCATAGGAAAAATGGCGCGCCTGAAGAGATTCGAACTCCTGACCCACTGCTTAGAAGGCAGTTGCTCTATCCGACTGAGCTACAGGCGCATACAACCAACCTCTCTATGGGCTGGGAACCAACAATAAATGTTGTGGAGCGGGTGATGGGAATCGAACCCACACAATCAGCTTGGAAGGCTGAGATTCTACCATTGAACTACACCCGCACAATCTGTGCTTAATCACTGGTTCTCATCAGCGGACCTTTATAATTATATACGCAAAATAGCCGTTTGTCAATAGTTTTTTCAAAAATTTTTATTTTTTTCTAAAAATACACTGCCTATAATATTTTTTCCTTATAAAACAAATTTATTCATTGAAGATCATTATAAATTCAAAATACTCAGGGCCCTTGAAAATTAATTACCAAACCCTGTTTTAATTATTAAGTCCTTAAGGTTTAGTCAAAGAATATTCAATAAAATAAATGTGGATATACCACACTTATTTTATTGAATTTATAAATTTTATAATCCCTTCATTGCCCTTTGGTGTATTTTTAAACACACCGCAATTTTCAAGAATCTTAATAAAAATAACCCCTATTTTCTCTTTAGTTTCATCTGTCAAATCATACTCTGTTGAAAGTCTTGCCGGTAATACTGCCATCCCCATAGCTTCTATAAGCCCGATATTTTCCTTCTTGATATGATGATATTCAGTATGGGGATGAAAAAGTCCCAAAGGATGCTCCTCCGTTGTTCTGTTGTTTCTCAAAATCAAATCAAGTTCAAATTTACCATTTTTTACCCTTGCAATTGGAGTAATTGTATTATGGGGTACATCGGTATGTGCATAAATATCATTTTCCTCATCAGAATATGCACGCCACGCCGAAAGGATTTTACCTGCAAGCTCCTGCAGTCTATATCTGTCATATGACGCAATACGTATAGTAGACAAAGCCCAATCCACAACACAGGCATCAATGTCAGAATATCCCTCAAAATTAACCTTTATTCTTGCACCGCATTTTGCCATTGGAAATTCATAATTTCCACCCTGATAATGGTCGTGGGTAAGAATAGATCCCCCAACAATAGGCAAATCAGCATTGGAGCCAATAAAGTAGTGAGGAAATTTTTCTACAAATGCAAGCAATCTGCCAAATGTATCATTAGTTATTGCCATAGGCGAATGTTCACCGTTAAGCAAAATACAATGTTCATTATAATAGCCATATGGGGAATATTGAAGGTACCACTTTTCACCATTGATATCAACTGGAATAATGCGGTGGTTACTGCGCGGCGGATGATTGGAATGACCTTCATACCCAACATTTTCCACACACAAAAAACACTTTGGATATCCCGTCTGCTGTATCTTTTTGGCATTTGCAATATCTCTTGGGTCTTTTTCCGGCTTGGAAAGGTTGATTGTCAAATCTATATCTCCATATTCAGCCGTATTGGTCTTCCAAACAATATTTTTCTTTAATCTTTCTGTCATTATATAGTTATTATTTTTACAAAATTCATAAAACCAATCAGTTGCTTCTTTTGGGTTTTTATCATATTTTTCATAAAAAGTCTTTATAACCGTTGAAGGCATAGGTGTAAAGCAATCCATAATATCCGTTGATAAAATATCACGGTAAGTAACGGAATTCACTTGTAGTTTGCCGTTTGCATTTGCATAATCCAAAATCGGTGCCAGAATTTCCTCAATATTTTTATGAGGGGTGTATTCTTCTCTTTCAAAAAAGCTTCCACCAATTAAATTTAAAACCCTATTGATTACGTAATTACAGTCTTCTTCCTCTATCATATTTTTATCCAGTGCATAATCAATCAATTCCGTTAAGTTTTTATTAATCATTTTTTCTCCTTATTTTACCACCATAACAGAAACACCATCAGGAATAGCCATAACCTTTGCGTCCTTATTGCCTAGAATTTCATAAGCCTTTTCCATAGCTTCATCCAATGAGTGAGCGGGAATCATATGATATGATCTAATCATATCATCTGGTGCATCTGACACATAAACAACAGAACTATTCTTCAAGATTCGTACTAAAATCTGAGTCATCCACTGGTCTGTCAAAGTTTCGTTTCTTCCTCTTGCCATAAGCTTTTCTTCTATTTTGTTAATATCTTCATCCTCTGACATCTGGTGGTAAAAATGGTCGCCGCCAGTACCATCGTTACATTTTGAAAGCATAATGATAACGCCGTCTTTTTTAACTGTAGCCTCTGCAGCTGTCATACCCTTTACAGACTGATAAATATTCTGGTCAAGAGGATAACCCCCGTTTGTGGAAATAACTATATCACTTGGAACTGCCTGAACCTTACATAAGTCCGACAAGAATTCACATCCCTTTTCGTGCGCCTTTACCATATCACCGGCTACAGCGTAAATAGCTTCTTTCTTTTCATTAATTACAACATTAACGATATAAGCAAGTTTTGCTGTTTTTCCTGCATACAACATATCTTCGTGTATAGGATTATTTTTAAGAATACCGGTTCTTGCGTTAGGGCTTGCAATAAATTCACTGCAGTGGTTAGCAAGTACAGTTGTACGGCTTGCTATACCAGGAAGAACGCTCTTTCTTGCACCTGAAAAACCTGCGAAGAAATGAGGCTCAATAAAACCTTCTGCAACCAAAAGGTCCGCTTCAACAGCCAATTTGTTAATTATAAGCTCACCGCCTGACGGCAAAGTGCCGATTTTAACAAGCATATCTGTCTCATCACAATCGTGAATGTAAATATTTTCATTTGCAACTATTTCTTCACCAAATTTTGCAATAAGTTCATCCTTTGTAGTACCTCTGTGACAGCCTGTTGCAATCAGAATTGTAATATCCGCATCAGGATTACCCTTTCTGATTTCTGCAAGCATAGCAGGCATAATAGCCTTACTTGGAACAGGTCTTGTATGGTCGCTTGCTATAATAACAACTTTATTTTTGCCCTTTGCAAGGTCACACAGTTTTTCACTACCAACGGGATTTGCCATAGCCTCTAAAACAAGCTCATCCTGTGTTTTATCGGTATGATAGTCATGGAGTTTGGAAACCAAAACACCATTAAGCTTTTCATCGGGAATATTAATACTTAATTTTTCCTTTCCGTAAGGAAATTTAATTACTGACATTTACTTTACCTCCTTATATTTATCGCTTTTCAGCATCTGTTTAACCATTCCGGCAACTTCTCCTCTGTCGCCTGCGTCAAGCTTGTTAATCAAGTCAAACAAACTGTCATTACAAGAATTAACTCCAAAAAGTTCATCAACAGAAACAGACAATATCTCAGCAATTTTTATTATTTTGCTGATATTAGGCTCACGTGCCCCTTTTTCATAAAGTGAATATGTGGATTGTGCAACACCTGTTGCTTCCGCCATAGCTTTTTGGGAAAAGCCCTGATTCACTCTTTTTTCAGTTAGATTACGACTGAATGCTGTCATACTGCAATTCTCCCTCTTTTATTAACTACCTTAGTGATATAATAATAAAATTATTACTCATTGTCAACAATGTTTTTTACATTTTGCAATTTTTTTTCAAAAAAATGCTTGACATTTTGCGTATTGCAATATATAATACAGTTAAACTTTGCATTTTGCAAACTAAAGGTGGTGGATATATGTTCTATATAGGCATAGGCAAGGAAAGGGGTAATGTGATAGACGAGAAGTATAGTTTTGGATATGCATTAGAAAAAATCTTAAATAACGAAAGTGAGAAGATAGAATTTATTGAGTGGTATTACAGCGGAAATTGGATAAAAATTAGCGTAGGAGATGATACTTATGAGTAAAACATACACAGAAATAAGAAAAAAACTAAGAAGATACAGATTACTTCAAAAAGAGATTGAGCATAGAACAAAATATATGGAAGATTTTTCAAAAATTCTTGTTTCTCCTTTGCCGAAGACCGAAGATACATTGCATCGAATATATGATGAAATGCTGATTGATATGAAAAAGAAGATAGAGGAGTTACAAAAGAAATTAACTACTATAGACAAAATAATGGACAAACTTGAAGGTAATGAAAGAAGTATAATATACTACCGATATGTTTTGGGAATAAACTGGGTTGATTTACCTGAATATATGATTTATGAACAAAGGTCCTGTCAGCTTTTTGAAATAAATGCTTTAAAAAAAATTGAAAAAATGGACATAGATTGGGAGGAATAAATATGTTAAATAAGAGAAAAAAATTGTTTGTGGAAAAATATCTTGCCTGCGGAGATGAATTAAAAAGTGCCATTGAGGCAGGATATAAAAATAAAAACTATGGAAAAAAATTACTTCAGGATAATGATGTACAGGGCTACATAGTTACATATACAGCAAATTCAAAAATAGCTACTGCCGACGAGGTTTTAGAATTTCTTACTTCTATAATGCGTGGTGAGGAATGGGAAATTAAAGTTACTGCCAAAAAAGAGACCGGAGAAAAGCTTTTATACGGTGAGCCTCCTACCCTATCACAACGGCAAAAAGCAGCAGAACTTTTGGCAAAAAGATACCAACTTTTTAACGAAAACAAGGATGACAGTACAGATCAAACATTTTCCGTAAATATTAAAGTAATATAACTTGCAACCTTTTTAATATTTTGATATAATATATTTAATTAAAATACGGAGGTTGTGTAAAATGAAATTTATGCAAGACGATTTTATGTTACAAGGCAAGACTGCAAAAAAATTATACCATAACTTTGCAAAAGATATGCCTATAATTGATTACCATTGTCATTTGCCAATTAAGCAGATTGCTGAAAATTATCAGTTTAAAAACGCATATGACTTATTTTTAGGCGGTGACCATTATAAATGGCGTCAAATGAGAACTAACGGTATTGACGAGGAATACATAACAGGTAATGCAGATGATTATGAAAAGTTCAAAGCATTTGCAAAGACTATTCCGATGCTTATAGGTAATCCTATTTATCATTGGACACACCTTGAACTTAAAAGATACTTCGATATAGACGAAATTTTAAGTGAAAAAAATTGCAAGAAAATATGGGACAAGTGTAACGAAATGTTGGCTCGTGATGATTTTCGTGCACAGGGACTTATTAAAAAATCTAATGTTTCAGTTATCTGTACAACTGACGACCCTGCCGATGACCTTGAATATCACAAGCAGTTAAAGGACTTTCCTACTAAAATTCTCCCTACTTTCAGACCGGATACGGCTATGCTTATTGAAAAGGAAACATTTGTACCCTACATAAAGAAAATAGGCGTTAAATCATATGATGAATTTATAAACTGGATTACATCAAGAATTGATTATTTCAACGAAGTCGGATGCAAAATTTCCGACCACGCTTTGGAATATGTTCCATTTGCAGTAGGTGACCCTGCTGCTGTATTTGATAAAAAAATGTCCGGCGGAGAGCTTGCGAAAGATGAAATTGATATATTTAAAACCTCTGTAATGAAGCACTGTGCAAAGCTTTATGTTAAATATGACTGGGCAATGCAGCTACACATTGGTGCTCTACGTAATAACAACACAAAAATGTACAAGAAAATGGGGCCTGACACAGGGTGGGATTCAATAAATGACCTTTGTATTGCCGAACCTCTTTCAAAATTTATGGACAATCTTGAAATGGATGATTGTCTGCCAAAAACAATACTTTATACATTAAATCCAAAACACAACTATGTACTGGGAGCAATGCTTGGCAACTTCCAAAAGGGACCTATAGCCGGCAGGATACAGTTGGGCTCAGGTTGGTGGTTTAATGACCAGAGAGACGGTATGGTTGAACAGATGAAAACTCTGGCTAACCTCGGTATGATAAGCAGATTTATAGGTATGCTTACAGATTCCAGAAGCTTTGTTTCATACCCACGTCACGAATATTTCAGACGCATTATGTGTAATTTAATCGGTGGTTGGGTAGATGCCGGAGAATACCCTGCAGATATGGAAACACTGGAAATCATAATCAAAGGAATATGCTATAATAACGCTAAAGAATACTTTAACTTTTAAATACACACAAAGACAGTTCTAAAGAACTGTCTTTTTAAATTAACCGTTGCAAAATATGTAAAAATATGTTAAAATGTATGTGTATATATTTTAATGAGAGGATGTTTATATGTTGAAATCAAAGAAAATCTTTGCTTTTGTTACATCTTTGCTTGCATTAGGTATTATGATGATACCAGTATTGTGCGGTGCAACTGAAGCAGAAGAAGCTGTCAGCAATATGTACTCTACATTCTGGGCTCTTGTACCTCCTGTAGTTGCTATTGTGTTGGCATTAATCACAAAGGAAGTTTACAGTTCACTTTTTGTAGGTATTGTTATCGGCGGTATGTTTGCTACTAACTTTTCACCTATCAAAACTGTAGACGCTGTTGTAAATAACGGTCTTATAGGTGCAGTATCAGACCTTGCAGGTATATTCTTATTCCTTGTACTGCTTGGTGTATTGGTCGCCCTAATTAACAAAGCGGGCGGTAGCCGTGCTTTCGGTGAATGGGCAAAGAAAAACATTAAATCACGTACCGGAGCTATGCTTGCAACATTCTTACTCGGTGTTCTTATTTTTATCGACGACTATTTCAACTGTCTTACAGTAGGTACAGTTATGCGCCCGGTAACGGATGCTCATAAAATTTCAAGAGCTAAGCTTGCATTTCTTATAGATGCTACTGCTGCCCCTATTTGTATGATTGCACCTATTTCATCTTGGGCTGCCGCAGTATCTGAATTTGCTCCTGAAGGCCAGGGATTATCTTTGTTTATACAGGCCATTCCTTATAACTTCTATTCATTGCTTTCACTTGTATTCATTATAGCTATTGCATTAATGAAATTTGACTACGGTCCAATGAAGCTTCACGAACAGAACGCATTACAGGGCGACTTATTCACAAGCGGTAACAGAGTACAGAGCGAAGAACTTGAACCTTGTGCAAAGGGTAAGGTTATTGACCTTGTTCTTCCTATTGTTGTACTTATTATCGTTTGTGTATTCGCTTTGGTTTATGTTGGAGGAATATTTGACGGTCTTAGCTTTGTAGATGCATTCGGTAACACAGATGCAACTGTTGGCTTGCCATGGGGCGGACTTATCGTTGTAGTACTTACAATGATTTATATGGTAGCAAGACGTCTTATGACATTTAAAGAAGCTATGGATTGTGTACCTAAGGGCTTTATAGCTATGGTGCCTGCTATTACAATTCTTACAATGGCTACTTCTCTTAAGAATATGACAGGATTGCTTGGTGCTGATGTATACGTAGAAGGTCTTATGAACGGTGCTGCTGCAGGATTGGCAAACTTCCTGCCTGCTATTATATTCCTTGTAGCATGCTTTCTTGCTTTCTCAACAGGTACATCATGGGGTACATTTGGTATTCTTATCCCTATCGTTATTGCTGTGTTCCCAGAGGGCAGTACACTGCTTATAATCGGCATGTCTGCTTGTCTTGCAGGTGCTGTATGCGGTGACCATTGCTCACCAATTTCAGATACAACAATTATGTCATCTGCAGGTGCTGAATGTAACCACGTTAACCATGTTTCAACTCAGTTGCCTTACGCTATTACAGTTGCAGCAATTTCATTTGTAATGTACTTGCTTGCAGGCTTTGTACAGAGTGCGGTAGTTCTTCTTCCTATCGGTATCGTACTTACAGTTGCAACATTGGTTGTAATAAAAAAAGTTACAACTAAATAAAAAAAAATAACAAAAATACCTTCTGCAATTTGCAGAAGGTATTTTTAATTTATCTATTAATTAATCATTGCAGAAAGTCTTTCATTTACTGCTACAAGGAATTCTTCTGTATCTACTTTCTTTTTGTTCGGCAATGTTGAAAGTGCCTCAAGATCCCCTGTCATTACGCCGTCCTCTATGGTTTTAATAGTAGCCTTTTCAAGCTTATCTGCAAAATCACATAGGTCTGAAAGGCCATCAAGCTCACCACGTTTACGAAGTGCACCAGTCCACGCAAACAAAGTAGCAACACTGTTTGTAGAAGTCTTTTCACCCTTAAGATGTTTGTAATAGTGACGTTGTACTGTACCATGGGCAGCTTCATATTCATACACACCGGTTGGAGAAACCAATACCGATGTCATCATAGCAAGACTACCGTATGCAGTAGCTACCATATCACTCATAACGTCACCGTCGTAATTCTTACATGCCCATATATAGCCGCCATTTGAACGTACAACACGTGCAACTGCATCATCAATAAGGGTGTAGAAATATTCAATACCTGCTTCTTCAAATTTTGCTTTATACTCATTTTCGTATATTTCAGCAAAAATATCCTTAAAGCGATGGTCATATTTTTTTGAAATAGTATCCTTTGAAGAAAACCATACATCCTGCTTTGTATCAAGGGCATAGTTAAAGCAACACCTTGCAAAGCTTGAAATAGAAGTATCTTTATTATGCATACCCTGAATTATACCGTCAGAATCTGCAAAATCATATATTGTCTGGCGCGTTTCGTTGCCGTTTTTATCTGTACATACAATTTCACACTTACTGCCCTGTTCCACCTGCATTTCAGTATTTTTATATACATCGCCGTACGCGTGACGGGCGATTGTAATAGGCTTTGTCCACGTTGGGATATAAGGGGTAATACCCTTTACAATAATGGGCGCTCTGAAAACTGTACCATCAAGTATTGCACGGATAGTACCGTTTGGAGACTTCCACATTTCCTTTAAATCATATTCCTTCATACGGTCTGCGTTAGGTGTAATGGTTGCACACTTTACAGCAACTCCATACTTTTTTGTAGCCTCGGCAGAATCAACTGTTACCTGGTCATTCGTAGCATTTCTGTTCTCCAAACCCAAATCATAGTATTCTGTTTTTAAATCAACATATGGATTAATAAGTATGTCCTTAATGGATTTCCATATAATCCTTGTCATTTCATCCCCATCCATTTCAACAAGAGGGGTTTTCATCTGTATTTTAGCCATAGGAGATTCTTCCTTTCTTTGACAAATATAATTTATAATAATTCTTTTGTGTAGTTCAAAAGTCCGCCTGCAATAACAATTGACTTTGCTCTTTCAGAAAGTTCACAAACAACAGGAATCTCTGCACCGTTTGTCTTATTCTTTACTACAAGCTTACCGTCGCCCTTTATTGCATCAATAAGATTTTCAATAACTATATCATCATTTTGTGAAATCTTATCATAATCAGCTTCGTTGACAAATGTCAATGGTAAAATACCCGCATTAATAAGATTTGAACGGTGAATACGTGCAAATGATTTAACCAAAACCGCCTTCACACCAAGGTAAAGAGGTGCCAAAGCAGCGTGCTCTCTTGAAGATCCCTGACCGTAGTTTGAACCTCCCACAATAATACTCTTTCCAAGACTTTTTGCTCTTTCAGGGAACTGCTCATCACATACAGTAAAGCAGAACTTTGAAATTTCAGGAATATTTGAACGGAGAGGCAAAATTTTAGCACCCGCCGGCATAATATGGTCTGTTGTAATATTATCTTCTACTTTTAAAGAACACTTGCAATCAATAACATCATCAAGTGGTGATGTTTCAGGGAAAGGCTTGATGTTAGGTCCGCGAAGAACTTCTACACTATCCATTTCCTCAACTGACGCTGGCTCTACTACCATATTGTCATTTATAATAAATTCCTTTGGAAGTTCAAACGCCGGCATATCTCCAAGACTGCGTGGGTCCGTAAGAACACCTGCTACTGCAGATGCCGCCGCAACTTCAGGAGATACAAGATAAATCTGTCCGTCCTTTGTACCAGAACGGCCTTCAAAATTACGATTAAATGTACGTAATGAAATACCTCCGGAATTAGGTGACTGACCCATACCGATACACGGTCCACAAGCACTTTCCAATATTCTTGCACCTGCATCAATCATAATACCCAGAGCGCCATTTTCTGCAAGCATATTAAGAACTTGCTTTGACCCCGGAGCAATTGAAAGCTGAACGTCAGGATGTACTGTTTTACCCTTTAAGATATGAGCAACTTTAAGCATATCCAAAAGTGAACTGTTTGTACAAGACCCTATACATACCTGGTCGATTTTCATATTACCAATTTCACGGATACTCTTAATATTATCAGGAGAATGAGGACAAGCTGCCAAGGGTTCGATTTCAGATAAATTAATTTCAACAACCTCGTCATATTCAGCATCAGCATCAGCACACAATGGTACCCATACTTCCTCTCTCTTTTGAGCCTTCAAAAATTCCTTTGTAATTTCGTCTGATGGGAATATAGATGTTGTGGCACCAAGTTCGGCACCCATATTTGTAATAGTAGCACGTTCAGGGACTGAAAGTGTCTTTACACCTTCACCACAGTATTCGATAACCTTACCTACGCCGCCTTTAACGGATAGTCTTTTTAAAACTTCCAAAATAACGTCTTTTGCAGCACACCAGGAATTAAGCTTACCTGTCAAATTAACCTTTACAATTTTAGGATATGTGATGTAATAAGCACCACCACCCATAGCTACTGCAACGTCAAGACCGCCTGCACCGATAGCAATCATACCGATACCGCCGCCTGTTGGAGTGTGGCTGTCTGATCCTATCAAAGTTTTGCCCGGAACACCAAAACGTTCCAAGTGTACCTGATGGCAGATACCATTACCCGGTCTGCTGAAATATATTCCGTGCTTTTTAGCTACTGAGCCGATAAATCTATGGTCATCCATATTCATAAAGCCATTTTGCAATGTGTTGTGGTCGATGTATGCAACAGAACGTTCTGTCTTAACACGTGGAATATCCATAGCCTCAAATTCAAGATAAGCCATAGTTCCCGTAGCATCCTGAGTAAGAGTCTGGTCAATTTTAATACCTATTTCCTGACCCTTTACAAAATCCCCGTCAACAACGTGAGCTTTAAGAATTTTTTCTGTTAATGTCAAACCCATTTTCAAGTCCTCCTGTATGTAAATTTTTTCAAAAAAATTAGAGATAAAGCTTTTTACCTTTATCTCTAAATTATATCATATTGTAAAAAATATGTCAATTAAGCAGATTGCCGATTAAAAAGGCAAAAACTTACTCAATTTCATCAATATTATAAGGTGTAACCTGATACACAAAATAATTTAGCCAGTTTGAATACAAAAGATTTGCACTACTACGCCAAGTAACCATAGGGTCCAGCGTATCATCATCATTAGGAAAATAGTTTTTAGGCACTTCGATTTCAAGCCCTGCGTTTTTATCTCTTTCATATTCTTTTTTAAGAGTATTTGCATCATATTCGGAATGACCGGTTACAAAAATTTGTCTGCCTTTATCAGTTGAAACAACGTAAACACCCGCTTCTTCCGAAGTTGAAAGTATCTTTAGTTGTTCACACTTTCTTATATCCTCCTCAAGCACAGTTGTATGTCTTGAATGAGGCACCATAAATTCGTCATCAAATCCCCTGAACAAAATAGAATTTTTATGGTCTACCTTATGTTTGAAAATACCAAACATTTTTTTGTCAAGGTGATGTTTTTTAATACCATAGTGATAATAAAGACCTGCCTGTGCACCCCAGCATATGTGGAATGTGCTTGTGACATTCTTCTTACTCCATTCCATAATTTCACAAAGTTCGTCCCAATATGCTACATCTTCAAACTCCATATGTTCAACAGGTGCACCTGTAATAATCATACCATCAAACTTTTGGTGCTTTACCTGATCAAAGGTCTTATAAAATGAAATCATATGGTCACTGGATGTGTGGGTAGCTGCGTATGAGGCAGTCTGTAAAAATTCTAATTCTACCTGCAAAGGTGTATTACCTACCAATCGTGCAAGCTGAGTTTCGGTCTCAATCTTAGTGGGCATAAGGTTTAAAAGCAAAATTTTAAGCGGTCTTATATCCTGTTTCAAAGCACGCGTCTCAGTAATTACAAATATATTTTCGTTATTTAAAATTTCCGTAGCAGGAAGTTTATTAGGAATTTTTATAGGCATTTTTTCACCTCATTTAATGCTTGTTTAATATCATCTATTATATCATCTGCATTTTCAATACCAATTGACATACGAATCAAGTCTCCGCCAATACCTGCATCAATCAATTGCTGGTCAGTAAGCTGACGGTGAGTTGTACTTGCAGGATGCAAAACGCATGTACGTGCGTCTGCAACGTGTACAACAATAGCTGCAAGCTTTAAGCTATCCATAAACTTAACCGCTGCTTCTCTGCCACCCTTGATACCAAAGGAAATTACACCACAAGCACCCTTTGGCAAATACTTTTCTGCCAATTCATAGTCAGGGCTTGATTTTAACTTAGGATAATTAACCCAGGTAATCATATCATCATTTTCAAGGAAAGTTGCAACCTTCATAGCATTTTCACAATGTCTTTCCATTCTAAGGTGCAAGGTTTCAAGACCTGTGTTCAAAAGGAAAGCAGGCAACGGTGCCAATGCCACACCAAAATCACGTATAAGCTGACAGCGTACCTTTGTAATAAATGCCGCTTCCCCGAAGCTTTCCGTATAAATAACGCCGTGATATGATTCATCAGGCTCGGTAAGCTCAGGGTACTTTCCGTTATTCCAGTTATACTTACCGCCATCTACAATTACACCGCCTACAACCTGTGCGTGACCGTCCATATACTTTGTTGTGGAATGGCAAACAATATCCGCACCGTGTTCAAAAGGTCTGCAAAGTATAGGTGTTGGGAATGTGTTGTCCACTACAAATGGAACATCATGTTTGTGTGCAAGCTTTGAATACTTTTCAAAATCAAGTACAGTAAGAGCAGGATTAGCAATAGTTTCCCCAAACACAAGACGAGTATTTTCATCAAATAGTGCGTCTAATTCTTCATCTGTCATTTCCGGTGTTGCATAACGTACTTCAATACCCATTTTCTTTAATGTTACGGAAAACAAATTGATTGTACCGCCGTAAATTGCAGACAAGCTGACAAAGTTCTGTCCGCAGGACGTAATGTTAAGTATAGCAAGCAAGTTAGCAGCCTGACCGGATGACACCAAAGCAGCACCTACGCCACCTTCTAACATAGCAATCTTCTGCTCCACCAATTCAACAGTAGGATTGGAAATTCTTGAATACATATGTCCCGGAGCCTTAAGGTCAAACAAATCACCAAGATGCTCGGCAGAATCATACTTATATGTTGTACTTTGGGCAATAGGCAATACTCTTGGTTCACCATTTGCAGGCTTATATGCCCCCTGCACACAATTTGTTTCAATTTTAAAATCTGGCATAAAAAATAACCTCCACAAATAAATTTGGCGAAGGCTTTTATACATCAAAAAAGAGGCATAAAAGCCTCAACCATACATTAAATACTAATTAATGATATATGTTACACGAGGCTTAAAGAGTATAGCTGCACATCATCATATCATACATCATAAGCATAGCTTTAAAATTTGTCATAACAACGTGCTCCTTTCATCAAAACCTCAAGTTGAAAAAATTATATCATATATAAAATGATATGTCAACAAATTTAAAAACACTCCGAATTTTACGGAGTGTTTTTAATCCATTTATTATAAATTATTAAATACACCGAATGCTGAAATAAAAATCAAAATCAGGCATACAGGTGCCACGAACTTAACCATTACCTTGTAAAGACCTTCGCGGCTGAATTTTTCTCCATTTGCTTTAACTTCATCAATAACAGTTTTTGGTTTAACAATCCATCCAACCAAAACACAAGTAACCAAAGCAACAATTGGCATAAGTACGTAGTTGGAAACATAATCAAGAATGTCAAGTATCTGACCGGTTGTACCATTAGGCAAAGGAGCCTCGAAATACCACTTGTTATATCCAAGACAAGTAACAAGTGCCACAATTACAGAAATAACCAAAACAACTGAGCAGGATTTCTTTCTTTCCCAGCCGAATTTATCCATAACAACTGATGTTATAGCTTCAAGTAATGATACAGCTGATGTTAGTGCTGCAAATACAACCAACAAGAAGAATGCTGCACCTACAATGTGGCCTATCCAGCCCATTTCAGCAAATACCTTTGGCAATGAAACAAATAGCAAGCTAGGTCCTGATGCAGAAAGACCTTCCGAACCCTGAAAAGCATATACAACAGGAATCATAATCATACCCGCCAGGAATGCAACAAATGTATCACAGAATTCAATCTGATTAACAGCCTTAACCATATTGTCTTCTCTTCTCATATAAGAACCATATGTAATCATAATACCCATAGCAAGGCTCATTGAATAGAATATCTGTCCCATAGCATCAACAACTACCGTAAAGAACTTGCCTATTGTCATCCCCTCAAAGTTAGGTACAAGGTAAATCTTAAGACCATCTATAGCTGTACCGTAGTCACCTTTGATTGTTAGTGCAAAAACCGCTATACCTATAATAAGTACAAACAATGTGGGCATAAGAACTTTTGAAAACTTTTCAATACCCTTTTCTACACCGCCATAAACAACAATGGCACAAACTCCCATAAAAATTGCACACCATAAAATTGGTGACCATTGGGATGTTATAAAGCTTGTAAAGTAACCGTCTGCAACAGCATTCATACCATTACCGATAAAATAATCAGCAGCATACTTTGTTACCCAACCGCCAATTACACAGTAGTATGGGAAAATAATAAACGGAACTATTGATGCAATATAACCTAAAAAGCCAAAGTTTTTGCTAAGTACACCATATGATTTTATGGGACTTAATTTTGTTTTACGGCCTATTGCAATCTCGGTAGTCATTAAAGCAAAACCGAATGTTAAAACCAAAATAAGATAAACAAGCAAAAACAAACCGCCGCCGTGCTTAGCAGCTAGATATGGGAAACGCCAAAGATTACCCAAACCTACCGCAGAACCTGCAGCAGCCAATACAAAACCTATTCTCCCTGTAAAGGAGCCTCTTTTATTCTCCATATTTACACCTCGCTTAAAAAATACATTAACAGTATAGCACACTAAATTGACAAAATCAACCATTATTCTTCTTTTTTTGAAATTTAGCAGTAATCTTTGCCAGAATTTTATCCGGTAAAAATCTACTGAAAAATGCCAATGCCTTATACTTAGTCCCGGGTATTATAACCGTCTTTTTATTAAACATTTTATCAATAGCATATTTTGCAACATATTCCGCAGACATTTCCTTAATATTAAATCCAACATTTGCAACTTTGCTAAATTCTGTACTGACTGTCCCCGGACACAATACTCCTACATACACACCCGTATTATTAACTTCCTCTGTCAATGCCTGAGTAAGTCGTAGAACATACGCCTTCGAAGCATAATATGATGAAAAAGTAGGACAGGGCGCATAGGCTGCCATAGAAGCAACATTTAATATATATCCTCTGTTTACTCTTAAAAACTTTTGTAAAAAGAATTTGGTTAAAATATGAAGTGCGGTTATGTTCGTATTTATCATATCCACTTCTTTATCCAAATCCGTTTCGCAAAATTCACCAAAAACACCAAACCCTGCACAATTTACCAGTATATCTACATTCACATCATTTAACTGTTCACATAGTGCAAAGCAATTTTCCTTTACAGACAAATCGCAGGATATTATTTCACATTTAACATCAACTGAATTTTTGAGCATCTCCATTTTATCGGTACGTCTTGCAACAAGCAAAAGGTCGTATCCTCTTTTTGCCAATTGTGTCGCTATACAATATCCAATACCGGAACTCGCACCTGTAACCAACGCAATCATTATATCACTTCCAAAACACTTTTTACATATTATAACATACCGTTAAAAAAAATCAAATAATTTTAATCAAAAAGTATTGACAACTAAATAAAATAGTGATAGAATGTAGGAAATTGGTAAAGGCTATGACGAAGACGGTCGAGTAAATGAAGTTCGAGAGAGTCAGCGGTTGGTGTGAGCTGATAATGGAATTTATTCAATGGCCCATCACTTCCGAGCCGAGGGTGTGAAATTTGCAGTAATGCCTTCCGTGTATGCTACGTTAGTGCAAAGGGCTTGTTGGAGTCTAAAGTGGTATCGGTTTTCCGGTGCAATTTGAGTGGTACCGCGGATTAGTTTACTAACCCGTCTCAAAGACAAATCTTTGAGACGGGTTTTATTATTTTAAAAAATTCAAAACAAAAGGAGTTGAAAAAAATGTCAGATACTAATGTGTCAACTAAATTAAGCGAGGTGGCAGGTCGAATTAAAGAAATGCGCGAAATTATTGGCTATTCTGTTGAAGAAATGGCTAAAAAGACAGGTGTTACAGTTGAACAGTACAACAAGTATGAGGCCGGTCTTGTAGATTTCCCATTTACTTTCATTCATCATTGTGCATTGGCGTTTAATTTGGAAATAACCGATATATTAGAAGGTGAGAGTGCTCACCTGTCTTCATATACCGTAACTCGTAAAGGAAAAGGACGTACAACAGCAAAAGAGGACGGGATACAGATTCAGAATCTGGCTCCTATGTTTAAAAACAAGTTGGCAGAACCATACTATGTTACTTATGAATATTCTAACGAACAGCAGTCACAGCCTATACATCTTACAAAACATTCCGGTCAGGAATTTGACCTTATTCTTGAAGGAAGTCTTAAAGTACAGGTTGGTGACCATACAGAGGTTTTGGAGGAAGGCGACAGTATTTTCTATAACAGTTCTACACCACACGGTATGATAGCTGTTGGAGGACATTCTTGTAAATTCCTTGCTATTGTTGTTAGCGGTGAAGAAAAAGAAGACGAAAAAGCTATTCAAAAAACTATTGTTTCCGCAGGCAAGACCGAAGACTTGGTATGTAAAAAGTTTATTAATACTCAGGAAAACAGTCAAGGTCATCTTGAAAAGTTATCATTTAAAAATGAAGATAAATTCAACTTTGCATTTGATATTGTTGATACCTTGGGTAGAAAATATCCCGAAAAAACTGCTATGGTACATATCGACACAGATATGACCGAACGAATCTTTACATTCAAGGACATTAAAGACGCATCAAGTCAGACAGCCAACTACTTCAAATCCCTTGGAATCAAAAAGGGTGACAAAGTAATGCTTGTTTTAAAACGTCATTACCAGTTCTGGTTTGCAATTCTAGCACTACACAAATTGGGTGCTGTTGCAATCCCTGCAACAAACCAGCTTCAGGAACATGATTTTACATATCGTTTTGATGCAGGTGAGGTTTCAGCCATAGTATGTACTGCAAGTGGTGATACTGCACATCAAGTAGATATCGCTGCAGAAAAATGTCCAACACTTAAAACTAAAATTATTGTTGGCGGCGAACGCGAAGGATGGCACAACTTTGACGGTGAATATGCATTATTCAGCCGCAAGTTTGAACGTACAGAAAATTCTCCGTGCGGTGATGATGATATGCTGATGTTCTTTACATCAGGCACAACGGGATATCCTAAAATCGCAACACATTCTCACAAATATCCTTTAGGACACTTTGTAACTGCAAAATATTGGCACAATGTACAACCGGACGGCTTGCACTTTACAATCTCCGAAACAGGTTGGGGTAAAGCACTCTGGGGTAAACTATACGGTCAATGGCTTGCTGAAGGTTCTGTATTTGTTTACAACTTTGACAGATTCCATGCAAATGAAATTCTTCCAATGTTCAAAAATTACAATATTACCACATTCTGTGCTCCTCCTACAATGTACAGAATGCTTATAAAAGAAGACCTTTCAAAGTATGACCTTTCTTCTATCAAGCACGCTACAACTGCAGGTGAAGCTTTGAATCCGGAAGTTTTAGTGCAATTTGAAAAGGCAACAGGGCTTACGATTATGGAAGGCTTTGGTCAAACTGAAACAACACTTACACTTGGTAATCTTGTTGGTACTACACCAAAGGCCGGCTCGATGGGTAAACCTATCCCCGGTTATGACATTATGCTTATGAATAATGATGGTGAAAAATGCGGCATTGGTGAAAACGGCGAAATAGTTGTCCGCACCTCTGAAAAAATACCATGCGGTTTGTATAAAGGCTACTATAAAGCTGATGAACTTACAAAAGAGGCTTGGTATGACGGTTACTACCATACAGGTGACCTGGCGTGGATGGACGAAGACGGATATTACTGGTATGTTAGCCGTAAAGATGACGTTATTAAGTCATCAGGCTACCGTATCGGACCATTCGAAATAGAAAATGTTATTATGGAGCTTCCTTACGTTCTCGAATGCGGTGTATCTGCCGAGCCTGACGAGGTAAGAGGTCAGGTTGTAAAAGCAAGTATTGTGCTTACAAATGGTACAGAGGGTACAGAAGAACTTAAAAAGGAAATTCAAGAATATGTCAAAAATAAAACTGCTCCATACAAATACCCAAGAATTGTGGTATTCAGAGACGAACTTCCTAAGACAATAAGCGGAAAGATACAGAGAAACAAACTATAATAAAATTAAGGTATATTACTATAGGAGGATAAAATGCTTATAAGAAAGTTTTGTGATAAGGATTTTAACGAACTACGTAGAATTTTGGCAATTTGTTTTGGAACTACAAGTAACAACACTGACGAAGAAGAACTCCAGAGAATTAAAAACGATAAAAGTTTAAGGAGCCGTAATTATTTCAACAGATATGTAGCATTTGACGATGACGGCAATATGACATCTACAATTAATCTTGTACCATACAATGCATACTTTGACAAAGGTGTGGTTAAGGTCACAGGAATTGGCGGGGTTGCAAGCCTTCCTCAATACAGAAATAAAGGTGCGGTAAGAGAGTGTTTTTCCACAGCTTTTTCTGAAATGTATGATAACGGATGTGCCTTTTCATACCTTTACGGCTTCAGCACGGCATATTATAAGAAGTTTGGGTATTGTATGGCATGCGATATAAACGATTGGGAAGTTAAAATACATAGAATTTATCCTTACAACACGAAGGGCAGCTACGAACTTGTATCAGGTGATGTAAGCGGACTGAAAACAGTCTATGATGAAATGTGCAAAAGGTTTTCTATGCTTGCAAAACGACAGGACGAAGATTGGCTTGTGTATGAAGAAAAAGATTATTTAAAGGATAATTCCTACACATATCTTTATCGTGATGAAAACGGCGTCCCAAAAAGCTTTTTTACCTACAAAACAGAAGCTAATGGATGGGAAAACACTATGAATATGGGCGAGAATGTTTATTTTTATGACAAAGAGGGCTTTGGTGCAATACTTGATTTTGCAATTAGCTTAAAGGGAAATTATCACAATTTGAAAATGTCCTTCCCATCGGATGCAAAAGTCGACACAGTTCTTTTAGAACACGCATATTCAGCAATAACAAAAAAATATCGTTCTAACGGTATGGCAAGATGTATTAATTTAAATAGCGTTCTGCAAAATGCTGAATTTCGCGGTAGCGGAAAAGCAATAATAAAAATAAACGATAATATGTTAGCTCAAAATAACGGTATATGGGCTATTGAGTTTAAAGACGGAAATCTATTGTCACTTAATAAAACTGAGGAAAACCCACAAGCTGAGATGGATATTGAAACTTTTACCTCTCTTATCTTAGGGAAATATGGCGCTGAGGATTTTGAGTTTGTATCAGGGCTTAATATCTATTCAGAAAGCGAAGATTTAAGTAAAATTTTCTACAAAAAGAGATTGGCAATATATGATCACTATTGATTTTTATAAAAATCCGCAAATGAGGGGGATAATTTAATGAATATAAAGCGTATTACATTATTTGCAGGTCATTACGGAAGCGGTAAAACAAACATTGCCGTTAACTGGGCAAAATATCTTAAATCACAAAATAAGCCTGTAACTATTGTGGACCTTGATATTGTTAATCCATATTTTCGCACAAAAGACAGTCAGGAAGAATTTGAAGAGCTTGGCATAAAGCTGGTATGCTCTGAATATGCAAATACAAATTTGGATATCCCTGCATTACCAAAAGAAATTTATGGTGCAATAGCTGATAAAAATTCCTATCTTATAATGGATATCGGCGGCGATGATGTAGGTGCTGTAGCTATGGGCAGATATACTCCCTCTATTTTAGAAGAAAATAATTATGAAATGATATATGTTGCCAATTGCTATAGGCCTCTTACCAAAACTGCTGAAGATACACTTGAGGTTATGAGGGAAATTGAGGCTGCAAGCGGTATTTCTTTTACTGCAATTGTAAATAATTCAAATTTAGGGGTTGCAACTACCGTAGAAGATGTGGTAAAATCTAATATGTATGCACAGGAACTTTCGTCTATAAGCAAACTTCCTGTGATAATGACAACAGTGAACAATTCTATAGCGAAAGACATCGGTGACAAAATCCCTGATGTTTTTCCTCTTGAATTACAAAAGAAAAAATTTTAATTTAAATATTGAAAGAAGGTATGGTTATGGCAAAATTAACATTTAAAACAGACCTTTGTAAAGGCTGTGGACTTTGTGTAAATGCATGTCCAAAAAATTTGCTTAAAATTGCGACAGACAAAATTAACCAAAAAGGTCATTCCCCTGTTGAGATGACAGATGAAAGTCAGTGTATTGCATGTGCATTTTGTGCAACAATGTGTCCTGACTGCATTATTACAGTAGAAAGGTAAGGTGAAATAAAATGGCAGAAAAAGTTTTGATGAAAGGTAACGAAGCTATTGCAGAAGCTGCGATTACTGCAGGATGCCGTCATTATTTCGGCTATCCTATTACTCCCCAGACAGAAATTGCTGCATATATGGCAAAGAGAATGCCTAAAATTGGTGGTACATTCCTTCAGGCAGAAAGTGAAGTTGCCGCTATCAATATGGTTTACGGTGTATCAGCTGCAGGTAAGAGAGTTATGACCTCCTCCTCCAGCCCTGGTATATCACTAAAAGCTGAGGGTCTTTCCTATATGGCAGGTGCTGACCTTCCTGCATTAGTTGTTAACGTAGAAAGAGGCGGTCCGGGTCTTGGTGGTATACAGCCATCACAGTCCGACTATTTTCAGGCTACAAAGGGCGGCGGACACGGTGATTACAGAATGATTATTCTTGCTCCTTCTTCCGTTCAGGAAATGGCAGACCTTACACTTAAGGGCTTTGACCTTGCCGATAAATACAGAATGACATCTATGATTTTAGCAGACGGTACAATCGGTCAGATGATGGAACCAGTTGAAATCAAGGAAGACGAAAATGTTACTACATACGAAAAGCCATGGGCTTTGACAGGTACAGAATGCAAGCGTCCTCACAACATTGCCAACTCTTTGTTCCTTGTTCCTGAACAGCTTGAAAAGGTAAACTTTGAAAGATTTGAAAAATATAAGCAAATTGAAGAAAACGAAGTAATGTACGAAGAATTTATGATGGACGATGCAGAAATCTGTATTGTAGCATTCGGTATTGCAGCCCGTGTTTCTCAAAACGCTATTGTTGAGGCAAGAAAGCAGGGCATCAAGGCTGGTATGATAAGACCTATCACACTATGGCCATTCCCTAAAAAAGTACTTTGTGCGGCTGCTGATAAGGTTAAATCGTTTATTTCTGTTGAACTTTCAATGGGTCAGATGATTGAAGACGTAAAGCTTGCAACAGAATGTAAAAAACCTGTTACACTATGTAACCGTGTAGGTGGTATGATTGTTACTCCTGAACAGGTATTGGAAGAAATTAAGAAAGTAAACGGAGGTGCTGAATAATGGTAGTATTTGAAAAACCAAAAGCATTAGCAGACGTTCCACTTCATTATTGCCCAGGATGTACACACGGTATTGTACATCGTCTTGTTGCTGAGGCAATAGATGAGCTTGGTATTGAAGGTACAACTATTGGTGTTGCACCTGTTGGATGTGCTGTTATGGCATATAATTACTTTAATTGTGATATGGCAGAGGCTGCTCACGGCCGTGCACCTGCTGTTGCAACAGGTATTAAGCGTGCAGACCCAAGTAAAGTTGTATTCACATATCAGGGTGATGGTGACCTTGCTTCTATAGGTATGGCTGAAACTGTTCACGCTGCTACAAGAAATGAAAACATCACTATTATATTTATTAACAACGCAATTTATGGTATGACAGGTGGTCAGATGGCTCCTACTTCTCTACCCGGACAGGTTACACAAACTTCTCCCTACGGCAGAGATGTAAAATCAGCAGGTTATCCTATAAGAGTATGTGAAATGCTTTCACAGCTTGAAGGTCCCGAATATTTGGAACGTGTTACTGTAAATAATGTTAAGAATATTAAAAATGCTAAAAAAGCTATTAAAAAAGCTTTTGAAAACCAGATTAACGGAAAAGGGTTCTCCTTGGTAGAAGTCGTTTCAACTTGCCCTACTAACTGGGGTATGACACCACAAAAGGCTTTGGAATGGGTAGATACAAATATGCTTCCATACTATCCTTTGGGTGTTTACAAAGACAGAAGTAAGGAGGAAAAATAATGAGTACATCACAGATTTTAATTGCAGGCTTTGGCGGACAAGGTGTATTGTTCGCAGGTAAGGTGCTTGCATACCTAGGTCTTACAGACGGTAAAAACGTAAGCTGGCTTCCTTCCTACGGTCCGGAAATGCGTGGCGGTACAGCTAACTGTAGCGTTATTTTAAGTGATTCTCCGGTTGGTTCACCTATCGTTTCAACTCCTGATGTTTTGTTTGCTATGAACTTGCCATCACTTGATAAATATGAACCAGCTTGTGCTAAAGGTGCAAAGCTTATAATCGATTCTACGCTTATCGGCAGAAAAGTTGAAAGAGATGACGTAGATGCATACTACATTCCTGCTACTTCTTTGGCAGCGGAAATCGGTGCTCCTACACTTGCCAATATGATTATGCTTGGTAAGATGATTAAGGAAACAGGCATCATCAAGCTTGAAGATGTTGAAAAAGGTCTTAAAAAAGTTATACCTGCAAAGAAAGCAGATATGCTTGGACTTAATATGAAAGCTATTGAAACAGGTTATAATTTTTAAACAAGTTATAATCTTTAAACAGGTTATTTAAAGGAGTGTAAACAAAAATGTTGGATATTAAAATTACTAAGACAACAACACCTGCGGCAAAGCCTGAAAAAGGTGCAAAGCTTGGTTTTGGTCATATTTTTACAGACCATATGTTTGTTATGAACTATACTGAAGGTAAAGGCTGGCACGATGCAAGAATCGAACCTTTCCACAAAATCGAACTTTCTCCTGCTGCTATGGTTTACCATTACGGTCAGGAAATGTTTGAAGGTATGAAGGCTTACAAAGGCAAAGATGGTAAAGCTTACCTTTTCAGACCTGAAATGAATGCAAAGAGAGCAAATATGTCTAACGACAGACTTTGCATCCCACAGATTCCTGAGGAAGATTTTGTACAGGCTGTTAAAACTGTTGTAGATATCGACCGCGACTGGATTCCTGAAGGTGATGGTGAATCATTGTATATCAGACCTTTCATAATCGCTACTGATGAATTTTTAGGTGTTGCACCTTCTAAAACCTACTTATTTATGGTTATCCTTTCACCATCAGGCGCTTACTACGCAAGCGGTCTTGCTCCTGTAGGCATCTGGATTGAAGATGAATATGTACGTGCTGTAAAGGGTGGTATCGGTTACGCTAAAACAGGCGGTAACTATGCTGCAAGCTTGAAAGCACAGGTTAAAGCACACGACGACGGATATTCACAGGTATTGTGGCTTGACGGTGTTGAAAGAAAGTACATTGAAGAAGTTGGCGCTATGAACATCTTCTTTAAAATCAACGGCAAAATTGTTACTCCTGAACTTAACGGAAGCATCTTGCCGGGTGTTACACGTAATTCAGTTATCCAGATGTGCAAGCACCTTGGATATGATGTTGAAGAACGCAAAATTTCTGTTGACGAGCTTGTTGTTGCTGCAAAAGACGGTAGTCTTGAAGAAGTTTACGGCACAGGTACTGCTGCAGTAATTTCTCCTGTTGGTAAGCTTCGTTATATGGACGATGTTATGGTTATCGGTGACGGTAACATTGGTGAGCTTAGCCAGAAACTTTACGATACTTTAACTGGTATTCAGTGGGGAATCCTGGACGATCCATTCGGATGGAGAGTAGAAATCTAAGGCTTGAAAAATAATAAAAACAATGGCTGTGATTAATAATATATATCACAGCCATTATATTACAAAGGAGAGGATTTTATGGATAAAAAAGTCAAGGATTCTTATGCAGAACAGGTACACGTGCTTACGCTGGGTACCTTAAACGGATACAACAGACTTTTCGGCGGTCAGCTTATGGCGTGGATTGATGAAGTGGCTGCCGTTGTTGCAAGACGTCATTCCTCCTCTAATGTTACAACAGCGTCTATTGACCAGCTTGAATTTAAAAGGGCTGCTCACGCAAACGATACTTTGGTTTTAAAGGGTAAAATCACATATGCAGGTACAACATCTATGGAGATTAACGTTAAAACTTATGTCGAAAAATTAAATGGTGAAACCATATTAATCAACAATGCGTACGTTATAATGGTTGCGCTTGATGAAAATGAAAACCCAAAGAAAATTCCAGGCTTAATACTCGAAACCGATGAAGAGATAAATGACTGGAGTGAAGCTTTAAAACGTCGTGAAAGACGAAAAAATTTGAATAATTAAGTCCAAATACCAAGTTATTAAATTAGCTTGGTATTTTTTTTTAAATAATACTTGACAAATTTGGATTACAGTTGTAATATATAGATATAGATTACAATTGTAATCTAAAATAAGGAGGTGAAAAAATGAAAAAATTACAAATAACAGATGCAGAATATGTAATAATGAAAGTACTATGGGAAAACGAGCCTTGTACAAGCGGTGAGATTGTTGAAGAAGTTTCTAAAGAACAAGAGTGGAACGACAAGACAATAAGAACACTTATAAACAGACTTATCTCAAAGGGTGCGGTAAAAGCAGAAAAAACTAATTCAAAGGCTTTTATTTATTCCTCTTTAGTTTCAAAAAAAGATTACATAAAGGTTGAAAATAGCAACTTCATCAATAAACTTTACGGTGGTTCTATTAAACTAATGCTTGCAAGCTTTGTTGAAAACAATAAGCTTTCCAAAGAAGAAATCCAAAACCTCAAGGATATATTGGAGGGAAAATAAATGACTATACATACTTTATTCGGCACGGTGATACAAGCGACAATATTCGGTAGCATTGTAGGTATTATAATATTCATTCTGAAATTTACATTGCTAAAAAAACTTGCAGCAAGATGGCAATATTTGCTATGGTCAGTAATGATTGTAAAACTTATACTCCCAAAAGGTCCCGAAAGCAAAATAAGCATTTTTAACAAATTTAATGTTGTGAAAACCGTTAACGAAACTAACCTTTTATCTTTTACACAGCAGGTATCACCATTAACCGTATCGGAAAACACGAATAACTTATATAGCATAAGCGAAATAATTCCATACTTATGGATTACAGGAATGTTTTTAACAACTACTTGGATTATCTTCAGCTATATAATTCTCAAATATAAAATATATACATCCTCTTCTGATGCATCTGAAGATACTGTTGCAATTTTAAATCGATGTAAGAATATTACAGGAATAAATAAATATATAAAAATTGTTATACAAAAGCATATACCAACTACATCACTATACGGCGCAATACATCCTAAAATACTAATTACAGAGGACTTTGAAAAAACCAACATCAATAATTTGGAATACACTTTTATACACGAACTTTCTCATTACAAGCGTGGTGATGTAATAGCAAACTATCTGTTATTATTTTTACAGTGTATACATTGGTTTAACCCTGTGATATGGTTTTTGTTCAAAAAAGTCAGGCAGGATATAGAGCTTGCTACTGATGAACTAACTATGATGTATATAGAACCAAACGAATACAAAAATTATGGTTTGACACTAATAAACACCATATCATTATGTAACTTAAAATCGTCAAAGCTCTTGGGAATGGCTAATAATAAGAATGATATTAAAAAAAGAATAAAAGCTATAACAAAATTCAAAAAGCCTAACTTTGCACATAACACATCAGGCATTATAACGCTTATATTTATTGCCGCAATATGTCTCACGAGTTCAGCGGCGGCAAAGCCAATATCTAATGCATTATACAGCAATCTTCCCAAACTCAATATTATTAAAATTGATGAAAGTATCGTTAAATTTGGTCAAAATACACATGATAACAAAGAAAATGTTCAACAGAAAACTGAGATTATAACGGAACAAAAAACAATTGTTAATGAAAATAAATCTACCGAAATAGCTGAAAATAAAATAACTGAGGATATTATATTAACGGAAAGTTCAAACAAAACAATTGACCTTAATAACTATGCAACAACAGTAAGTTACAACACCGATTATAAAGATACACACACAGTTAAAGTGAAGCCTGATTCGTCAGGAAATATTCAATTTTTAATAGAAAATAAAGGTAATTATAATCATCTTGTAAAAATAGGCATAAGTAATATTGAAACCATGGGGTGTGGTTGGGACTACCAATTTACAACTGAGGGAAAAACACCTATATATCTTGACGGTTATGACCCTAACGAAGAATATTTTATAACCATAGACTGTTATTGTCCGGGACATTATAACATCAACGGAACAATTTTAATTTACTAAAGGAGTTAAAAATATGAAAAAAGTAATAGCATTAACACTAATATTAATTATATCTTCGTCTATTTTTGTATTTGCCAACGATATCTCAACAATACGGGAAAATCTGACAAAATACAACATCATTACAAACTTTGAAATACCTACAATTAATAGAGCAGAGGCGGCAAAAATCATAGTAACAATGTTGGGTATGGGTGATTGTAAAAAAACAGAAACAAGTTTTATTGACGTACCAATGGAATACTGGGCAAGCGGATATATACAAACTGCTAAGCAAATTGGCATAATAAATGGTCATGGAGACGGAACTTTTAAGCCGGAAGAAAAGCTTACAAACGAACAGTTTGTAAAAATGCTTGTTTGTACATTAGGATATGAACCTGCTGTAATAGGTGGCTATCCTGTGGGATATTTTACGAAAGCAACAAGCCTTGGTATAACAAAAAACCTTGATTTAACAGGAACTGATGTAGCAAAACGATGTGATGTCGCAGTAATGATATATAACGCTTTGGATATTCCTATTATGTATCAGGATGGATACGGCGACTTTGTTTCATTTGTAATTGCAGATGGCAAAAACGGTGTAGAGAAGAAAACATTAAGAATACAATTAGATAAAAAAATTTCACCTTTATTTAATGGGGACGAATATTCTGGCAGAGTTTTGAAGATAAGCAATCTTAAATACAAAAACGGTATATACACTTTTAATAATTCTCTTAACACAAATGATAAGGCAACATATATTATAAACAAAGATACATATATTCAAACTACCTCAAACACCGTTGAACTTTATCATATAAAAGATGGTATGTATGCACAAGGTTGGCATCATACAGATGATACGGATGAAATTGAATTATTAAAAGTTGAACTTATGAAAAATAAACCAAGCGGAATTTAATAAATAAAGCTTAAATAAAAAGTCCATAATTTTAAAAAACAAGGTGGAATATTCCACCTTGTTTTTCACCTTCTGAACATTTTTTATAAAGTCTTATCTTACTTTATCTGCAATTTCCTTCTCGATAAATGCAACATATTCATCAATAGTCATAGAACCCATATCACCATTACGACGTGAACGAACAGAAACAGTACCCGCTTCAACCTCGTTATCACCAACGATAATCATATTAGGATTTTTTTCAAGTTGCCCCTGACGAATCTTATAACCAAGTTTTTCATTACGCATATCTGCTTCTACGCGAATACCCTTTTGAATAAATATCTTCTTGATTTTTTCCGCATATTCAAAATGGCGTTCAGATACAGGAATAATTTTAACCTGTACAGGAGCAAGCCAAGTTGGGAAAGCACCGGCATATTTTTCAATAAGAAGTGCAAGTGTTCTTTCATAACAGCCAATTGATGTTCTGTGAATAATATAAGGATTCTTCTTTGAACCATCTTTGTCAGTATATTCCATACCGAATTTTTCAGCCAACATCTGGTCAACCTGAATTGTGATAAGAGTATCTTCCTTACCAAATACATTTTTAATCTGGATATCAAGCTTTGGTCCGTAGAATGCAGCTTCACCAACACCTACTGCGTAAGGAATTTCAAGATGGTCAAGAATATTCTTCATAACCCCCTGTGCTTCGTCCCACTGTTCCTTTGTACCAATATACTTTTCACTGTCTTCAGGGTCCCACTGTGAGAATCTGTAAGATACATCCTCATAAAGTCCAAGAGTTTTAAGCATATAAATTGCTAGTTCAAGGCAGTTTTTAAATTCTTCCTCCAACTGTTCAGGCAGGCACATCAAATGACCTTCGGAAATTGTGAACTGACGTACACGAATAAGACCGTGCATTTCACCAGATGATTCGTTTCTAAAAAGTGTTGAAGTTTCGCTATAACGCAAAGGCAAATCACGATAACTTCTCATTTCGTTATGGTAAGCCTGATACTGGAACGGACAAGTCATAGGACGAAGTGCAAATACTTCCTTATCCGTTTCCTCATCACCCATTACAAACATACCGTCTTTATAATGATCCCAATGGCCGGAAATTTTGTACAAATCACTTTTAGCCATCAAAGGTGTTTTTGTCAACTGCCAACCGCGTTTTTGTTCTTCATCCTCTACAAATCTTTGCAAAGTCTGGATAATTCTTGAACCCTTAGGCAATATAACCGGCAGGCCCTGACCTATAGAATCAACTGTTGTAAACAAGCCAAGTTCACGGCCAAGTTTGTTGTGGTCACGTTTTTTAGCTTCTTCAAGCTGTTCAAGATGAGCAGCAAGCTCGTCCTTTGTTTCAAATGCGGTACCGTAAATACGGGTAAGCATCTTGTTCTTTTCGTCGCCTCTCCAATAAGCACCTGTTGCACTTAAAAGCTTATAAGCCTTTACCTTACTTGTGTATTTAACGTGAGGTCCTGCACAAAGGTCAGTAAATTCACCCTGTTTGTAGAAGGATATTACTTCACCCTCCGGAAGGTCGTTGATAAGCTCAATTTTGTAAGGCTCGTCCTTCATAAGCTCCAAAGCTTCCGCCTTGGGAAGTTCAAATCTTTCAATCTTAAGATTTTCCTTAACTATCTTTTTCATTTCCTTTTCTATAGTTTCCAAATCCTCGGGAGTAAAGCTATGGTCGGTATCAAAATCATAATAGAAACCGGAATCAATAGCAGGGCCGATAGCCAACTTTACATCCGGGAACAATCTTTTTACAGCCTGTGCCATAATGTGTGATGCAGAATGTCTTAATGTTTGTAGTTCGTTCATTTCGCTCATTTTATCATATCCTTTCAAAAAATTAAAAACACCCCTACTTTGAGAATAACTCAAAATAGGGGTGCAAAATTCAGATTCGCACGGTTCCACCCTAATTATGGTATAAACCATCACTTAATTACCATTAACGCAAGGCTCACGGCAATGCTTACTACAATTTTCAGCACGCAACTCCGAAGTGGTATTCACTGCCATTCACGTAAAAGTGCTTCCAGCCACGACACTCTCTCTCTGAAACGCTACCCTGACAGCTACTGTCTTCATCACAGTCATTAAGAATATTATAACATTTTTAACGCATTTGTCAATAGATTATTTTATTAAAAAATAACTGATTACCAATACACCAAGTATTATTCTGTACCATCCGAATGATGCAAAGCTGTGCTTTTTAACATAATTCATAAGGAACTTGATTGCAACCATAGATACTATGTATGAAACAAGCATACCAACAAGCAAAATTCCCCACTCTATTGCACCATCGTGAGTTATAATTTTAAGAAAGCTTACACCAAACATAATGGGTATTGCAAGGAAGAATGAAAATTCTGCCGCAATTTCCCTTGAACATCCAACTAGCATACCGCCCAAAATTGTGGAGCCTGAACGGGATGTGCCAGGTATAATGGAAAGTACCTGAAAAGCACCTATAGTAATGGCAGTTTTATAAGACATCTGGTCTATTGACGTAACTGTGGTGTTTTTCTGCAGCTTTTCCACAATAATAAAAGCTATGCCATATACTATGAGCATTGCAGATACAACCTGCCAATTTTCAAACTTTTCCATAAAGTCATTAAACGCAAGACCTATAACACCTGCAGGCACGCAGGCAATTATTACCTTGTACCACATCTTCCAGGTATTTGACCTTTCGGTAGCTGTTTTCTTTGGCGAAAATGGGTTAAGTTTATTGAAAAACAAAGTAACTACTGCCAGAATTGCCCCAAGCTGAATCACATACAAATATAGCTGACTTTCTAAAAAAGACCCTTCGTTTTTAAAAAATTCATTGAACAAAATCATATGCCCGGTAGAACTAATAGGCAACCATTCTGTTATACCCTCAATAATTCCCAAAAGAAATGATTTTACAAATTCCAAAGTATTCATTTAAAACCTCCGAAAATGATTAATTTATTTCTGTACCGCCGTTACCAATTTCAGTAACATAAAATTCCGGCTTTAAGCCAGTTCTCTCCTCGTAATTTTTACCAATTTCTTCTATAAATGTGTCTACTGCATCATCATCAACGATACTTACTGTGCATCCGCCAAAGCCACCGCCCGTCATACGCGAACCAATCACACCCTTAATTTTACGCGCTTCCTCCACCATTGTGTCAAGCTCCTGACCAGTAACTTCGTAGTCATCACGCAAAGAATTGTGTGAGTCATTCATAAGCTCGCCGAACTTTTTAATATCCCCTGCCTTAAGTGCATCGATGGACTTTAATACTCTGTCATTTTCGGTAATAACGTGTCTTACACGTCTTAACAAAACGTCGTCTGTAAGCAAGTGTTTGTGTTGTTCAAATTCTTCAACAGAAATTTCACCAAGACAATTTTTTTCAGGCATAGCTGATTTCAGTATTGCGAATCCATCTTCACATTGTTGACGTCTTTCATTATACTTTGAATCACCGAGAGAATGTTTTTTCTTTGTATTCGAAACAACAATCTTTTTACCCTCAAGCACAACGGGAATATGTTTATAACCAAGTGTCTGACACTGTAGAAATATTGCGTGGTCCTCCTTACCCATAGCGGAAGCAAACTGGTCCATAATTCCACAATTTACACCTATATATATATTTTCAGCTCTCTGTCCGATTTTAGCCATTTCTATCATATCCACAGGCTCTTTAATACCATTTTTTTCATTATGCAAAGTCGCAAAAGCCAATGCGGTAGAAACTTCAATAGCCGCAGATGATGAAAGCCCGCCGCCGTGAGGTGTTGTGTCATCATAAAGCATATCACAACCTACGATATCATAGTTATCCTTAAGCATTTCACTTATAATACCTGCCTGATAATCACCCCATCTGAGCTCCTTGTAGTCCTCTATTTTACTAATGTCTACAGAAACTCTGTCCGGCAAATCTGTCGCAGCCATTCTTACGATATTTTCACCGTTTTGACGCAAAACTATTGTTGTTCTGAATTTAAGTGCAGCGGGGAAAACATAACCCCCGTTGTAATCTGTATGCTCACCAATTAAGTTTACCCTGCCGGGGGAAGTAAAAACACGAAGGTCATCCTCCGAACCGCCGTAAATATCTATAAACATTTTTTTAATTTCCGAAATTTTCATATATTTCTCCTTGAGTTCTATACTAAATATATTATACTATCAAAACTACAAATATTCAATAGCAATTTCTTTTTTACATAATAAGAAAAATGACACAATATTAATACTATATTGCCCAAAAACCGCCTATGTTTTTTGGTATTATGTCACAAAATTATTTATAAACAAAATATTTATCTTGACAAATTGTTACAAAAAATATATAATATATTCGATATTGATTTAAAGGGAGTATAGCATGCAAAAAAACTTGAATACTCTAAGCGATGAAGAACTTGTTTTACTATCTGTAAATGGTGATATTGATGCGGAAGAAATAATTTTTCACCGATACAAAAACTATGTAAAAAGTAAAGCAAGAACTTACTACCTTATCGGTGCAGACAATGATGACATTGTTCAGGAAGGCATGATTGGTCTATATAAGGCAGTCAGGGATTTTAACCCCGATAAGAACATCACTTTCAAAGCATTTGCGGATGTATGTATTACAAGGCAAATCCTCACTGCAATACGAACGGCAAACAGAAACAAACACACACCGCTTAATGCATCTATTTCCATAAATGCGCCTGTATTTAATGATGATTCAGGCACAACTTTCCTAAATATAATCCAAGGAAGTTCAATATCAAACCCCGAAGAATTATACATAATTGACGAAAGCTTAAAGGAAATTAAAAAAGAGATTTCAAAAAAACTGAGTGGTTTTGAAAATCACGTCCTTGAGCTTTATTTAGACGGTTTGTCTTATGTAGAAATTTCGGAAAAAATCGACAAGTCCATTAAGTCTGTTGACAATGCATTACAGCGCATCAAGAAAAAGCTTATGGATATGAAAATACGGTAATTAGCATAAAATGCTTTTTATATGATGCTTCTAACCAAAGCATTAGAGAATTATTATTAAAGTGAGGTAAAATGGTTATGTACGAAGACAAGACATTAGTATGCAAAGATTGTGGAAACGAGTTCGTTTTTACAGCTGGAGAGCAGGAATTCTATGCTGAAAAAGGTTTCCAGAATGAGCCTACAAGATGCAAGGATTGCCGCGTAGCACGCAAGGAAGCTATTAAAGCTTCAAGAGAAATGCACGTTGCTGTATGTGCGAATTGCGGCGGAGAGGCTAAGGTCCCATTCAAACCAAAAAATGACCGTCCAATCTATTGCAGTGAATGCTTCGCAAAGATGAAAGAATCAGAAGAAGCTTAATAGATTAGATAAATTAACGGAATGACCGATGCGGTCATTCCGTTTTTTTGTATTATTCTATTTCTTCCTTTTTTGGCTTTCTTACTCGACCTATTGCTTCTTCACTTATGGCACCGAATTTTTTAAAATTAGCTTTTGCCTCGTTAAGTGACACACCGTTAGGTCCAAAATTTTTATCAGGATTCAAAAATTGTTGAGAGTCATCTTCCCAATCACAAACCGGACATATTTCAAAAGTACCAGGATATTTTTCGAGGTCAAGAGGTTTCTCACTTAATGTATAATATCCACAACATTTACATCTAAACTTTTTTCTCTTATGTAATTTATATCTTTTTACAGATATTATAATTACACTTGCAACAACAATCAATATCGCCAAAAGCTGTGATGTACGGATACCTGTATTTGCAATATACAAAGAATCAGCACGCAGACCTTCTATATAGGCTCTTCCTATTCCATACCATATTGCATAAAGCAAGAATACTTCACCGCTGAACTTTTTATGTTTGCGATAGAAAAACAAAATTATAAAACCTAGAGTATTCCACAGGCTTTCATACAAAAACGTAGGGTGTACCGCCATATTGATTTCTTCAATATACATTCTCCAGGGCAAATCAGTTTCATATCCAAAAGCTTCCGCATTGGTAAAATTACCCCATCTTCCTATTGATTGCCCAATTAAAAATCCAAGGGCACCGATATCAAACATTTCACCAATATTAATTTTTTTAATACGGCAATAGATAAATGCTGACAGACATCCACCTATAATACCACCATATATGGCAAGGCCTCCATTCCATATCTGAATAATTTCATCCGTATGACGGCTGTAATAGCTCCATTCACAAACCACATAATACGCCCTTGCACAAATAATAGCAATCGGTATACAAATTATTGCAATATCCAAAATAGTATCATTAGATATACCAACACGATTAGATTCCCAAATACTAAAAAGCACTGCAAGTATCATTCCTGTTAAAATAATAAGAGCATACCACTTAATATCCCTTCCAAAAACTGTAAAGGCATCAGGTTTTACAACAAATTCCAAACCTAAACCGGGAAAAGAAATGTTATTCATTATTTATCACCATTACTTTCATATGGTTTAATAACAGACATTGCACAATTTTTTTCATCAAAGTGTTCTTTAAATCTTAGTTTTACATCATCAAGAGTTATATCCTTTACTATATCAGAATATTCAAATATATTAATACCCTTAAACAAATCAGAAACCATAGTATTGGAAACTCCCTCTACGCTATTCCACATACGAAGATATCTTGCAAGCTCTACCCTTTTGGCTCTTTCAAATTCTTCCTCATTAAATTCAACCTTTGAAAAAGCCTCCAAAATAGTATCAAGAACTTTATCAGGGTCGGTACTTTCACCGCTTAATGATGAAAAGCCGTAGCTTATTTCCGCCTCAAAATCCACGTCAAAGCTGTCGTTTATAAGGCCATCTGTATAAAGCTTGTTGTAAAGGTCACTACCTTCACCCAACAAAATTTCCAAAAGTATTGAGGTGATAATTTCTTTTTTCAAAAGCTTAGTACCACCGTACCCAACATCGGTATCTTTAAACCCTATCTGGAACAACGGAGTTGAAATACTAAGCTTTTGTTCCTTATATTTTTTATTAATTACCTTTGGTTCATCAGGTAAAAATCTCTTAATTTCCGTATTAGGGTTAGCAGTAACATACCTATCTACCAACTGTGCAATTTTATCACAATCCACATTGCCACAGGCGAATAAAATCATATTTGTGGGGTTATAGAATGTGTTATAGCATCTATAAAGCAAATCCTTGTCAATTTTCGCAATGCTTTCTACTGTTCCCGCAATGTCTTTTTTAACAGGATGATTAACATAAAGGCAGTCAAGTAAATTGAAAAAAACTCTCCAGCCCGGGTCATCATCATACATTCTGATTTCCTGTCCTATTATACCCTGCTCCTTATCTACATTTTCCTTTGTGAAATAAGGGTTGCTTACAAAATCAAGTAATATTTCAAGATTTTCATAATATTTGTCTGTACATGAATACAGATACACAGTAGAATTAAAGCTTGTAAAGGCATTTGCACTTGCACCTGTCATACTGTATGAGTCAAATGCATTTGAACCGTCTGGCTGTTCAAACAATTTATGCTCCAAAAAATGTGCTACGCCGTCGGGAATCTCGGTATAATCATTTTCCCCCGGTATTATAAATCTGTAATCTATAGAACCATAATTGGTGGCAAATGCCGCATAGCTTTTGCTATGTTCAGTTTTTGGAAGTACATACACGGTAAGACCGCTTTTGTGTACACCTTTATACAAAATTTCATTTAATCTTTTATCTTCAATTTTCTCAAAATTCATTAGTTTTCACATCCTTTAAGAAAATATACGGTATCAAGTTGAATCTTATTTGCAACCTGCATTACTTCTTCCTTTGTAACCTTTTTAATACTTTCAGCAAGTTCCTCTAAAGTCATAATTTTACCGGAAATTATTTTGCCGAGGAAATAATCATCCATTACAAAAGGATTATCTGCCGTAGAATTTATGGAATTTACAGTACCAAGCATAGCTGCAGAAAATTCCATATCAGAAATAATCCCGTTTTTAATATCTTCCATCTGTATCAATATTTCATCATAAGCCTTTTGAAAATTTGAAACCTCTATACCTGAATTTATAAACATAACACCCTTGAGGTAATCCACCGATGAAGACGCATAATAACAAAGAGAAAGCTTTTCCCTTACATTATTAAATAGCTTACTGAAAATACCACTACCTAAAATTGAATTATACATCATCATAGCAGGATAATCTTCATCATTAGCATAGACATTTGTCCTGAAGCCCATACTTAATTTACCCTGAACTATCTGTTGTTCCTCGGTAACACGCTTTACATCTTCTACTTCCTTTTTAACATCGGATGGAGACGGAATGTTATATTTAACCTCAACATCTGCAAACATAATTTTAAGCTTTTCTGTTACAGTTTCAATATCAACATCACCGTTTACAAAAATGTCCACCGGGCTTTTCAGTACAATATTTTTATAATGTTCCAAAAGCATTGATTTATCTATATTGTCAATATCTTCTATATATCCGTTTTTAGAAATACCATATGCCTCGCCCTTACACATTATTTCAGTACAGCGTTTGGTTGCATAAGACCTTTTGTCATTTATGATTGACAAAAGTTGTTTTTTCAAATTTTCCTTTTCCTGCTTTACATATTCATCATCAAAAGATTCCTGCTTTAATATCGCCCTGTCCGCAAGGTCTAAAATACAGTCGAAAATATCAATATTATCATCTAAAAACTTATCGTTAATAAACTGAAAATTCGCACATAATATCTGACGATCTGCCTTTTTACGAACTGTTGTGGAAAAAGCAGCACCGTAAAGATTATCGAGGTGTCTTGACAATATTTTACTATCCTCAAAACCCGGACATCCCCGGCGCATAACCATTGAAAGCAATGAGTTTATTGTACATTCTTCCCTGTTAAGAGGTCTGTGAATATAGATGCCCAAAGTAGTAGTCTTGAATTTTTTAGTAGGAATATAATACAAATTAATATTTTCCTTAATGTTTATATTAACCGGTTTCATAAAAACACATCCTTTTCAAACAAAAAGTCCGAAGATAAATCATCGGACTTTAAGAAGTTTATTATTTTTTCTTTTTTCCGTTAAGTGAGTAATATCTTATGAAATACACCACAAATTCTGCAACCAAAGCTATCCCTAAAATAGGAAACAGAGCAAGTATAACCTTGTATGTACCCGTAAAGTTACTCATAAAAGGTAATACATTTTGCAGATAATAAGGAATTTTCTCAACACCAACATACCAGAACATAACAAAAGCAGTTACATAAGAATATATGGCGGTGGTCCTGATAACATCTTTATTCTTTAGTTTGTACATAACGGTTAATATTATACCTATCGCAAGACAAACTACAAACAATGTCCAGGAAATAAATTTTGTTGCTGTATATGCACCAAGACCATATTTAAATGACCCTAGGGCATTAAAAGCAAATATTGTAATTACACATATTGTAAGAGTATATGCAAACTGAAGTAGAAAATCGTTTATAATCTTCTCATTCTTCTTTGCAATAACAGCCCTTTCAGGTTTGTCAAAATGTTTTTTTTGCTTTGATCTTGACATATATATAACACTCCTTTAAATTATCACAATTCATCATTTTCATACATTATTACAGGCAATACCGCCGAAGCTGCAGTTTCAGTACGCAAAATCCTCTTTCCCAGCGTAACTGTTTTTATTCCGGCATCCTTTGCAATCTCAACCTCTTTTAAATCAAAACCACCCTCGGGCCCGATAAAAATTGAAACCGTTTTATATTCAGCAGATTTAAGCACACTCTTTAAAGTAACATCTTCCTCACACTCATAAGGCATAAGTGCAAGGTCGCATTCCTTCATCTGCTTTATGGCTTCATCAAATGTTATAGTAGGTAAAACCTCAGGAATTATACCTCTGCCACATTGTTTTGCAGCCGACTCCGCAACCTTTAACCATCTATCAGTCTTGTCTGAAGGTTTAACCACACACCTCTTTGTATAAACAGGTACAATACGTTTAACACCTAACTCTGTGTTCTTTTGAATTATATATTCCATCTTGCCCTGTTTAGGCAAGGCCTGGTACAATATAACATCAACACAAGGCTCCGCATCACATACGTATTTACCCTTAATTTCAGCAACAACTTCTGTTTTAGAAACCGAAGTTATGATTGCATCATAATCATTGCCTTCACCGTCGCATACAATAATACTGTCGCCGGATGACATACGTAATACTCTGGAAATATGTGAAACATCTTCACCGACTATTTTAAGTTCCTTATCATTAATATAATCAGGTTTTGTAAAAAACTTGGGCATAATAAAAACCTCAACCAACTTTTATACAATTCTAATATCAATCATTAAATATTATAACATTAATTTTATAAAAAAACAAGTAAATATTACAAAAAAATATTATTTATATAAATATAAACATAAAAATTCAACAAAAATCAACTATTTGTTGAATTTTACACCATATACAACTTGAAAAATCATAAAAAAGGGTGTATAATATATAATCAGTGAGTTATATTTTGGAGGTTGGGATATGAAACACTACGAATATATCACAAAGGGTGTGTGTTCCCGCAAAATTGATTTTGATATTGAGGACGGTATCGTCAAAAACGTCAAATTTCTTGGCGGATGTAACGGTAACACCCAAGGTATAGCAATACTTGCCGAAGGAATGAAGGCTGAAGATGTTATAAAAAAACTTTCCGGTCTTAACTGTAACGGAAAGGGTACATCCTGTCCTGACCAGTTGGCAATTGCTGTCTCAAAAGCTATAAATGAATAAAAAACTTAAGGAGTTGTTTAATATGAGCAGAGTTTACAATTTTTCAGCAGGTCCGTCTATGTTGCCGGAAGCTGTTTTAAAAAGAGCTGCGGATGAAATGCTTGACTGCAATGATTCCGGTATGAGCGTTATGGAAATGAGTCATCGTTCCAAACCTTATGAAGCTATAATAGAGGGCTGTGAAGCCTTGGTAAGAGAGCTTATGCACGTTCCTGACAACTACAAGGTATTGTTCCTGCAGGGTGGTGCATCCAGTCAATTTACAATGGTACCTATGAACCTTGGTAACAAAAACAAAAAGTGTGATATTGTAATTACAGGTCAGTGGGCTAAAAAAGCTGCTGAAGAAGCTGAAAGATACATTACTGTTAACAGAATTGCATCTTCTGCAGACAAAACCTTCAGCTACATTCCAAAGCTTGATAAATCCACATTTTCAAAGGATGCTGACTATTTCTACATTTGTATGAATAACACAATATACGGCACAAAGTTCAATGAACTTCCCGACACAGGAGATGTTCCGTTGATTGGTGATATTTCATCAATGATTATGAGTGAGGAAATTGATGTTTCCAAATTCGGATGTCTAATTGCAGGTGCACAGAAAAACCTTGGTCCTGCAGGTGTTACACTTGTTATAATACGTGAAGATTTGCTTGGAAACTGTATGGATATTACTCCCACAATGTTTAACTATCAGATACACGTAGACAACGGTTCTATGTACAATACTCCTCCTACATACGGTATTTATATTATGAAGCTTGTTCTTGAATGGATTAAAGAGCAGGGCGGTGTAGCAGCAGTACAGAAAATAAATGAGAAAAAAGCTAAAATTCTTTACGACTTTTTGGATTCTTCAAAAATGTTCAGAGGTACAGTTGTTAAGGAAGACCGTTCACTTATGAACATACCTTTTGTAACAGATTCTGAGGAACTTAATGCTAAATTTATCAAAGAGGCTACTGCACGCGGTTTTGTTAACCTTAAAGGCCACAGAACAGTTGGCGGTATGAGAGCAAGTATTTACAACGCAATGCCTGTTGAAGGTGTTATAAAGCTTGTTGAATTTATGGAAGAATTTGAAGCAAATAATTAAGAATTGAGGAATTAAAATGTATAATATTAAAACTTTAAACAAAATTTCAAAATTCGGTATGGACCGTTTTAATGATAACTATAAATGCGGTGATGATATTGAAAATCCTGATGCCATAATACTAAGAAGCTTTAAAATGCACGATATGGAAATTCCTAAAAGTGTAAGAGCAATCGCTCGTGCAGGCGCAGGCGTAAACAATATTCCTATTGAAAAATGCAGCGAACAGGGTATTGTAGTTTTCAACACTCCCGGTGCTAATGCAAATGCTGTTAAAGAGCTTGTAATTGCAGGTATTTTAATGTCATCAAGAAAGATAGTTGAAGGTATTAACTGGGCAAGCACACTTACTGGTGATGCTGATATGGAAAAAACTGTTGAAAAAGGTAAATCTCAGTTTGTTGGTCCTGAAATTATCGGCAAAAAGCTTGGTGTTATAGGTCTTGGTGCTATTGGTGTTATGGTTTGTAATTCTGCACACGCACTTGGTATGGACGTTATAGGTTATGACCCATATATTTCTGTTGATGCTGCATGGAGCTTGTCAAGAGCTGTACACAAGGCATCTTCAATTAAAGAAATTTTTGAACAGTGTGATTATATTACAATCCACGTTCCCCTAAATGATGAAACAAAAAATACTATAAATGCTGAAACAATAGCAGAAATGAAAGACGGCGTAAGAATACTTAACTTTGCAAGAGGTGGTCTTGTAAATTCTGCAGACATAATTGCTGCAATCGAAAGCGGAAAGGTTGCAAAATACATAACAGATTTCCCTGATGCAGATATGATTAACAAGGAAAATATTATTGCAATCCCTCACCTTGGTGCTTCTACTCCTGAAAGTGAAGATAACTGTGCTGTAATGGCTGCAAATGAACTTATTGACTTCCTTGAAAATGGTAATATTGTAAATTCAGTAAATATGCCTAAATGCGTTATGGAACGTTCTACTGATGTTAGAATTTGTATTGTACACAAAAATATTCCTAATATGATTAGTCAGATAAGTAAGTATTTTGCAGACAAGAATGTTAATATCGAAAATATGATTAACAAAAGCCGTGGCGAATATGCTTATACAATCGTTGACGTAGACCACGAAATGAATGAAAATGACATTAGCTTTGAAGGCTTACTTTCTGCAAGAGTAATTAAATAATTAAAACATCAAAAAAAGTACAGATTAATGAACAGGTCCAGTAAAAATGGACAATAGAAAAAATAGGACCCCTATGGTAGAATATAATAAACTACCATAGGGGGATTTTTTATGCCAAGAGAATATCAAAATATAAAAAAATACGAAAAAGAAATCATAGAAATGTA
>JAZOOD010000040.1:0-2941 GCA_045654805.1 Clostridia bacterium | reverse complement strand
TTGGCAGGGATTTTTCTGTTCCCATATCTTTTATTCCATTGTTCCAACTATTTTATTTATGTCACCATCCGAGTCTACGATGGTGGTTTGAGTTTTGGCAGGTGTTACATAGCCAAAGCCTTCGATGTAGGCTTTATTTTTCTCCTCTATGATTTCGTTCCTTTTTACAGTTTCCTCATCGGTGAGGTAGCAGGTGTCCTTTGCCATAATTTCATCATTTGGATTTATGGGTTCTTCCGGATTCTTTTCCCATTTTGCATAGAGAACATCGGGTTTTGTGAATTTAAATGTTGTCACCTGATTCTGTTTTGTTCGGGGGTCAGTAAACCAACCTTTGAATGTGTAACCGTATTTTGTCGGGACATAACTCTCTAAGCTGATGCTCTCGCCATATCTTTTGGTAACTGGCCTGATAAAGCTTCCGCCGTCCGATGCGAATTGCAAGGTTACATTTCCTACGATACCGAGTTCGTTGTCGAATATAAGCTGATTCCGTCTCATCTGCCATGGTGCTGCCGATGCCGTTTGTGTCAGCAGTATGGTTACTGCCATTGCCGTACATATTATTTTCTTTTTCATAATCTCATCCTTTCATTTTGGGTATAAAAATACCGACATACTCGAATTTCATTCATCGAATATGTCGGTATCATTCTCAAAGCATTCCATAAAGAACCTTGCTCCTAATTTGAATCCTTTTATAAATGTTTGACACTCTGTAATTTGTATCATTTCGTCATAACAGGCTTTGACCTTGTCAAACAATTCTTTTTCTTGCTCATTTAGATTTTTGAGCAACTCTTCTTCATTTTTGGTAAGTAATCTAAATACCTTGTCAAACTTTCTTTGTCTTTGGAATGGTCTTTCCATCGGATTAATATTTCCATACCAGAATTCTTCAAGTACCTTCATTTGATTTCACCTCCTTGTGACACAAACAGTACCACAAGAAGAGGCGTAAGTCAACGAAGGAATTTATTTACTCATAAAAATTCTACATTTGCTTTTACCTAACTAACCATTCATAACGAACCTCAATTGTAAAGTGAAATGCAATACATGTTTATGTGTTTTATAATTTTGAGTGTATGAATTATAGATGCAAGCAGGTGTTGCATTTTGGTTTACAAAAACTTATTGTTAATGTACTGAAATTTCTCAAATCCGTTGACAAGACAAGAAAAATGTGGTAATATATATTCAGCACTGTGTGTGCTGAACAAGGAGGTGCTCCTATGGCAAACACAAATGAAGAGTTGATTGTTGATGAAATGTCGCAGAAAATAATTGATGTTGCGTCATATCTTGCCACAACTGAAGGGGCGCACAATGTAAATGTTCGCAAAATTTTAAATCATCTTGGCATAACAAACAGAGTTTTTTATAACCGCTTTCACAATGTTGAGGAAGTGCTTAATATAATTTCTGAAAACTCTATTTTGGAAGTAAGAAAAAGTTTGAAATTCCACTTTGATGAAAATAAAGACTTTTTTGAGCAGATAATGGATGAGGTTGAAAAGACACTTATTATTTCTTATGAAACAAGAATGAATTTTGCACATTATGTTTTTGAAAATGATTCTGTCTCTGAAAGTAATTACAAATGGTGGACAGAAGAAATCACAAAAATCCTCAATTATGCTATGGAAAAGGGACTTATCGTAAAAGTCGATCCTGATATGACAAGTTATGCTATTTGGTGTTTTATCAGAGGATTCAACACGGATGCAATCGGACGAAAGCTGCCATTGCAAGAAGCACTTAAAAGATACAGATACGGATTTCAATTCATTTTAAATGGACTAAAATCTTAATATAAAATTTTTAAGCAGAGAGAAAATCTCTGTTTAAAAAATATTCAGCACACTGTGTGCTGAATATTGTAAAATCGTGTCGGGAATTGTTGAATTCCCGAAAAAAACTTACAGCACACAGTGTGCTAAAGAAAGGATGTACTTCAATGTCTATAAAAATTCTCGGTACAGGAGCGTATGTTCCGGAAAAGATTGTTACTAATGATGATTTATCTAAAATGGTAGATACTTCTGATGAATGGATAATGCAACGTGTTGGTGTAAAAGAAAGACATGTTTCAGTTACTGAAACAGCCGCAGATTTTGCAATCCATGCCGCAGAGCAAGCACTTGCTTCGGCAGGAATTTCAGGTTCAGAGATTGATTTGATTGTTGCTGCTACCATATCTTCTGAAACCTTATGCCCTACCGTTGCCGGGATGGTTCAAAAGGCTATTGGAGCAAATTGTCCTGCATTTGATGTAAATTCAGCATGTAGTGGTTTTTTATTTGCGTTAGATACTGCTGTTTCATACATAATGCGTGGGAATGTAAAAAAAGCATTGGTTATAGGAAGCGAAAGACTAAGCAAGCTTGTTGATTGGAAAGATAGAGGAACCTGCGTGATTTTTGGTGACGGTGCAGGTGCATTCGTTATTGAACCGGGTGATGGCTATCTTTCTTCTATGCTTTACACAAGCGGTGGAAATGAAGTAATAGAAATTCCGGCATTTTCAGGCAGTTCACCTTTTTATGAAGGCGAAATCAAACATCCGTATATATTTATGGATGGTCAGGAAACCTTTAAATTTGCAGTAAGCAAGATTGTTGAAGATATTAAGAAAGTAACATCCGATGCAGGTCTCGAACTTTCGGATATTGATTACATAGTAACCCATCAGGCAAATATCAGAATTATAGAGTATGCTGCAAAGCGCCTTAAAATGCCTATAGAAAAATTTGTTGTCAACATTGAAAAATACGGTAACACATCATCAGCAAGCGTAGCAATAGCTTTTGATGAGCTTGTGAAATCTGGAAAACTTAAAAAAGGTGACAATATAGTAATGTCAGCCTTTGGCGGCGGTTTATCAAGTGCCGCTTGCGTTATTAAGTGGTAAAAAATTAATTTAATTAATTTTTATATT
>JAZOOD010000039.1:0-32516 GCA_045654805.1 Clostridia bacterium | reverse complement strand
TTGCGTATTTTTGCATACTTTAAATTAATATACATTTCTCTCCTACTTTCCAAATTCGCATTTTTATTGCCTTTTTAATATATAATATTTGCCAACATTTTCGTACCCTTTTTGTTAGAATTTAATTGGTAACAAAAGTTGCCAATTAATTTTATAAGGAGGATTGAAAAATGGCACTCAAATTTGATTATGACAAAAAAGCTACGGAAAGGAGTGAAACAACATACAAACCACAAACACCCGTCAAAAATGCTGTAGACAATTTAAATTCCGTAATGTATAATAAAGACAGAAAGAATACGGCAATTAATACTCCTGTACCAAACCTTGTAAAACAGTGGAAAGAGAAAAATGAGGAACTTTTTAAATATTCAGTCAAGACGGCTTGTGCATATGACAACCAGATTGCATCAGTTAGTAATGAGACAATACATCTCAAAGATTTGGAAACAGAACAAGATTGCCAGTAAGAGCAGGAGAAAGGGAACTATATACTACCGATAATAGAAATACAGAAACTAATTTTGACAGTAATACTTATATTAAAACATGGAGGTTTATTATGAAAGGTATAATTTTTGATATGGATGGAACCTTGGTGAGTTCTATGCCATTTTGGAATAAATGTTATGAAAAAGTTATTAAAGGGCGTTGTGCTTATTATCCTGATGATTTAGTCGAGATATTAACTCCTTTGGGAATTAATAAAGGGGCAGAATATATACACAACCTTGGACACGAAAAGTCATCCCAAGAAATTTATGATGAAATACAGGATATTATGACTTATGAATACATAAACAACATCCCACTCAAACCATATGCTATGGAATATATAAAAAGCATGTATGACCAAGGGATAAAAATGTGTGTGCTTTCCGCATCTACTCAAAAAATGATTAATGCCTGTATTGAAAGCAAAGGTGTAATGGATTATATAGAATTTGCTATTGCAAGCGAAACTCTTAATATGGCAAAAAGCCAGCCGGAAATATTTAAAATTATTGCAGATAAAATGGGATTAAGGGTCGAGGAAATTATGGTGATTGATGACAGTATATATGTCTTGGAGGCTGCAAAAAAAGCAGGGGCAACTGCTTGTGGGATATATGACGACGAATGGAAAGATATGGTAGATAGCGTTAAAAACACTGCAGATAAATATGTGTATTCTTTTGAAGAATTGTTGTAGTATAGAAACAAAGCTGTAGCAAAAATGCTACAGCTTTGTTTTATAGTTCGTAAGCACATTTACAGCCTTTCTATTTCATCTAACCATATATGTGCAGAAGCGTCCGTAGGCATTCTCCAGTCACCTCTTGGCGATAAAGATACGGAACCAACCTTTGGCCCGTCCGGAAGACAGGAACGTTTGAATTGCTGTATAAAAAATCTCCTCACAAAGGTTTTTAACCAATGTTTTATGGTTTCATGGGAATATTCATCTTTAAATACTGTTGTTGCCAATCGGTAAATTTTGGTTGGCGAAAAACCGTTTTTAACCATATAGTATAAAAAGAAATCGTGGAGCTCATAAGGCCCAACAAGGTCCTCGGTTTTTTGAGTCATCTCTCCATCCCCATTAACGGGTAAAAGCTCCGGCGATACAGGTGTATCCAATATATCCCCCAATACTACAGATAGTTTATCATCAGCATTTAGCATTTCATATCTAACTAAAAATCTCACCAATGTTTTAGGAACAGATGCGTTGACTCCATACATAGACATATGGTCACCGTTATATGTTGCCCAACCAAGAGCAAGTTCGGATAAATCCCCTGTTCCTATAACTATACCGTTTACCTTATTTGCATAGTCCATAAGCACCTGCGTACGTTCCCTTGCCTGAGAATTCTCAAAGGTTACATCATAATTATTTTTATCCTGCCCAATGTCTTCAAAATGCTGGTTAACAGCCTTGGTAATATTAATTTCCTTAAAATCCACGCCCAGACATTCGCACAAAATCTGCGAATTTGATTTAGTTCTGCTAGTTGTTCCAAAGCAAGGCATCGTTATTGCAAGAATATCTTTCATTGGGCGGTTTAAAATATTCATTGCACGTACTGTGACAAGTATCGCTAATGTACTGTCCAACCCTCCGGACACCCCTATAACGCATTTATCTGCATTAGTATGTTCTATTCTTCTTGCCAATGCATAGGATTGTATATTCAATATATCCCCTGCTCTTCCAGAAGCTTCGTTCGAATCTTCGGGGATAAACGGATTTTTTGTAATCTTTCTTGTTAATTTCGTATTCTTTGTTTCCTGTTCAAATATTACAAACTCATAATCCTCGGAGCAATCCGTTTGAAAGCTTGTATTTTTACATCTTTCAGTAACAAGGTGCTGTACATCTATTTCAGAAACCGTCATATGATTATTACTAAAAGGCGGGTTTTCTGCAAGCAAATTACCATTTTCAGCAATAATATGATGGGCAGAGAAAACGGTGTCCTGTGTAGACTCTGTATAACCAGGGTTTGCACATACATATCCACACATTAGACGTGCAGATGTAGACCTCGTCAATAGTCTGCGGTAATCTGCCTTCCCCACAATTTCATTTGAGGCAGACAAGTTAAGTATAATATTTGCCCCCGCCTTACACAAGCCCTCTGAAGGTGGGTTTACTGTCCAAAGGTCCTCGCATATTTCCACACCAAATGTATAATCATCTATTTCATTATGGCAAAATACAAGATTGTTGCCAAACGGAACTTCTTCATCATCTATATATACAGACAAATAATCCGTAAAGCAGTCAAATGCAGAATAATATCTTTTTTCATTAAACTCTGCATAGTTAGGAAGAACGGACTTTGGCACAATGCCCAAAATCCTGCCATCCCTGATAATCGCTGCACAATTATAAAGCTTGCCTCTGTACATCAACGGCAAACCCACTGCAACCACAGGATACTTCCCCTTTGTGTAAGTGCAGATATCCTTTAACCCATTGGTAGCAGACCTAATAAGATTATGAGAAAATAATAAATCTCCACAAGTATATCCGGTTATGCATAGCTCCGGCAAAACGAGTATATTTACATTGATTTTATCAGCATCATCTATTGATGTCTTTATTTGTTCGACATTATATTCAGTATCCGCCACCTTAAGCGGGAAATCTGCTGCTGCAACTTTAATAAAACCATCTTTCATAACAATGCACAACCTTTCATTAAATCACTTTATAAAATTAAAGTAGCTATCATCATAATAACAGGTATTGTAATTATTGACAACAAAGTGGTAAATGATACTGCCTGGGAAGCATATTCAGAGTCCAGGTCATATCTTACTGCAAATAGTGTGGCAACTGCTGCCACCGGGCATGCACTTGCAAGTATAAGCGGCATTGACATTATACTTTCCATATGGAAAAGCTTTACAATGAATATTGTAAGTATTGGTAAAGCAATAAGTCTTAGCCCTGTTACTGCCCACAATGAGCCATTTTTCAAAGTTTCCTTAATATTAAGATTTACAAGATATGTACCCAATATAATCATAGGCAACGGCGTATTAAGAGACGCCACAAAGCCTACTGTCTTTGCAACCGGTAACGGCAATGTGATTTGTGCAAAAAATAGTGCCATACCTATAACTGCTCCTAAAACACCCGGGGTAAAAAAAGCTTTTTTCAAGGATAACTGTTTCATGTCATTTGTATAAAGATAAATACCTTGTGTCCAATATAATATATTAAATACTGTTACATAGGCAACGGCATAGAAAACACCTTCTCCGCCATACAGTGAATCAATCAACGGCAATGCCATAAACCCACAGTTTGAATATATAATTGAAAATTTGCTTATTCTATCTTTTTTATCAGGCCTTTTTCTAAATATTAACGTTGCTATTATGATATATACAATATGTATAATAACAGAAAAAACTAGTGCATAAGCAAGCTTTTTAGCCGTTTCCGGTTCAAATTCCCTTTGATACGAATTTATAATAAGACACGGAACGGCAGCGCGAAGTACAAGCTCTGTTATCTGCTTTATACCTACAGAAGTTAGTATATCTTTTTTTGTAATAATAAAACCTATTGCCATCAGCATCAGCATAACAAGCACGTTAACTGCCGTATCCTGACCTACGGAGAGAGCCAATTGAAATTTTTCGAACATTTTCTAAACTCCTTTATTTACCCAAAACCTCACTCAATACTTCTCCAAGAATTTTAACACCTTCTACAATTTTTTCATCTGTAACTGTAGAATAGTTAAGTCTGAATGCAGAACACGGCTTATCAAGGTCAGTCATAAAAGTTGATCCGGGAACACACGCAACCTTACGTGCTGTACATTTTTTGGCGATTTCGTTCATATCATAATCGCCGTTTAAGTCACACCATATAAACAGTCCTCCATTTGGTACTGTATGTGTTACCCCTGCCGGGAAATATTTGTCAATAGCATCAAGCATAGTTTTACATTTGTGCTTATAGAGTTCTCTAATTTCCTCAATGTGTTTATCAAGTCCGTAACGGCTGATATACTCGTAAGCTAAAACCTGGGTAAGGACAGGAGTATGAACGTCAGAAACCTGTTTTGCAATTACCATTTTAGCAACAATATCCTTATGTGCACTTACAAAGCCCACACGTATACCTGGTGCAAGTATCTTGGAAAAAGATCCGCTGTAAATTACTATACCCTCCTTATCGAGTGACTTAATTGTAGGACTTTTTTCACCATCAAAAATCAATTCTCCATAAGGATTATCTTCAATAATAACGATATTATTTTCCTTTGCAATCTCATAAACAGCCTTACGTTTTTCCAAAGACATTGTTATTCCTGATGGATTCTGAAACGTAGGAATAGTATAAATCATCTTTACATTGTTGTTTTCCTCAACAACCTTTTTTAATGCATCAATATTCATACCATCTTCATCAACAGGAACCCCTACCAGCTTTGCACCATATGAACGAAATGCATTAAGTGCCCCGATAAAGCTTGGTTCCTCAACAATTACAACATCTCCTTCATTAACAATGCATTTTGTTGCAAGTTCAATACCCTGCTGCCCTCCGGACACTATAATTGTATCATTAAAATCCTCACAGATATTTTCCCTTTCTTCAAGGAGCTTTTTCACAAGTCCTCTCAATGGCTGATAACCTTCTGTAATACCATATTGCAAGGCAAGAACAGGTTGATTTTTAAGAACCTCCTCCGCAATCCCTGCCATTTCCTGATTAGGGAATAATTCCGGGGCTGGGTTACCTCCTGCAAGAGAAATAACCTCTGGGTCCGCCAGTGCCTTGAAAATTTCCCTTATTGCCGAGCCCTTGATTTTACTCATTCTTTCAGATATATTAAACTCCATTTTCAACTCTCCTGTACTATATATTTATTAAAAAAAGCCTCCCTTTTTTAAAAGAGGAAGGCTTTTTAAACTCAATTATTTGTATATTTCGTTTGCTTTCTTAAGCTGTATTAAATTAGCGATACCTGCCGCAAGAACACCTACTGCAAGGATAATGTAAATAAGGAATTTAGAATCAAGTACCAACAATGGATTTATTATGCACCCTAGGATACAGATAACTCCCCAAGCCATAGCAAGAATTGTAGGAGCAGCATTTTTATAATAACCTGCACAAACAATACTTCCAAATACAGCAACTACAAACAACAAAATAGGAATTATGACTATGCCATTAATCGCAAAGTCCTCTACAGATTTTTCAAAAACAGGGCCGAATGTATTCTTGTAGTTAACCGGAAGCAACATATAACCCATAATTGATGCTGTCTTTTTCTCAAATTCAAAAGGTATAAACATCAAAGCTGTCGTAATTAACATCAAGCCTGAACAAATACTGTTAAGGAAAATATGTACATTAACATATTTTAACCAGCTGTTCTTTGAAAGTTCCAAAATAACCATCATAATAGAAGTTAATGCAAATACCGCAATTAAAGCAACAACAACAATCTTTGCAATATATGTTGAGTCATATGTGCTTAGTATGTATGCAAGGTTATTAGATGCCACCAGTGAAATCAATGCCAAAATTGAATAGACAAATATAACAAGCTTTGAGATAAGCCCTTTGTTAAATTTCTTGAAACACATAAACAAAGCAACAAGACCAAATACAAACAATGCATATACTGTATTGAACAAATGGTCAAAGCTATATCCTTCACCTATTTCGCCTTCAAAAACCTTCAAACATGCTCTAACGTCACTCTGTGTCGGAACACTTACAGTTCTCATAACAGAAAAATCCTTTATAGCCATATCCGGATGAATTTTTGTTACAGATAATGTCTGAGCAAATATCAACACCATAAATAGTGCTATAAGCAAACCTAATATTAAATTCTGTCTTTTCTTGTAAAAATTAATCATTGTATTTTATTTCCTCCCATCCTACATGTAAAATTAGTATATCACATTTAAAAATGAATGTCAATTAAGCAAAATAATTTTTTCCCTTTAATAAATCAAAAAAAGCATCATTTGTTTAATTGCACAAAAACAATCCTGAAAATTGTGTGTTTTGACAAATATTCAAAAAATCATTATTAAAACAAAAAAACATATCTTGACAAATTTTTTACAAAATAATATAATAAGCTTAGTTTTAAGATCAACAAACCACAAAATGCGATGACCTGAAACAAGTAGATGCGCGGGAAACTCTGGAGAGAACTGTCGGTTGGTGCAAGACAGTGAGGGACGTACATTGAATACATTCAGAGAGCAGCACACCGAACAATTTTTATACATTAAGTAGGCTGTGACGGTTGACAACCGTTAATATGTCAGAGTATACATCAGTGTACTTGTAAAGGGTAGCATCGTGAGGTGCTGTCAAATTGAGGTGGTACCGCGGGAGTTTTGTCTCGTCCTCATAATTTTTATTATGTTGGACGGGATTTTTTTCGTCCAAAAGGAGGAAGGAAAAATGGTATTAAAGATTCTTATGTTGGTAGTTTTTTTCGCTATTATGATTGGTGTCGGTTTGTATTGCCGCAAGCATGCAACTGATGTTAACGGCTTTGTGTTAGGCGGACGCTCCGTGGGTCCGTGGCTTACTGCTTTTGCTTACGGCACCTCATACTTTTCAGCTGTTATTTTCGTAGGCTATGCAGGACAGTTCGGTTGGAAATTTGGTATAGCCTCTACGTGGATTGGGCTTGGCAACGCATTTATTGGTTCTTTGCTTGCGTGGGTTATACTTGGCAGAAGAACTCGTCTGATGTCGCAACATCTTGAAAGTGCCACAATGCCGGAATTTTTTGGTAAAAGATTCAACAGCAACGCACTTAAAATTGTCGCATCTATTATCGTTTTCATTTTCTTAATTCCATACACTGCATCACTTTACAATGGTCTTTCCAGACTATTCAGTATGGCATTTCCAAGCATAGACTATTCGGTATGCGTAATTGTAATGGCTGTCCTTACAGGCATCTATGTTATAGCAGGCGGATATATGGCTACTGCTATTAACGATTTTATTCAAGGTATAATTATGATTATCGGAATAGTTGCGGTTATTGCAGCTGTCCTTAGCCAAAACGGAGGGTTTATTGAAGCATTAAACGGTCTTGCGGCTATTGAATCGGAGGGCGTTGCTCCCGGGGCGTTCAACTCCTTTTTTGGACCGGATCCATTAGGACTTATGTTTGTTGTTCTGCTTACGTCTCTCGGCACATGGGGATTGCCTCAGATGGTTCAGAAGTTTTATGCCATTAAGAGTGAAAAGGATATTACAAAAGGAACAATTATATCCACCGCATTTGCCTTAATTGTAGCAGGGGGATGCTATTTTCTTGGAGGCTTCGGCAGATTGTTTACAGAAAAATTGACATTCTTACCTGATGGTTCTATTGAAGGAGGCTTTGACGCTATTATTCCCACAATGATTTCTGGTCTTCCGGATATATTGATAGCAATAGTTATTGTATTAGTACTATCTGCTTCAATGTCCACACTTTCTTCTTTGGTTCTGGCATCGAGTTCAACCTTGACACTAGATATGATTAAAGGTCATATTATGAAGAATATGGATGAAAAGAAACAGGTTCTTGTAATGAGAATATTAATTGTAGTATTCATTGTTATTTCCGCAATTATTGCTATTAACAAGGACAAGCTGAGTGCCATTGCTCAAATGATGGGTATTTCTTGGGGTGCTTTGGCAGGTGCTTTTCTGGCTCCATTTATGTACGGCCTGTACTACAAAAAGACAACTAAGGCATCCATATGGGCATCGTTTATCTTTGGCTCCGGAATTATGATTTTAAATATGCTATGCAAAGGAATGTTCCCCGCAATCCTTCAGTCGCCTATTAATTGCGGTGTTATTGCCATATTGGGAGGGCTTATAATTGTTCCGGTTGTAAGCTGGATTACTCCAAAGCCCGATAAGAAGAAAATCGATGAAGTATTTGCGTGTTATGACAGAAAGGTTACTGTTAATGCAAAAAAATCATTAGGAGAATAAAAATACTTAAGCACCTTTACCAAAGTAGAGGTGCTTTTATTAATTTTTTGTCAAAATTTGTTTACAATTTAGAAACAATATGATATAATTACGATATGTTGAGGTGGTTTTCACCATCGACAAATATAATTAAATACGGAGGCTTAAATTAATGGAAAAGTTATTTAAGTTGAAACAGAACGGCACAAATGTACGTACCGAAATTTTAGCCGGTATTACAACATTCCTTGCCATGGCGTACATCCTTGCAGTAAACCCTGCTTACTTGGGAGGAATTGAAGGTGCTTCAAGCGGAGCCATATTCACAGCAACTGCTATTTCAGCTGCTATTGGTACACTATGTATGGCATTTTTTGCTAATTATCCTGTTGCTCTTGCTTCGGGAATGGGTCTTAATGCATTTTTTGCATACACTGTATGCGGTGCTATGGGATGCTCATACGAGGTTGCCCTTACAGCAGTATTGGTAGAAGGTATTATTTTTATTCTATTATCACTTTGCAACTTTAGAGAAGCTTTGGTAAACCAGATCCCTAAAAATCTGAAGTTCGGTATTACCGCAGGTATCGGTTTGTTTATTACAATAATCGCTCTTATTAATTCAGGCGTAGTTGTTGCAAACCCTGCAACCATATTGGGCATAGGTTCATTCAGTTCACCACAGTTTGTTTTGTCAATCGTTGGTTTGCTAATTATCGGTGTATTAAGACGTTTCAAAATCCCTGGAGATATTTTGATTGGTATTATTGCAACTTGGATTTTGGGTATAATTGCTGAGCTTATTGGTTGGTATGTAGTTGATGTGGAAAATGGTGTTTATTCATTAATTCCTTCATTTACAGGATTTAATTTTGAAGCTCCTGCAATGTTTAAATTTGATTTCAGTTATGCAGTTTCCAACATAGCTTCATTTGTCGTTATTGTATTTACGTTCTTGTTTACAGATATTTTTGATACAGTTGGTACACTTATCGGCGTTGCTTCAAAGGGCAACCTTCTTAATGAAAAGGGCGAGCTTCCAAACGCTAAAGGCGCTTTACTTGCAGACGCTGTAGGTACAGTAGCTGGTGCTTGTTTGGGTACATCAACAGTTACAAGCTATGTAGAATCAAGTGCAGGTGTTTCTGCAGGTGGTAGGACAGGTCTTACTGCTGTAACAACAGCTGTTTTGTTCTTGGTTGCAATTGTTCTTTCACCACTATTCCTCGCTATTCCTTCATTTGCTACAACACCGGCTATGTTATTCGTTGGCCTGTTGATGTTCAGTGCTGTTAAAAATATGGAATTTGATGGCGATATGGCTGATGTAATAGGTGGATTTGTTGCGGTTGTATTTATGCCTTTAACATACTCTATTTCTAACGGCATTATGTTTGGTATGTTGTCATGGGTTATCCTAAAGATAGCTACAGGTAAAATAAAAGATGTTAAGCCCGTTATGTGGATTTCAACAGCCCTATTTGTTCTTTACTTTGTTCTTAAATTCATGGGTATTATTTCTTAAATATAATCAAATTAAAGCACAGACAGGTTGTGCATGGGTCCATTAAAAAAGGTAAATGAAAAAACTCCTATGGTAGAATAAAACAAGCTACCACAGGAGTTTTTTATTTAAAGAGATTACCTGAACATAAAACGGTGTCAAAAAATATTTGAACTAAAATGAATAAGTATTAAATAAATGTAAAATCGGTGAAAAATCCGTGGTATATACAAGAAAATATTAGAATTTCAGGATACGGATATGTACATATACATATGAAACGATATTTACTGTACAAAGTTTCAAACATATAAGGATACTCGATTGCTTATAGATAAATATATTATTTTCTACAACTACCAGCGTATAAAAAACAAAACTGACTCCGACACAATTCCGAAGTCAGTAGTTGCTTAATATTTAATATTAACTGCCGTAAGAGTGTTTTTGTACTGTCTACAGAAATTGGGCCAGTCCAAAGAACACTAATATTTTAACACTTATTCTAATATATATACCTTTGCTTTCCTACGTCCGAAGTTAATGGCCTCGGAGTAAGATTCGACATACAAATCTATTATATTACCCTTTACCGCACCGCCGGTATCGGCAGCAACAGCAGTACCATATATCCAGGTGCCATTAGCTCCCTCGATATAAAGTCTTGAACCCAACGGTATAACTCTAGGATCAACAGCAACCACTCCGTAACGCACTCTCATACCTGTTGCAGTATGAGTACCTGTGCAATATGCAGTTGCAGTCATTTCTATACATTTTGAATACCTGTATTCCGTGCCACGGGAAACATTAGTGCGGCTATAGGAAATAGTCTGTCTCGGTTTAGTACCATATTCCACAATAGAATCAACAGCTGCAACCTTAACAGTTTCATCCACAACCTCCCGATTCACAAGCTGACCATTTTCGTAGTACTCGCGGTAAACACGGTCTACAAGGCCGTCAGAGCCTTCCTGAATAACCTTAGTATTACCGGATAGCATATTGCTATTTGCAACTCTTTGAGTGCTATATGCAACAACTTCCTGGGCATTAACTAATTTCTCATTAAGATAAGTAACGCAGATATCCATATTCTTAGTTACTTTTTCATTTAATGCAATGTTGGTTCTTAAAGAAGCATCAGGGTCTATACCCTTACTTTCCAAAAACGCCTTTATTGTAGGCTTTGCGGTAATTTCCACAGACTTTTCAGTGCCATTTAAAAAGGTTACAACCTTTGCACGGTAAATGTAGATAGTATCACCGTTTTTGACCTCAGCATTAAGTGGGATTGAAGTTTCATCCCATTCACCCAACGTCACATTCTTTTCCGCCAAAACTTCAGCAGTGTTACTTGCGTACGTAATAAAGCTTATTTCTTCTCCCTTGTCGTCCACAATGCTAACCTGTTTTGACATTGCGTAAAATGCACCCCATACAAATTGTACAAACATAAACATCAAAAATACTGCCAAAACAGTCTTTCTGAGTAATGGGGCCAATTCTACGACTTTGTCTTTCAGTCGCATATTTACCTCCTTATTGTTCGGAACATATAGATATTTGCCTTGACATGTTCCTTTTCTGAGGCCATTTATCAACAGCCCCATTGACATTATATACAATTTGAGGAAAATTATACCTCACATATAATGCCTTGGATATCGTGACTTAGTATGTCGTTAAAATAAGTCTTGGGTATTATACTACAATTTTCCAAAAAAGTCAAGCTTTTTTTATTCGAAAATCCAAAAAACGGGTTACACTCTAGAAATTTTAATTAAAAAGGCCCTTTTTACAGCCATTGACATAATATATTATTTGATTATTTCCAAAAATTCATCTTTGGTATAAAGGATGTTTAACGTAGAAATAAGCTGATTTGCAGATATTTTAACAGGTAAACCAAGTTTTTTACATAGCTTTGCCCTTAATTCTGCACTATTTGCACCACCTGTAAGCCCAAGCTCAAAAAAGTCCGTTTTTGTAATTTTTTTTTCATCACTGCTTTGATACTGTTGTGTCTGTGACATTATGGCCTGAATGATTAGTTCATCGCTTATTCCTTCTACTCCTAAAAGCCCTTCTTTTGACGGAGTTTCCTTGCGTTTTTCCTTGCCCTCTATTTCGGGAATATAAGCATTTTTTACCGAAACCTCGCCCAGACATTGACGGATATGATTGCGTATACGAAACCCCGCACTGTCACTGTCTGTAAGAATAATCAACCCATTTTTCTCGGCTGCCTGTTTTAACAGATTAATCTTATTTTTATTTTTGTAAATATCAAAGCCATTAGTGGGAATTATGAGAGTGTCAAACAATCTTGAAAGTTTGATTTTATCATATTTCCCCTCGACTACTATAGCTTCTTTAATTTTTAATTTCATATTAAACACCGTGCTTTATAATAGATAACTAACTTCACCGTTTAATTATAAATCGAAAAGGGAGATCTGGCTACTTTCCGGCATACCTTCAAGTATGCCCATATCACGCATTTTATCAACAATTGTTTTTGAAACTTTGCCTCTTACACGCAAGTCGTCAATAGAACAAAATGGTTCTTCTGCCCTTGCATTCACCAGTGCTTTTGCCGCATTTTCGCCAAGTCCGGGAATAGAGTTAAGGGGCGGTAACAAATTGTCGCCTATAACTCGAAATTTTGTTGCGTCGGATTCATACAAATCGATGGGTAGGAATTTTATTCCCCTCGCAAACATTTCACATACCAATTCCAAAATAGTAAGTACACCTTTTTGTTTAACATTGGCATCATTTCCCATATCTTCAATCATTTTGCGATTTTGCTTTGCCAGACCTTCCGTCGCCATAATTTCAATATCAAAATCGTCGGCTCGTACACTAAAAAAGGTTGCATAATATTCCTTAGGTCTGTTAACCTTAAACCACGCAATACGAAATGCCATAGTTACATATGCCACAGCGTGAGCTTTAGGGAACATATACTTAATCTTCTTACAAGAATCTATATACCATTCCGGCACATTTTGCTCACGCATTGCGGATTCAAACTCAGGTGTTAACCCCTTACCTTTACGCACACTTTCCATTATCTTAAAGGATAGAGACTTTTCAACACCGCAATAAATAAGATAAACCATAATATCGTCACGGGTACAAATAGCCTGTGAAAGTGTGGTTGTCCCCTCCTGAATCAAGGTCTGTGCATTATTAAGCCACACATCTGTACCGTGAGAAAGACCGGAAATACGCACTAGTTCCGTAAAAGTGGTAGGCTTTGTATCCACAAGCATCTGGCGTACAAACTTTGTACCAAATTCCGGCACACCAAAAGTACCTACAGTAGAGCCTATTTGTTCAGGTGTTACTCCCAAAGCATCGGTACCTGTGAAAAGGCTCATAGTCTGTTTATCATCAAGGGGGATCTTCTTAGCATCTATCCCCGTCAAGTCCTCAAGCATTTTGATGGCCGTCGGATCGTCGTGTCCCAGAATATCCAGCTTCAACAAATTCTGATCTATTGAATGATAATCAAAATGCAAAGTAATAATATCCGTGGTCATATCATCTGCAGGATGCTGAATTGGTGAAAACTCGTGAACATCATTCTTTTTAGGCACGACAATAATGCCTCCCGGGTGCTGACCAGTGGTACGCTTAACCCCTGTGCAACCCGCAACAAGGCGGTCTATTTGTGCATTTGTAGGTATCTCACCTTTTTCATCATAATATTTTTTAACAAACCCATACGCAGTCTTTTCCGCAACCGTACCTATTGTTCCTGCACGGAAAACGTGACCTGTACCAAAAAGCTCTTCAATATATTTATGTGCAACAGGCTGATATTCACCGGAAAAGTTAAGGTCAATATCAGGCTCCTTATCACCTTTAAATCCAAGGAAAGTCTGGAACGGTATGTCATGCCCGTCCTTAATCATCGCCTCACCGCAATGGGGGCAGTTTTTATCAGGCAAGTCAAAACCACAACCTACAGAACCGTCTGCAAAAAATTCGCTATGCTTACAATTTGGGCAAACATAATGAGGAGGCAGGGAATTAACCTCTGTAATACCACTCATAAAAGCAACCAATGATGAACCTACCGAGCCTCGACTTCCAACAAGATACCCGTCATCATTAGATTTTTTAACCAATTTTTGTGCAATTATATAAAGCACGGAATATCCGTTGCTGATAATGGAATTAAGCTCTACGTCAACACGCTCCTTGACAATGTCTGGCAGATTTTCCCCGTATATGCTCATAGCCTTATCATATGTCAGCTTACGAAGTTCATCCTCCGACCCCGGGATTTCCGGTGGCGCCTTTTCGTCAGGAACGGGCTTTAAATCATCTATCATATCAGCAATTTTATTAGTATTTGTTACAACAACCTCGAACGCAAGCTCATCACCAAGGTATGAAAATTCTTCAAGCATCTCCTCTGTTGTTCGGAAATACAGCGGTGCCTGATTGTCTGCATCGGAAAACCCTTGTCCTGCCTGCAATATTGCTCGGTATATAGAATCATGAGGATTCATAAAATGAACGTCACAGGTAGCAACGGTTAATTTGCCATTCTTCTTACCTAAATCTATAATCGTTTTGTTAATATCCTTTAACGTCTCCTCATTTTCAACAATATTTTCCCTAAGCATAAAAGCATTGTTGCCAAGAGGCTGGATTTCCAGATAATCATAAAAGTCTATTATTTTATTAACCTCATCCACATCAGGATTATAAGGATTTTTTAAAATTTCCTGATACAGTTCCCCCGCTTCGCAGGCAGACCCAATCAATAACCCCTTACGGTATTTCTGAATAAGACTCTTCGGCACACGTGGACGTCTGTAAAAATAGTCAAGATGTGATGCAGAAACTATTTTATAAAGATTTTTCATACCCTCCTGAGTCTGCACAAGTATAATTGCGTGATATGTCTTTAGTGATTTAACATCCACATCACCCTCAAGAGCATTGTTAATATCACTTATTTTACAGACCCCTTTTTCCTTTAAAATATCAAGCAACTTTATAAATATATGCGCAGTAGCTGTAGCATCGTCACAGGCTCTGTGATGATTTTCAAGCTTTACATCAAAATGTTTTGTCAAGGTATCAAGCTTATAATTTTTAACCCCCTGTACCAATGCCCGTGAAATCTCCAGCGTATCAAGATAACAAAAGTCAAATTTCATCCCATTGTCTTTTGCCGCTTTTTTTATAAATGAAGTATCAAAACTCGCATTATGTGCCACTAATGCACCGTCGCCTATAAAATCGTAAAATTCCGGCAACACAATTGAAATAGGCTCGGCATCTGCCACCATAGCGTCTGTTATGCCTGTAAGCTCTACGATTTTTTGTGGGATAGGCTTTTGGGGATTTACAAATTTGTTGAACGTATCAATAATCTGACCATTTTTAATTTTTACGGCACCAATTTCCGTAATAGTTTCCGTAACAGGCGAAAGTCCTGTAGTTTCAATATCAAATACTACAAATTCGCCATCCAGGTCATTATCTGACGGATTTACAACTGCATTTGTGCTGTCATTTACAAGATAACATTCCACACCGTATAAGACCTTAATATCCTTACCCCAATTAGATGCATGATATGCCTCGGGGAATGCCTGTACATCACCGTGGTCCGTTATGGCAATAGCTTTATGCCCCCAGTTTATAGCTTGTTCTACCAAAGCTCCGGCATCTGCCATAGCGTCCATAGTGGACATTTTAGTATGAAGATGAAGCTCCACTCTCTTTTCCTCTGCCTCATCCACACGCTTTTCCCATTCTATAACATTTACATCTCTTACATTTATAAGCAGTTCTCTTGCATATTTGTCATTTTGTGCTTGTCCACGTACTCGAAGTGCTGTCCCCTTTTTGAGTCTGCCCTCTAATGCAGAAAAGGCAGAATTATCATCGGTAAAAATCTTGCAGTTAATTGCATTTTTGTCATCAGTTATACTAAAGGTAACGATATGTGCCCCGTTGCGAGTTTCCTTAATATCTGGGGATTTTTTGAACAAATAACCATCTATAATAACATTTCCCGAAAGCTCGTCAATTGCCCCAATTTCAATATCCGGATTACCCTTAATTTCCTTGCCGTATATAACGGGAGATTTCTTTTTACTCTCCTCCATTACCTGTCTTACTTTTTCTATGCTTTCAAAAATTTCTTTCTTTTCGAGTTCAAATTGTTCTTCAATTTCCTCATCAGTCCTGGAACGGATGAATTCAATTTTTATGTTAATACCAAACATTTTTTTAACAGATTCGCAAAGTGATTCCTTGATTTCTTCACCAATTATCCCACCATCAATACAATCTATGTACAAAGTATCGTCGTCTATATTACATTCCGCATTATTTATAATAGGCATAATCTGGGGATAATCAGTAAGGTATCCGGCAACAGTCTTTATGGAATTAGCATTAAAAATCCCCTTGTCGTACACAAATTCCAATGACACATCATTAAGCTTATATGCAGACAAAATCTGTTGTTCCAGATTTCGTACAGACTCCTTACGTACCATTTTTTCACACTTTGCTACAATTTCTAAAACACGGCTTTCAGCATAAACAGCTATGCTAACAGCTTCGGAATGTTTTAATATTTCATTGTCTACCAGTTTTAAAACCTCTGATAATCTTCTGTTCATTATATTTCCTCAATTTCTTCAATTAAAGTTTCAAGTATCTTATCCTCAGGTATTTTGCGTATTATTTCTCCTTTTTTAAACAACAAGGCAAAACCATCCCCCCCGGCCACGCCGATATCAGCATCTTTTGCCTCTCCGGGACCGTTTACTGCACAACCCATAACAGCAACCTTAATAGGCTTATCAAATTTATTAAGTTCCTTTTCCACCATATTGGCAACCTTTACCTGGTCTATTTTACATCTGCCGCAAGATGGACAAGAAACAAATTCAATTCCGCCCTTTTTAAGTCCCACCGACTTTAATATGTATTTTGCAGCGGTAATTTCCTCAACGGGCGGCGCAGTAAGAGAAACTCTTATGGTATCCCCTATGCCATCTAACAAAAGTGTACCTATACCAACGGATGACTTTATAAGTCCCGAATATGCCGTACCTGCTTCCGTAACACCGATATGTAAAGGATAGTTACAGCTTTCGCTCATAAGTCTGTATGCTTCCACAGTTTTTAACACATCGGAGGCTTTAAGGGACAAAACAATGTCGTCAAAATCAAATTTATTTAAAAGTCCTATGTGCATAAAGGCACTTTCAACCATAGCTTTAGGCGTTCTTCCGTACTTTTTTTCCATTTCTTTATCAATAGAGCCCATATTAACACCAATACGGATAGGAATACCATTCACACGGCAAGCCTTTGCAACTGCCTCTACTCTGTCCATACCACCAATATTTCCCGGGTTAATGCGAATTTTTGCCGCACCGTTTTTCACACATTCCAAAGCTAATTTATAGTCAAAATGTATGTCTGCAACAACGGGAATATCCACATTTGAGCATATTTTGTCAAAGGCCTTTGCGGCTTCCATATCAGGTACTGCAAGACGTACAATTTCACACCCTTCCGCAACGAGTCCGCTAATTTGTTCCAAAGTTGCAGAAACATCGGCAGTTTTAGTGTTACACATACTCTGTATAACCACCCCTCCACCACCGATTTTTACACCCTTGGCATAAACAGGTTTTGTATTTTCTCTTAAATTAAGCATATATTCAACTTCCCTTTATTTTATAATTAGTCTGACAATATCATTCCAGGTAGCAAAAAGCATCAGCAATATAAGCAGTGCAAAACCTATAAAATGCACCATTCCCTCTTTATCAGCAGGAATTTTCCTGCGTATAACAAGCTCCACAAATATAAAGAACACCCTGCCACCGTCAAGAGCAGGAAAGGGCAAAAGATTAAATAACCCAAGGTTTATTGTAATAAGTGCCGCAAATGATAAGAGCGACTGCATACCTTGTTGTGCCGCATTACCTATTTCCGAAACTATCCCCACCGGGCCTGACATATTTTCTGCGCCTATACTCCCTGTAACAAGGTCAAATAATGATACAAGTATCATTTTGCCGTAAAAGAGAGTGTATTGTAATGCGTGATATATACGCCCTCCAAAATTCAAAGGCTCACTTTTAGCTTCAAATCCTATATAATAAATCCCGTCATCACCTTTTTTAGGCGTAAGAGTTGTGCTGAATTTTTCTCCATCACGAATATATTCCACATTGATATCTCCGCCCTTGTAGCGTGTGAGTTCAAATTTCAATTCAAGCTGTGTCTCTATATCCGCATTGTCTATTTTAATAATCTCGTCTCCGGGACGAAGACCTGCCTTCTGTGCAGCAGAATCCTCCAATACAGTGTTGATTACAGGAACTGCAACATACTGTGCATCCTTTGAAAACATTACCATACACATCAGCGCCAGTCCCAAAAGCAGATTCATAGCTGCACCGGACACTAATATCAATATCCTTTGCCACGGCTTTTTATTGCTGAATGCCCCGTTGGAATCGCTTTCTTCATCTTCACCCTCCATAGCGCAAAAACCGCCTATTGGTATGCATCTTAAAGAATAAACTGTTCCCTTATATTCTTTTTTTAAAATAGTGGGCCCCATGCCTATGGCAAACTCATTAACTGTTACACCACAGAGCTTTGCAGTTATAAAGTGCCCGAATTCATGAACAAGAACAAGCACCAAAAATATTACAATTGCAGAAATTACTGTTGCCATTTTGAATATACCTCTTCCCTGACACATTTGTCAGTATATATTATATCGTCAAGATTAGGTTTTAAAACATTTTTATGATTATTCATTGAATTTTCTACAATACGGGCGATGTCATTGAACTTGATTTTGCCTTTTAAGAACAATTCCACAGCCACCTCATTGGCCCCATTTAAAACAGTTGGCATTGTTCCCCCTTCTCTGCCCGCACGTATTGCAAGAGAAAGGCATTTGAAGGTATCATAATCCGGCTTATCAAAAGTAAGTTTGCCTATATCACACAGATTAAGTTGTTCTACACTGGATTCAACCCTGTCAGGATAGCACAGAGCATAGTGGATAGGAAGCTTCATATCCGGCAATCCAAGTTGTGCAAGCACACTTTTATCCTTAAATTCAACCAAAGAATGAATGATACTTTCACGATGCACTACCACATCAATATTGTCATAATCCATACCAAACAGCCAATGAGCCTCTATAACCTCAAGCCCCTTATTCATAAGTGTGGCAGAGTCAATGGTGATTTTTTGCCCCATGCTCCAGTTTGGATGATTAAGAGCCTCTTTAACAGTTACATTTTCAAGCTCATCTGCTTTTTTGCCGTAAAAAGACCCGCCTGATGCTGTAATTATAAGTCTGTTAATTTCCCCCTGCGGATGTTTTCCTATACACTGGAAAATTGCACTGTGTTCACTGTCAACAGGCAATATACTTACATTATTCCCCTTAGCCGCATCAATAACAATACTGCCTGCAGTAACCAAGGTTTCCTTGTTTGCAAGGGCAATATTCACTCCACTTTTTATAGCATCCATAGTTGGAACAAGGCCTGCTATACCTACAACAGAGGTTACAACGGTATCAATTTCTTCCATAGTACTGATTTCACTCATACAGTTTGTTCCTGAAATAACCTTAGTGTCAGTATCTGAAACTGAAATTTTAAGAGCCTTTGCGCTGTCCTCATTAACCATAGCAAACAGCTTTGGTCGGTATTTTCTTATTTGTTCTTCTGCTAACTTTACATTATTATTTGCAGAAAGGCCCATAATCTGCACATTTTGGAGGTTATCACAAACCTCCAAAGTCTGAGTGCCGATTGAGCCTGTACTTCCTATTATCGATATTTTCTTCAATTTTATCTTACCTTTCATTACCCGAAAAGCGGGAAAATAAGTAGCATATAGTATACAAAAGGTGCCACAAACAATACAGAGTCAAATCTATCCATTACACCTCCGTGGCCGGGCATAATCTTGCCATAATCCTTTATGCCAAACTGCCGCTTGATGCAAGATGCCGACAAATCTCCAAGCTGAGAAACTATTGACGCACCAAAAGCTATCAAAATCGCCTGCCCGTAGTGAGGGAACACTCCAAACCCGATACGGCATATTAAACAATATATCAATGTTGCAATAACACATCCTATTACCCCGCTGATACCACCTTCTATTGTCTTTTTAGGGCTTAATTTAGGACAAAGCTTATGTCTGCCAAAGAATTTACCGCCGAATAATGCCGCAGTATCTGTAATAAAAGCACCTATAAATATAAACCACACCAAAAGATGTCCGTTATACATATTGCGTACCAATATAAGGTGACCAAACATAAAGGCAACATAAACAGCAAGGAAAAAAGTTACAGCAATTTCCTTAAGCTTTATTGTTTCCATATTTATCATATATACAACAAAAACTGCAACTATGTACATATACATAGCAGGGGTAAAAAGTGTATTGCCGAAAAATTGAGACGCAACCAGAAAAACTGTTCCCACAATAGTTGTTATCATCAATTTTTTATTGTTAGAAATACCCGTCGCATTTGAAAGTTCAACTGCCCCCATTACAGCAATTAATGCAACTGCAATCTCGACAAAAGGCGTGCCAAGAGCCAATATCGCAATAAGCAGTATCACTCCGGTGATTCCGGATATTACACGTTGTTTCAAAAATATCAGTCCCTTCAGTATTACACTCCTCCGAAACGTCTGTTACGCTGTTGGAAGTCTATAATCGCCTGATTGAATTTCTCAACTGAAAAATCAGGCCATAAAATATCATCATACCAAAGCTCGGCATATGCCGACTGCCAAAGAAGGAAGTTTGAAAGACGTTTTTCCCCGCTTGGTCTGATAATCAAATCTACCGGCGGAAGCTCGCTTGTATAAAGATTTTTTTCAATATTTTCCGCAGTAATTTCTTCACCATTAGTAATTATCTGTTTTGCCGCCCTTACAATTTCGTCCTGTCCTCCATAGTTAATAGCAAGGCAAAGCACAACCCCTGTATTATCCTTTGTGAAGTCCTCAGTTTTGGCAATAAGTTCTATAATATCATCATCGAGAACAGAGCGGTCGCCAATAACTCTTATTACTGCATTTTTGTCACCAAGATTTTTCTTGTAATCCAGCAAATATTCACGTAAAAGAGCCATAATTCCATCTATTTCCGCCTGAGGGCGTTTCCAGTTTTCCGTAGAAAATGTATAGGCGGTAATTGCCTTTATACCAATTTCATCAGCATATGTAGTAATTTTCTTCAACGTTTCTGCTCCGGCGCGGTGACCGAAATTACGGGGAAGATTACGTTTTTTTGCCCATCTTCCATTACCGTCCATAATAATACCAATGTGCATGGGCAGATTGGTTTTATCTATCTCATGCACATCATTTTTCTTTTTAAATCCCTTAAAGAACATTCTATTCACCCTTAAATGGACATAATATCTTTTTCCTTAGCTGCACAGATGTTATCAATTTCCTTAATCTTTGCATCTGTAAGCTTTTGGATTTCGTCTTCAAGACCTTTCAAATCATCTTCTGTAATTTCACTATTTTTCTGTGCTTTTTTGAAAAAGTCCATAGCATCACGACGTACTCCGCGTACGTTAACTTTTGCATCCTCGCTCTTTTTGTGTAACCCTTTAGCAAGCTCCTTACGTCTTTCTTCGGTAAGCGGAGGGAAGTTAAGACGAATAACCTTGCCGTCATTTTGAGGAGCAAGTCCCAAATCAGCCTTGTTGATTGCTTTTTCAATTTCAGGAAGTATTGTAGCATCCCATGGCTGAATAACTATCGTTGTGGGCTCAGGAACTGAAACGGTACCCACCTGATTAAGAGGTGAAGGAACTCCGTAGTATTCTACCTGTACCTTATCCAAAATTGCAGGGTTTGCTCTGCCTGCACGAATTGTGTTAATATCATTAGTATAAAATGTAATCGCCTTGTTCATTTTTTCCTCAAATGGTTTTAATTCTTGTCTCATAAAATCAATCCTTTCATTATCATGTATAATCTATTTTACCACTGTTCCGATTTTTTCGCCATTTAATACCTTAATAATATTTCCCGGGTCATCAAGACCAAATACCAAAAGCGGGATATTGTTATCCATACATAGAGAAGATGCTGTAGAGTCCATTACCTTAAGTCCCTTGCTGATAACTTCAAGATATGTAAGCTCATCATATTTAACTGCATCCTTATTTATGTTAGGATCGCTGTCATATACACCATCAACATTTTTTGCAAGCAATATTGCATCTGCATCAATTTCAGCCGCACGCAAAGCTGCTGCGGTATCTGTTGAAAAATACGGATTGCCTGAACCGCATGCAAAAATAACAACCCTACCCTTTTCAAGATGACGTACTGCCTTATTTCTGATGTAAACCTCTGCAAACTGTTTCATTTCAATAGCAGTCTGCACCCTCGTATCCACACCGCGATGTTCCAGTGAATCCTGCAACGCAAGTGCATTTATAGTTGTAGCAAGCATACCCATATGGTCTGCCCTTGTACGGTCCATATTTTCACCGCTTCTGCCTCTCCAGAAATTGCCACCTCCGCAGACAATAGCTACCTGTACACCCATATCCACAGCAATCTTTATCTGGTCGGTAATTTTACCTATTGTTTCATCATCAAGACCTGTCTTTTTAGGCCCTGCCAAAGCTTCCCCGCTTACCTTTAATATAATCCTGTTATATATTGGCATATTATCCTCCGTAAAATATTATTTTATTATGTATATACTTAAAATAATATTACCAAAAAAACAGATAAATGTAAAGACTTTTAAAACTTTTTTGGTACTTTTTATTGTAAATATAAATATTTTTTATAGAAATTACAGAAAATATTAAAAATCATTTTTGAGTATTTTTGAGCATTTTTGAGAAAAATTGAGAATTTTAGAGTTTGCAAAAAGTAAATTAATTTTTTTGAAAAAAGTACTTGACATATTTTTCAAGGTGTTGTATTATGTTATAGTCGTAAATTTGACAAGGAGGTAATTTTAATGAGCACATATATGGCAAAAGCTTCAGAGCTTAAAAGAGAATGGTATATCATTGATGCAGCAAACAAGCCGCTAGGCCGTGTTGCTACAGTTGCAGCTACTATATTGCGTGGTAAGCATAAGCCTACTTATACTCCTCATGCAGATTGTGGTGATTTCGTAATCATCATCAATTCGGATAAGGCTATCCTTACAGGTAATAAGGCTGAACAGAAAATGTGGTATCGTCACACAGGTTATGTAGGCGGTCTTAAAGCTGTTAAGTATTCTGATTTGATGGCTAACCGTTCTGACAAAGCTATGGAATTGGCAGTTTGGGGTATGCTACCTCACAATACACTTGGCAGAACAGCACTTACAAGATGTCGTATCTTCAAGGATGCTGAACACAAGCACAGTGCACAAAAACCTATCGTTTGGGATAGAGAGATTAAGTAGGAGGGTGAATTAAATGGCTGGATACTACGGTACAGGTAGAAGAAAAAAATCAATCGCCAGAGTACGTCTTGTTCCTGGAACAGGTGTTGTTACAATCAACAAGCGTGATATAGATGATTATTTTGGTTTGGACACACTTAAATTAATCGTTCGTCAACCACTTGAGGCTTTGGGTCTAACAGGTAAGTTTGACGTTATCGCTACAGTAGTCGGCGGCGGTGTAACAGGTCAGGCCGGTGCAATTCGCCACGGTATAGCTCGTGCCCTATTGCAGGTTGACGCTGAAAACAGAGCTGTTCTTAAGAAGAGCGGTTACCTAACACGTGACCCACGTATGAAAGAACGTAAGAAATACGGTCTTAAAGCTGCTCGTCGTGCACCACAGTTTAGTAAACGTTAATTGTTACTATCAATCAAAAATCCCACGATTCGACATCGTGGGATTTTCTTTTTTCATTAGTATAAAAGTAAAAGATATTATTCTATATTGTAATAACATCTCTTTGAATTTAATTATTTAACCTTTTTCCATTCTTTAATATCAAGTCTTATAATTGCCACAATAACCGAAACAAGCAAAATACCATGTGTTAAAGTTGTTGTGTACGCCATTATGCAAATATCATAAATTAGCCATAATGCAGAATTGCCCAAAGATAAAAGTCGGCAAACCGAAGCCTTTTCCTGCATAATTGCTACTGCAAAAATAAGTGATGCAATTAACGGAAGGATATCTGCTATACCCTTATATGTAAAGAATGAACTTGCTACATATAAAATCATAAAAAATACTGTTAGTGAAACAGGTATTTTTTTATCCTTTGACTTAAAACCATAATTTACAATTGTCTGTACTGTAGCTATAATGCCCATGCCTGCACCTGCCCACGCAGACAGCAAAACACAATTTAACATTAAAAGTAAGTTGGCTACTACCTGCCCTGCGAGAATATTCTTCATACTTTTAAACTGCATTGAAATTACAGCAGCTATTGTAACAAAAACACCTACTATTTGACCTGCCAAAAACATAACATTACCTCTTTCATCCATAATTTGACCAAAAGAATTATATCACTCACAAAGGCTGTTGTCAACAAAAACCACTCTCTGAGTGGTTTTGTAATATATTATTCTACTGTTACTGATTTTGCTAAATTCTTGGGCTTATCTATGTCACAGTCATTTTCCTTTGCAACATAATATGCCAATAACTGGAGAGGCACAATTTCAACTACTCCGCCAAAAAGCACATCTATCTCCGGTACAACTATTATATCGTCTGCAAGTGATACCATTTTAGTATTATCCTTGGATGTAACAGCCAATACCTCTGCTCCCCTTGCCTTAACCTCAACAATGTTATTCATGGTCTTTTCCGTCATTTTCTTATTACAGCAAAGGGCGATTACAGGCTGATGGTCCTCAATAAGAGCTATGGTACCATGCTTTAATTCTCCTGCAGCGTAGCTCTCAGCGTGGATATAAGATATTTCCTTCATTTTTAATGCCGCTTCCAAAGCCACCGCATAGTCTGTATTGCGTCCGATAAAGAACATAGAGCGTGCACAATGATACTTCTTCGCCAATTTCGAGATTGACGGATTCATATCCAATACCAATTGCATTTTATTCGGCAAACTTTTTATTGTAGAAATCATTTTTCTATATTCTTCGGCATTTATGCACCCAGTTTTTTCAGCAACATATACTGAAAGCAGATATAATGCCGCCAATTGCGTTGTAAATCCTTTTGTTGTTGCCACGGCAATTTCAGGCCCCGCCCACGTGTACAGGGTATAGTCCGCAAGCTTCGCAATCGTGCTGCCAACCACATTGACAATAGCCAATGCTCTTGCACCAAGACGTTGGCATTCCTTCATTGCAGCAATAGTGTCGGCTGTTTCCCCCGATTGTGACAATACCACCAAAAGGGTATTTGTATCAATCAACGGTTCACTGTACCTGAGTTCACTTGCAAGTTCTACCTGTACCGGAATACGGCAGAGTTTTTCAATGGTGAATTTTGCAGAACACCCCGCATAATATGCTGAACCGCAAGCAGTTATTACAATTTTATTAATATTTTTCAGGTAATCTGCAGATAAATTAATATCATCGAGTGAAATTGTGTTATCCTGAATTCTTGGAGATATTGTGGCTTCCACGGCTCTTGGTTGCTCCATAATTTCCTTAAGCATAAAGTGGTCGTATCCGCCTCTTTCTGCCGCCTGAATATCCCAGGTAATACGGTTAATCTTTTTTTGCACAGGTCTACCTGCACAATCAAAAATCCGAATATTTTCGGAAGATATTTCCGCAAATTCACCGTCTTCAAGATATATTATATTCCTTGTATGGGAAACTAAAGCAGTTACATCAGATGCGAAATAGTTACTGCCCATACCCACGCCCAAAATCAAAGGACTGGACTCCCTTACCACAAAAACCCTATCCGGATAGTCAGCACATAATATACCAAGGGCATACGACCCCTGTAGTCTTTCCGATGCTTTCATAACCGCCATTTTGAAATCACCTGTATAGTACATCTCAACAAGATGTACTATAACCTCTGTATCGGTCTGACTTTCAAATTCATAACCCCTTTTTATTAGTTCTTCACGAAGTTCTATATAATTTTCAATAATACCATTATGCACTACTGCAAATCTTCCGTCATTACTGGTATGTGGGTGAGCATTGGTATCAGTAGGAGCACCGTGAGTGGCCCAACGGGTATGCCCTATACCTATACATCCAGGCATCAACAGTCCGTTGTCTGTCTTTTCACACAGATTTGCAATTCTCCCTGTTTCCTTGCTGATATTTATTTTACCATCATTCACAACAGCAATTCCTGCAGAATCATACCCACGATATTCTAATTTTTTTAATCCTTCAATTAAAATTGGAGCAGCATTTTGTGTTCCGGTATAACCAACAATCCCACACATAAGTTATCCTCCATTATAATGGCATCTTTCTTACAACAATATTTTCTGCATTCTTCACAATACATCCCCCGGGAAATACCCCTCTTAAAGAAGTAAGGGGATATACAGATGTATTCTTCCCTATTACAGTCCCTGGATTTAGTACACATCCACATCCTATATCTGCATTATCAGCAAGTATGCCTCCTATTTTGCGAATTCCCGTTTCATATTCCTCATCACCATGTATAACTACGGGTTTGCCGTCAGCCTTAAGATTAGAGCAAATAGACCCAGCCCCCATATGAGCATGGTTACCAAGTATAGAGTCACCTACATAATTATAATGGGGTACCTGTACTTTATCCAGCAATACGCAATTTTTAAGCTCCGATGAATTGCCTATTACGCAATTCGCACCTGTAATAACGTTTCCTCTAATAAATGCCCCCGGTCTTATTTCCGTACCTTCTCCTATAATAGCAGGAGCCTCTATGGTAGCAGTAGGATAAATTTTGACATTTTTACCTACCCACACACCTTCGGAGATTTCATCAAATCCCGTCAATCCTTTTTCAATAAGTTTATTTATATAATCTTTAATTTGGGGAAGTATTTCCCATGAGTATTCGCAGGAGTCAAACAGTTCACAAAGATACGGTGTTTTACAATCAAATAAATCCTTTGTACGCACACACTTATTCATCCTTATGTCCCCTTTCAACAATACGTCTTACTATTTGTCCCACATAAGACTTGCACATCTCTTCGCTCTCACACTCAACCATAACGCGTATAACAGGCTCTGTTCCGCTTTTACGTAGAAGTGCTCTGCCCTTGCCGTTAATAAGTTTTTCAACTGCATCAAGTTCACATAAAACCTCTTTGTCTGCAAGAACTGCTTCCTTATCCTTAACACGGATGTTTTCCATATACTGTGGATATAATTTGACAGGTTCAGCCAGTTTGGACAATGTAGACTTCATATCACATATTTCCTCGGTTAACATAATAGCAGTCAAAAGTCCGTCACCAGTTGTGGCATACTTCTTAAGAATAATATGCCCCGATTGTTCTCCGCCTAAACAATAGTCATTATTTTGCATACATTCATAAACAAATCTATCACCCACAGTAGTCTGTTCGCACTTTATTCCGGCTTCCTCAAGACTTGACAAAAGCCCGCTGTTTGACATAATAGTAGCAACAACGGTATCGTTATTAAGCATTCCTCTTGATTTAAGACGTTTTCCAAGAATGTAAAGCATCATATCCCCGTCTATTATATTGCCGTTTTCATCAACTGCAATACAACGATCTGCATCACCATCAAAGGCAAATCCAACATCAAGATGTTGCTCCTTAACCAAAGCACATAGCTTTTCAATATGAGTAGACCCACATCCATTGTTTACATTAAGTCCGTCCGGTTCTGCCCCTATAACTGTAGTCTGTGCCCCTAAAGCACCAAATACAGACTGTGCAAGCATCCACGAAGCACCGTTAGCACAATCAAGACCTATCTTAAGATTTTTATATGAATGTGATGCCAGAGAAATTAAATAACCAAGATAACGGTTTCTGCCGGAAACATAGTCCACAATACATCCGATACGCTCTCTGTGTGCTAATGGCAAATCCTGACCGGAAATCCCCAACGACTTAACGTCTCCGTCCAAATATGCTTCTATTAAAGCCGTAGTATTATCGTCAAGCTTTTCACCATATCTGTTTATAACCTTAATTCCATTGTCAAAAAACGGATTGTGAGAAGCAGTAATCATAATACCGCAATCAAAATCATCCTGTCTTGTAACATAAGATACACTTGGTGTAGTGGTTACATGAAGCATATATGCATCCGCACCGGAAGCTGTAATTCCCGCAACAATAGAATATTCTAACATATAGCTGGAACGTCTTGTGTCCTTACCGATAACTATACGAGGACGATAATTAGCTTTATTACAACCGGAAAGTTCAGAAGAATAGTACCATCCTAAAAATCTGCCTACCTTATATGCCTGCATTGAAGTAAGATTAACATTTGCCTCCCCACGAAATCCGTCAGTGCCAAAATACTTGTTCTTCAAACTCCCTGCCCCTTTGGTGTCAATGACAATTTTATCCTGCAAAAGTTCGTCTGTAGAAATATCAAAAAGCTGACATAAAAGTAAGACCTTGTCTATTTGCGGAAGTGCCTGATCCATTTCCCATTTTGAAACTGCTTGTCTCGAAACTAAAATTTTTTCAGCCAACTGCTCCTGAGAAATACCCGATGCCATACGAAGTTGTGAAATTTTTTCACCTATTGTCATATTTAAATCACCTTTCTTACTCATTATACATTATTATAGTAAGATAATAACAAAATAATACTAACATATCAAGCAACTTTGATATGAATTTATTTGCAACCCTTAGTTGCATTTCGCTTTATTTTCTCCTATTTTATAACTCTGTTTTAATATAAAAACACAAATTTTGCAAACTTCAATTGTCAAGGGTCAATTTGTAATACAATTAAAATAAACTCATATAATATAAACAAAAATATTAAAAGGTGAATAAGCTTATGTCAGGAAAAACAAAAATCAATATTATTTTAAATACTCTCCCTGCTATTGTTTGTATATATGCAATTTTTACAAAGCAGTACGATGTGGCATTAAATTCATTCCTTACAATGTTATGCCTTGTTGCAGTTATTATAATAAATGATAAAGTCTCTATTCTGTCTCTGGGAACATATTACGGAATCTTAATATTTATTTTGCTATCGGTTTTTGCAGGCAGAGGATTGGAAATATATCGCATTATACCGTCTTGGGATAAAATACTTCACTTTTTATCAGGTTTTATTACTGTGCCTGCAGGTAAAAATATATATGAGAAATTAAACGGCAATGCAAAAAACAAACTTTTAATGAATGTATTTGCCTTGTCATTTGCTGTTGCCGTAGCGGGAGTGTGGGAAATTTATGAATTTTCCATAGATAAATTATTGGGCCTCACATCCCAAAACGGCTCACTGGATGACACAATGTGGGATATTATAGCAGGTAGTATTAGTTCTGTAATTTCCATACTATCAACAACAAAAAAGAGAATTTCCGTTAAATAATTTTATAGATTTTTTATAAAAATTATCGTTTATATCATATCCCTCGGAATTTTATATTTCTAAAGTTGTTCAAAACAAGTCTGATATTGACAAAACCATCGAAATACTGTAATATAAATCATAGGCATTTAATTTGTACACCCCATATTCACAGGAGGTTCTACCAATGCTAAATGAACGCAAACAAAAAATACTGGAATTACTTGAAAAACACGGCTCTGTCAAGGTGACAGAATTAAGCAGGGTTTTCGATATTTCCGAAGTAACCATAAGAAATTACCTTGCGGATATGGAAAACAAAGGGCTCCTTTCACGTGTGCACGGCGGTGCAATAAGCTCATACAAACCGTATTACAGTATGAATTTAAATCAGCGTCTTGAAACTAATCAGATAGAAAAAAATAAAATTGCAGAAAAAGTTGCACAAATGGTAGAGCCCAACGATACCATTATGCTCAATTCAGGAACGACAACATTGCTTGTGTTCCGTTCATTACCTGCAAAATATAACCTTAATATTGTAACAAACTCTATTTCAATAGCACTTGAGGCCGCAGATAATCCTAATTTTAATGTTATCCTCGTAGGAGGTGCCGTCAATACAAAATACCAGTTTACATACGGTACAGATGCAGTGCAACAGCTTAAAAACTATCATGCTGATAAACTTATTCTCTCAGTAGATGGTATAAATGCCGAAAAAGGGTTTACAACTTATTATGATAAAGAGGCGGAGATTGACCGTACAATGATTGCTCAATCAGACCTTTGCATTGTGGCTGCAGATTTTTCGAAATTTGGACGTACAGCATTTGCTAACGTGTCCCCCACAAGTATAGCAGACTTTATTGTTACAAATCAGTCACTAAATAAAGAAATATATAATGAATTATGTAAGATTGGTTTGAACATACAGCTTGTTTAGAAAAATGTTCCATGAGTAATTTATATATATAAAAACCGACAGTATCTAAATATGATATGCACCCCAAAAGTTAGACACTTTTGGGGTGCATATCACTATCGTATGGTGATTTTTGGAAGAGCCGAACGGTTTAGATGCCATCTATTTCTCTTCTTCACTTATACCAAATTCAATTTGTTTATTCCAATTATCCTTAGTATGATAAATTCTTACTTTTTTCCCATCTCTAAAAGTTTCAATGGCATAATATGTATCATTATCTGCAAATTTAGATGGCGGGAATTTTGTAATATCAACAACTTTCTTTTCTTTACGTAAAGTATGAGTGGTTGTATCAAAAATGCAAACGTTATAATTCTTATTAGTATCTTCAACTTTTTTCTTGACATTTTCTTTAGAAAGATCTTCTTGTTTTGATTGTATTGATTTATTATTTTTAGGAATATTATATTGGATAGAAAAAGCAGAACAAATCAAACAGCAAATTATAATCGCCATACCTATCTCGTTAAACCCTGTAACCAACATTCTATCCGCTACTTCTAATGGAATTTCCGGAAAATCACCGCTATAAATCAAATCGTAATTATTAAACCATCTGCAAATAGTTGAAATTTGTATAAGAATTGTAATAATAGATGAAATAATCGTGATTGCTAAAGTGGCTTGGTTCGTTTTGGGCAAAAACAATAAGATTGCAATATAAGCGGATAATACCGCACTAATAACAACCCCTTCCATACTTGAACCTAAAAACAAAGCTACTATAGTCAATACCAATATTACACAAGCCATTATAATGTAACCATTTTTTGTTCTTTCCTTAAGATTTGTAAAAAACAGAATAATACTAATTAGTGCAAACGGAATCATACAAAGCCTATAATTCCAAAAAGAAAAAATTGGCAATACCATGCACATAAAAATGAGTACCATTGATATCACACTCAAGGTAATAGAAATACTTTTTTGATTGATTTTCATATAACATCCTCCCCTTTTAATATATAAACACTCTTTGCTCTATCGTATATTTCAATCAGCATATAAATTCGATTTTCCTTCAAATGGAATATTATTTATTTTACAGAAATCCTTTACAACCTCCACATACCATTCTTCTGCAAAAGGATGTACCATAACACCTTTTATAAAATTTGGAATATGCCTAAATGACACCTCATTCGTCTCAACTGCATTTTTGCCTATATTTAAAATTTTTATAAGTTCATCAACTTGTTCCTCCATAGGTAAATCCGGGAAAAGTTCATTGAGAATTCTATATCTAGACGCTGGCTCATTTAAGGCAATAAGTGCTTTAAAATGTCTCGATATGTCATAATCACCATTATATCTATATGGTTTAATTAATCTATACTCTTTTTCGTGTGAAAAAGCTGTTCGTTTTTGAGCAAAAGCCTTTAGTCGCATATCGCTTTTTAAATAATCTTTTTCTAAAGGAAAATTCAAATAATCAACATCTATCCCCTCTACCCCATCAAGTTTAGAAACGCTATGGATTGATATTTTAATTCGTATAGAATGATTGGCATACGAATATATACGCCACATAGCATCACTTTCTTCTACGCGTGACCAACTTTGTGCATAAATTTTATTATGGATTAGTGTCAATAATGTCGCTACATCTTGAGTATCTTTATTTTGAAACAAATACTTTACCGCACTTCCTTCCATCGGATCATCCCACTTGCTAAGAAGGACAAAAGTCAATGCTTGTTTTTGAACTAAACCCACAAAAGATTCAAAGCTAGTGTAACGATAAATATATTCATTAGTCATATTTATTACCTCTTAGAATACCTTCTTGTATAACTCTATTATATCTTATTTTTCTAAAAATTGCAATAATATAAAGAAAAAACCGAATGTTCTAGATTGTCATCTAAATCATTCGGTTTCTATGGCTCCTCGTGTTGGACTTGAACCAACGACCCTCTGATTAACAGTCAGATGCTCTACCGACTGAGCTAACGAGGAATATTTGTTTTTAAAGAATAAAGCCGCCGTTAAAAAACGACGGCTTTACCTTTTGTTCCGGCAAC
>JAZOOD010000038.1:0-5558 GCA_045654805.1 Clostridia bacterium | reverse complement strand
TTTTCAACTTTCTCCGTTTCAGTAGCGAGACCCGGGATTGAACCGGGGACCTCATGATTATGAATCATGCGCTCTAACCAGCTGAGCTATCTCGCCATCGCATTTTTGCGGTGCAAAGATATATTTATTATTTGAATATGGCAAGTTTTTTATAACTTTTCGTCAAAAAAATATTCAATATCCCCTTATTACTGTTTTAATAGTATGATTCTTACACTGTTTTTATTAGTAACACCCCTGCTTTATTAAATGTATATTCAATATAAGCTCATATATTCTTCTTTATATTTTTGTTATAAAACTTTAAAATAAAGTTATTTACCTTTGATTATTAGATTTTATTTTATAAATTGCGACTGATATACAAATAGTTGTAACTTATCATTTTATTTTGTGATGAGCAAGGAAAAAATTTATATTGAATATCCTTTGAAGGGTAGTGCTTCCATGATTTGGAAATACATAGGCACAGCTGCCGGATTATCTCCTTGGTTTGCCGACCGTGTTGAGAGTTTTGACCGTACCTATAAATTCTTTTGGGGAAAGACTGAAATGAGGGTTGCACACCTTGTTGCACAAAGAAATGGTGTATATGTAAAATTCCGTTGGGAAGATGAAAGCCCAAGCACTTTTTTTGAAATGAGAATTGCCTATAACGAACTTACAAGGGAACACACTCTTGAAATTACAGACTTTGCCGAAAAGGGAGAGAGTGAAGACCAAAAGGATTTATGGGATTCACAAATAGAAAATCTTAGAAGGCTGTCGGGCATGTAGTATTAAAACGCCATATCATATGTTGCTTATAAGTTTTTTGCTTCTAAATCTTATTTATCGCCTATTTTATACTAACTTTGTAAAACAAAAATAGTGCAGTATTTATACTTTAATACAAGTACTGCCTGTTTTGTATGGTTTATCGTGAAATGTATGCGAAAATAAAACTACTTACAAAGTTATATTACTTATAGTATGAAATTACCGATTCCACATATTAAGAAAATAGATCTTTTTATTGTAAAGACATTTGTCGGTAATTTGATGGCTACATTCCTCATCTGCCTATTCATCTTTGTAATGCAATTACTATGGATGTGGGTAGATGATTTTGTTGAAAAAGGTCTTGACTTTTCTATTCTTGCACGCTTCTTTGCATATGGCTCAATAACTCTTGTTTCACAATCTTTACCTTTAGCCATTCTGCTTGCAGCATTGATGACTTTTGGAAATTTTGGTGAAAAACTTGAATTGTTGGCCATGAAGTCGGCAGGAATACCCCTGCTAAGGATTATGTCTCCACTTATTGTATGCTGTATGCTTCTTTGTGGTGTATCATTTTATTTCCAGAATATAATAAGTCCTTATGCTCAGGAGCAATTATTCACAATGATGTACTCAATTAAGCAGTCGTCGCCTGAAAGTGAGATTCCTGAGGGTATATTCTATGATAAGATTGATGGGTATAATATTTATGTGGAGCATAAGGATAAAGATACCGGTTTGTTGTATGATGTAGTTATATATGACATGTCATCAGGCTTTGATAATGCTAATATTCTTGTATCGGATTCGGCAAGGATTTTTAATACTCAGGATGATAAATACATGATACTTACAATGTTCTCGGGTGAACAATTCTCAAACCTTACTGACCAGCAGATTGAGAAAAAGAATCGACCATATCGTCGTGAGACTTTTGAAAAGAAAGAGGTTATACTTGAGGTGAGTGGTGGATTTGAAATGAAAGATGCCTCGTTTATAAAATCTAATGCCGCAAGCAAAAATATTAAGCAATTAGAGGTTGCTATAGATTCCTTGACACATGCTAACGATAGTGTTGGATTAAATAACTGGAAAAATGTCATTCGTTCAACATATAAATCAAAAGGTGTGCTTGATGCAAATGACTCAACACACATGAAAAGAAATAAAATCTATAATATAAATGCCGATAGTGTATATAATATAGCAACACAACATAATAAATTGTCGTGGAAACGAGCACAGCTGAATAAAATTAAGCAGCTTAAAATTGATTATGAAATAAAGAATAACATAATGCGTTCACTCGACAAAGACCTGAACAAGCATAAAATTTCGTGGTGGGAAAAATTCACTCTTTCACTCGGATGTCTTATTTTCTTCTTTATAGGTGCTCCATTAGGAGCTATTGTGCGAAAAGGTGGTTTAGGATACCCTGTACTTATATCGGTTGCAACATTTATTCTATATTATATTTTTACTACATCGGGGTCAAAAATGGCACGAGAAGGGGAGTGGCATGTATGGTATGGTGTGTGGTTGAGTACTTTTGTGCTTTTACCATTAGGAGTTTTCTTTACTTACCATGCAAACAAAGATTCGGAAATATTCAATAAAGATTCTTTAAAATTATTCTTTAGAACTCTTTTTGCTATTCCTGAAAAAAGAAATATTGTACCCAAAGAGGTTATTATTGAAGATCCTGACTATAGAAGAGATTATATAATACTGAACAATATACATGATGATATAAAAAGTTACATCATACATAATAAGTTTAAAAAATTCCCTTCTATTAAAAGTGTATTTTTCCAAAAAGAAGATTTTGTATTACAATCTATAAATGAAAGGTTGGAAAAAATTATTGAAGAGATGAGTAATAGCCGGGATAAAAAAATAATATTATACCTTAATGAGTTCCCTATTTTATCAATATCGGGTATAAAAACACCTTTTAATAAAATTTGGCTAAATATATTATCGATAGCTGTTTTTCCTATAGGAATTATTATTTATCTTCGTGCTATGATATTCCGAATAAGGCTAAATAAGAACCTTGCGAAAATACGTGTAAACTCAAATAATATTATAAAACTGCTAAAAAAACAATATACTATATAAAATATCATGGATAATTTCAAACTAAATACTATTGAAGAAGCTCTCATTGATTTCAAAGAGGGAAAATTTGTTATAGTTGTAGATGATGAAGACAGAGAGAATGAAGGTGACTTTATCATTGCCGCTGAAAAGATTACTCCTGAGGCTGTCAACTTTATGTTGAAAAATGGCCGTGGTGTACTTTGTGCACCAATCACACTTTCAAGATGTAAAGAACTTGAACTCAACCCACAAGTTAATTCAAACACAAGCCTTTTAGGTACACCGTTCACTGTAACAATAGACAAAGTGGAAGGTTGTACAACAGGTGTATCAACAGCTGACAGAGCTGCAACAATAAAGGCTCTTGCCGACCCTGACAGCAAACCTGAGACTTTTGCACGTCCCGGACATATTAACCCTTTATATGCACAAGATAACGGCGTATTAAGACGTGCCGGACATACAGAGGCAAGTATAGACCTTGCACGCCTTGCAGGATTATACCCAGCAGCTGCACTTATTGAGATTATGAACGATGATGGTACTATGGCACGTATGCCACAACTTGTAGAGATAGCTAAAGAGCATAACTTGAAAATAATATCAATTAAAGACCTTATTGAGTATAGACTTAAACAAGAATCTCTTGTTGATAAAGGTGAAGAGGTTGATATGCCAACAGAACATGGTCACTTTCGTTTGATACCTTTCCGCCAGAAGTCTAACGGACTTGAACATATAGCACTTATCAAAGGCGAATGGGAAGAAGACGAGCCTATTTTGGTACGTGTACACTCTTCGTGCATGACTGGTGATATTTTTGGTTCACAGCGTTGCGATTGCGGTTCTCAGCTACACGAGGCTATGGAACTTATTGACAAGGCCGGAAAAGGTGTTATTGTTTATTTAAACCAAGAGGGTAGAGGTATTGGTCTTATGAATAAGATGCGTGCCTACAAACTACAAGAAGAAGGTATGGATACCGTTGATGCAAATCTTTGTCTTGGCTTCAAAGCCGATGAAAGAGATTATGGTGTAGGTGCAGAAATCCTACGTCAGATTGGTGTTCACAAAATGCGTCTTATCACAAACAACCCTGTAAAAAGAATTGGCCTTGAAAGTTACGGACTTACAATAACCGAAAATGTAAGTATTGAAATAGAGCCTAACACTTATAATTCACGTTATCTGCATACAAAAGCAGAACGTATGGGACATACTTTGAATTTTAAAAAGGATTAAACTTATAACTATATGAACAAATTATCAGACCGCGTAAACCGATTGGCACCGTCGGCAACACTGGCTATGTCACAAAAAAGCCAGGAACTTAAAGCACAAGGTGTGGATGTTATCAATATGAGTGTGGGTGAACCCGATTTCAACACTCCTGATGATATTAAAGAGGCTGCAAAGAAGGCGATTGACGAAAACTGGTCACGTTATTCTCCTGTTCCAGGTTATCCTTCATTGCGTAAAGCTATTGTTGCAAAGTTGAAGAACGAGAACGGACTCGAATTCACCGAGGCACAGATTTCTGTTTCAAACGGTGCTAAACAAGCTGTATGTAATGCTATTATGGCATTGGTTAATCCGGGAGATGAGGTTATCGTTCCTGCTCCATACTGGGTAAGTTACCCCGATATGGTAAAACTTGCCGACGGTACTCCTGTTATAGTAAGTGCAGGTATTGAGCAGAATTTTAAAATAACAGGTGCACAGCTTGAAGCTGCAATAACACCAAAAACAAAGATGCTTATTCTTTGCTCACCTTCAAACCCAACCGGTTCTGTATATACAAAGGAGGAGTTGAAGGAACTTGCCGATGTTCTTGCAAAACACCCTCAGGTATTTGTTGTTGCTGACGAAATTTATGAGCATATAAGCTATGTTGGTAAACACGAAAGTATAGCACAGTTTGAAGAGATTAGAGAACGTGTAATTATTATAAATGGTGTCTCTAAGGCTTATGCAATGACCGGTTGGCGTATTGGTTACCTCGCAGCTGCAGAATGGATTGTAAAGGGCTGCAATAAACTTCAGGGACAATATACAAGCGGACCTTGCTCTGTTTCCCAGATGGCTTCTCTCGAGGCTTACACAGGCTCACAAGAACCAGTTGAAGAGATGCGTAAGGCTTTCCAACGCCGTCGCGACCTTATTGTGAAACTTGCTAAAGAAATTCCAGGTCTTGAAGTAAATGTTCCCGAAGGTGCATTCTATTTATTCCCAAAATGTAGTTCTTTCTACGGAAAGAGTTTTGGCGACACTGTTATCAAAAATAGCGATGACCTTGCTATGTACTTGTTGACAGAGGCTCACGTTGCTGCTGTAGGCGGAACATCATTCGGAGCTCCTGAATGTTTCAGAATGAGTTATGCAACAAGCGACGAGAATATCATTGATGCTATACGTCGCATTAAAGAGGCTCTTGCAAAATTGAAGTAATATAAACTTATTATAAAAAGTGAATACGGATACTATATGGTAACTGTATTCACTTTTTTATTTCAAGTTGTTAATATCTATGTTGAAAACCTACTAATAAAAAAGATAAAAAAAATGGTAATTAAATTTTGATTTTTAAACTATAAAAACAATAGAACAGAGTTATTCAAAAACCAAATTATTTTACCACTTTTTTAATTATAATTATCAAGCATCTTTTCAACAGTTATCAACATTATAAATTG
>JAZOOD010000037.1:0-3256 GCA_045654805.1 Clostridia bacterium | reverse complement strand
TAATATCATTGCTTATAAACATACTGTAGAAAGGGGTTAAAAGATGAAAAGAATTATATGTTTAATATTGACCCTTATAATGATTGTTTCATCTGCGTCTTTTGTATTTGCTTCCGAAGGCGAAGGTAAGTATGTGTACAGGAATAATACATATGATTTTAAGATTATGGATGACCCGATGGATATTACTGATGAGGAATTTTTCGGTGTATGGGATCCTGAATCGGAAACTTGGACTACGGAATCATGCTTTAAATATGATGAATTTCCTGAAATGTCAAAGGTTGAGGAAGCGGCAAAAGCAGGTAAATATGAGGAAGCAAAGGATGAATTGCTGAATTATTATATTTTACAAAAAGATACTATATATAATACAAAGGTTACCGCTGTAACAGATGCTGATCGTATGCAGGCTGAAATGCAGGCAAGAAACTTTTACGCAGCAACTACAACTGGTACACCACTTGAAATTGTTTCATGTGACGGCACAGATTGGCAGATAGTTTCATCAACAGATATACTTTCTCATGTAAAGAAAGCGGTGTCGTCCGGTAACCCTTATGTTGCTTTTACTATTGCGTCTATTGATAAGAGCAATACACCATTGGAAATAAAGTCTAAGGATACTGATTCCCCTGCAACACTTAATCTTGTTATAAATAATGTTGCACAGACTATTCCGGTATATGAAGATACATATATAAGCCCTACACTTAATGCAACAAAAAACTATGGAACTGAAGAAATTTTGTATGCACAGGAATATGGCTATGTAGGAAACTGGACTGATGTTGATTACCCTTGGGGTGATGAGGCGGCTGAAACTAAGAGAACATACATTAAATTCGATATTTCTAAATTATCAGCAACAGATACTGTAAGTTCTGCACAGCTTAACTTTACCGCACGTGTGCAAGAGGGAGGCGACCTTACTTCAAAAGAACTTATGATATATGGTTGGGAAGACGCATCCTGGAGAGAAAGCTCACTTACTTGGAATTCATTTTCTGACTGGTTATTTTTCTCATGTAATGACCAGGAGGCATGGAGCTTTGTAACACACGCTCTCTCAACAATAAAAGGTAAGCTTTGCTATTACCATAGAGGTACACTTACAAAGTCACTTGCAAGTATGTACAACTTTACGGGTAAAGAGGAATATGCATATACCTTTTTTAGACAAATGATGAGCTTGATAAATCATGTTGGCGCTAATAAATATGAAGAACACCATTCATTTGCAGACCCTAATAATCCTGCTCCGCACAGAGTTATGAGTCATCTTGATATGCAGGGCTATGTAACACAGTTGAGATTATCGCTTTTCTATGTCATAGATAGTCAGATTCTTAAAGATGACCCATGGATATTCACAGCATTGGTAAAGCAGTTTATTAATACAACAAACTATATGTGTAAATACCAGATAGAACCGCAGGTTAATGTGGGTAATATGGCTTCAGCTAATGCAAGAAGTGCATATTATGCGTGTAAGGCATTTCCTGAAATAAAGTACGCAGATTACTGGTATGAAATGACACTTAAGGAGAACGAAAGAATTCATAAAACATTCGTTTATGAAGACGGTTCATCATTTGCACAGGGATTTGGTTATATATGGACTGAACTTGGTGGTACAGCGACAATGTATAATACCTTCCTGGAGACAAAAACTGACTATTATGGACCTCCGTTTTCTGAAACTAGTATAGACATACTTTATGGTATGGTAAGAAATGCACTTTATTCAACTGCTCCGGGATGGGGCGGATTTAACTTGGGTGACTCAATAGACCATGGTAAAACTTATACCTCAGACTTTAGAGGCTGGTATAGAAACCTTTTGAAAATGGGTGTTGACGAATCTAAGCTAGACCACCTAAAATACCTGGCTACAGGAGGAAAGCAGGGCACATTGCCTGATTTTACATCAATATCCTTCCCTGATGCAAGAAGAACATATATGAGGTCAGGTTGGACAAAGAATTCAATTGCCCTTGCTTTTACGGCAAAAGGAGATAATGCCAGTCACAGACACAATGACCAGACGAGCATAGTATTGCATGCATATGGCAGAAGTTTGCTTGTAGACCCATCATACGCAAGTATTTTGACAGGTGATGATTATGCTTATATGAAAGCGGCTAGTTCACATAATGTCATAACCGTTAACGGAATGAACATTGTTGGCTCAACTGGAGAGGACAGTGTTGAAAAAGAAATGGAGATTAGTGATCTGTATGATTTTGCAACATATTCATACGGTTATGTTCAGGATGCAGCAAACGTCGAGAGAAGCGTGTTGTTCCTAAGAAACCAAAGATTCTTTATAGTTTCAGACTATGTTGTACCTGCTAATAATACTAAGCTAAATACCTATACTCAGTTCTGGCATATGTTACCTGATTCCGGTATTTCCATATCCGACCAAAATGAGTTTAGAAGTAATTTTGATACCGGCGCTAACGTTATAGTTGCACCTGTAGATTCAGACGGTATGTCGGGAATATACCTTGCAGATTCAAAGTATTGTCCGGCAACAGGAAGTTACATTGATAGCAAAAAGGGCGTATATGAACGCAAGAATATGGGAAATGTTAAATACGGAACAGTTCTTTATCCTTTAGAGGCAGGTGACAACCGTAAAATCGAAACTGATGTTATAGATATCGAAGTAAAGGGTCCTGAGGCTCAGGCATTCCGTATAAGGATTACAGACCCTGAAACTGAGGTGACAGATACTTATTATTTCTATCATTTAAGTGATTTGTCACAAAAACAGGAAGTTACATTGGGTAAATACAAAACTGATGCAACAACAATGCTTGTTCACGAGGATATGTCCGGCAAAGTTAAGGGATTATTCATATACGACGGTACATATATTGAAAGCAGTGCAATTCAGGATAAATATCTATTTAAATCTGCAAATGGTGAAAAGACTATAGGTATTAATTTCACATCATCAAGCAAAGCTGAAATTGCAGCTGAGGATATGGTTGAAGCCGATTTGAAGGATATAACAGTTTATGCAGGCTTTAAAACTTCTTCATCAACCTTTAATGGCGAAAGAATAATGGATACCAAAAAAGACGGCGCTTATGTTTACTACGGCGATGAGCCTATCGTTAAGTGCACCGAAACTGCACCTGAGGGTACAGAAGAGGAAGAAGATTTCGGTGACTTTACCGGCGGAGGTAATAGTCCAAGCGGCACCGGCGGAACTGGTGGTACAGGCGGAACTGGCGGTTCTAAA
>JAZOOD010000036.1:0-15235 GCA_045654805.1 Clostridia bacterium | reverse complement strand
AAATAAAATTTTATTTGTTTATTAGTTTATGAGGAGGTGGACTCAATGTGTTTTATGTCATTAAAAACATAATTTAAATAAATAACTATTTACTAATTACCTTTACATAGGTAAACACAAAGAAAAAAATCACAAAATATTAATATATGATTGTGATAATAAAGGACGGAGGTTTATATGAATAAAAGATTAATAAGTTTATTATTAGTTCTTTCTATTATTTTATCCAGTTTTGCAGTTTTTGCAACTGAAAATACAAATTATAACGCTATTGAAAGCAATAGTAAAGTTACAAAAAAAGTTCAAGTAGAAGAACAGGTTGATGACGAACATTTAGACGAAAATACTGAAACTGATATCAACTCTGATTTGTCTTTAAAAGAAGAAACTACAGTTGATTTTAATTCTAACTCAATTGAAATAGTCGACGTTGAAGAATTAACTGAACAGGAAATTATAGACGACGATATTGTTGCATTGGAAACTAATCTTGATGAATCCACTGAAGAATCAAATGATATCAAAATTGATGACGATGCAAAATCTACAGTTACTGATATCAATGAAAATTCTGTAATGGGCACAAAATTCAATATGGATCAGTATAATTTACAAGATTCTGAAATTGAGAACGCTCGAGCTAACATAGGGGAAGAAAATCCTGCAGAAAAACCAACAATAGATTCAATATCTGCGGAAACTCCTGATATTTCACCTAATATAGAAATAGATGCTGATACAGAATTAGAAACTGAAGTTGATGAAGATATTATAAATACAGAAGAATTTGTTATTGATGATTCAGTATCCGAAGATACATTGTTGAAAGAGGATGTATTAGAATCAAGTACAGAAGATAACACTTTAGTTTCAAAAGAAACAGAATATGACCAAACATTAATTGAATACCTAAATAACAATGAAAATTTTAATGCAGTGGATACTTCTACTGAAGCAGAAAACTTGTCAAATCCCGAATATCAGATAAGTACTTATGCAACTACTGCTGACGAAAAAATGAAAGTTGAAGTTGTTAATAATCCATACTTTGGAGATGTTGTAAACGGAGCCGCTGTTTCATTGTCAACAGGTGCATTAGCATATGAAAAAACATTAATTTCACTTCCCGGAAGAAATGATTTTAATGTAGACTTAACTGTGCAATACAATTCAGATGCAGCTGTCGTAGGTGAGGATTCATATGCTTCATTAGCATATGAATCAGTAAAATCCCATAATGAATTTGCTACAGGTTGGTCATTTGCTATGACTCATTTGACAAAAACACGCGGCAGGTATGGATATAGCTATACAAATCCTGTTTTAACTTTGAGGGATGGTTCGTCATATGAAGTTGAATATATCAACTTTAATTCATCCACTTATACATCAGATGTAAAGTTAAAGGAATATGAATTAAATGATTTAAGAGCAACAGTAACATATAACCCTACAACATATGAAGAGGAACAAATTATCATAGAATATTCTGACGGTGTAAAGGAATACATTGATGAAGAAACCGGTGACTTGATTAAATCCGAAGATAGATTCGGAAATGTAATCACATATGGATATACAGATTTGAATTATTATCGAATGTCTCTTCAGGATATAAATGCCGGATACACAAAAAATAATCCTCCTGTAGGATACAATATCAATTTACACACCCTCAATAAGATAACAGACAGTACTGGCAAAGAAATAAATATTGATTATGCTGTAACTGAAGGAAACATGGGCATAGAAATTGATAATATAAAAGTAAGTGTAGATGATACAGTATATGCTACATTGGATTTGAAAAACATTAACGAAAACAATAATATGTATATTCTCGAAAGTATTACAGACGGTGAAAACCTTACAACAACTTTTGAGTATGACAAACAACTGTCACATTCATATGTTTATCAAAACGATAACTACAGGGTAAACGGTACAAATGTATTGCTCACTAAGGTAAACTATCCTACAGGAGGATACACTGACTACGAATACCTATATGCAAGAAGAAGCTTAGATACTTCTGCAAATGCGCGCAGTTTAAATTGGTATGAAGTATATAAGGTATCCAACATAACGGATAGTGACGGTAACAGCACAATGTATGAATACAACGTAGATATTTCCGGTTACCCAATCAATTATCCGGTTGAGGTTTTGGGAGGAAGTACAGAGAACTACCAGACAATTGAGCATAAAAGAGTTGATGACGATTCTCTGACTACAACCATATATACATTCTATCAAAAAAATCTTTTAAGAGAAGATGTATATGATAGTGCAGAAAGTTCAAGCACATTTATTTCCTCTCCGGGAAATTATGATGGTAGTGTAATCATTGATGGTGCAATATATAGGATTTTAATAAGTGATAATGCTTTAATTATATATAAAAATGATGAACAAAGTGATACCAAACTGGAATCCATACACAATCTCGGTTACACAGTAGCCAACAACGCTCATTTATACTACCTGAATGTAAAAACATCGGGCAATAAAATCATTATTTTCTTAAAAGATACATCTGTTAGCCCAAATAATACAAAAGTTAAAGTATATGATATTGTTGAAAAAACATGGACTGACGGAAATTCTACAGCTGGAACGTCAACAGAATACTATGCAGCAGGAGACTATATATACAGATACTCCAACAACACAATAACTTATTATGATGTAACAAATGGACATTGGTATGACGATACTGCATTTGGACAGCATCTGTGTAATGATGGAACTGACAAAGTATATTTTATGTACGGTAATAAACTATATGTATATTCTTTTTATTACGGAACTACTGAACTTGTTTCAGACAGAACCTTTAACGGAACATACACAAAGGGTTTTTACAAAAACAACACTATGTACTTATTAAATTCAAGCGGAATATATGTATATGATACTTTATATGATACATTAAGTTCAATAAAAGCATATCCGTCTGATGTTACATTTACCAGCACATCTTTTATGGGAACTGATGGAAACGTATATATGGTAGGTGAAAAACTTTCCGACGGTTCACAGCGTATATATTATTTTTCAGATAATTTTTATGTACATTCATATAGATTGATGGACTATCGTTATGATGATAAAATATTAATTGGAAATAATGCAATATATATTGGCTGTGAAATGATATCACTTGATAAAACTACACATTTAAGGAACAGAATAGTTAATACATATAACGATAATGACCAGTTAGAAACCTCACAACATCAGACCTACTATGAAGGTGAACTTATAGATAAGGGTACAGAAAGCTGGACATATGTAAACGGCTATAGTGCACCGCTTACATACACCGACACAATGGGTAACGTAACAACATACGAATACCTTACAAGTACAGATGATAACATAGCAAATCTTACATATCTGTATCCTGTTAAAGTTACAGCATACAGTAATACAGATTCACCTATTGTTACTACAAACACACGTTCTGCAGATAACAAAAAAATTGTATCAGCAAGTACTGATTATGGAGATTCTGTAGATACCATAGAATATAGATATGATACAGTGTACCCGGGTAATGTTGTAGAAACAGTTTCCTACACAACCAAAAATGATGTTACAGAAGAAACAGGCAGAATAACGTATATATACGGAAACGAAGCAAATAATAACAATGCCTATGTTGCTTCCTCCACCACCTATAATACAACAAACAAAGCCGACTTTAGCGGAATGACGGTACAAAACCAGACAGTATATTATGAATATACAAACCTGGGACAGTTGGCAAAAGAATACAACTATATTGGTGATACTGAATATTCAACATCATATACATATAACAACAACGGTGTCTTGACAAAGGTAGTTTACCCTGACAATACATTTGTTGAATATACGTATACATTCGGTGATGAAAACAAGTTGGTAACATCATATAACGGTGAATATTACACAGTAGAATATTATGATGAATTGGGCAGATGTATCCATACAGGTGAAAGTGCGGACGGCAAAAACCTGATAAATACAGTAACCTATGGATATAAAAACGGCAATGTATCATATTCATACAATTCAGATGGTCTGTACACCTATTACTATTACGACGGCTACGGAAGAGTTGTAAGGATTATAAAAACAGATAATCCTACGGACGGAGAATACAACATACTGTATGATGAAAACGCTGTATATAATGAGGGGGATATGAGCGTTAACTACATCATATATAATAAATCTACCAATGTGGAACATCAGGAAAAATATGATGTGTACGGAAGACTTACAGAAGAATACAGAGAAAATGACTACAATGACCCAATTTATACAACCTATGAATATGATAACAGAAATAACCTTACCAAGGTTACAGGAACGGAAAACAGTACATATACATACAACAACAGAAATCAGCTGGTAAGTACAACTGATAAATATGGAAATTCCGTTGTATATGAATATGACAATAAAGGTAACACAATAAAGGTTACTACAGGGGTTAATACTGCAAATAATGTTGCAGGGACATCAGTAACCTACACATTCGATACACTAAACCGTGTACTAAGCGAAACAAATCAGCTTGGCAAAGCGGAATATTATGCGTATGACAGTCATAATAATATGATTGCATCAAAGGACCGCAAAGGCGTTGTTACAACATATACATATGATATGATGGACAGAGTGCTTGATACACGTGCAAGCGAAACTGAATTCATAACCTATACATATGATAATTTAGGCAACGTACTTACAATGACGGACTTGACAGGTACAACAGAATATGTGTATAATGAATATAAGTCGTTAACAGAAATTCAAAATCCTGATGAAAGTAAAATTTCATATTCTTACGATAATTCCAAAAAATTAAAAGGAGTTTTGGATTACGACGGCGAAAATGTAATATATACTCATGATTTAATGGGAAATGTTGCATCAGTTTCAAATGAAGAAACCACACTGGCAACATATACGTATAATACTCTAAACAGACTGTCAACAGTTACGCATCCAAATCAGGGTACAACAAGATATTATTATGACCCTATGGGCAATATTTCATATATGGATTCAAAATCGGAAGACGGTACTGTAATAAACCAATATACATATTATTCATGTGATGTTGGTCTTACATCAGAAGTATGGGGTTTTGAAAATGGCAATACAATTGGCAAATTTTATTATTATGACTATAATAAACGCCTGATTAGTGAAGATGATTGGGCTAATGGAAAAGAAACTGTCTATACTTATGATGCCAATAACAACATGACAAGCAAAGAGGTATATAGTGATACTTCCACAATTAATACAAGTTATACATACAACAATGCTAACCAGTTACTAACTGAAACGGAAACAGCAACAGGCGATACACCGTATACAAAGACTACTTCTTATTCCTACGACAATAACGGTAATATGGTAGGTAAGACAGTAATTCTTGACTCTGTTGTAATTGAAGATTACACATACGGCTTTGATGCATTTAACCGTTTGGAAAGTATATATGCAACACACTATATATCCGACGATACTGCTGAAATATATGAATACAAATATACATATAATGGTAATAACGAACTTTCAACAGTTTCAACCTATACGTATGACGGAGACTTAATAAGCGTTAAAAAGTATTATTGGGACAGAGGATATATAATAAAAGACGTTACAACAACTGCAGACGGTGTACAAACAAAAACAGTAACCGTAAAACATAGTGATGTCGAGCCTGTAAAGGTTGCATCCTTTACAGAAGAACAACCTGTTGTTGAAACATATAGTTTGCCTGTAAATGGAATTACATGTACAGAAACTATTAACGGTAATAACGTACAGATTTCAGGACAAATTCCTGATGCAAATACTAAAAATCAGGTAGCTTTGGTTGTAAGTACAGATGTTAACAATGTAAACGAAAACAATATCGTTCACATAGACCAAAAAACAAGTACAACAGGCGGAAACTTTAACTTTAATTTCACTCTTCCGCAAAATCCTGCAGATGTAAATTATGGTTACATTATCGGCACTGATGCTGATGTAGATTCATACATTGGTACTATATCAGAAGGACAAACTGATGATGAAGAACCAACAACACCTGCAAGAACAGTTACTTGCACACAAACTGTTGACGGAAACAATGTTAAGATTTCAGGACAGATTTCCGATGCAAACAGCAAAAATCAGGTAAGCTTGGTTGTAAGTACAGATGTTAATAATGTAAACGAAAATAATATTGCTTACATAGACCAGACTGTAAGTACAACAAAAGGTAAATTCAACTTTACATTCACACTTCCGCAAAATTCAGGTGTAAGCAGTTACGGTTACATTATCGGAACAGATGCTGATACTGAAACATATATAGGGGTTATTAATATACAACAAGGCGGAAATGAAGATGATGACGACGATGATAACGATAACGACCACGAGGGCGATACTGACATTACGGGAACAACCGTAACAGTTAAATATTACCTTGGCGCAGACGGTGTATTTGCACAAACCGATACAGATGGAACAAGTTATCTGCTTAAAAACGGACATGGTGATACGGTAACTATAGTACGTAATGGAAACGTAGTTGATGATGCGGAATATGATGCCTACGGTAATGTGGAAAATCCGCAGAATATAACTGCATATACATACGCAAACTATTACTACGATTCACATTCAGGAATGTACTACCTACGTAATCGTTTCTATGACCCAAGCATTGCAAGATTCATTTCGGAAGACCCAATTCAGGACGGAATAAATTGGTATGCTTATTGTAGTAATGATCCTATTAATAGAATTGACCCGTTGGGTTTGGATAGTTATGTCATATATGATCCCAGTGAACCATTTATGATAAATCAAGCAAAAGATGAGCAAAAGAAACTAGAGAAAAAATTCAAAACGCCTGTTTATCTTTTAGAAGCTAAAAATGAGGAAGAATTTAAAAACCAATGGGAATGGATTGGAACTGAAGATATAAATGGTAATCCTGTTACAATTGATGGAGTTGTTATTATTGCTCATGGTAATCCAAATGCGATATATTTTTCTGGAGATAAAATTAGCACATATGATGTATCTAATTTGAGTTCCAAAACAGGAAAAGAATTAAATATAAGTAGTTGCAATGCTGGACATTTAGATGTGTCTAATAATATTGCAACACAGTTTGTAAAAAACAACAACTTTGATAGTACAATTGCCTGGGATGGAACGATAACGTATTCGTTTGGAAAAGATAGATTACATTGGAATCAAAAGAGTTTTAAAAAGTACGCTTCAAATGAAACGACTACTATTTATGATATTCATGGTTCTTTTAATATAACCACCAAAAGAGACGCGGTGGGGATGCTTAGATATTCAAAGGACAGCAATGGAAACATCATTATTAAAGATAAAAATAATAAATTAATTTCCCAAAAATAAGTAGTGGTCTTGTTTAGAATAGAAGGAGTCAAGTATATGAGATATAATTTTTTTTTATATTGCTTATTATATTTATGTTGAGCGCTTGTTCACATAGTGAAAAATCAATATTATGTGAAGAAAACATTGTGAAAATTTCACAGGGTATAAAAAACGAAGATTTTTTTATTAGTGAAACTGGAAACGTGTATGTTTTAAGTGATGATAAAAATACTCTAACCAAAGAAAAAATCAATAATATTGTTGAAATCGCAAGCGGATATAATCATGTTATTGCACTAAAAAAAGATGGAACTGTGTGGGTGAAAGGTGAAAATGATAAAGGTCAATTAGGAATAGGTGAAGCATCAAAAAATGGTGATTTTCAACAAGTTGCGGGATTAAAAAATATTGTTTCGGTTTCTGCCGGTAAAAATTTTTCTGTTGCGCTAGATGAAAATGGTGTTGTTTGGTCATGGGGAGATAACTCATGTGGACAGTTGGCTATTCAACCGCACAAAACAATATACTATCCGATGAAGTCTAATTTTAAAGAACCAATATCTGATATATCTTGTGGAACTTATCATTTACTTGTGTTGGATGAAAAAGGGAATGTTTTGGCAAGCGGAAATAATAAAAATGGAGAATTGGGAAATACTGACATTTTGAATGACGATATTTCTATTTGTGTTGACCTTGGCATAAAGTCGACGTTCATATTAGCAGGGGAAAATTATTCCGCTATTATTAGCAACGAAGGCAATGTTTATTCTTTTGGAGAACCATCGGCAATATTAGGAATTGGGGATTTATTTGGAAAGAACACATCCATCCCTCAACAATTAGATTTACAAAGTATAAAGACAATCTCTGCCAACAAATTAACAATGATAGCAGTGGATGAAAACAATTGCTTGTACTTTTGGGGAGCGTCGTATAAGAAATCTAGACGCAAAGAAATTTATAGTGAATTTGAACCTGTTAAAATAAAAAAATTAAAGGCAGATGAAATGGCACACATGGGAAATAGTGGAATTTTTCTAATTAATGGCAGTAATAAGATTAAATTAATTGAATGGCATTAACAACACAAGGGGACGGTTCTATTGTGTCATCTCACTTCCAACACAGGGGGACGGTTCTAACACAGGGGGACGGTTCTTAACACAAGGGGACGGTTCTGTTGTGTTAACCAACTAATCACTTTGGAGGATGGGGTTTCCCCTCCTCCTTTTTCTTTTAAAAGTAAAATTTGCAATAATTTCTAAAAATTAAAAGGAATTTTGGAATACAACGGCGAATATATAGTGTGTACTAGTTATTGCAAAGGTCGCATCCTTTACAGAAGAACAACCTGTTGTTGAAACATATAGCTTGCCTGTAAATGGAATTACTTGCACAGAAACTATTAACGGTAATAACGTAGAAATTGCAGGACAAATTCCTGATGCAAAAACTAAAAATCAGGTAGCTTTGGTAGTAAGCACAGATGTTAATAATGTAAATGATAATAATATCGTTTATATAGACCAAAAAACAAGTACAACAAGCGGAAAGTTTAACTTTAATTTCACTCTTCCGCAAAATCCTGCAGATGTAAATTATGGTTACATTATCGGTACTGATGCTGATGTAGATTCATACATTGGTACTATATCAGAAGGACAAACTGATGACGAAGAACCAACATCACCTGCAAGAACTGTAACTTGTACCGAAACTGTTGACGGAAACAATGTTAAGATTTCAGGACAGATTTCCGATGCAAATACTAAAAATCAGGTAAGCCTGGTTGTAAGTACAGATGTTAGTAATGTAAACGAAAATAATATCGTTCACATAGACCAGACAACAAGCACAACAAGTGGAACATTTACATTCAACTTCACTCTTCCGCAAAATTCAGGTGTAAGCAGTTACGATTACATTATCGGAACAGATGCTGATACCGAAACATATATAGGGGTTATTAATATACAACAAGGCGGAAATGAAGACGACGACGATGATGATGACGATAATGACCACGGTGGCGATACTGACATTACGGGTACAACCGTAACAGTTAAATACTACCTTGGTGCAGACGGTGTATTTGCACAAACCGATATAGACGGAACAAGTTATCTGCTTAAAAACGGTCATGGTGATACAGTAACAATAGTACGTAATGGAAACGTAGTTGATGATGCGGAATATGATGCTTACGGCAATGTGGAAAATCCGCAGAATATAACCGCATACACATACGCAAACTATTACTACGATTCACATTCGGGAATGTACTACCTACGTAACCGTTTCTATGATTCAAGTATAGCAAGATTCATTTCGGAAGACCCAATTCAGGACGGAATAAATTGGTATGCTTATGCTAATAATAATCCGCTGATGTATGTGGACCCAACAGGAACAGTTCCAGTAGAGACAATTATTGATGTTGCAAGTATTGGATGGAGTTTTTATGATTTTGTAAGTAATCCAAGTTGGTCAAATTTTGGATATTTAGCCTGGGATGTTGTAGCGGCACTTGTACCTTATGCTCCAGGTTCATATGCTACAAAAACACTCAAAGCTGGTACGAAAATTTTGTCAAAGTCTGATAACTATGTTAAGTCTGGAGTTTGGTCAATGAAAGCATTTGATCGTGGATATGAAATAGAAAAGGCTTTAGGTGGATGGTGCAACAATTTTCCTGTTATTGATTGGGCACAAAAAACTATTCGTGCTAATAAAACATATTTAGAGTCAATTAAAAGTATAAAAAGTATTGATATAACTGCAAGCAGTTATCAAAAAGCAAGTACTCTAAAAAGTAAATTGAAAGGATACGTTGACTCTTTAGCAGAATTTACAGGTGTTAAAAAATGGAATGGAACAGAATTCAAAGTTTCTTCTGGTACGAGTCGAACATTAGAAATTGCTATACCTCCAGTTGAAATGACTTCATCGCAAGCAAAAGTTTTTAAGGAAATTGTCGAATATGCAAATGAAAAAGGAGTAAAAGTAATTACAAGAATAGTTGAATAGAGGATTGAAATGAAAAATAATTTATCTGAGTTTAGATCTATAAATATCTATGTTGATGAAACAAAAAACATGGCGGTTTTTCCAAAAAGTAAAAATCCAAGTTATAATACAGAAAACAATTCACCTATGTATATATTGTCAAAAACTTTTTTTGAGTTAGCTTTTCCATATTCAAGAGAAAGCGTAGCAGAATTGGTTAAAACGGGGATTATATCATGGGATAAATATGATCCTTATACAGACAGTAAAAAAACTATAGAAGAGTATTACTATAACATTAAAAGTTTCAAATCTGCAACCCATAAAAAAAAGCTTATATCATTAGGGTGGGATGACATTGAAGGAAAATATGTTTCTTTATACATACCAATGAAAAAAGGGAAATATTACATCGAAATAAGTTCTATTAAGTTACATGATGAAGCTAATTGGATAGAATTTGCTGATGCAGTTATTGAATTAATTAACATGGATATGAACAAATTAAACTCTTTCAAAATCTACAAAAGCAAATTAAACATTTAAACACAGGGGGACGGTTCTGAAACACAGGGGGACGGTTCTGTTGTGTCATTTCACTAATCACTTTGGAGGATGGGGTTTCCCCTCCTCCTTTTTCTTGTGAAAGTAAAATTTTCAATAATTTCTAAAAATTAAAAGGATTTTGGAATACAACGTCAACACAAGGGGACGGTTCTATTGTGTTGACATGTCATATGTAATATGATAAACTTTTTGTTGAGGTGAGGTATTATGCCAAGAGCTCCAAGACAAAAAAGCCAAAGTGGAATTTATCATATTATGCTTAGAGGAATTAATCAACAAATTATATTTGAGGACGACGAGGATTACCAAAAGTTTATTGAAATACTGAAAAATTATAAGACAGTAAGCGGATACAAAATATTCGCCTACTGTCTTATGTCTAATCATATACATTTGCTGCTTAAGGTGGTAAAAGAAGACATTGACCAAGTTATGAAACGAATTGCAGGAAGTTATGTATATTGGTACAATTGGAAATATTATCGCAAAGGACACCTTTTCCAAGACAGGTTTAAAAGTGAACCTGTTGAGGATGATACATATCTTTTCACCGTAATACGCTATATTCATCAAAACCCGGTTAAGGCAAATATAGTAAAAAACGTCAGCAATTACGAATACAGCAGTTATGATGAATACATAGGGACAAGCAATTCATGGATTGACATAGATTTTGCACTATCAATGTTAGATAAGGAAAATTTTATAAAATTCCACAATGAAATTAATGACGATGTATGTCTGGACATAAGCGAAAATGAGTTCAGGCTCAGTGATAATGATGCAAAAGAGATAATCAAAAAGATTTCAGGTTGTAGCAATGTTTCAGAATTTCAGGCATTGGAATATAAAAAACGAGACAAATACATTGACAAATTAAAGCAAAAAGGTCTTTCTATACGACAAATAAGCAGGTTGACGGGTGTTAGCTTTGCCATTGTGAGAAAATTATAAAATAAGAATAATAAAGAGCAAAACTATACGTTTTGCTCTTTTCACTTTATGGAGTATTTGGCATCATGTTTTATATGTGATTCACTAAAATTCTTTTGTTATAATATGAGTTATGCAGATTTACAATAAAAAATTTCGTAGTTTTTTGAAGAATTTTGTTGAAATATATTGTTTATTAATAATTGAAAACAACTATAGAATTTTTGAGGTGAAGAAATGCAAAAAAACAACGGAATAATTGTTTATCAATTTACAGTTAATTTATGTACGTTATTGGCTTTTATATTGCAGTATATACCTATACCAGAAAAATATCAATTTCTATCACATATATTTGTATATATTGTGATAGTATTACTATTGATAAGTATTGCGATTAGTATCTTAAGCAGAAATATATATACACGTAAAAGATTAACAAGAGTAACTAAAAAGCTCATGTCTAATGCTGAAAGTATCGTTATGTTTGGTGGGGATTTAACATGGGCGACAGATTATGCTAGCACGATAAGAAATTTAATCAGCAACAATAAAAGTGTAATAATTATTTTTCCAAAATCAAAAATCAATTTTAACAATGAACAAGCAAAAATTGAATTTAAAAATAATATTAATGAATTAAAAAACGCTGGTGCACGTATATATTATACTATAGAAGATACAGGATTACGGTGTACATTTATTGATATTAATGGATTCGATATACATCAAATAGCAGATGCTGAGGATTTAAAGATTATTACCAGTAAGAGAATATATAAAAATTTAAAAAACGGATTGAAAAACAAATACCGTATGAATGTATACGGAACAAGGAAAACTTATGAAAGACCCTTGTGTATTTTATACTGTAAATATTTCGCAAAAATTCAAAATGATCTAATTGAATACAATGAAAGGGATTTGTTTAATGTATAATAATAATGTAAATATTCATCAATTTACAACAGAATTTCCTGAATTGCTTAAACAATTTAAAAAAAAGTACGAAATCCCACTTATCATTGAAGTTTCAGGAACTCCGAATTCAGGAAAAACTTCAGTAATTAATATGTTAAGAAATAATCTTAGAAGGTGTCATATTCCACATTCTGTTATTTACGAGTCCGCAAACAAATGTAAGATTAATGACAAATTATCTGAAAATTTTAATATATGGACAACATGCAATACTATTTGTTCACTTATAGAAAAAACAGAATCAAATAAAGATGTTATAATTTGTGAACGAGGAATATTCGATGCATTGTTTTGGTGTAATTTTCATTATTCAAGAAACAATTTAGATGATAATGAGAAAAAAATCTTTGAAAATGTACTTTCTTTAGGTAGATTTACAGATTTAATATCAATATTATTTATTTTCAAGTGTTCTGCTGAAGCATCAATTAGAAGAGAGGGTTTATTGCTAACTCATACAGAAGGAAGAATTGTCAACAAATCTGTTATAAACCAATTAAATTCCTCTATTGATATAACTAGGCAGAATTATGGTTCAGTGTTCAAAAAAACAATAGAAATTGATACTTCAGAATTAGAACAACTAGAACTCCAATACAGTTTTATTGAAAAATTGGTAAACATATGTAAAGAATTATGAGCATAGTACAAGATGATTCTGTTATGTTAGCCGACTAACCAAATGCAGGGGAGATGGACAATCCATCTCCCTCTTATGTACCGTTTTGACAGTAAACTTTAAATTATACATAGCAAAATATATTAAAATTACATATTCAAGGTGTAAAAAGGAGTTTAATATAATGAAGAACAAATATGAAATGAGCGAACAAGCTTTTATTGATGTATGGAATAAATTCGGTAATCCGAAAGAAATCAACGATTTGAACGAGGCATACAAATTTCTAGAAACCTTAACAGATAAAACCAAAGGGCTTTTTATAGTAGACCACATTAATGGTGGAAATTACGACAATGTAAATTCTGTAATATATGATGAACCTTATTTTATGATAAGATGGAAAAATTACAACGATTATAGGATAAAATACTTAAACAAACAAATTAGTGATGACGAAATGTTAGAGTGGAGTGTTTTTGGATGTGCAACATATGATTATCTGCTTTTTAAATTCAAAAAACTAAAGTTCAGAAAAATCAAAAACCATTTGTATATAGGATTGGAACTTCATCTTACTAATATTAAAGAGTTTGAAAAATGGATAAAAAACAGAAATCACACTGTTATTTCTGTTGATGAAGAACAAGATTTTGAAATTGATTATGTATTTTACGAAGGAGATACATCTGATAAAATAAAACACATATGCAGAGTCAACAGCTTACCTTTTTATACAAACTTGTTACAACCAAAACAAAATTGCTGTCATACAATAGATTCTAAAAATATATTGTTACTTTTTACGCACGAAGAAATAATAAACAGATTTAATAATGCTATGAATCAACTTAAATATTGTGACAATGACGATATTGACTTTTTATTTGATTTAGGAAACAGAACAAGAAGAATTACAGAATATTTCCTGAAATATTTTTGTGTATATAGTCACATTGAATTAAATATTACAAAGAAATATTCTCATATTTTACTTGGAGATTTGAAAAAAGCAATTAATAACGAATACCCGGATATGATAAAGCAAAGTTTTGTTAATTTAGCAAATGAATTTTCACACGATTCTGGTCAATGCTTTACAAAAGAAGATGTTCAAAAGTTAATATACGAATCTGTTGATTTAATCAAAAGCATGACAAATATGTTGTTGAAATGATTGTATTGAAGCATAGTGGGATAGTTTTATTATGATACAAACACAAGGGTATGGTTCTATTTTGTTAACTGCTTTACCACTTTGGAGGATGGAGTGTTCCCCCTCCTCCTTTTTTCATTTCATCTAAAACCATGATGAATTCTAGCCATTAGAACATGAAAACTATACAAACATCTTGAAGTCCAAAGAAAAAAAGGCTTTCTATACGACAAATAAGCAGATTGACAGGTGTCAGCTTTGCAGTTGTGAGAAAAATCTAAACAAGGAAATTTTTTCGTTCTTATTTTGCTCTTAAAGTACAAGGAGGATGGTATAATGAACTGCACCATTTTGTGCAGACAACACAAAAAAGGATACCCATGGCAAAATATTTACTTTAAGCAATATACTGACATCGCATTTCATATGGTGTCAGTTTTGTTTTTAGTTGTATTCTTTCATTGTTATAAAAATGGATATATTCTTCTATAATGCGGCGAGCCTCATCATAGGTTTGAAGCTTTATTCGATAAATACATTCTGTTTTCAAT
>JAZOOD010000035.1:0-14803 GCA_045654805.1 Clostridia bacterium | reverse complement strand
TGTCTTGCCATCAACTGTGATTGAATCTTCACCAGCTGAAACTGTATCAGCAAGAGCATATCTGCCTTGAGATGAGTCATACTTTAAAAGATGAGCAAGCATCTTAGGGCTTGTCAAGTCGTTGATAGCAACAACTTCATAGCCATCTGCACCGAACATCTGACGGAAAGCCAAACGACCGATACGACCAAAACCATTAATTGCAACTTTTACTGCCATTTTTAGTTTCCTCCTAAAAATTTAATTTTATTTTGTTATAAATTCAACTAGTATATATAATATAACATTTTTCATAATTTTACAAGTGTTTTTTAAAATTTTATCATATTATCCTATGTATATTGAATATTATTGTAAAATTTTAGCTAATTTTATCATTTAATTGTTTTCGTGAAGATATTTAAGCACGTTGATTTTCTGACTTTCATCATCCGTACCTCCAAACACATTGTTCCACGTAGTTAGTGCCTCCACAAGCTCTGCAGGGATTATACCATAGTCAGAATTTTCAATATAGTCAAGCAAAAACAATATAGATTTACGAAGATGCCATCTGTACATATAAACATTTGCACAGTTATTGCAAAATTCCGTAACAACATTGGCTGTATGGAAAGCTATAGCCTCCTTGCTTCGGGAACTGGATGGAATAAATCTACCGTTTGCACGCTGTTTTTTCATAATTTCCGCAAACTGTATTTCCTGTACAGAATGAATCATTGTCTTTTCACCGGAATCAAGTGATGGCTCATACCAGTCAGATGAAATTTCAAATCCCTTATCCACATCAAATTCGCAATTAAACCAACCTGATTTATCAACAATTTTGAACATTGTATATTTACTATGGACTGAATAATCCACAGAGCGGTTAACTATTGCCTGACGGAGCATATATTTATCCTTCTCTTCTGCATAATACAATTCGGAAAGTAGATTATTTATACTCTCATATCCAAATCGATATTCAATTTCCCTTCCCCCTTCTATAATGTGGTCAATAGCTACAGCACTGACAGTTTCTCTGCCGCCCACATATCCCTTGATAAAAATTTCGGTAGGAGGTTGTTCATTATATTTAAACATTATATTAATACGTTCACCACAATGAATTTTATTAAAATGTCTTGGTGTTATTTCAGATACAGAGCTGTCGAAACGTATAACTGCATTGTCAATAGAGGGAGCCACAATAACGTTAAAAGCTTTTACTATAGTATCATCAATACGTTCAGTATGACCAATCAGCCTTGTTTTTCCGCCGGTTACCGAAGAAAGTTCACTTAAAAAATCCTGATTAAGTGCCATATCAAAGCCAAAATTATAAAAACGCAGTCCCTTATGCTCTTTTGCATAATTAAGTATACTTGAATTACCTCCTATACGGCCATCTGAAATAAAAATCGCAATAGCGTCATCGGTCATTTCATACGCTTCAACAAGAGGACGATAAAATTCCGGTACACCCTGCTGTATATATGAGGATATCCACTTTGTAGCTGCACGCAAAGTATCGTCGTTTAATGGCAAATATTCATAAGAAAAAAATGTGTTTTCCGACTGAGCAAATGCAAGATTAAATCTGTCACCTGTTTTTAAAGTACGGATGCATAGATTCAGTGCATTTTTTACTTGCTGAATTTTCCTTGTATTCATATCATTGGATACGTCTACAATAAATAGATAATCACGGGGCGTTTGTTCATAAATATTAAGTTCCGGCACAAAAGAACAATTTATGTAATTTTCATATTTAATGAATTTAGGCTCATCCATAGAAACGGAAAATACATCAATAACAATATCCTTATCAGTGTGGACCTCATCACGAAGAAATATTTCAACACAATTTTCACCATATGCAGCCACAATATCGTGAGTAGGTGAAACAACATTTTTAATATTAAAATTTTTGCACATAACATTAAGGGAGATGTTGTAATTAACCTCTTCAAATAAGCTTTCCAAGGCAATTTGACTGCCAAAATACATAAATCTTGGAGCGATACCGGTGGGAATAACAATTCTGGTACGTTCATTATCTGAATCAAGACGGCGTACATAAAGTATTTTTATAATTATTTTATCATCAGCATAAAATTCCCCCAAAGGGACTTCAAGACCGTTTGCGTGATAATGTGAAAAATAGGAAGCTGATTCTGCCTTTGGTGGCTTTGGAATTACAGAAGATGTTATTTGTCTGTCATTTATAGTTGCAGAAAAGGAAACTATCTGCATAGTATCGGTAACGGGAAAAATAAACTTTGACTCAGTTGTCTTAACCTCATTACAGACATATGTATGAACAAGCCGGAACAAACCAAAATCACCGGTAACTTCTGCACTGCAATCAATGTTTTCCGGTATAAAAACATTTCCTGACTGGTCAACAAGACCATATGACATACAAAAAACCTCCCCTCTACATAACATTTCATTTTCATTATACTAAAAAGGATTGCAAATTTCAACAAAAAATGATAAAATATTACAGAAAGGATGTGGGAATGTGAGTGACAAAAATCTGAAAAAGCAAATTATTGACAATTTATCCGCCATATCACACGAGCTACAAACCCCAGTTAACCTGATATCTGCAACAGCTAAATTAGCAGGAATCAAGCTTGTAGACAACGTTGAAAATATAGATATCATAAAAAATTATATGGATAATATTATTACAAACTGTAACAAAATAACAATGCTAATCAGCAATATTACAGAAATAGACACTATTGCCAATTCACGAATAGAATATGCTAACGCAAAGCAATTTTTTGACACTTTTTGCAAAACAGCGGAACCTATGTGTGAAGATGCAGGTATTAAATTAAGCTATGATTTTGACGTTAAAAAAGATTATGTTCATATTCCCGTACTTACTATAGAGCGGATATTACTGAACCTTATAACTAATTCAATAAAATATAATGACAAAGACAATAAGACAATAAAAATTAAAATGACTGACGATGACAACAACATAATTTTCTCTGTCAAGGATAATGGTATTGGTATTTCAGAAGAAAATATTCCAAAAGTTACCGAGCAATTTTTTAGAGTAGACAAAGATAAGGCGCCAGGTGTTGGATTAGGTCTTACGCTAGTTGAAAGGTATCTAAAAAACATAAACGGTACAATGGAAATAAAAAGTAAATTAAAAAAAGGAACGGAAATTATTCTTTCCATTCCTTTTACTTCTGAAAATGATATTTTTATAGCCGGCGAAAAAAATTACGTTTATATTCCCGAGATAAATTCGTTTAGAATCGAATTTGCACAATTAAAATTATATGATAGAATCTAATTATATATTTCCATAATCTCATCTGTATACGAGCCATCCTGATTGTATATTACAAGGGGTGGCTCTGTTATTAAATAAGGCTTTGAACACTTTCTTCCCTCAACAAGAACCATTACAGGTGGCTTTGAAATATTAGAATATACATAACGTATTTTTTTGGGTTCAAGCTTTTGAGTACGCATTTCACACAAAATATCAACAATACGCTCAGGTCTGTGTATCATACAAAACTTGCCCAGAGGCTTTAATATTCTTGATGCCGTTTTAACAATTTGTTGCAAATTACAGCAAACCTCGTGTCGTGAAATTTTAAGCTTATCCTCCGTATTAACCAGCCCTGTATCTAAAATTTTATAAGGCGGATTACACACAACAACATTATATTGTTTAGACGTTTTATAATCCACAAGATCAGCGTGTAGTATTTTAATTTTATTCTCAAGCCCATTAAGTTTTACACTACGCTGTGCCATATGGCATACATCCTTTTGAATCTCCAACCCATCTATATGCAAAGCCCCGGTCTTTGCCGCAAGTAAAAGTGGTATTATCCCGGTTCCTGTTCCCAAATCCATAACCTCGTCATTTGGCTTTATTTCAGCAAAATCCGAAAGTAATACTGCATCTATGCCAAAACAGAACCATTTAGGATTCTGTATAATTTTAAGCTCTCTACCATCAGGCAATTTACGCTGAAGGTCATCTATTCTTTCATCAGGTAATAAATTCATATCAATACTCCTAAAAATAAAGAGCAAACATCAAAAAATGCTTGCTCAAAATATTATCTCTTATAACCGCCGCTACGTTTATTGTCCATATTACGCTTGATAGCAGACATTTTTTCTTCACTATCCTGCATAAACTGCTTCATTTTTTCTTCAAAAGACATATCAACACTGTCAGAACCAAAGGAAACCTGAGCAGGAACTTTAGACTGTTTCTTACGTTCTTCCTCAAGAGCTTTCTTTATAGACAAGCTCACCTTACCGCTGTCATCAATGGATAAAACCTTGACCTTAACAGTATCTCCCTCTTTAAGATGCTCTTTAATATCCTTAACAAAAGACAAAGCCACCTCTGAAATATGTACAAGCCCCGTCTTACCATTTTCCATTTGAACAAAAGCCCCAAAATTAGTTATACCGGTAATTTTACCTTCTACAATCTTACCTACTTCAAGTTGCATATTCTAAAAATTCCTCCCAAGTGTTTATTTAGTCAAATCAATCCTTAGCAGTAGCATCAATAAACACAATTTCGTCAGGTGCCGCGTAATCAAGTTCTGTACGTGCAACTTCTTCGATATATTCAGGAGTGTTTACTGTCTTTTTTTCCTCTTCTAGAGCTTCTTTTTCAGACTCTGCAACGACAATTTGCTGATTTATTTCTTTAAGTTCTGCCTTTTTATTATTAATATCAATCTGTTGAATTATAAAGGTATAGCCAACATATGCGAAAAAGCAAAAACAAATTATGTATTTTATAAAAGAACGCTTTGTTTTTTTACTTTTTTTAGCACTCATAAGATATCCCCCAACAAAATATAACTAAATATAGTAAATTATACAACATTTTTTACTAATTGTAAATATTTTTTTAAAAATATAACATAATTGTAACAAAAGAAAATACCGGCATAAAAAAGCCGGCATATAATTTTATATAGATAATATATTTTCTTCACAATCAGTAAAGCATATTTTTATTGATGTTTCAAATTTTTCACCGGGTTCCAAAATTTTAAGCATATTCTTTTCACGCATCACATTTCTGCCGTCAGGTGTGCAATTGCCCGGTTCAAGACCTAGAACATATTCTATTTCTCCCATCATCTTCCACTGTGTAAAATTATCAAGAGATGATTTATCATAGCTCATTATTAATCCTTTTTTTATGTCCGGATTAAATATACCTACTGTTGCAACACCGTCCTTGTCAATAACATCGTAATAAAAGCAACACTCTTCGTAATCCTCCTGTGGCTTTTCCATAACCAGCTTTCGGTTAAATTCCTGCTTTGCACGCTCATTTCTGGGAACGGCAGAATTATGAGGAATAACAACCTTTGAATTTTCAGAAAGTAAAGGGTACCCCATATTAAAATGATAAAGCAACATACACGGTGCATCAACTGTACCTATATTTTCTATTGAATCAATAATATTAAAGCTATTATATTTTTTTGAAATAACATATGTTCTACACATTAAAAACTTAACACTACAAAGTGATGCATCACGAATTTGGGCACAAACTGTTATTTTTTCATCATCTTCGGTATAATAATAATTTTCACAAGGAGTGTTGGAAATTGTTCCGTGGAGAGGATATTCCACCCCTTCATCAATACACGGGCTGCCTGCCGCATTAAGACCACAAGTTGTTAAAAAGCCTGCTGTAAAGGACTTTAAAAAGCCTTCACCCTTGTCGTCATAAAAAGCAGGTGCAACGTAACCACAAGGTGCAAAATAACCCATATTTGTTCCGTTATAGCTTATACGTGAAATATCCATACAACGGTCTGCTGACAAGGTAATCTGTAATCCCTTTCCATTCCTTATTTCTAAAAGAGTTATGCCCTTACCCTTGCCCTTAGCTACAATAAATTCTTCAACCCCGCTAATTTGAGACGAATGCCCTATGTATTTTTTCATATGAATACCTCCGCTATTTTCGTTTGAATTTTTTTATTATTAAAAATTTGAACTTAATTTTCCTGCCAATATCAAACAATGTTCTTTTGCTGAAAGACAGCGCAAGGAATACCGGCTTATTAACCAATCTTAGAACAAATTTGAGTGGCATTAATATAACATTCAGTAATATTAAAACAAGCTTTTTAAATAAATTTATTATTAAAAAAAGCAGTTTAAGGACATATTTGCTGACAGTATTAAAATATACCAACGAGCCTGCAAAGACGCTCAAAAACATAAAAAAGCGTAATTCACCATTGTTATATTTAAGACATATTACAAACACCAATACTGTTATAATAATCCAAAACATAATATCCTTAAAAATCGAAAGAAAAACACCTGAACGAGCAAACCTTTCAGAAACACGAAAAGCATCATATATAAATGCAGATATAATACCCACAGCAAAAAAAACAAAAAACAAAATCATCTGATGACATATATCGTTATACATAGGCGCACCTATTTGAATATTCTGGCAAGCAAACCTCCTCCTGCTTTGCCACCATAACTGTTATTAAATACACAGCTGTCAAATTCACCATCCACCACAAGCTCTCCTGTATCTACATTGAGTTTGCTTATATGTAAGTCTGCCCCCTTTACTATTAATGCGCCGGCAGAGGTTATGGCAATAAAATTAGACTCATCAAAAGTATCAATATCCTCTACACCGGACACACTTAGACGGCTACGGTCCTCCATAAGTATATTACATTTCTGTCTTTCTTTTTGAAGTTTGCGTTCTTCCATCACATTCACTCCCAAAATATTATACTTAAATATATTGGAATAAAACGCCTAATATTACAAAATAACCCTGTATAAATCTGCCGCATCATTTTTAAGCACATGTTCGGCAACATTTAAAATTTCTGCCTTAAAAAGTTTTTCTCCAAAACGTATTTCTATTACATCCCCCGCCTTGACATCAACCGATGCCTTGGCTACTCTGCCGTTTACAGAAACTCTACCCTGATCGCACGCCTCATTGGCAACCGTACGTCGTTTAATTATTCTCGAAACTTTCAAAAATTTATCAAGTCGCATTATTACACCCTTCTTAAATCAAATGGAATTTTTTAAATAATTTTAAAATTTTATCACCCTTTGGAAGCATTAAAATATCTTCCTCCATAAAAGCCCTGACAACAACAAGCATTGCAAAATAAACAAATATTGCCGCAACAATTGAGCCACCAAGAGCTAAAACCGTGCTGTATCCCAATAGACCGTTATACAAAAGATGCGTCACAACTCCCATTACACTTCCGGCAAATAATGGTTTTATAACATATTCTATTATACTGAATTTACATTTGGTTTCCTTTAAAATCCAGAACATATTAAGAGACATAACTGTAAAGTAGCAAACCATAGTACCTATGGGAGCACCATCAATATTTATCGAAGGAACAGCAACAAGGTTGTAGTTAACAATTACCTTTATAACACCGCCCACAAACATATTGACAACAGGCACTACTGTTCTTCCGTACGCCTGAAGTATCGATGTGGTAATTTGAAGCATAGAAACAAATACAATTGAAATTGCAAGCTTTTGCAACATGGTAGCAGCAAGAGAATCCCCAAAAACAACCTGCAAAATAGGTGCAGCAAGCACATACATACCTATTGCACAGGGTATTGCAAATAAAATCGTGAGTTTTAGTACGGTATTTACCGCACGCTGTGATGCATTTTTATCACCCTTAGCCAATGCTCCCGCAATAACAGGAACAACACTCATACCAAGTGCAACAACCATTGTCAGTGGAAAATTAAACAAAGTAATTGCCTTACCTGTATAAAGTCCGTACAGTGCCGTTGCCAAATCACCGCTTATTGCAGTCCCGTTAAAGTCTGTTATTTTTTCAATTATATTTTGATATTTTACAAGAAATTCAGGAGTCACCTGAACTATATCCTGCAAACGTCGCATTACCGTAAACATATCCGCAAGATTAGTAAGTGATGAAACCGAAGCCCCTATTGTAATAGGAACAGCTATGCGTATAAGCTTTTTTGTAAGGCTTCTGTAAGAACCCGTACTTTCATTTCTAAGATATTGTTCCTTATTTTTCTTATACACCAAAAACAGAATAAACAGGGAAAAGAAGCTCAAAACTGTGCCCATAGTTACTCCAAAAACTGCACCTGCCGCAGCTTTTTCCACAGAATGGGTTATAAAAACCCAGGCAAAAAGATAACCGAAAATAAGCTTACCCAAAGCCTCGACGACTTCAGAAATTGCTGTAGGATACATATTTTGCCTTCCCTGAAAATATCCTCTGAAAACCGCCATAAATGCAACACAAATTACAGCCGGAGAAATTGCCTGTATAGCCATAGTAGCACTTTCACTCTTTATAACCCCTGCAAGCATATCAGCACCGTAAAAGAGCACAAGACTCCCCGTTACTCCTATTAATGCAAGTATAACTACTGCAATTCTAAAAATACGTTCTGCTTCTCTCTTGCGGTTAAGCGCAAGACTTTCCGCAACCATTTTTGAAATCGCAGTAGGAAAACCTGCTGTTGCAATTATAAACATTACCGTGTATATTGAATAGGCAGAATTAAAGATACCCATACCCTCATCATCAATTAAATGTGTAAGAGGTATCTTAAAAAAAGCTCCCACAACTTTAACTATCAAGCTTGCTATAACTAATATAAAAGCGCCTTGTACAAACGATTGTTTTTTACCTTTTGACATAGTATTTCCCCCTTGTACTTCTTACATATTACTACATTTATGATAAATTGACAAGAAAAATTTGCAAAAAGGGTTTCATTTTTGTAATTTTTTTGATATAATAATATCGGACATGGCTTAAACTTAAAATTTACAAATAAACATACAGGAGGTATGTGATGAAGAAGATTAGAGTATTTTTTGTCTTTCTCATATTAATATGTATGACAATTTTAAGCGGATGCACAAAACCCGAAAGCACAGATGTTATGTTAAAATCAAACAACACAAAAAATGCTGACACACGTTGGGAAAACATTATAGAAAGTGGTATTATCGACATAGGTGTTGAGGTTCAAGGTTTGCCTTATATTGACAAAAAATCCAACGGTGAATACATCGGTTTTCTCGCCGACCTGGCTGATGCCATTGCTGAAAAGGCTGATATCAAAGCTAATTTTGTGGAAATAGATACTTCAAAAATCCCTTCTCTTTTAAAGGATAATACAATTGACATAGTAATGAACGGATACACAGAGGCCGATACAATAAACAATCAGTTAAAGTGGCTTCAGCCATATATAATTAACCATTGTATTATTGTATGTAACAAATATTCCGAAATAGAAAGTAAAAATGATTTGTCAGGTAAAAAAACAGGTGTTGTTGACGATACATTATCTCACATTACCGCGTTAAGTGATGTGAACATAAACAATGATGAGCTTATTAAATATTATAATGAAAAAAAAGCTTTAGCTGCCTTATCAAACGGAAATATCAACGCGTTAATTATTGAAGATTCATATTTTTACTATTATCAAAAGAACAACAGTTCAAACTATAAAGTTCTTGATGAAATTATATACACCAATACACGAAGCATTGGCCTTGATAAATCCAATGTAAAGATGTATGAAAAATTGCAGAATATTATTACCGAATTAAATGATGACGGCACATTAGAAAAAATATCAAAAAAATGGTTTGGTACAAATTTAACTAAATAACGGCGTATATTGCCGTTATTTTTGTGTAGCAGGTGATAAAGTGAAAAGACAATTATTAATATTATGTGTATTAATGTGCATTAATACTACTGCATTTGCCAACAGTTCAACATATGACGAAAACAACAGCCTTATAAGTTATTCTGTACCATATCAGGGAACGGACAGCTTTACTTTACCTGTTGTTTCTAAAAATATTGCTGTAAATATTGCTCAGAACTTTTTAGAAAACCATTGTCCCGAGGTTGTTAGCGAAATTACGGCAGACAATTATTCTATAAACTATAACAAATCGTATCCATACGGATACAATATAACATTCCCAAGGATTATTTCAAATATTGAATATTCTGTGGATAACGTATCTATATTTATAGACAGCAGTACCGGTGAGGTTGTTAGTTATATTAAAAACTTCAGCAATGACATTACAGTTGAGGATTCTTCATCTATTATAGATATAACCGCTGCTGAACAGCAATACAAACTGTCCCTTGGACTTCATCTTCAATATAACAAAAAAATTGTTGATAACAAAATCAACACTTACCTTACATATACTGCAGACGACATAATTATAAACGCGATAACAGGTAACACAATTTCTCTGCCTTATACAATACCATCCGGCGGGTACTTTGATGTAACATACAACGCCGAGAAGGTATCGGAATACGTAGATGACGGTACATCACTTTCCATAGCGGAAGCAGATAAGATTATACGTAACATAAGTGAGCTTTGGATAACAGATGAATACGATATAACATCGGTAAACTATTTAAAAAGCCGTGATGACACATATCTTATTTCACTGACCTATGAACATACCGCGGGTATAAAGGAAGTGACTTTAAACGCAAAAACAGGACTATTGGTTGAATATACGGATAACACATCAAATATTATTCCTGAAATTTTTGAAGAAAGTGCAGTGGAAAAATTTGTTGAAAAACACTACTCCTCATACATAGACAGCACAATCAAAAGGAAAAACACAGATAAACAAAGCACCATTCTACTGTACGAAAGAATGGTTAATGATATTCCTTACAAAAGCAATGGATTATATATTTACTGTACGGAAGGTAAATTAAAGAATATATCCTTTGCCTGGGATAATGTAGAATTTGAATCTACAAATAAAATAATCACATTTGAAGATGCATACCAACAATTATTCAACAAATGCGGTCTTGAACTTAGATATTACAAGCGCGACAACAATGTATTAACTCCGGTATATCAGCTTTCTCAAACTGGTACAGGTATAATTGATGCCAGAACAGGCAAACAATTAAATTATGACGGCAGCATATATTACTCACCAAAAGAAATGAATTACATAGACATAAATTCTCATTATGCAGGTGAAATTGCAAAAAAAATGTCCGACTGTGATATATACGTATCATCAGGTCACGTTTTTTTATCCGACCGCATTACCCAACAAGAGTATTTATTACTAATAAGTGAATTCATAAAGGGAACAAAGCCTGTATTAAGTACAACTGGCATGTTAACAGATGAACAATCCGAAATGCTATATTCATATATGTTTTCCAAAAACATAATGGACCGAAACGAAGCTGATTCAAAAGGATATGTTACAAGAGCCGACGCCGTAAAATATTTCCTGAGAATTTTAGGATATGGTACAGTAGGCGATATGTCGGAAATTTTTATAAGGCACTTTGATGATTATGATAACATACCTGAAAATCTTGTGGGATATGTGGAACTTGCGAGAAGTATGGGACTTATAAATGGTTCGGGCAATAATCATTTTAAGCCAAATGAGTTTATAACAAACGGTGACAGCCTGATAATTATGTACAATTATCTCAAAGGATGATTATATGACTTATAAAGAAATTATAAATAACAGATTTATAAAACCATTATTAAATAAAAAAACAGGTACTATCGGTGTAGAACTGGAATTTCCGATGATAAACCTGAACAAAAAAACTATTGATAAGGAAAAGGCATTAAGCTTGCTTAACTATTTCCTTGGCAAGGGTTTTACCGTCGAGGATACTGACACCGACGGCAACCCCGCTTTTATAACAAATGATTATGGGGATTGCATATCCTTTGATAATTCATATAACAATATAGAATTTTCAATGAATTACAATAGTAATCTTAACCTTATAAAGGATAGATTTTACAAATACTTTGGTGATGCACAAAATTTTGTAAGACAATACAATTATATTATCACAGGTATGGGGACGAATCCATACAAAAAATATATTACACAGAGCCACGTAAGCTATCCCGTATATAATATGGTGGACGAATATCTGCATAAATATGAAAATTATGACACACATAAGTATGCCGATTTCCCTTCATACCTTTCCTCTGTGCAGACTCATCTTGACATTAATCCTGATGATTTGCCAAAAGCCGCCACTTTGTTTGCAAAAATTGATTTTTTGAGAGGAATGTTATTTTCCAATTCACCTGATTTTAATTTCGGAGACACAATATGCTTCCGTGATTATTTGTGGAGCAAAAGTGCCTTTGGAATATGTAATACCAATACAGGGGCTGTGGACGATGAATATAAAACATTACAGGATATAGAGAACAGTTTTTACAACAGACATATGTTTAACAACAAAAGAGATGGCAAATACAACTGTTTTTATCCCGTGCCGATCAATGAATATTTCAAAAACAATCCTGCAGAGGATATAGAATATTTTTTATCATTCCGTCATATAGAAATAACCTGCAGAGGCACACTGGAAATACGGAGCGATTGTACACAGCCATTAAGAAATGCTTTTGTTCCTCCTGCTTTTAACCTTGGTATTGCTCACAATATTGAAAAAGCGACTGAACGGACAGAAAGATTTTTGAAAGGTAAAAACCTTTCAAATTCATATTTAAGAAAATGTGTCTCACAAGGTGCAGGTATTAAAGAATTTACCAAAGACGAATTAATAAATTATGCAGTTGATATGATAAAAATTTCCGAATATGGTTTAAAGAGCAGAAATCTCCAAGAAGAAAAAATAATAAAAGAATTATATAAAAGGGCAGAAAAACTTGAATGTCCTGCAAATCATATTCTTAAAAACAAAGAAGATTTAGAAAAAGTCATTCAAGAATACTCAGAATTTTAGGACGGAGAAAGAAAATGGATTGTATTATTTTGGCCTTTAAAGTTGTATTCCCCATATTGATATATGTATCAATTGGTTACTTATTTAAACAAATCAAGTTATATGATGCCAAAGGAATAAAAGTGGTAAATGATTTAGTTTTTAAGCTGTTTTTACCCTGTCTTTTATTTTACAACATATATACAACAGAGATTGATAAAATATTTAATTTAAACCTGATATTATATGCCGTAACCTTTATAATTGTTATGTATGTATTATTGATGTTTATTGTGCCAAAGTTCATAAAGGAAAACAATAAATGCGGTGTATTTATACAGGGGATATTCCGTTCTAACTTTGTTTTGTATGGTATGCCTGTTACGGTATCACTTATGGGCGATGGCAACGCAGGACTTACATCTTTAGCAATAGCATTTATAGTGCCACTATACAACGTGCTTGCTGTAGTATGTCTTGAAACTTTTAGAAAAAGCAAAATAAATGTTATTAACATTTTAAAAGGAATTGCAAAAAATCCTCTTATAATATCGTCACTTACAGGTGTAATATTTTTATTACTGAAAATAGAGTTGCCTGACTTTTGCGGAAATATTATAAGGGATTTATCAAGAGTTGCAACTCCACTGGCTCTTATAGGACTTGGAGGCTCATTTGCATTCAGTTCCATAAAGGACAACATTAAAAAATTAGCATTTATACTAAGTCTTAAATTGATTATTATACCTGTTACCGCAATAGGTTTAAGCGCATATGTTTTTGGGTTCCGCGATGCTTCAATAGTAACATTAATCAGCATCTTTGCATCACCTACCGCAGTGTCCTCCTTTACAATGGCACAGTCTATGGGCGGTGATTCCGACCTTGCGGCACAGACAGTTGTATTTACATCGGTGTTTTCAATTTTAACTGTATTCCTTATTGTTGCAGTGACAAAATACTTGAACTTGTTTTAGTATAGCAGGAGGTTTATTATGAATTTAGAAACAATTATACAGACAATATCCCAATATGCGGTAGATATTGCAGGTAAACTTATTCTAGGGATTGTAGTATTAGTTGCAGGCTTTAAACTCACTAAATTACTTGTAAAAATCATTGTAAAGGGAAAGGTCTTTACAAAGCTTGACCCAGGAGTGCAATCATTTTTAAAGAGCTTCATTTCAATTGCTCTAAAAGCTCTTGTAATAATTACTGCTGCGGGTGTTATAGGCATTAATATGGCATCATTCATAACCATATTGGGCTCTATGGCTGTTGCCATCGGCCTCTCATTACAAGGTAGTTTATCAAACATTGCAGGTGGGCTTATAATACTTATTTTCAAGCCTTTTAAAATGGGTGATTTTATTACCATAAGTGGAGAAAACGGTATTGTTACTGAAATAGGCATATTCTATACTCACCTTACAACAGCAGATAATCGAAAGATTATTATTCCAAACAGTATAGTTTCGAACGACAAGCTTGTAAACGCATCTGAACAGGATAAAAGACGTGTTGATATAAATGTAACTGTTGGTTATGATTCCGACATCGAAAAGGTAAAGAATATTTTACTTGATATTGCAAACAGACATCCAAAGGTTATCAAAGAGCCTGCCGAACCTATGGCAAGACTTTCAAACCATGGAGATAACGCTTTGGAATTTGCATTCCGTTCTTGGTGTAATTCCGAGGATTATTGGGACGTAAGGTTTGATATGCTTGAAGAAATAAAGGTTGAATTTGACAAAAATAACATATCTATACCATATCCGCAATTGGATGTACATTTAAATAAATAAAATAAGAGCTGTAGCTTTTTGATATGCACCCCAAAAGTTAGACACTTTTGGAGGTGCATATTTTTATGAGTAAAAAAGGGCAAAAACAAAGAAAGTACTCGCCAGAATTCAAAGCATCTGTTATAATGGATATGCGGGAACATCGATTATCGTATTGTG
>JAZOOD010000034.1:0-40664 GCA_045654805.1 Clostridia bacterium | reverse complement strand
CGCTATTCACTTTTCAAGGTTCAGTTTTGCAGGAATTTTAGTATATCATACTATCTCTGCCTTGTCAACACTTTTTTGACCTCTTGCCCGTGCGACTTTTATATATTATCACATCATAATCACTTTGTCAACACTTTTTTTTATTTTTTAGGCAATTTACTCTCTTTTTATAAAATTGCCCAAAAAAATCAATTATATACATTATTTGTTAACTATTTTTACTACAGACATAAAAACCTGCTTATATACATCATAATATATTATTTAAATCATATTCAATAAGAAACCGCAGGAATAAATCCTGCGGTTTAAACTTAAAACACGATTAATTAAATACGTGCTACACCTGTATCTTTTGCAGCCTGTGCAACAGCATCGGCAACAGCCTTTGTAACTTCAGGATGGAATGAGTCCGGAATTATGTATTCTGGACTTAGTTCATCATCTTTAACCATAGAAGCAATAGCTTTAGCAGCAGCTATTTTCATTTCATCATTTATATCACTTGCACGAACGTCCAAAGCACCGCGGAATATACCCGGGAACGCAAGTACGTTGTTAATCTGGTTAGGGAAGTCACTTCTGCCTGTACCCATAACTGCAACACCAGCTTTCTTAGCTTCGTCAGGCAAAATTTCAGGAATTGGGTTAGCCATAGCAAAGACGATAGGGTCTTTAGCCATAGTTTTAACCATTTCAGGTGTAAGCATCTTTGGAGCAGAAACGCCGATAAATACGTCTGCACCAACAACAACGTCAGCAAGAGAACCTGACTTTTTATCACGGTTTGTTATTTCAGCCATTTCCTGCTTGGATTCGTTAAGATTTCCTCTACCTTCATAAATAGCACCCTTAGTGTCGCAGATAATAACATTTTTAAGACCAACGCTGATAAGAAGCTTTGTAATAGCAACACCTGCAGCACCGCAACCGTTAACTACTGCTGTGATTTCGGAAATATCCTTACCTACAATCTTAAGAGCATTCATAAGAGCAGACAAGCATACAACAGCAGTACCGTGCTGGTCGTCGTGGAAGATTGGAATGTCGCATTCTTCCTTAAGTCTCTTTTCAATTTCAAAGCATCTTGGAGCAGAGATATCTTCAAGGTTAACACCGCCGAAGGATCCTGCAAGAAGCTTAACTGTATTAACTATATCGTCAACATCTTTAGAACGAACACAAAGAGGAATCGCATCCACATCTCCAAATCTTTTAAACAATGCACATTTACCCTCCATAACAGGCATACCTGCCTCAGGACCAATATCACCAAGACCTAAAACAGCTGTACCATCTGTAACAACAGCTACCATATTACCGCGTCTTGTATATTTATAACTCAAATCAGTATCTTCTGATATTTTAAGACAAGGTTCAGCAACACCGGGTGTGTAGGCAACAGCCAAATCATCACGATTATCAACCTTACATCTTAAAGCTACCTCAAGCTTACCATTCCATTCTTCGTGTTTTTTTAAAGCAAATTCTTTTTTATCCATCTATATTACCTCCCAAAATCATCCTTAAATATTCCTATCAAAATTATAATACTACAAATCATTAAATGCAAGCTTTTTTAAAAAAATGATGCAAAATTACCAAAAAAAAATATTATACTACAATTTTTTTATTATTGAGCATAAAATAAACATTAAAAGTAGTTATATAAAAAGCTATATTAATGTATACGTCAGTATTAAAATACAAAAAGATATGCACCTAAAAAATTTAAATTTGTAGGTGCATATGAAAAGCTTCTCTGGTTTTATTTTGCAATATATTCTTTAAATTTATCTCCACGTTCCTCAAAATTTTTAAAAAAGCCATAGCTTGCGGCAGCAGGTGACATCAGACAGCACTTACCTTTCTTTGTTATTTCCTTTGCCTTTAAAACTGCCTCTTTTAAGTCTGATACAAGCACAACGTTTTTACCATTAAAATTTTTCATTCTATCATACAATACTTTACCCGTATCATACATACATATAATGTTGTCAACAGGATAGTCTGACAAAAAATCAATCAATGGACCATAACATACTCCCCTGTCCATACCTCCAACAATAAGAGTACCTACATTATCAAGGCTGTTAAGCCCCCGTATAGTAGTTTCACTTATGGTTGAAATAGAGTCATCATAGTATTTAACACCGTTATATTCACCTACAAACTCCAGTCTGTGGGGGAGAGGCTTATATGTTTTAAGATACTTTTTAAAATCTTCCAAAGTTACCCCATATCTTTTACATATATTGTAACAAATTGCTATGTTGTACATATTATGTCTACCCAAAAGATTGCTTTTTAGTTCATCAAACGGTATTGTTGTACCAAAGTCATATATATTATTATCATTCAAATACACATCCGTTTCTTTATCCATAGACACCCTCACAAGGTTACCATCATTGTATTCTTTGTGTGGAACATCGTCAAGATTACAAATTAAAACATCTTCTGCACATTGGTTTGCGTAAATATTTTTTTTGGCATCAGCATATTTTTCAAACGTACCATAATGGTCAAGATGCTCTTCAAAAATATTGAGCAAAACTCCTGTATGGGGTGAATATGGAGCATATTCCAACTGATGGCACGAAAGCTCAAAAACCAATATGCTTTCATCATCAATTTCATCCAGAATATCAAATGCGGGTATACCTATGTTACCCATAAGAATGCAGTTGCCAATGGAATTTTTAAGAATATGATAAGTAAGTGTAGTGACAGTACTTTTTCCCTTAGTCCCCGTAATACCGATTATTTGATTTTTATATCTTTTTATCATACAATCGGTCTGTGAAATTATTTTGACAAGTACCTTTTCACTTTTATCTTCAAGGACGATACCGGGGCTTTTGAACACTATATCATAATCATAAATCGCTTTTTGGTAATCATCACCAATTATAAATTCAACATCGGCATCAAATCTTACATCATTTTTGTCGGCTATACCAATATTGCAACCCATATTTTTAATAACATTATAGGTTGACCTGCCTTCTCTGCCAAAACCAAGAATCAATACTTTTTTGTCTGCTACCAAATTTTTTAGTAATTGGTACATTCCTATTCCTCCCAACCAAGTGCCTTCTTCAGCATTTTATCAAATTCATCAGGCAAAAGGTTTGTTGTTTCGTAATAATCATTATATGGATTTGTCTTGTCCTTATATGTTTTATATACATCAGTTGTGATGTAATAATCTAAAAGCAAAGGTAATTTATCATACTTTTTAATTGTCTCACACAATGCAAAGTTAATTTCATCACGGCTACCCACACATTCAAATGGTTTTTCGGGTAACATACCGATAAGCTTTGTAAAATCATCACGAAGGCTTTCTTTTTCAAACAAGTTGCTGCCAAATATTTCGCAAAGCTCACCAGGTGAAATAAATGGCGACATTATAATAAATACAAACAAACATTTTGGACAATTACCACACCATATATCCAGCTTACTTCCTGCATTACAACTGCGGAACACCTTATAAAATTCCTTATTTCTTGCAAAAAGTCCGGCAATCTGATATTCACTCAATGGTCTTAGCAAGCTAAAATAGCAAATTCCGCTTTGGATATACTGTTTTTCGTAATCATTAAAATCCTTCTCAAATTCAAAACTCTTGGAATACTGATGATTAACATAACTCCCCTCTACAGTAGACTCGTTAGCACTGGATTCGTTAGACAAGGCAATATACTTTACATTATTTATATACGCAGCAATTAAAGCAGAGAAAGCAACAATTGCAGAAAACGGAGTATGCCCGTTAATAAATTCCTTTTTGTTAAGTTCCAGCATACGGCTGTCCAATGTTCTATTTGCAACAATTGTCTTATCCTCATATTTCGCAGTCTGTACGGTATTTAAAGTTGCCCCACGAGGGTTAATAATATAACAATAATTATCCTCTCTGTTCCCTTCAAGCACACCGAGTGAAACTATGGAGTCCTTACCCCCGCCTATCGGCACAAGACATCCTTTATACGGCTTGTTAACAGGTGGTGCAAATGTTTTAAAACTGGTACAATTAATATTCATAAAATCATCAACAGTATCTTCTATTCCGTTTAGATAAAAGCATTCTCCCAAGCCATTAAAATATAGCTTCTTCCACCACTCAATTTGTTTATCTGTTAAGTTTCCACACTTTACATTGACAACAGGTGAACAGGTAAGCTTCCAATAACTTACAAGTTCTACCATACCAAGGTTAAAAACCATATTTTCAAATGTAGAGTCATCAGTAAGTAAACTCTCACCCTTTTTAAAGGTCCAAACCGGATTAAACTCACTAAGTCCTTCTATCTCAAAAGAATATTCAATTTTATAAATGCCATCTATTTCAGAAATTTCATATCCGTTATAATTAAAAGTTGGATATTCATTTCTAAAACGATTATACATGGTCATAATTATCCCCTCTTATAAAGCTCATTAAAATGTCTAAATTTATTTTTATCTATACTGTTAAGCTGGTCTTTGGTAATTCTGAACTGCCAGTTGCCGTCAGCCTTACCAGGTATGTTGAGTCTTGTATCTGACCCATAACCCAAAAGGTCCTGAATAGGCAATATAACCAACCCTGCACAGCTTGAGAAGATTGAGCGCAATACGCTGTCGTACCCTTTTTCCCAATCCGGTGAGTGATAATTACAATATTCAAGCATACGCCTTTTATTACCCTCATCAAGTTCCCACAAATAGCCTAACAATGTATTATTATCGTGAGTACCGGTGTATGCCACACAGTTATTGCAGTAATTATGTGGCATATGAGGATTGTCATAATCACCTAAAAACCCAAATTGAAACACCCTTATGCCAGGATATCCGCTGTCCCTAACAAGTTTTTCAACCTCCGGCGTAATTTCACCAAGGTCTTCCGCCATTATAAGTTTATCACCCACTATCTCATTAATTTTATTAATAAGGTCCATACCGGGTCCCTTTATCCACTTTCCGTTTTTAGCAGTTTTTTCACCATAAGGCACCGCCCAATATGATTCAAGACCGCGAAAATGATCAATACGCACACCATCAAAAATATTTGTCATATGCTTTATTCTGTCTATCCACCATTTGTAACCATTTTTGTGCATTTCTTCCCAGTTATAGATAGGATTACCCCAAAGCTGACCATCTTCACAAAAATAATCGGGCGGTACTCCTGCCACACATATTGGTGCATTTTTTTCGTCAAGTAAAAACTGTTCTTTATTTGCCCATACATCCGCACTGTCTAATGAAACATATATTGGAATATCACCTATTATTTTTATACCCCTAGAATTAGCATAATTTTTAACCTGTGCCCATTGAGCAAAAAATTCGTACTGAATAAATTTCCACATAAACAAAGTTTCTTCGCTATATGTATTAATTTCCCATTGATACCACGGCTTATTGTCATTTGCCTCTTTCAAAGCCATAAATTCACAAAATTGTTTTAAATAAGGATTATTTTCTATAAAATTATTGACATCATCTTTAAAATTTACACGTTTTGAAACTTCTTTTAAAAAATTAAGACGTGTATGATAAAGCTTTACATACTCAACACTGTAAGGCTGTTCCTGACGTTGAGAATTTATTTCATCAGTTGTAACCAAACCCTTGCTTTTTAGAATTTCCAAGTCGACAAAATAAGGATTACCCGCAAATGTAGAATATGACTGATAAGGAGAGTTGCAGTCATCTGCCATACAAAAGGGTAAAACCTGCCAGTATGAAAATTTACATTCAGCCAAAAAATCTATAAATTCTTTAGATTCTTTGCCAAAACTCCCAATAGAATATTCGCCGTATAAAGACGATATATGCATAAGCACACCGCTTTTTCTTTCCATCTTTTAACCTCACTTATTTTTATTTCAAAATAATTATAATAAACCAATATTAAATATATTCCACGGATTTTCATAAGGTGGAATTTTACATATTGATTTGTCATTAGTTTCAATTTTGTAGGAAAAAAGTGCTATTTTACAATTAATTTTGCTACCATATTTTCCATCCCCAAACAGGGGGTGCTTACGGCTTGCAAACTGTACTCTAATCTGGTGGCTCCTTCCTGTTTTAAGAGCTACAGAAACAAGGGAACATTTTTTGCCTTCATATTCAGCAAAATCCAGAACACGATATTGTAATACCGCTTTTTTTACACCCTTTCTTTCACTTTTAACCACAAAGCTTTTGTTTTTAGCCGAATCCTTGAACAAAAGGTCCTCCATAATTCCTTCCTTCTGTTCCAATTCACCCTCGCACACAACAAGATAGGTTTTGTCAAAGTCTGTTTGTTCCGCAATTTTTTTGCTTATTTTTGCAGCTGTTTCTCTGTTTTTAGCATATACCATTACACCTGCCACAGGCTTATCCAGACGGTGCAGGGTATAAATATCGCTTTTCAGTTGTTCCTTTAATGCATTGGGTAAATCACTTTCCGATGAAAGTCCCACAGGCTTTACACAAAACACAACATTGTTATCCTCATACAAAATTTCAATCATACTTACCTCAAATATTATATTTCTGCTATTGCTTCGACCTCAATAAGCACATCTTTAGGAAGCTTTGAAACTTCCACACAAGAACGTGCCGGATATGGCTGTGTAAAATAAGTTTCATAAATTTTATTTACTATTCCAAAATCCTTCATATTCTGAATAAACACAGTTGTTTTTACTACGTTATCCATTCTTGACCCTGACGCTTCAAGCAAATTTTTCAGATTCATAAAAACCTGATTTGCCTGTTCCTCAATTATTTCAGGAATTTCTCCTGTCAAAGGATTTACAGGGATTTGTCCTGATGTAAAAACCATATTATTTGTCACAATAGCCTGTGAATACGGACCTATTGCCAAAGGTGCATTGTTTGTTTTAATCTCTTTCATTTTTTATTCTCCTTATAAAATAATTAAATGTGTATATTCATTAGTCATTGCGGCATATAAGGTTTAGATGTAAACCTTTTTAACGCAAGTTCATAGCAAGTTAGGGCTAAAATTAATAATGGCTTTCATAATAAAAGAATCCATCAATAATTTTTTCGACATAAAACCTGTTATCTCCATCAGGCTCATCCCAAGAATATCCCTTTCCATCTTGTTGTAAAGTTTCACCTTTTGGATATTCAATGTTTTCTTTAACATCTATTGCATTATCTTCAGAAAAATAAAACCCATAATAACTTGTTGCTGAACCAATACCTTTACCCCCACAATAAAAATCAATATAATTCTCTTCTACAGTAATATTTTCTATTCCTTTGATTTTTTCTATGTTTTCGAAATTATTGTTTTCTATTGCATTAGTTATTTCTATCTGATTTTCGTTTACTAATTCAATTATTTCATTTTTGTCAGGAACATTCATGTCTCCAATCATAACTATAATCGCTAATCCAAAATATCGCCAAATTAAGATAGCCAAAGCTATAACTATAGAAATTATAGTTACACAAATAATACTTTTCTTTTTCATATGCTCCTCCAATCTTTCGACAATATACGACATATTTATATTGCGACACATAAGGTTTAGATGCAAATCTTTTCAGGTCAAAGTTCATTTTAAGTTATGACCAAAAACTATTCGTCTATTCTTCGCTCTGCAAAATATATTCCCCAATCTTTAAAATCATCTATGATTGAATATACATCTTTTCCGTTGAGTTCTATTTTTTCACTGGCACCAGGAGATTCCTCAGAAAAAGTGTCCCATGCTATCACAAGATTTTCCGTTTGTTTTATATTGTTCTTATAGAATAGATTCTCATATGTATTGTTTTTCTGACACGAAATGGTAATAACATTATATTTTCCAACCATTATTTCATCATTATTTCCTTGAGAACCAAATCCAAATTTACAAAGTCCATCATTTGCAAGTAATTCCCCTACACTATCCAAAAACGAAAAGGATTCTTCTTTTGTCAAGCCATCCATATAGTATATATCTTTATGAAAATTTGTCACCTTATCTTTTTTAGGTTCATCATTCAAATTAGTTGGTAATTCCAAAAAAAAGAACACTAAGTCATCTTGCATACGTACAAATTCTTTCAGAACATCAATTGTTTTTTCAACACTAACATTAGCAATATATCCATATTCGGTTTTTTCATATTCTTCAAATATCTTTTCGGGAAACGGGACTTTGCATCCCTTTTTAAAATTAAACATACAGCTCCACCCTTTCGACAATATTCAACATATCCATATTGCGACACATAAGGTTTAGATGCACGGAAATTCAAATCCGTAGCTTTCTAAAACTTTCCTTATAGTTTCATTTTCCTCATCGCTAAGGTAAAAATATTTATCCTCTTCAAGCAGATAAATAACACCACAAGCATCACAAGCAATGCAAAATGTTTTATCATCAATTTTCACGCTTACATTTTCAGTAAATCCACAAGAAGGTGAGTCAATTTTCAATATTTTTCCTTCAAATACATCTACCAGTCGATTCAAATTTTCATCTGAAATTTCTGTCTTAATTTTCGTATCTCCATATATAAATTTCGCAATGCCAAGACTTTCATCACTAATCCTAATTGTAGAATGAAAATAATAAAACAAACCTGCAAGAAATAAGGCACAGAGCACAAAAACTACAAATAGTAATTTTACAATTCTCTTTTTCAAATAATCACCCCTCGGCATATTTGCTCAAAATTCGACATATCCATATTACGAGATGTAAGGTTTAGATGCAAACCTTTTTGATGTCAAGTTCGTATCAAGTTAGAACTAAAAATCATTTAAATTCATTCTTAATCGGTTCGCTAAATTCAAATCTTTTCACAGTAATACCAAAATATTTTTTTAAATCTTCTTCGGTAAGTTCTGTCCCCCAGCCTAACCTGTTTTCTCCATTTTCTGTATATGTCTCATAATATATAAAACGCGGATATCTGTGAGTCAATGATTTCGCAGTAGGATCACCCATATAATGTTCTTCACTTCCATAAAACACTCTTAATTCCGCCCATTCATTATGTCTACCTCCTTTTATTGCAGAAGGCTTATTTTCCTCTCTTAAAATAAGAAGTTTCTCTTTTTCTCCACTTTTTAACTTACTCCTCCAACTCCTTGGCTTATTAAAAGTAAGCGCCGATAAATCAAACCCACTAAACTCACAAACAACAGTATCTTCGATAACAAAATTTTCTCCATTCATTTCGTATTCAACAACAAACGGAAATTCTCCTGTCACAATCTGTGGTGGTTTTTGTTCTTCTCCTCTCAAAAGAAGAAACAATCCTGCGAATAGCAAAATAATAATTAAAACAACTGCACCTAACGCTATTCCGCAACCTAATAAAACTTTTTTCATTTTATTTCTCCTTTCGACATCTTTCGACATATCCATATAACTCACGTCAAGTCATGAACAAAAAATCAAGCATATCCGTGGGTCAAATGTCTCCATTCCCCACCTTTATTTCTAACAAGAATCCATTTCCATTCACTATATGTACTGTTTGGGATTAATGATCCATCTCCACCTGAAGAGTCTACATCAAAAGAAGAAACCAAAACTATAACCTCATCAGCACTAGCTCCTGCGGCATAATATTCCGTCTCTCTTATTGATTCTTCATCTCCTGCATATGTTATTTCAGTTAAAGTGCATCCAGAAAAATTATTTTCAAAATACTTAATCGCAACATTTATAGCTAAGTCTATTTCTTTTGTTGTATATAAATCCGACTCATACTTTTTAATACTCACATTGGAAACATCTCCGCCACCACAAGAACATAAACCAACGACTATCAAGTAAGCTAATATGACCGCAAATATTCTTTTCATAGCTATTTCTCCCTTCGATAGCATTCGGCATTTCCCAGTTCAAAATCATTGAACGATTAAAAAGCCAATATTCCACAAATCATTATATCACAAAACAAAGTTAAAAACAAGTTAAATAAAAAACAGAACTGAAAAATCAGTTCTGTTTAGAAAATATTAATTATTTTGTAGCAAGGTAAGCTGCCTTACCTGTTTCGTAAAGGTTGTTACCTTCGCTATCAATAATAACAATTACAGGGAAGTCTTCAACCTCTAGACGACGGATAGCTTCCGCACCTAAATCTTCGTAAGCTACTATTTCAGACTTTTTGATACATTTGCTCAAAAGTGCACCGCAACCACCTATTGCACCGAAATATATAGCACCGTGTTTTTTCATTGCATCTATAACTTCAGGACCTCTTTTACCCTTACCAATCATACCTGTCTGACCCTGTGCAATCAAAATAGGGCTGTAAGCATCCATACGATATGATGTTGTAGGACCTGCGGAACCAATAGCCTCACCGGGCTTTGCAGGTGTAGGGCCTACAAAATATATAACAGCGTCCTTAACGTCAAATGGCAATTCCTTGCCCTGTGCAACAAGCTCACACAATCTTTTATGAGCCGCGTCTCTTGCAGTATAGATAACGCCTGAAATCAAACAGCTATCGCCTGCTTTTAAATCTTTAACCTTATCCTGAGTTAATGGTGTTGTAATAGAAATAGCCATTTATATCACCTCCGTCTTATGTCTTGTAACATGGCAGTTAATGTTTACAGCAACAGGAAGACCTGCAATATGTGTAGGACACTTTTCAACATTAACAGCAAGAGCAGTTGTCAAACCGCCGAAGCCCTGAGGCCCGATGCCAAGCTCGTTAACTCTCTTAAGCAAATCATCTTCCAAATCAGCATAAAACTTTTCAGGATTATGTTCATTTACAGGACGAAGCAAAGCTTTTTTAGCCATCAAAGCAGCCTTGTCAAAAGTACCGCCGATACCAACACCCACAACGATTGGAGGACATGGGTTAGGACCTGCTTCTTCAACTGTCTTTACAACAAAATCAATTACGCCCTGCAAGCCGTCTGAAGGACGAAGCATAGCAATTTTACTCATATTTTCACTACCAAATCCCTTTGGAGCAATAGTAATTTCTACCTTATCACCAGGTACGATATCGTAATAAATCATAGCAGGAGTGTTATCACCTGTGTTTACTCTGTCAAGTGGGTCACGAACTACACTCTTACGAAGATAACCCTCAGAATAACCCTGACGTACACCTTCGTGGATAGCTTCATTAAGATCACCGTCTATATGAACATCCTGACCAAGCTTTACAAATACGCAAGCCATACCAGTATCCTGACATACGGGCTGACCTTTTTCGTCAGAAATTTTGTAATTTTCAATAATTCTTTCCAAAATTTCTTTTGCCTGAGGCCAAGTTTCTTTTTCATGAAAATCACAGATACGTTCTTTCAAATCACTTGTAAGATAACAGTTTGCCTCAATACAAAGTTTCTTTACCGTTTCGGTAATTACCGCCGAGTTAATTTCTCGCATATGTATTTCCTCCCATCACATACTTAAAGTATGTTATAATTTTGTCAATCTTATCACTACTATTATATATCAATATCATAAAAAAAGCAATATATTTTACAAATTTTTCGATAAAAAAACAGCTAATCTATTGCAAAATAAAAATAATGGTGTTATAATTTTCCCGTACTGTATCCAACAGTGTGACAAAAATCACACAAACGGAACATTAACAAGGAGGAATTTAATATGGTAAAAACACAAAAGATGTCTACACAGACATTGGTAATGGGTGCCGTTTTGACGGCATTGGTGGTAATTCTCCAATATATGGGGACATTTGTAAGATTTGGTCCATTTGCGATTTCATTGGTGTTGATTCCGATAGTTATCGGTACAGCAACCTGTGGAAAAAGCGTTGGTGCATGGCTGGGCTTTATGTTTGGTGTAGTAGTGCTTTTAAGCGGTGACGCTGGATTATTTCTTGCAGTAAATGCACCGGGTACTATACTTACAGTATTGGCAAAGGGTACTGCCTGCGGTTTTGTTGCAGGGCTTGCTTACGAAGGTTCAATGAAGCTTTTTAAAGATAGCAGTTATCTGTCAACAGTAATTGCCGCAATAGTATGTCCTGCGGTGAATACGGGTATATTTTTAATTGGATGTTTGTTATTTTTTATGGACACTATTGCAACCTGGGCAGCAGGTGAAGCAGTTGCTCACTATATAATTTTTACATTAGTTGGAGGAAACTTTTTATTCGAGATTGCAGTTAACATCATATTTGCACCTGTTATAGTTCGCATAATAAAAGCGGTCAGTAAGTAATGAAAGGAAAAATGCTATGGTATTTGCAATAGATATTGGTAACACAAACATTGTTATAGGATGTTTTGAAGATAAAAAAGTTATTTTCACAGAGCGTCTTTCTACTAAAAAAACAAGTACTTTGCTTGAATATGCTATATCTTTTAAAAACGTTCTGGAATTATATAATATCGACCCAAAAACTATTGAGGGTTCCGTAATATCCTCTGTTGTGCCGGAGATTACTAATATAATTAATCTTGCTATTGAAAAGATTACGGGTAAAAAGTCACTTATTATCGGTCCTGGTATAAAAACAGGACTTAGTATAAGGGTTGACAACCCTGCCACACTGGGCAGCGACCTTGTGGTTGGTGCTGTAGCGGCATTGGCAGAATACCCTGTACCTTTGGTAGTTATAGATTTTGGTACTGCTACAACTTTGACAGTTATAAATAATAAAAAAGACCTTTTAGGCGGTATGATATTGCCCGGAGTAATGCTTTCATTAAAATCACTTTCAAGCGGAACATCACAGCTTCCTGAAATCAGTTTGGAACCACCAAAAAAATTCATAGGAACAAACACTGTGGATTGTATGAAAAGCGGTATTTTATACAGCACAGCATATGGTATTGACGGTTTTATCGAAAACATTGAAAAGGAACTTGGTGAAAAGGTAAATGTTGTTGCAACAGGAGGACTTGCAAAGGCGATAGTTCCACTTTGCAAAAGCGGAATCATTGTTGATGATGAATTACTTTTAAAAGGTTTAATGGATATTTACAATAAAAATAAATAAAAGACGAAAACCTACCTTTTTCAGGTAGGTTTTTTTATGTTATTTATAAAATGCTATGCATTTTTGGCAAGAAACATAGTGTTTCGGCAATAATTATCAATTTTTAATCAACACACTTATATGTAGATTAATCCATCTTCAAAATCCTCTTAAAAAAACCTCTGAACATTTTAGGCATTCTAAATACAACAATTTTCATAAAACATCCTCCTTTAATTTAACGGCGTCTTGGTTTGAAAATTATAAACACAAGCGCCATAATAAGCAATGACTGGAAAATCACCAGAAACCACGCGGGCAGTGCCAAAGCAAACAATACACCCATACTGAATGCGGCTATTACACAGGCTACGACCATACAAGAAAAAATCAAAGGCACCCCTCCTCTACTACACTATATGAGTGGGGTGCCTTTTGTGTTACTCCTCTGTACAGATGACGTAAAGGAGTCCGCTTTCAACTTTTATAGTTGCTGTATTATTATAAAATTCATTGCTTATTCCAAGACTGTTACTCTTTAAAAGAACGTCATTGTTAAGCTCGTATTTAAGACCTGTTGTAGTTATACCCGTAACCTTGTCGGTACAAGGAATTAAGGAAACATAGTCAAACTTTTCCCTTGTGATTTCAATTTCATCATCAATAAGATAAATCCTTGACTTTCCATTTAAAATCATTGGAGAAGCACCGTGTTCAAGCACATACTTCATAGCACAAAGTGATCCTATTGTATGGTCTATTCTGCCACCCAATGCGCCCATCATAAATATTGTATCACAACCTCTATCCAAGGCATAATCTATACAAATTTCAAGGTCGGTCTTATCCTTGTCAGTAGGATATTTAACAACCTCAATTTCCTTAGGCACAATTGATTTTAATGAATCGAAATCACCTATTACAATATCAGGTACAATGCTTGTGTATATCAAGGCATCATAACCACCATCTGCACATATTATAAGGTCATCTTCCTTAGTTTTTATTCTTTTATACAACTTTATATCGTCTACGGAATAAGTACCCGCCGAGTATATAAAAGCTCTTTTGCCCATTAAAATTGTCCTCCGATTGCACTTTCACGCAATTTTTTTGACGCATCTGCAATGTCGTCGTACTTAAATATTCCAGACCCGCTTACAATAACGTCAGCACCCTCTTTAGTAAGAATATGTACGTTTTCAGCAGTTATACCGCCGTCAACTTCAAGTTCCTTGTCTCCTATCATACTGCGTATTACGGAAATATTCTTGATAGCTTCTTCCACCATACTCTGTCCGCCAAAGCCGGGGAAAACGGTCATTTGAAGCACCATATCGGTATATTCAAGGTAAGGTTTTAGCCTTTCAGGGTCAGTATCAGGGTTAAGGGCAAGACCGCTTTTAATTCCCTTTTCTTTAATCTTTTTAAGACAACCTAAAATATCGTCGTCTGCCTCTACGTGTACAGTCAAAATATCAGCACCCGCATCTATAAAAGCATCAATATACTTGCTTGGCTTTTCAATCATTAAATGAACGTCCAAGGGTATTTTCGAAAACTTTTTGATACCCTTAACCATAAATACGCCAAAACCAAGGTTAGGCACAAAATGACCGTCCATAACATCAATGTGATAATAATCAACTACTTTTTCAAGATTTTCTACGTCCCTCTGTATATTGCCTACATCAACAGACAACAAAGAAGGTGAAATTTTTATTTTTCCCATTTTTTTATCTCCTTTAATGATTTATATAATTGTATATAACTTTCAAACCTTACGGCTGAAATTATACCTTTTTCCACAGCACCTGCTACTGCACAATCACTTGGCTTGGTGCCAAAGTGATTACAATCAGCAAAACGGCATTTCCCTTCGTAATCTGCCAATTCTCTGAAATACTTTTTTATCTCCTGTGCTTCCATATCTGTAATTTCCAAAATACTGAAGCCAGGGGTGTCCATAACGAAGCTCCCCCTCTCACTTTCAAAAAGTTCAACGTGTCTCGTGGTATGTTTTCCGCGTTCTATCCTACTCACATCACCAACATCTAGTTCAAGCCCAAAGTGATTTAAGAGACTAGATTTACCAACACCGCTGTTACCTGCAAAGGCAGTTATTTTCCCTTGGATTTTATCCTTTAATTCATCTACACCTTGCCCCGTCATTGCACAGACTGAAACTATATCATACCCTGCATTGCTATATATTGTTCTAATTTCATCATCAGACTGCAAATCCGTCTTATTTACTGCAATAATTACCTCTATACCTTTGATTTCAGCACTCAAAATCAACTTATCAATCAAAAAAAAGTCAGGTTGGGGCTTTGTTGCGGCAACAACAATTACAATACATTCAATATTCGCAACAGGGGGTCTTATAAGGAAATTTTTGCGTTCCTCAATTTCCTCAACAGCACCCTCCATTGTATTTTCATCCACCAAAGTAATTTTAACTCTGTCACCAACCATAGGCTTTATTCCAAGCTTGCGGAATTTACCTCTTGCACGGCATTCTGCCATGCCCTTTTCAGTTGATACGTAATAAAAACCACCAATTCCTTTTACTATTACTCCATCTATCATAGTTCCACCGTCAATGAATTATTAAATGTTCCGTTGTAGTATATTTCAATATTCGACTTACCGGAACCTGTAACTGTTATATCAATACTTCCCTCGGATTTACTGTGAACCTGATTGTGAATAACCTTGCCATCCTGAACAACGCGTATTGTGGTAGTATCATTATTCTGCGGAACAAGAACCGTTACAACCTTTGATGAGCTTTCCCCGCTGCCTGAAGCATCATTTGTAGCACGAAGCTCAAGGTCAATCTTATCACCTATATTAACATTATCTTCAGGGTCAACACTCTGTCCGATTACTACATAGTCATCTTTTGCATCAGACGGATTTAACTTACCAAGTTCAAGCTTCATCTGTGACAACAGTTCTTTAGCATCCTTAAGTTTAATACCTGTAAGGTCAGGCATTTTAAGTCCACCCTTGCTTATATAGATTGTAATTGTGTTTTTTCCACCTTTTAAAACCTTGCTGCCTACAGGGGGATATGTGCGTGTTATTTTACCTTTTTCCACATCCTCGCTATCTTCTTCCACCACTTCAAAAGTAAGGTCGTATTCATCTATTTCGTGTTTAAGGAAGTTCTTCATCTCCTCAACAGTACTGTTTTTAAAATCGCTCATAATAAAGCTTTGGCTGTCCCTTGATACCTTTACGGAAATTTCCATATTGGTCTTTGTCTTTCTTCCACCCTTAGGTGACTGTGAAACAATTACACCCGGCTCATATTCATCGTTGTCCACATACTGTTCAATAGTTATTGTGAAGTCATTATATTCCTCAACAGCCTTTTGATAGTCCTTACCCACAAGGTCGGGAATTTCCACTTCCTTACTGCAACCGCCTAAAAGTGCCATAGCACCTACAACAAATATGCCCAAAAGCGCAAATGCCGTAACAACAGCCATCAACACTGCCTTTTTAACACTTCCCGTATCAGCCTTTTTTTTCTTTTGAGACTTCTTTTTGTCTGTATGCACAGGTCTGTGATTATCCGATACTTCTTTTTTTGCTGGAGATATATCAACAACCGGCTCTATTTTTATAGTATTACCATCATTTAAAGGTATATCAAGATTATCCTTGTCCGGTTGATTCATAACTCGGTTTAAATCGTACAGCATTTCCTCAGCAGACTGATATCTTAAATTCTGTTCCTTGCTCATAGCCTTTAGGATAATAGATTCCACCGCCAATGGGATTGAGACGTTATATTCCTTTGGACTAACAGGTTTTTGTTGCATATGTTTAATAGCAATAGCTATCGGAGATTCACCGTTAAAGGGGAGAGTGCCTGTAATAAGCTCGTACATAACTACACCTAAAGAGTATATATCGCTCTTTTCATCAGTATAACCACCCCTTGCCTGTTCAGGTGAAAAGTAGTGTACAGACCCCATTGTGCTTTCACCCATATTCAAAGTTTCGTTAGAGGATGCGCGTGCTATACCAAAGTCAGTTACCTTAAGTATACCATCATTCGTAAGAATAATATTTTGCGGCTTGATATCCCTGTGTATTACTCCGTTTTTATGTGCTTTGTCAAGAGCAGAACATATCTGTATAGCATATTCCACAGTTTCCTGCCAGGATAACATACCGTTAGCATCTATATATTCCTTTAAAGTATTCCCCTCCACATATTCCATAACTATGTAGTGAGTGTCACCGTCGTGCCCTACGTCATACACATTAACAATATTAGGACTTGCAATTGCTGCAGCAGCCTGTGCTTCCTTATTGAATCTGGTCAAAAATTCCTTATCATTTGAAAATTCATTTTTCAACACCTTAACTGCAACATTCCTGTTAAGCAAGCGACAATGTGCAAGATAGACATTTGCCATACCTCCGCTACCGATTTCTTTTAATATTTCATATCTGTTTCCTAAAATCATACCGATCATAAAAACATCCTCCTACGCTTTTATAAGCACTACAGTAACATTATCCTTGCCGCCGCTTTCGTTAGCTGCTGCAATCAACTTATCTACCGCTTCGCTGCTTTTAGTATTTTCCAGTATATCCAAAATATCTTTTTCATCAACATATGAACTTAAGCCGTCACTGCATATTAATATACAATCCTTTTCTCCAAAGTCCAAAGTATTATAATCTATCAAGACATTTTTTTCTGTACCTACAGCCCTTGTTATAAGATTACGCTGAGGATGAAACCGTGACTGTTCCTGTGTTATTGTACCGCTGTCAATGAGCTGTTGGACAATAGAATGGTCTTTTGTAATCTGTTTTAACTTGTGGTCCCTGTAAAGATATGCACGGCTGTCACCAACGTGTGCGATATTTACTCTACCGCCAAGTACCTCACAAAGCACCACAGTGGTACCCATACCCATAAGTTGTGGGTTATCTATGGATTTTTTATACACAACGGTGTTGGCATTGGATATAGACTCCTTTAAGCCCACACCCTGGGACATTGACCTTTTAATTTCCTCTACTGCCATAGAACTGGCTGTTTCACCACCGTTATGGCCTCCCATACCGTCGGTAACAACTGCCCATTTCCCCACAGTATCAATATAAAAATTGTCCTGATTTGTCGCTCGTACCAAACCGATGTCTGTTGCACCATACATTTTCATATAATACTTACCTCTCTGTATTATGTTTTCGCCTTAACTGTCCGCAAGAGGCGGATATATCGCTTCCTAGTTCTCTCCTTACCGTAACAGTTACTCCACTATTTTCAAGATATTGCTTAAAAGCCTTTACCCTGTCGGGAGAGCTTTTGACAAATTCACTTTCCTCAACAAAATTTGCAGGAATAAGATTTATATGGCTTAAAATGCCCTTTGTAATTTTAACAAGATTTTCTGCATGCTTTTTTGTATCGTTAACCTGATTTATTAAAATATATTCAAATGATATTCTTCTTCCAGTTACTGCTTGATAATCACGACAGGCATCTATAAGCTCCTCCACCTTGTACTTACGATTTACAGGCATTATTTTATCCCTTGTTTCATTGTCAGGGGCATGTAATGATACAGAAAGGGTTATTGGAATATTTTCCTGTGCTAGATCCCTTATCCTATCCACCATACCGCAAGTTGAAAGGGATATATGGCGGTAACCTATACAAATGCCATTTTCATCATTTATATTTTTTAAAAAGGTTACAACGTTGTCATAATTGTCAAGTGGCTCGCCTATACCCATAAGCACAATGTTGGAAACACGTGTACCCAAATCACGTTGAACGGTAGCAATCTGCCCCAGTATCTCACCCGCTGTAAGGTTGCGTAGCTTTCCTCCCAATGTAGATGCACAGAATTTACACCCCATATTACAACCTACCTGAGTAGATATACACACTGTTATGCCGTGCTTATAAAACATTGCAACGGTTTCAATAATATTGCCGTCATCAAGCTCCATAAGGTATTTTTTTGTTTCATCAAGCTTGGAATCAAACCTCTTCCAAATATTAACATTAGCAATATTATAATTCTCTTTAATTTTCTCTTTTGTTTTAGCGGAAATATCGGTCATTTCATCAAGGCATGTTACACCTCTTGAAAACCATTTAAAAATCTGCTTTGCACGAAATTTAGGCTCACCTATGTCACCAATAGCCTTCTGCAAATCCGCCAATGTCAAGTCATTAAGATTAATCATATATAACCTCTCAAAATTATTTTTCCGTATTAATTGTAAGGTTTACCCCGTCACACTCCATAGTTATTGTACCATCGGTATCGGTGCGATAAACCATTATGTCTCCAAGTGCCTCTAAAGTTTCTTTATGAGGATGGCCGTAGTCATTGTCCTTACCTACTTCAATTACAGCATAGTCCGGGCCAACTGCTTTTAAAAATTTATATGTAGTGCTTGTGGAACTGCCGTGATGCCCCACCTTTAAAACATCCGCCTTGATATCCATACCATTTTCAAGCATTTCCCTTTCGGAACATGCTTCCGCATCCCCTGTAAGCAGGAATGAAAATCCGTTATAGGTTAGTCTTACCACAGCAGAATAGTCATTTGTTTCCTCATAATAATCACTGTTAGGTGCTACAAAGAACATATTAATCTTTTCTTCATCAATTACTCTAATTCCTGCTTTTGCCTGTTTAACGGTGACATTTTTATTTTCAATGCTGTTGAGGACATCGTCAAATGTCTTTGAATTTGATATAGCATTTGGCATATAAATGCAACCTATTTCAAAATTATCTATAACTTTGTCAAGTCCGCCTATATGGTCCTCGTGGGGATGTGTTGCAATAACATAGTCAAACTTTTGGATACCATATCTTTTAATCTTTTCAACCAATTGATACTCTGTTTCATTTTTACCACCGTCGATAATTATATTTCTGCCGTCGGGGAACTGAATTATTTCACAATCTGCCTGACCAACATCTAAAAACCTTACTACAAGATTATCGACAGGCTTGGTTACATTGTTGGACTGAAAAAAGGAAACAGCTATCACGATAACGGCTATCCAAATCCATAACCTTTTTGGAATTAGCCGTTTAATGAACATTTTCATCACCTTCAACATATTTTATATTGTCAAGTTGACTGCGAAAATTCTTCTTAATAGCCTCTAAATATATTTTCCTGACCTCTGTCTGTCTTGCCTTTTCCTCATCGGTAAGGCCTACTTCACGCTGTTTTTTCGCAAGTGCATTTATTTCTTCAATTATTTTTTTATCCATAGTTACTCCTTTATCATTTTGCAAATGAAAAAGCCGTCGTATGCTTCACCAGGTAGAATAGTCTGCATAAGTTCGACTTTAAAACCGTATTTTTTTGCAAACTCATCAACCACATTTTCATTTTCATTTTTATTGATTGTACAGGTGGAATACACCAACGTACCTCCTTTTTTAAGATACTTTTGTGCATTGTCCAATATCTTTTTCTGTATATTTATAATTGCATCAAAGTCCCCGGTTTCCTTATTCCATTTTATGTCAGGCTTTTTGCGGATAATACCTAAACCGCTGCATGGCACGTCTGCAAGTATTTTATCTGCCTTATCTGCAAAATCTTCCATATCCATCGTAGCATCCCAAACCCTTGCATCAACATTTTTAATACCAAGCCTTTTGCAATTATTATTTATTAAATCAATTTTATGTTCATACAAATCAAAGGCATATATTTTTGCCCCGTCACCGCTGATTTCCGCCATAGCAGTAGTTTTACCACCGGGTGCGGAGCATAAATCCATAATACTTTCGCCCTTTTGAGGATTTAAAACACTTGCTGCCATATATGAGCTTGTACCCTGTGGGGTAATAAGCCCGTCCCTATATTCCGAAAGCTTTGATATATCTCCGTAGTTTGAAATTTTAAGAACATTATTAAATTCCGTTTTTTCAACAGATATTCCTTTTTCCACAAGAGATTTTTCAACATCACTAGCATTTGTCTTTAAAATATTAACCCTTACGGTAGTTACGGGGACTTTGTTGTTATTTTCAATAATAGCCTTTGCATCATCACTGTATTGGTCAAAAAGCATATCCACAAGCCATTTTGGATGGGAATAAAAAACCTCATAATATTCCCTGCCATTTGGATACTGCACATCCCCGCTTCTGCTCACGTTACGCAAAATACCGTTTACAAAGCCTGATGATGCCTGATGCCCATATCTTTTAGCAAGCTTTACACTTTCATTAACAGCGGCACTCAGCGGTATTTTGTCAAGAAAAATTATCTGATACACACCCATACGCAGTATGTTTATAATCCAGGGGGATATTTTTTTTAGCTTTTGCTTACTGTATTTGGAAATTATATAGTCAAGCCTTGTGCGGTTCTTCACCACTCCATAAACCAATTCCGTTGCAAAAGCTTTGTCAACACCTGAAAGGTCTGATGATGAAAGTTGATTTTTAAGCTCAATTCCTGTAAAGGCACTTTCCTTGTCAATCTCATATAGTACCTTAAGGGCAAGCTGTCTTGCGGTCATATAAGCATATCTCCTACCTTGATTTTATTACCTAAAGTATAATCCTTTGCAGACATACGGCGTTTACCTTCTGGCTGAACTTCCGTTATTTTAACAGAGCCGTCCTTGCAACCTACTACAAAACCGTCGTCAATGTCAAGAACTTTACCTGTATCACCTTTTTTTTCACAAGGTTGTGCTGTAAAAATCTTCAACAATTTACCTTCAACAAACGTCCTTGCGGCAGGGAACGGATTCATACCCCTTATTAAATTTACAATTTCAACACTTGTCTTATTCCAGTCAATTACCGTCATAGACTTGTCAATCATAGACGCGTAGCAGGACTTTGAATCATCTTGTTTTTCAGGAACGATAGTGTCTATATTATCCAAAGTTTCAAGCAATATTTTTGGTGCAAGCTCCGCCATTTTGTCGTGGAGCTCACCACCAGTCATAGTGTCGGTAATTTCAATTTCTTCCTTAAGGAGCATATCACCTGTATCAAGCCCCTTGTTCATAAGCATAGTTGTAATACCTGTAACCTTTCTGCCATCAACTATACACCATTGTATAGGTGCGGCACCACGGTATTCCGGCAAAAGTGAGGCATGTACATTAATGCATTTGTACTTTGGGTATTCCAAAACATATTCAGGCAAAATTCTGCCGTATGCAATTACTACTATAACATCGGGATTATATTTTTCAAGTTCAGAAAAAAAAGCGTTGTCCTTAAATTTTACAGGTTGTAAAACATCTATATTGTGTGACAAGGCAACTTCCTTTACGGGCGACATAGCCATCTTCTGCCCTCTGTTTTTTGGTTTGTCAGGCTGGGTTACAACGCACACAACCTGATGGTTTTCAATTAATGCTTCAAGGCAAGGTACTGCAATATCGGGCGTACCCATAAACATTACTTTCATATAAAAATCTCCTATTTTTCAGGTTCTACAAATTCACTTACGTGGCTTGAAAATAATACACCGTCAAGGTGTTCAATTTCGTGACAGAATGCTCGTGCAAGTAATCCTTCACCTTCGTATTCATATTCATCGCCGTTTCTATCCAACGCGCGTACGGTTACTTTGTTTGGACGCTGTACATAACCCCATTTGCCGGGTAAGCTAAGACACCCTTCAAGGTCATTTTGTGAACCATCCTCAGCAACAATTTCAGGATTTATAAGTTCAATAAGTCCATCACCTATATCAATAACTGCAATTCTCTTTAAAACACCTACCTGAGGTGCGGCAAGCCCCACACCGTTGGAATCATAAAGAGTGTCTATCATATCGTCCAACAGACCGATAATTCTGTCATCTATTTTTTCCACCGCTCTGCACTTTTTAGAAAGAACGGGGTCTCCTACTTTAACTATATTTCTGATTGCCATTGATAAATTCCTCCTAATTCATCGAGTTGGGGTTTATATCTACAAAAAGCTGATTGTTACTTTTTGCATAATAGTCTGCAATAGTGTGAAATAATTCAAGTAATTCTGTAGCATTATGATGCTTTAAAATAATACGCCACCTATACTTGTTTTTAATTCTGCTGTATGGTGCAGGCACGGGCCCCATTACACTTAAACCTCGGTTTCTCAGTCTGTTTGCAATCCTGCCAAGCTCGTAAACCACGCTGTCTTCCTTATCCCCCTGCATCATAATAAGCACAAGGTCGTTAAAAGGTGGGTTTTTAAGCTGTTTACGTATATTAATTTCGTCATTATAAAAACTTTCATAATCGTGATTTTTGGCAAAATCTATGGCATAGTGTTCAGGCTGATAGGTCTGTACCACCGCCCTGCCTTCCAAATCACCTCTGCCCGCACGTCCGCATACCTGAGTAATTTGCCCGAATGTACGCTCCGCCGCACGGAAGTCATCTATGTTAAGTGAAATATCTGCCGCAAGAACACCTACTAAAGTTACGTTTGGAAAATCAAGACCCTTTGTAACCATTTGTGTTCCAAGAAGTATGGGGATTTTCTCATTTTGAAATCTGTTTAAAATTGCCTCATGAGAATTTTTGCCCGATGTAGTGTCCGCATCCATACGGATAAAGGACTTTTCACCGTATATTTTTACAATTTCCTCCTCCACCTTCTCCGTACCCGTACCCATAAAGCGTATGTGGGTACTTTCACAATTGGGGCAGATTTTTGGAATATTCTGCTCGTATCCGCAATAATGACATTTTAACACATTGGAATTTTTGTGATACGTCATAGAAATACTGCAATTACGACACTTTATAGCCTCACCGCAATCACGGCACATAACAAAGCTGTTAAATCCTCTGCGGTTTAAAAACAAAATAGTCTGCTGACCAAGTTCTATATTTTTATCAATTTCTTCCTTAAGTTTTCGACTGAATACGCTATGATTCCCACTTTTTAATTCCTCACGCATATCTACGGTTTCGATATGGGGCATAGACATAAAATTATGCCTGTTTTTCATTTCATACAAGTTATAAACCCCCGTCTTTGCCTTGTAATAGCAACTTACGGATGGTGTAGCCGACGCCATAACCAGCATAGCCCCCTCGTTTTTACATCGGAACATTGCCGCGTCTTTGGCATCATATCTTGGTGAATTGTCGGATTTATATGTGCTTTCGTGCTCCTCATCAATTATTATTATACCCAAATTTTCAAAGGGTGCAAACACCGCACTGCGGGCACCAATTGCAACACTAACCTCGCCATTTAAAATCTTGTTCCATTCGTCAAACTTTTCACCCTGTGAAAGGGCACTGTGCAAAACACTTACTTTGTCACCAAACCTGCCCACAAAACGGTCAACCATCTGAGGAGTAAGTGAAATTTCAGGGACTAAAACTATCGCCTGCTTGCCCATATTTATATAATATTCAATTATCTGCAAAAATACTTCCGTCTTACCGCTGCCTGTAACTCCGCGGATGAGGTTAGGCTTTGTATCACCATTTTTATGATTGTTAACAAGGCTGTCAAGGACGTATTGCTGTTCCTTTGTAAGCAACTTTTTTTCCGTCTTTTGGTATTTTGAAACTTCAAATGAGTTGCGATACACCTTTTTATCATAAAATTCTATTAACCCCTTTTGTTCCAAAGAGTTGAGTGCGGCATATGACCCGCTAGAAAACATTACAATATCCGCCGCGGAAATGTCACCTGTCTGCTTTAAAATTTCCACCATCTTAAATTGCTTGGGTGCCTTTTTATGTAAAAGTGCAAAGTCATCAGAATATTCAACCATAGGACATAACCGTACCATACGTATCTGCTTGCTCTTTACATTTTGGGCAACAGTATCGTCAAAGGATATTATCCCCTCTTTTTCCAATGATTTTATTGTTATATTAACGTTTGAAACCCACGCGACAGAACCATAATCCACAGTACCTCCTGCTTCTGTCAATATTTCAAGCAACTTTCTTTTAGAAGCGGAACGCCCGCTTATTTTATCTATGTTAATATTATCGTCCAGCAAGGTTATCCAGCGTGTGGTCTTAATTTTTGTGCCTGAAGCAACCACAAGTCGCAAAGCCTGATAATAGGTACATATGCTGTTTTCTTGAATATATTCCGCAAGCTCCAAAAGCTTTGGTGTACAAAGAGGTTTTTCGTCAATTAACTTAGCAATATTTTTAAGCTTAGTAAAATTGGATTTGTCCGTAAAGCCCGTCACTATACCCTCAACAGTTTTGTTTCCTCTGCCAAATGGCACAACAACCCTTGCCCCTGCAATAACATTCATATCATCAGGAACAATATAGGAAAATTTTTTATTAAGTTCTCTACTGTTATTGGCTATAACAACCTCAGCAATACGCAAAAAATCACCCTTTTACATTTTACCACTAATTCACCCTTTTTACAAGTGATTTTAGCAAAAAACTGTATTTTACGAACTATATTTTATTTTCTTTATTGAGTAAAACAGGTTGCGCGCCTCTTAACATAATTATATCACCTTAGGGTATGAAAAAATCTGTATTTTCTAAAAATCATATAAAAAAGGCAACCAGTCGGTTGCCTTAATTTTTAATTATTTAACAGGTTTTGTGTTCCAGATATTTTCAGCATAATCAGTTACACTGCGGTCTGCTGCAAACATACCTGCATTTGCAATATTTTTAAGTGACATCTTTGTAAATGCATCTTTATCAGCATATACTCTGTCAATTTCGTTATGAATTTCGCAATATGACGCAAAGTCAGCAAAACACATATACGGGTCCTTATTCATAAGGCTGTCATATATAGCATCAAACTTCTGTCCATTTACGCCACCGTTTTTAATAAATTCCATAACATCGCGGATATCCTTATTACTGTCATAATATGTGCGTGGATTATATCCACGTGCATAAAGTTCGTTAACCTGCGGTGTTGTAAGACCGAATATAAAGATATTGTCAGGACCTACTGATTCATAAATTTCAACATTGGCACCATCCATAGTACCGCAAGTTACAGCACCGTTAATCATAAGCTTCATATTACCCGTACCAGAAGCTTCTTTACCTGCCTGTGAAATCTGTTCGGAAATATCTGCAGCAGGGATAATAATTTCTGCCAATGATACACGGTAATCCGCAATGAATACAACTTTGATGTAATCACGTACATCAGGGTCCTTCTCTATCATATCGGAAAGAGCACAGATAAGGCGAATAGTTTCCTTAGCCATATAATAACCCTTTGAAGCCTTTGCAGCAAAGATAAATGTCTTTGGTTGTGGCTTTAAGCCTTCAAACTTAATTTTTCTGTACATATAGATAATGTGCAATACATTAAGCATCTGGCGCTTATATTCGTGAAGACGCTTAACCTGAATATCAAAAATAGAGTCGCAATTTACTGTAATGCCATTCGCTTTAGCAATATAGTCAGCAAGGCGTTTTTTGTTTGCATACTTAATTTTGCGAAGTCTTTCCAACACCTCTGGATCATCTGCGAATTCATTGAATTTAGCAATTTGTGCAAGGTCTTTTTCAAAGCCCTTACCGATTTTTTCTTCCAAAAGCTCCATAAGAAGCGGATTTGACTGACAAAGCCATCTTCTGTGAGCTATACCGTTTGTTACATTTGTAAGCTTATCGGGAAATACCTTGTGGAATTCCTTAAAAGTATCGTCCTTTAAGATTTCGGAATGCAACTTTGATACACCGTTAACACTATAACAGCAAGCCATACAAAGGTTAGCCATCTTAACCATACCGTCACAAATAATTGACATCTGATTTAAACAACCTGCAAATTCATTATGCTTTTCAAAAATCATAGTACAGAAACGTCTGTTAATTTCCTCAATAATTGTATAAATACGGGGAAGATGTGACTTTATAAGGTCAACAGGCCATTTTTCCAAAGCCTCACTCATAACCGTATGGTTTGTATAAGCCAGAGTTTTACAACAAATCTCCCACGCTTTATCCCAAAGATAGCCATAGTCATCCATAAGTATCCTCATAAGCTCTGGAATACAGAGTGACGGATGAGTATCGTTAATGTGAATAACAACCTTGTCTGCAAGGTTATCAAAAGTCTTATACTTGTCATAATGCTTTTTGGTAATCTGTTGCAAGGACGCACTCACAAAGAAATACTGTTGTTTAACACGCAATGATTTACCGTTATAATGTTCATCCGCAGGATACAAAACCTTGGAAATAGAGCTTGCAATAGCTTCTTTTTCAGAAGCCTTACCGTGTTCACCCTGTGCAAACAAATCCATATCAAAGCCCTGCTTACTGTTGGCACCCCATAATCTTAAAGTATTAACCGCATCTGTATCATAACCTGAAATTAATAAGTCATATGGTGTAGCAGTAATAGGAACATAGTTAACGTGCTCTGTTGTAAGTCCATTGTCTGTCCAGTTTTCATTAACCTCACCGAAGAAGCGTACTTCCACAGCTTCATCGTGTCTTGGAATTAACCAGTTACCCCCCATTTCTATCCAGTCATCGGGAAACTCCATCTGCCATCCATCAACGATAACCTGCTTAAAAATACCAAATTCGTAACGGATTGAAAAACCTGTTGCAGGATATCCAAGGCTTGTAAGAGAATCCATGTAGCAGGATGCAAGGCGACCAAGACCTCCATTACCAAGACCAGCGTCAGGCTCCATTTCATAAAGTTCTTCAATGTCATATCCATTATCCAAAAGCATTTCACGTATTTCTTTTTCAATGCCTAAATTCCAAAGGTTGTTGCGAAGCGAAGTACCTACAAGGAATTCCATAGACATATAATAAACCTGTTTAGCCTCCTGTTCGTCAACCTTTTTACTATATTTATATTTTTTTTCTGCCAAAATTTCATTTGTAGCACCCAAAACAGCCTGATAAACCTGTCTTTTACTACCACTTTTTAAATCACTGCCAAAGTTTATTTCCATATACTTACTGATTTTTTCTTTAAAATCTTTTGCCGTAATTTTCGCCATAATACTAAATTTCACTCCTTAAATTTATATAAATGAATTAACCAAGCAACTCATTATACATTGCAATATATTCATCAGCAGGGAGATTCCAGCTAACGTCTTTTTCCATTGCATTTTTGCGTAACTGGCGCCAATGGTTTTTGTTATAATACAAATCAACTGCGCGCTTTATTGCATCAAGCATATCGTATGGATTATAGCTTTGGAAAGTTATGCCGTTGCCCTCTTTCGTTTCAGGGTTATAAGGCTGTACTGTATCCACAAGACCGCCCACCGTATGCACAATAGGAATAGTACCATAACGCATAGCTATCATCTGAGAAAGTCCACAAGGTTCGGACCTTGATGGCATAAGGAACATATCCGCCCCCGCATAAACCTGAGACGCAATCTCAGACGAAAATTTGATTATACCACGTACTTTGTCATGTCTTCTGTATTCCCAACCACGCATCATATCTTCATATTCAGGCGCTCCTGTACCCAGAACTATTATCTGTACAGGCAAGTCCGCTATTTTATCCATCACTTCATAGAAAAGGTCAAATCCCTTTTGCTTTGTAAGTCTTGTAACCATACCGATAACAGGTACATCCTGTTCAGTATCAAGAGCCATACTTTTTTGCAAAGCTATCTTATTATAGCGTTTGTTACGAAGTGTGGATATACCGTAATTAGTCTTAATACTTTTATCCGTTTCAGGATTAAAAACTGTTGTATCAAGACCGTTTATTATTCCGCGCAGTTTTCCCCTTCTTGCATTTAGAATATTATGAAGTCCAAATGAGTGCTGAGGTTGCAAAATTTCATTGACATAATTTTTACTTACTGTTGAAACTATATCCGCAGACTCAATGCCTCCCTTTAACACATTAACATCACCGTCATACATCATGAGAGACTTTAAAGAGACATCAAGCCCGAAAAGACCCCCTAAGATATATGGGTCATATTTCCCCTGAAATTCAATATTGTGTATTGACAATACAGTTTTTATAAACTTATATTCATCCCTGTGTCTGTAATAAGCATTAAGATACACAGGCAACATAGCCGTGTGCCAATCATTTGCATTTATTATATCCGGAATAAACCCAATTACAGGCAACACTTCCAGAACTGCACGTGAAAAGAATGCAAAAATTTCACCATCGTCATAAGATCCATAAATAACATCTCTTTTAAAATACTGTTCATTATCTATAAAATAATACGTTACACCCTCATACTCCGCCGTAAAAATACCACAATAACTGCTTCTCCAGCTATTATTTACATAACAGTTTGTAACATACTTTATTTTTTCCCGAAGTTCAGACTTTATAGCTGAGTAAAGGGGCAAAATAACCCTTGCGTCGACACCCTTTTTTACAAGTTCTTTAGGCAATCCGCCCATCACGTCGCCAAGACCTCCAACCTTGATAAAAGGAGAGGCTTCCGCAGCAGCAAACAATACTTTCATATTTTATTGCCTCCTAACATTATAAATTTAAGGTATAGCATATCACTATACCTTAAACTACTTATATTGTACTATTATCGTTAATTATATGTCAATATTTATGTTGCACAAAATATCAGACAATTTTTCCCTTATTTATAATAAATGGCATAGTTTCCGTTCCAGCAAGAACCTTATTTGTTCCGACAGTTACATTTTTATCTGTTATAACACAATTAAGTTCAGAATTTGAGTCGATTCTTGTACCCTGCATCAATATAGAGTTACGTACAACTGCACCTTGTTCTATCTTGACATCACGGAATATAATACAATTTTCAATAGTACCATTAATTGTACATCCATCAGCAACAAGGGAATTTGTAACATTACTGTTTTCGCCGTAAATTGTAGGAACAGAGTCCTTAATACGTGTAAGTATAGGATTTTTCCCCATAAATAATTCAAGCCTTACATCCTTATTAAGTAAATCCATATTAGCGTTATAATAATCTTCCAAGCTTTTAATAACCGCAGTGTATCCATCTACCTTATAGCCGTATATCTTATAGTCATTAAAACCATGTGCAATAACATCTTTTTTAATGGAATACCAGCCGTATGTTACACCCTTTTCAATAAGGTCAACAAGTAAATCGCGTTTCATAATAACGATATTAAGCTGAATATCCTTCTCATCATTATGAGGATACTGATGATACAATGTATCAATCAATCTGCCTTCGGCATCAAGAGTAACTTCAAGTTCTTTCGCAGTGGTAGGCATACGCTTGTATGCAAATGTAATATCAGCACCCTTTTCCTCGTGATACTCCATAAACTTTTGCAAATCAACATTCAAAACCGTATTTGAATCACAAAGTATGCAGTATTCAGGCAATGATGTTTTTATATAATCCATAACACTGTTAAGTGCTTCTACCATGTTTCCGATAGCGGCGGAATCGTGATTTCTGAGGAAAGGTGTGAGGAACTTAATACCTCCGTTTTTACGGTTTAAATCCCAATCCTTACCCCAGCCTACGTGGTCCATAAGTGAGCCATATTTATCACGTGTAACAATACCAATATTACGAATATGTGCACCTACCAAGGATGACAAAATAAAGTCTACAAGCCTGTACCTGCCACCAAATGGTACTGAAGCAAGAGTTCTTTCATTGGAAAGCTCACTTAAATCCAAGGGCTCGTTACTATCTGCAAACAAAATACAAAAAGCATTCATATTAACGTTCCTCCTATTCTCTTCCACTGTTTGGCTGTACCATTTCACCCGGCAAAACTACCTGGCCGGATTTTACAACCGCACCCTGTCCTATTACAGCAATACCCCATTTACCTTGATTGCCGTACACCTCGGGTGCTGCACCAACAACAGCCCCGTCCTCAATTATTGCATCATCTGCAACAATAGCATAATGTACCTTTGCTCCCTTGCCGATTTTTGTATTTCTCATAACCACTGCATATTCTAGTTCTGCACCATCATCTATCTCTACGTCGGAAAATAAAATTGAATAATTAAGCTTACCGTTTACGTAGCATCCCTCTGTAATCATAGAGTTTTCAATTTGTGCGTCTCTGCTGATGTAATGAGGTGTAGTAACATTATGACGTGAATATATTCTCCACAAAGGGTCCCACATATTAAGTGCAATACTTGGATTTAAAAGGTCCATATTAGCTTCCCAAAGGTTATCAATTGTACCAACATCTTTCCAGTATCCCTCAAAAGGATACGCAAACATTCTCTGGTTGTCATCAAGCATTGCGGGAATAACATTTTTGCCAAAGTCGTTGGAAGTGTTTTCTCCTTTTTCCTCATCCTCAATAAGATATTTACGCAATTTGTCCCAATTAAAAATATAAATACCCATTGAGGCCTTAGTGGACTTAGGCTCCTTTGGTTTCTCCTCAAATTCTCGTATGGACCAATCATCATTTGTATTCATAATACCGTAGCTTGAAGCCTCATCAATAGGTACATCCATTACTGCAATAGTTGCATCTGCATTTTTCTTTTTATGAAATTCAAGCATTTTTGAATAGTCCATTTTATAAACGTGGTCACCTGAGAGCACAAGAACATATTCAGGGTCATATTGTTCAATAAAATTCATATTCTGATAAATAGCATTGGCAGTCCCCTTGTACCAGGATGCAGAGCTGCCCGTATATGGCGGTAAGATATATACACCACCGTTCATACGGTCCAAATCCCATGGCTGACCATTTCCTATGTAGGAATTGAGTTCCAAAGGTCTGTACTGTGTAAGAACACCTACAGTATCAATTCCGGAATTTGCACAGTTGGAAAGTGTGAAATCAATAATTCTATACTTTCCTCCAAATGGAACCGCAGGTTTCGCACGCTGATTCGTAAGGACATAGAGTCTGTTACCTTGACCACCTGCTAATAGCATTGCGACCATTTCTTTTTTTGTAGCCATTTATATTACCTCCAAATATATTATTTGTCGACTTTTTTTATGCCGGCTTTTTTAAAATAATACGTTGTTGAAAAAGCAGGAATTTTAAGCGATAAATACTGATTGTTTCCGTGCATTTTTCCAACCTTTGTCTTAACCTTTCCATTTACTGTACCATTGCCGCCGAACTCGCTACTGTCAGTAGAAAAAATTTCTTCATACACGCCTCTTTGTGGCACACCGATTTTATAATCCTCCTGTGGTACAGATGAAAAATTACTTACTGCCAAAATACTATTACCATCTTTATCCTTTCGGAAAAATGAAATTATATTGTTGTTATCATCATCAAGAGCCGCCCAGTCAAACCCATCCCAAGTAGTATCAAGCTCCCACAATGGTCTATGCTTTTTATACACCTTGTTTAGCTGTTCAACAAACTTTTTATGCTGTCTGTGGGATTCATAATCCAACAGGTTCCAGTCAAGCTCCTGTTCCTCATTCCATTCAATAAACTGACCAATTTCACAACCCATAAATAACAATTTTTTACCGGGATGAGCATACATATAACCAAGATATGCCCTAAGGTTTGCAAATTTATCCTCATACTCACCGGGCATTTTGTTGATAAGTGACGCCTTACCGTGTACAACCTCATCGTGTGAAAGAGGAAGTATAAAATTTTCAGAAAAGGCATAAGTCAAAGAGAACGTAAGGTTGTTATGCACTCCCTTGCGGAAAAACGGGTCTTGCTTCATATAAACAAGTGAATCGTTCATCCATCCCATATTCCATTTGTAATTAAATCCAAGACCTCCGTCTTCAACAGGATATGTTATCATAGGCCACGCGGTGGACTCCTCCGCTATCATCATAACGCCCTTGAATTGTGAAAATACCCTTGTATTAAGCTTCTGTAAGAATTCCTTAGCTTCAATATTACCATTACCGCCGTATTTATTAGGTCGCCATTCACCGCTTTTTTTACCATAATCAAGGTAAAGCATTGATGCAACAGCATCAACACGCAAACCATCAATATGATATTTGTCCAACCAATAGCAGGCGTTTGAAATCAAAAAGCATTTTACTTCATTCTTACCGTAATCAAAAATACGCGTTCCCCAATCGGGATGCTCTCTTTTAAGAGGGTCTGCATATTCATAACAATAACTGCCGTCAAATTCATACAAGCCATGAGCATCCTTCGGAAAGTGTGCCGGTACCCAGTCCAAAATTACGCCGATACCATTTTGATGGCATAAATCAACAAACTTCATAAAGTCCTTTGGTGTGCCATATCTTGATGTAGGTGCATAGTATCCTGTAACCTGATATCCCCAAGATTTATCATAAGGATACTCAGTCACCGGCATAAGTTCAATATGTGTAAAGCCCATACTCTTTACATACGGTATTAATTCCTCTGCAATTTTTTCATAACTGAAAGTATTGCCGTCTGCATACCTACGCCATGACCCAAGATGCATTTCATAAATACTTACAGCTTCATTATACGGGGTTTCGCGATTATCCATCCACTTTTTATCATTCCATTCATATCCCCCAAGGTCATAGACCCTGGATGCAGTACCCGGACGTGTTTCACAATGATAACCATAAGGGTCAGACTTATAGAGTTCATCGCCTTTTTCAGTAATTATGATATACTTGTACGAATCAAATTCCTTTACACCTTCAATAATACATTCAAACATACCGCCCTCAGTAATGCGGTACGCCTTATTTGTATATTTTCCCCAATTATTAAACGAACCCGTTACATAAACATCCTGAGCATTGGGAGCCCACACCCTGAAAACACAGTATTCATCTATAATATGTGAACCGAGATATTCGTAAGAGCAATAGTTTGTACCCTCATGAAACAAATATTCGGCAAGATTATTATCTTCATTATGAAATTTTATCATAAAGTGCACCTGCCTATTTAAAAATTATACTTATTTTTGTGAATATTATATCACAAAATTAACTTTTTGTACAGTATTATTGTAAATTTTGAATATAAAAAATGTTTTTTTACATATTTTACAATATTTACCTCTTGTTTTTATATATTATTTTTAAAAAAATATTTTTATTTGGCAATATTGACAAAATATATATTAAATAGTATTCTAAAATAGACAATGAAATAGACAATGGATTTAGGAGTTTTTTATGGGGCGCATAAGATATAATTCAAAAAGTGAAGATTTCAAAAAACCTTTTGGTGCAGTAAGTAATGAACAAGAGGTCACATTTTCTATACATGTTGCCAAATCTGAAAATCCCACAAGTGCAAGGTTTGTTTTCAGAATGGACAGCACCGAAGACCCAATATATATTAATATGCGAAAAACAGATGAATATGACAACTTTCAAATTTATTCCTGTAATGTAACTTTTGACATGCCGAATCTGTATTTTTACCGTTTTGAAATAATTACTGACGAGGGTATAAAATTTGTGGGTTTAAAGGATGGTTATGCAACTATCGAAGACTGGTTGCCCGAATGGCAGCTTACGGTGTATGATAGTAATTTTAAGACTCCTGAATGGGCAAAGGGCGGTATAATGTACCAGATATTTCCTGACAGATTTTGCAGAAGCAAAAGTTTTGAACCATTGCCTGCAAAAAACCCAAGAACCATACACGAAAATTGGTATGATATACCTGATTTTATATATAACAATCCCGACTATAAAGCAAATGACTATTTTGGCGGAAATATTGCAGGAATTATAGAAAAACTTGATTATATCAAGAGCTTGGGGGTAAATATTATATATTTAAATCCCATATTTGAAAGTCCTGAATATCATAGATACAGCACAGCAAATTATATGAATGTTGACCCATACTTTGGTACAAACGAACTGTTTGAAAAACTCACAAAAAAATGTGATGAACTTGGAATAAAAGTAATTTTAGACGGTGTTTTCAGTCATACAGGTGCAGACAGTATATACTTTAATAAATACGGACACTACGATAGCGTTGGAGCATTTAATTCCAAAGAATCCCCCTATTACAACTGGTATAATTTTATAAATTATCCCGACGAATACCAGAGCTGGTGGGGGTTTGATAATCTACCTAATGTTACTGAAACTAACCCTCAATATATGAATTATATAACAGGAGAAAATGGTGTTATAGAGCATTGGCAAAAACTTGGTTGCAATGGTTGGCGTCTTGATGTAGCAGACGAATTACCTGATGAATTTCTTGATAATCTGTATAGCAGGGCAAAGTCAGTTGATAAGGATTGTTTTGTTATTGGCGAAGTCTGGGAAGACGCAACAAACAAATTTGCATATGGTGAAAGACGCCGTTATCTCCTTGGGGGACAAATGGACAGTGTAATGAACTATCCCTGGCGAACTGCCATACTGGAATATGTCCAAGATGGTGATGAAAAATTGTTTAATGACAGATTAATATGCATAATGGAAAATTATCCTCCCCATGTGTTGCAATGTCTTATGAACAGTTTGTCAACTCACGACACATTACGTGCAATAACATATTTTGGCGTAGAACACGATGTACCCGATAATGAAAAAGGTTCATATCGTATGACTGGAGAAGAATACGAAAAGGGCAAAAGTATGCTTATTCAGGCAACTTTTTTGCAATTTACATTACCTGGAATACCAAGTATATATTACGGTGATGAGGTAGGTTTACAAGGATTCCGCGACCCATATTGCAGAATGGGTTACCCATATGGCTATGAGGATTTTGAAATACTTGATTTTTATAAAAATATAGCAAATGTACGGACAAAATACTGCGATGATTTTAAACAGCCACTAAAGCTTTACAAAATGCAAAATGGTACGTACTCATTTTACAGAGGTAATCTGTTATGTGCAATAAACCTTGGCAACGAAAAACAGTATTTAGAAATTGAAAACAAAGAAAAAATATTTGAATATGGTGAAAATGTAATTTTCGACCACGGAATTGATTTAATGCCAAAATCAATGATAATATTAAAATAACCGATGAGTATACTCATCGGTTATTTTAATTTCTTTCTGCAAATATCATTTAAAATACATTCATCACAATGAGGCTTTCGTGCCTGACAGTACTTTCTGCCGTGCTCAACCATCTGATGACAAAAAAGTGTCTGATAATCCTTTGGTATCTTCTTTACCAAATCCTTTTCAATTTTATGCTGTTCCGTTTCCTTTGTAAGTCCCATACGGCGAGATAGACGCATACAATGTGTATCCACCACAATGCCCGGAATACCAAAAACATCACCACGTATTAAATTGGCAATCTTTCTTCCTACTCCCGGCAGTTCGGTTAATTGCTCCATACTTGACGGCACTTCACCATTATACTTTTCAAGTAGTATTTTACATGTACCAATAATATTTTTAGCCTTGTTGCGGTAAAAACCCGTAGGTTTAACATCCTGCATTAATTCCTCCAAATCTGCATTGGCGTAATCTTCACAAGTTTTGTACTTTTTAACAAGGTCTTTCATAACAATATTTACTCTTGCATCCGTACATTGGGTAGCAAGTTGTGTAGCAATTAAAAGTTCCAGCGGACTTTCAAAGTCAAGGGAACATTCCGCTTCACCATATTCATCCATAAAATATTCCTTTATAGCCAAAATATAATCTTTCATTTTCATACTTATACCTCCACCAGACTTACCATAAACTCTTCCCGCAATTATGACAATATTCAGGAATTCCGCCACGAACATCCATTAAAGAATTCCCGCAATGAGGACAGCGATAAAAAATAACCGCCTGAATAAGGGATATAAAAAACAAAATTGAACCAACAATCATAAAACCGCCGATTAATTTTTCATTCCCAAGTCCTATCCCTGTTACCATAATAAAAATCCCAATAACAAAACCAATCCACATTAAATTTCTGCTCAATTTAAAATCCATACAATTAACTCCTTGTATTTTATAATAAAAAACTATTGTAATGATGTTGCCCTTTCACGTGTAATCTGTTGTAATGTTAGGATAAAACTTATTTTTTAGGTTAATAATTTTTTTGTTTCTTAATAAATTTAACAACTTCAATAACAATAAACAAAAATACCCAACTAACCGATAATAGTATCGTAATTAATGCAGAAAATATTACTCCGATATCCCCAACTTCCATATATGGAACATATGATGTAAAATACCATTTATCTACTTTAAATTCTACAACATTTTCGTTATATGCAGGAATGGGTTCACAACAATCAAGTGCTCCTTTTGTAACCCCGACAGCATGTCCTTCTATAACATATGTATATTTCTCAGCCAAACCACCGCAGGTAAATTCCGCATAACCCATATGTTTTCTAGGCTCATCACTTTTATCTGTAAACACAACCTCATCCATACCTATATCAGGATATTGTTCAATAAAATTTGAAGTTAGTTCTTCACCACCATCTATGACTTTGCCGACAACACTCCCACAACCGAAAATCTCATATTGAAACAAAATTCTATTTTCTGAAACTGATTGATCAAAGGTTATTCTTCCAGCTGGCATAAAAAGTATAATTAAAGAAATTAGAAATATCATTACAGGAATACTCCACTTTAATTTATTTTTCACTTTTATCTCCTTTCAACAACATTCAGCCTTATATTCAGATACACTCTATACTAATTTTATTCCTAATCTGCTTTCATACAATTTTTGAAGTTTTTCCCTATAGTAGCAAGGTAGTACAAACCACATTCTCATCCAATTATACGCAATAAATACTGTAGCCACCGCAACAACACCTACATATGTATATCTGATAACATTTGAAGCATTGATTTCATACCACATAACAACAAGACCTGCATGTATTAAACCATATTGAAATAAAGCAAGGGCGGTTTTAATGTAGTTCACGTTAAGACAACCTTTTTCTAACAAACAATTTTTAGATTGTATTTTTGACATAAATTCAGTTTCCCATATATAGACTTTTTTACCAAGATAATAATTAAGACATTTTTCAAGAACAATTATCTTCTCGCTGTAAATTATAAGATAATAAGAATTCCCCTGAACCATAATGTAAAAATACGTATATATAATTGACAATGCACATATCAAAAGACTGATTATTAGTTCATTTTCTTGAAATAACAAAATAGCTGCTGGGGCGTTTGAGCTATCCAAAGTGGTAATATGATACACAGTACCTATGATTAATGAAAAAATAACAAAAAAAACGCTATACAGATTATCTTGTTTGTTGAACAAATTAACATAATATCGTTCATTTTCTTTTGCATAATCATATTCTTCTTTCAAAGACTGAAAAATTTCATTCTTCTTCGTTAAATGATAAGACATACCTGATTACTCCTTTCTTGTAAATTCATAATTTTGTGTTTTCTACTTTCATACAGCATTTAACATAATATGTGTTAAAATCATTTTATAAACAAAACGTCTTTACTCCCCAATACATAACCGCTATACCGATAACAAAAGACATTGGAACGAGAATGCGGAATTTGATTTTTGAGGTTTTGTGATTAAACAAGACCATTCCAAACATTGCACCTATACCTCCCAGCAAAAAGGCACATACCAATAATGATAATTCTCTTACACGTCTTTTACCAGTTTTGGCAAGTAGTTTGTCAATTCCATAAATAAACATAACGATAATATTCCATATCAAAAGTATGATGGCGTAATTTCCCATAACAAATTCTCCTAATATTTTATGAAATAAAATTCCATATATATTGATTGTATCACACACATAAACCAAAGTCAATTTAGATAAAATTGTGGCGAATATTTATTGATGTTTTGTTGACAATGTTGTAAAATTGTGATAAAATAGCAAATTATACAAACAAGAGGTATGAAGATATGAACACACCATTAGCTGAAAGATTAAGACCCCATTCACTTGATGATGTAGTAGGTCAAAAGCATCTTATTGGTGAAAACAAAATACTTAGAAACCTGATAGATTCCGGCAATATACCCAATATGATTTTTTACGGTCCGTCAGGCACCGGAAAGACTACTATTGCAAACATTGCCGCTATGGCGTCGGACAAACAGTTTTACAAGCTCAATGCAACAAATGCTTCACTTGCGGACATTAAAGCAATTACTGCAGAGCTTGGTGAAAACAGTTTTTCCAACGGTATATTACTATATCTTGATGAAATACAAAATTTTAACAAAAAGCAACAACAATCCTTGTTGGAATTTATTGAAACAGGTGATATTACACTTATTGCAAGCACTACGGAAAATCCGTATTTTTACGTATACAACGCTATTTTAAGCCGAAGCAGTGTATTTGAATTTAAACCCGTTGAGCCTGATGATGTAAAGAAGGCTATTGAAAGAGCAATTGAAAAATTACAGGCAGAAATGCCCGAAAACAAAATAAAATTTGACCCTCAGGCAATTGAACATATTGCACAGATGTCTAATGGTGATGTACGAAAGGCATTAAATGCAGTTGAAGTATCCATATACAGCGTAATGCCCGATATGGACGGTGTTATAAAGATTAGCCTTGAAACTTCCGAACAAGCATCACAAAAAACTGCAATGACATACGACAAGCTTGGAGATAATCATTACGATATATTAAGTGCTTTTCAAAAAAGTATTCGTGGAAGTGATGCAGACGCCGCAATACACTATATGGCAAGGCTGATTGCGGCAGGGGATATGATATCCGTCTGCAGAAGGTTAATGGTTATAGCCTGTGAGGACATAGGACTTGCATATCCCCAGGCAGTAAGTATCGTAAAATCCTGCGTAGACTGTGCATTTCAGTTGGGATTGCCGGAGGCGAGAATACCTTTGGCAGAAGCGGTTATATTACTTGCAACTGCACCAAAATCAAACTCTGCAATATGTGCCATAGATGAGGCATTGGCGGATATTGAAAGGGGAAATTGCGGAGAAATCCCACTTCATCTTAAGGATTCACACTACAAAGGTGCTGCAGAAATGGGCAGAGGTGTAGAATATAAATATCCGCACACATACCCAAATCACTATGTGGAGCAACAGTACCTTCCGGACAACATAAAGAACAAAAAATACTATGTCCCCGCTCAAAATAAATTTGAACAAAATTCTGTTGAATATTGGAATAAAATCAAAAACGGAAAATAATAATTTAAAAAGGGGGAATTTTCAAAATGCCTGAATGGTTACTATTAGATTTAATAAGTTTATTCAGAATAATCCTATCCTGTATATGCGGTATAGCAATCGGCTTTGAAAGAAAAAATCGCTCTAAAGAAGCCGGCATAAGAACACATTGTATTGTAGCATGTGCGTCAGCGCTTATGATGATTATTTCAAAATATGGATTTTACGACCTTATCCAACAAGGACTTACACAAGTTGATGTCCGTCTTGACCCATCCCGTATGGCGCAGGGTATTGTAACCGGTGTGGGTTTTTTGGGTGCTGGTATGATATACATACAGCGCGGAGGTATCAGAGGACTTACAACTGCATCCGGTATCTGGGCAACATCAGGTATAGGTATGGCAATAGGCTCGGGAATGTATGTAATCGGTATTGCCGCAACTGCAGTTATATTGATGCTTCAAATTTTTCTGCACGGAAATCACAAATTTATGACTCAGCACAAGCAAAGAACTCTTAAAATTTACAGCATTGAAAAACCCGAATTTCAAGATTATCTTACACAAAAAATGTCAGAAATGAATATTACGGTCAGCGAAGTTTCAATTAGAAGAAATCCGGAAAATACATTTGACTACACATTCTACCTTGATATGCCTGACAAAGTAAGAGAAGAAGATATTATTAAGGTATTTGACCAAGA
>JAZOOD010000033.1:0-20210 GCA_045654805.1 Clostridia bacterium | reverse complement strand
ATGAATTAGAGAAATATATCCATTACTACAACAATGAAAGAATTTCTGTGAAATTAAAAGGAATGAGTCCGGTACAATACCGAACTCATTCACAAGCAAGTTAATATTTAATTTTTGTCTAAACTTTGGGGTTCACTTCATTTTTGCTACAGCTCTTTTTACGATTCCATTTGTTTTGCCAAAAAGCCTGCCGCTGCCTGTGCAAGCTTTTCCTGAACCTCTCCGTAAGTTTCGTTACCGTCTTCCGACAAAAATACCACAGACCCAATGGTATCTCCCTCTGAAATAATAGGACAAAGCAAGCCGGCAGAATACCTTTCCGCACCGTCTACAACATTAAGCTTTTTTGACATCCCTTTTTTTGAAATATATGTTTCCTTTTCCTCTATTTTTGTTTCAATATCTTCCGAAATTTTTTTATCCATCAATTCTTTTTTAGACGCACCGGACACTGCAATAACATTATCCTTATCTGTAATGCAAATACCATAGCCGGAAGTTTTTGATAAAATTTCTGCATATTGTGATGCAAAAACTCCGAGTTCACCGATTGGAGAATATTTTTTGAATATTACTTCCCCTTCCCGATCAGTATAAATTTCAAGCGGATCTCCTTCACGGATACGCATTGTACGGCGTATTTCCTTGGGAATAACGACCCTGCCCAAATCATCAATTCTTCTAACAATTCCTGTGGCCTTCATATATAAATCTCCTTTGAATCTATTTTATATATGTATTATTTGAAGAATGAGGAATTTTATCCAAAGAAAAATATGGAATAAAATTTACTTTTTAGCCTTAAAATCAATTTGCGAAAGTATAATGCCCGCAAAAATCATCAAGCATCCCAAAATTGCAGTAAGGGACATTGTTTCCCCTAAAATAAGCATACAGCCTACTGCACAAAATACAGATTCCAGCGAAAAGATAATTGCGGATTCCGTAGGACCTGAATATTTTTGCCCTACAACCTGTAAGGTATATGCTACACCTGATGACATAACACCTGCGTACAAAAGTGAAATTCCTGCTGACATAATATTCTGAATTGAAAATGTTGATAGCTCAAAGTATGGCAATAATGCAAATCCAAGTACCGAACATGTAAAGAACTGAACGGCAGAAAATTTTATAGGGCTTACCTTGTCAATAAATTTATCAATAGACAAAATGTGTCCTGCCCAGAAAAATGCGCCGATAAGCAATAATAGGTCACCAAATTCCACTGCAGGTGCACCCACAACACTTACCATATAAAGCCCAACAACAGCTAAAACTGCACCTATCCATATATTGACACGTGCCTTTTTACCCATAAAAATTCCAATTATAGGAACCAAAACCGTATAAAGTCCCGTTATAAATCCTGCCTTGCTTGCCTGAGTTATAAACGCAATACCTACTTGTTGCAAAAGTGACGCAGTAAACAAAAAGCATCCCGTAATAATTCCGCATTTTATAGTAGTTAAGAGTTTTGATTTATCGTTAAAATCATTTCTTTCAAAAATCAATATTACAGGTATTAAAGATAACCCGCCAAGCAAAAATCTTATTCCGATAAAAGTTAAAGACCCTATGTAACCTGAAGCTTCCTTTTGTGCAACAAAAGCAAAGCCCCATATCATTGCTGTTAATATTAACATACAATTGGAAATAAATCTCTTGTTCATTATATATACCTCTTTTTTAAAATACCAGGATATTATATCATTCAAAAGAGATTTTTTCAACTATTTTTTAAAGCTCAGCCCAGTTTGCAGGATAGGTTACATATAAAAACCTTGAAAACCCTGTCACTGAAAACTGAATTGACGAGCCTTTTGGTATTAAAATCACTTCTCCCGCATGGGCGGTTGTGGTTGTACCATTACAATTAATACTTAAAGTTCCCTCTATAACGTAGTCAATTTCATCATACTGTAAAGTCCAGTCAAAGGTTGTATCTGTCATTTCCATTATACCGCACCCAAGACGCGGACTTTCCGACAAATCAAACACATCACGGGTATATACCTTGTGTGATGGATTACCCGTATCAAGTCTGTCACATTCACGTACAGGAATTTGGGGTATTTTAACACATTTAACCCCACAAGTATTAAGCTTTTCACTGATAATTTGTCTTACTAATTTTTCAATCTCTGTCTTCTCTATATTCATACTAATCCTCTTTCCCAAGTGTCTTATTGGCAATAAATACTGCAAGAATAAAGGCGGATATACCTGAAACAAGCTTACCTATTATCATAGGTACAATCATAGTCGAATTAAAACCTGCTGTAAAGCCAAGATGGTCTCCAAAAACAAATGCTGCAGAAACTGCAAATGCAAAATTAATAATCTTACCCTTGGCATCCATATCCTTTACCATTTGAAACATTGGTATGGAATTTGCAAGGCTGGCAACGATTCCCGCCGCGGCAACATCATTCATACCAACCAGTTTACCAAGCTTCATAAGAGGTTTTTTAAACACCTTTGTAATTATAAGCACAAGTGGAAAGGCACCTGCCAATACTATTGCAATATCCGCAACAATTTCAAAACCTTCGGAAATCGGATTCATACCCGGTATAATCACAATTCCCGTAAGTGCTTCCACAATACCTGCAATAAGACCCACTGTAATAATAGCTATAATGAATTTACCAAACCAAGTAAAGCCAGTAATCATTGCACGTTCAAATTTCCAAAGACCAAGTGCAATTAAAATTGCAATTATGACAATTGGAATAAGGTTACGCACAACCATCATCACTGGAAAGCCTGCTACAAGACCTGCGACAAAGGAGCCTATAGGTATAGTAATTACGCCTGCCAGAACCCCTGTTGCAAGATATTTACGGTCTGATGCCTGAATAATACCCAAGGCAACGGGTATGGTAAACACTATAGTTACACCCATCATAGAGCCTATAATTAAACCGCCGAACAATCCTGCATCCGGATTACTTGCTAATTCCTGCGCCAGAGATGCACCACCCATATCATTTGCAAGTATAGTACCTGCAAACATTGCAGGGTCGGCACCCAAAAAATTATATACGGGTACTACAATAGGCTTTAATAAATCTGCTATTACGGGAGCTAATGCGATAATACCAACCATTGAAAGAGCAAGTGATCCTATAGCCATAATGCCCTCCTCAAACTGTTCACCCAAACCAAACTTGTTACCAATTATACGGTCTATTGCACCAAGTACAGCAAATATAACCATAAGATAAATTATTACTTTGTCTATACTCACACTAATTCCTCGCTTTCAAGAGAATCTATAATCCCCACTATTGCAGCATCTATTGGTGCATCCTTTGACAAATGAGCGGAACTTCCGTAACAAAGAAGAACACAATCTCCCACTCCTGCACCAACTTCATCCGCAGCAACAATAAGATTACGTCTGGTTTGTACAAGCATAAGTTTACAACCGTTTAATCTTTCGTCCTTTTTAGTTGCCCACACACTGCCTTTTACTGTGCCTATTATCATAGTTTGTCATTCCTTATGTTATTTACTGAATCTACAAATTTTACTCCAAAGCCTTGCAACATCCGTCTGTAGACAGAATACATTTGAAATACAGCTTTATCCTTTATTTTTTTATACTGTAAACCGCTGTTTAAAACAAAAATCCGTTTATCATTTAAAATTGCTCGTATAAAATCATCATCCAACCCCAAAGCCCATTTAGCAAGAATATTACAAGGCATATATGAAACCAAAAGGATGTCATAATCATCATATTTTGAAACCAAAGTCATAGTATCGATAAGGCAGTTGGTATTACCTATTACTGCAACCCTTATCATTTCAAAATAATCCCTACTGTGCCGGGAGTAAATCCGCAAGCGTTTGCCTCGTCATAATCTATATGCACCGATGTTGCAAAATCCTTGCTTATTCTGGCACATATGTCATCAAAAATAAGAGGTCTTTTGGCAAAAACCTTAATTTTTAAAATATCATTGTTTTTTATATTAAATTTTTCAGCATCTTCGGGAGTTATATGAATGTGTCGTTTTGCCACTATAACACCATTTGGTGTATTAATTGAAGTACTGCCGTTTGAAATTGTGCACCCTGGTGTATCTGCAATATCTCCGCTTAACCTTACGGGTGCATTTATACCAAGCTGTCTTGCATCGGTGAGAGAAACCTCAATCTGCGTACTATTCCTACATGGACCTAAAATTGCTACATTTTTTATTGTACCCTTAGGTCCGGTTATATCTACACGTTCTTCATAAGCATACTGACCCGGTTGGGAAAGTTCCTTTTTAATTTTAAATTCATATCCCTTACCAAACAAGGTATCTGCATCCTGTTGTGAGAGATGAACGTGTCTGCCTGACGCCTCCACCATAACCGAAATTTTCGTTTTTATTTCTTCAACTATATTACTAATTAACGTATCTATATTAATCATTCCTTTTTGTACAAGCCTGCTATAAACTTACACATCATTATCCAAAAAACTGATGATAATCGGTTAAGCGCCTGTATAATATCATCTCTGCTTACATTTTTATCCGCATCCTTAAAGGCGTCATATGCCACAAGTTCGGTCTTTCTGGCAAGGGTACGCAAAACATTTAAATTTGCAACAACTTCCCCCTGCTTATAGTTTGGTAAAAAGTGGCTTACACCATAGTGTTTTGTTGAATGGTGGGAATGTTCCCGCATTTGCTCCGCATTAAGACCAATTAGTGTAAAGTTTCCAAGCTTTTCACCCGTAATTTCAACCCTGATAAGCTTGCGTACCATGGATATAATCTCCTCCAAATCGGAAACTACGCCGCCATAGCCCTCTTTTTGCGCCACAATCTGTGCCATAATAATCCGTGATTCAAGATAATCCAACGCACCGCGGTATTTTATAACAGGGTGGTCTTTAAAAACAAGAGTATTTCCTCTTAAATGTGTCATATGCTCCGGCTTGTTCATAAGCACACCGCCAAAAACCGTATTAAATTCCTTTGTGCTAGTGGTTTGTTGTTCACTACGTACCACACGGATATTTTTATCGTGTAGAAATTCTATTGCAGATGGTGTAAACAGTTGACTTTCATTTACCTGTATTGTACCATTTTGCTTTATTGTACCCTCATTAACTAACTTTTTAATATATGATTCATTTATAAGTTCCATTTTCTGACCGCCAATTATTTTGATGAATTTGGTAAAATGTTGTCCACCTCTGTGTGAGGTCTTGGGATAACGTGTACTGCAATAAGCTCCCCTACTCTCTCGGCAGCCGAAGCACCTGCATCTGTTGCCGCCTTTACTGCACCTACGTCACCGCGTACCATAACTGTTACAAGGCCGCTTCCTATATGCTCCTTACCAACCAAAGTAACGTTTGCAGCCTTAACCATAGCGTCCGCTGCCTCGATAGCACCAACAAGCCCTTTTGTTTCAACCATACCTAATGAATTTGTATTAGCCATTTTTATTACCTCCATTTTTTAATTAGTATTTGTATAAACTTAAATTATATTAATTTTTTCATTACAGAATTTACAATATATTCCACCATATCCGCAGACATTGAAACATTTGTATCATTACCACGGATGTCATCTATTTCCCTTACACCGTAGGCTACTCTTTTTATATTAATCAAATCAAGAGGTCCGATATTGTTTGAACTTGAACTACCGCCCTCAGCACCGCAACCAAGTGTAAGTGCAGGGAAAAGGTTAGTTGTACCACCAACACCTCCCAATGAACCGGGAGAATTGACCATAATACGTGATGCGGGAATTACCTGCGCAAACCTGTCAATTAAACCGGTATCATTACAGTGCATCATAAAGCTGTGCCCCACACCTTCAAAATTCAAAATATCAACACATTTTTCCAGGACCTTTTCGACATTTTCCTCTACATACAGTGCAAGGACAGGTGCTAATTTTTCCTGTGAATACGGGGCATTCAAGCCTACAGATGTTTCTCTTGCCACTAAAATTTTTGCATTCTCAGGAACATTATTAAGCCCCGCTAATTTAGCAATATAGCTTGCTGGTCTGCCTACAATCTCCGCATTCATTTTCCCATTTTTAAAAAGATGTTTAGCAAGCTTTTCGGACTCACTGCTGTCCATAAGGTATGCACCATTTGATTTAAGTGCAGAAACTACGCTGTTTTCCATTACCTTTTCAATAACAATTGACTGTTCTGATGCGCAAATTGTACCGTTGTCAAAGGTTTTGGAATCTATAATCCTTTTAATTGCCATATTAACGTCTGCTGTTTTATCAATAAATGCAGGTCCATTACCTGCACCTACTCCGATAGCAGGTGTTCCTGATGAATATGCCGCCTTTACCATACCAGGCCCCCCAGTTGCAAGTATCAAGTTTGTGTACTTATGCTTCATAAGTTCATTTGTCGCCTGCATTGTCGGAATGCTGATACAGGATATTGAACCCTCAGGCATACCTGCCTGAGTACCTGCTTTACACAAAATTTTAACCGTTTCCAAAATACAATTCAGAGCCTTTGGATGAGGTGAAAAAACTATTGAATTACCGCTTTTTAATGCAATTAACGATTTATATATTATTGTAGATGTAGGGTTTGTAGATGGTATAAGCCCCGCTATTACCCCAACAGGGCAGGCAAATTCCCTTATTTTATTTTTTTCATCAACACCCACAAGACCCACGGTCTTTAAGTCCTTTATAGCATCATATACCATTTGTGATGCAAAAAGGTTTTTAATTTTTTTGTCCTGCCATTTACCAAAGCCTGTTTCCTCCGCTGCAAGCTTTGCAAGGTGTTCTGAATTTTCCGTAGCCGCCTTAGATATTGCCTCTACTATTTTATCTATTTGTTGTTGATTTAATCTTGACAATTTCTTTTTTGCTTCATTAGCTTTATAAAGCAAATTTCGTACCTGTTGTATGGAGGCAAGGTCCTTATCCGTTAATTCCATTGTCATCCTCCTTTTTTGGAACGTTTGTCATTATAGTTGCAATAAGGTCATCTTTTTTTGCAGTTTTTAAAAACTGCTCGTCTGTTTTAATCTCCATAGCGTTAATAAGATTTTTTAAATCTGCATTAGTACGGGAACGGAGGTCATCTTCCGTAAGTTCGGTTGATTTTTCTTTTTTTGTATCCTCATTTTTTACATCTGTTTTTACTATACCGTTCATAAGCTGGATGTCATACCTTGGTATTACGTGAGTAGATCTTAAAACACCAATTCTCTTTGCCTCTTCGCCCCCTGCATCAACCGCGGAACGTATAGCCGCAACATCACCAGTTAGCTGTACTGTCATAATACCGCTACCCACCTTAGTAATTTCAGTAAGATGAACGTCTGCAGACTTTAGTGCCGAATCTGCCGCTGTTATTGCTGTAGGATAGCCTACAACTTCTATTAACCCTAACGCCTGTGACAAATCATTCATAATGTTTATTCACCTCCGCAACATTTTCAACAGCCTGAGCAAAAGCCATACAAGCTGCATAGCAGGCTGACTGGGACCCTGTGAGCAAAGCTCCGCCGTAATTTGTTTCACTTGGCGGATTAAACATTGCCGCCAATTTGACATCTGCTGCTTTAAGCGCTGCATCAAGGCCGTAAACTGCCTCCAAAGGCGGAGCAATAAGATACGCAAGAGGTTCACCCTCCTCTACACCTGCAACCTTGGAAAGATAAGTCCCTGTACGTGAAACTGTGTGTGCATAATAATTTATTGAATCATCTTTATTGGCACTTACAAAGCAATCGCCTTCGGAAAAATACTGTTCCACCGCCTTTATGCCGCTTCGGACTTCTGCAGGACTTGTACCTCCCAAGATACCTATTACCTCACCTGCTAGTTTTGTGGAAGCATTACCCGCCCCTGCATACATTGACCTTGCATACACAACATCAACCTCCGAAGCCTTTGTTGCTTCGTCAAGTGCAGTATACAGAACATCGTCTGAATCTGCAGTTATAATTCCTATACATTTGTATTTCTCATTAATTTCCAGACCCTTAATCAGTTCGTTACTCAGGTTGGAAATTACTCTTACACCTAAAATATTTGCCCTTAATCTGTCGTGTTTCATACTATCCCCCTACTTTAAATCAATACCGGATGCTTTTTTATCCAACATTTTTTTGATTAATTCCGCAGTATGTGCTCCTGCCTCTACGGGGGTGGTACCACCCATATGGATGTTGGAAATTACAGTTCGTTTAGATTCCGGAATTCCGATTTTAGGTTTATATGTTATATATGCCGACATTGATTCCGCTGTTACAAGTCCGGGGCGTTCGCCGATTAATATACATATTACATCTGCATTCGTAACCTCGCCTATTGCATCCATTGCACCTACTCGGGAATGTTTAACAAACAATATATCAGGTACTGTTATACCATAATTACTAAGCCCCTGTTTTATTGCAGGTATCATATCCTCTACATTAGCCTCAATAGCGGCTGATGAAAGCCCATCACCTACTACTATTAGCACCTTTGGGTTTTCCCCACAGGTTTTTTTTATAATCTCCTGTTGAGAGGAATCAAAACGTCTGCCAAGGTCAGGTCTTGTTAAATATTCATCCTTATCCTTACACAATGTTTCCACAACAACAAAGTTATTTTTCTTTATAAAATCCTCGTCTACATAATTAAATACTGTATCCTGAGCTGCAGCGTGGTCTGCCCTCATACGAAGCTGGCTTAGTGTCTTATACCTTGCCCCCGCTTTGCCTGCACCAAGTCTTGCAGGGGTGCGTGACTTCATATTGTGATATTCCTCACGGTTATGAGGATCTTCGACAAGTAAAAGCTTTCTTAAATTCATCTCCGTAATGTCCCCAAGACATCTGTCTTCAACATTTGTACTCTTTGGTTCAGGTATTGGTTCGGTATTAACATTTTTTGTAACGTGTGGCTTTGGTGAATTATCCTTAACCATCATTTCGTTAACCATATTTTCAATTAGTTTCCTAAGTTCTGTTTCTACCACAAATATCACCCCTTATAGTAAATACGATGCATCGCCTGCACGGTCCGTCAATCTGCCATCCTCTGTTACAAAGCCCATTTTAACAAGCCAGTTGTGGAATGGTTTTATAGCAGTAAGACCAAAAATTTCACGCAATGCTGCTGTTTCATGATAGCCTGTTGTCTGGTAATTAAGCATTACATCGTCCCCGTGCGGAATACCCATAAAATAGTTGCATCCTGCAGATGTTAACAAAACTGCTAAATCCTCAATTGTATTCTGGTCTGCCTTCATATGGTTTGTATAGCAGGCATCACAGCCCATAGGTATGCCCGAAAGTTTGCCCATAAAATGGTCCTCAAGTCCTGCACGGTTTACCTGTCTGCCGTCATACAAATATTCAGGACCTATAAATCCTACAACCGTATTTACAAGGAATGGTTTATAGTGTCGGGCAAATCCGTAACACCTAGCCTCCATTGTTACCTGGTCACTGTCATAATGTGCTTCCGACGAAAGTTCTGACCCCTGACCTGTTTCAAAATACAAAACATTGGGGCCTTCTGCAGTACCCTCTGTAAGGGCAATATGCTGTGCTTCATCAATAGTTTTGGCATTAAAACCAAATGCGCTATTACCCTTTTCACTACCTGCAATTGACTGGAAAATAAGGTCAGCAGGTGCACCCCTTTTTATTGCCTCAATCTGTGTTGTAACATGTGCAAGCACGCAGGTTTGAGTAGGAATTTTGAATTTCTGCTTTATTTCCTCAAATCTTGCAAGTACCTTGGATATACTTTCCACAGAATCATCAACGGGATTAAGACCAAGTACTGCATCCCCAATACCAAAGGTAAGCCCCTCTAAAAGTGATGCCATAATACCGTCGGGGTCGTCTGTTGGGTGGTTAGGCTGTAGCCTTGCGGATAAAGTGCCTTCCTCACCTATTGTTGTGTTACAATGTGCAGTTACGCGGATTTTTCTTGCACCATAAACCAGGTCCATATTTGACATTAACTTTGCAACCGCCGCCACCATTTCGGAAGTTAAACCCCTTGAAATACGGCGTATATCCGCACCTGTTGTGTTAATATCCAAAATCCATTCACGCAGTTCACTCACTGTCCAGTCCTTAATTTCGTTATATATGGACTTGTTAACATCATCTATGATTATTCGTGTAACTTCGTCCTGTTCGTAAGGTACTGCAGGATTTTCATACAAATCTTTTAAAGTTATCTGTGCCAAGACTACCTTTGCCGCCACGCGTTCCTCGGCATTTTCGGCAGCAATTTTGGCAAGCTTGTCCCCTGATTTTTCCTCATTTGCCTTTGCCATAACTTCTTTTAAGCTTTTAAATTCATAAGTATGTCCGAAAAGCTTGGTTTTTAAAATCATAATTTCAGTCCTCTCTAATTAAATACTAAAGTTTTTACCACAACTGGCACAGCCATACCTCCTGCAACAGGCTTGCCTATATCTATATAGTCACCATTTGAAAGATGCACAGAATCTATACAAACAACAGGAGTTTCTGTTTTACTTTGCAAAGTTTGTCCTAATACTTTTGCCACGTCCTTTTCAGTCACTATCACTATGGGGTTAAGGTCTTTAAGTGATTTTAATATACTGACAGCATAATTTTGGATATTCGTAAAAGTAGGTGGTTTGAACATTTTAAACGCCAAAGCTATATTTTCAGTTTCACTCTCGTTTTTGTACCAGCTCAGTTTTGTATTGAGTGCATTTTCAAAATCATTTTCATCATCTTCCGTAAGTTTAAGCACAGGAATGTTTTTTAAAGGCAACACATCATTTGTATATGTTATGGTACTGCCACTTATCTCCGTAGTATGAGAACCTGCACCTACTACTGTTGCACGGATAGTTTCCTCCCCCTTAACAAGATTATAATCGGTGACCAATTGGGATTTTAAAATACTTTCACCTAAAAAAATGCCGATATCTCCATACTCAAACATATTATTATAATTTTGATTATAAATAATATCAGAAACACCGCCCGAAAAAGTTATGCATTCAATATTGTGATCATATGCAATACCTTTATTGGTCAAAAAGTGTTCAAAAAGCTCATCACGAGGGATAAGATTTGCACCCTGCATAAGTGCCCTGGTCATTTTATCTGTAATTTGCTGTGCACGTTGTTCTGTTAACGTATCCCCAACAGACAAATTATTTTCAATACTACTGATAACAGGGGAAATGTAAGTTATTTTTTGATTACCGTCTAGCTTTATTAATCTTCCTCCAACATTCATACAGCCTGTATCAATTACTTCGCCATCTTTAAAGAGAGCATAATTACTTGTCCCACCGCCAATATCAATATTCAGCACGTATTTTTTGTGGATTTTGGAATATTCACAGGCACCTGCACCTTTGCCTGATATTATACTCTCCAAGTCCGGCCCTGCAGTAGCTACTACAAAGTCTCCTGCAAAGCTGCTTAAAGTCTGCAAAACCTCCTGAGCATTTTCCTTGCGGGCAGTTTCACCGGTTATGATTACAGCACCTGTGTCAATTTGTTCCTTGCTTACCCCTGCATTTTCATATTCTTTAATTATAATCTTTTTTATATCATCACAGTTTATTGTGCGGTTATCTAAAAGGGGTGTAAAATATATTTTACTTTTATATATAATTTCCTTATCTGTAATCAACACCCTGGGAAGATTAAAGCTTGATGCAATATTTTTAATAATAAGTTTTGAAAAAATAAGTTGTGTGGTACTTGTTCCAATATCAATACCCACACTCAAAAGTTCCTGTTCCATAAACTTCTCCTTAGCGTAAATTTTTAAGGATTTCTACAATATCTTCCCTTTTTACTTCCCTTGGATTTGTATAAATACAGCTATCCTGTAATGAACCATCGGCTATTTTTTGTACATCATCGTCAAGTAATTTAACTTTACATTCTCCAAAACTTGAAGGAATATTAAGTTTTTTTACAAATTTTTCAATTTCAAATACTAGTTTTCTTATAAGGATTTTAGTATTATTCCCCTCAAAACCCATTATTTTGGCAATTTGTGCATACTTTTTGGCACATTTATGGATATCTGTACAGTTATAACCCTTTACACCCGAATTGAACTCTATTACCCTTGGGAGAAGCATCGCATTGACTCTGCCGTGTGGAATTTTTAGTCTTGCACCCATATTATGGGCTATTGCATGGTTTAACCCCAATGAGGCAGAGTTAAAAGCAAGGCCTGCCATAAGAGAAGCTTTATGCATTTTGTCCTTTGCCTCATAATTTTCAGGCTCGTAATATGACTTTAAAAGATAATCCCATACAAGCTTTATTGCTTTTTCAGCAAACGCGTCGGAAAATTCATTTGCAGACTTTGAAACATACGCCTCTATTGAATGGACTAAAACATCCATACCTGTATCCGCCACTATGGAAGGTGGTACGGATTTTACGAACTGAGTATCAAGTATTGCAATATGGGGGAGCATTTCGTCAGATACCAAAGGATACTTTATCCCTTTACTTTTATCTGTGATTACTGAAAAAGACGTAACTTCCGACCCCGTGCCGCTTGTAGTAGGTATAGCAACAAATTTAATATCCTTATTTTTACTGTAAAACAAAATTGCCTTTGCAGTATCTATTGCAGAGCCTCCTCCAATTGCCACAACACATTGGGGGGAATATTCCTGAAGTTCCATTATACCCTTAGCAACCACCTCTAATGGTGGGTCGGGGATTATGTCGGAATAAATTTTATAATCTCTTTCACCAATTTCATCCGTCACCTTATCAATCATTTTGTTTTTGACTAAAAATGGATCGCATATTATAAAAAACTTTGTTTCACACATAGTGCGAAGGTACGTTATTGCATTATTTTCAAAGACTATTTTGGGTTTGATTACAAATTTTTTCATCATATTCTTCCTTTGGCTTTGATTTATTTTTATAATTCGCCTAATTTGAAAAAATATACATAAATTATTGTATTTTTCAAAGTTTGGTGATAAAATACTAATGGGTGATAAAATGATAGAAAAAGTATTTGATTATTTTAAAGAAATTGCAAAAATTCCGCACGGTTCAGGTAATACAAAACTAATCAGCGATTATCTTGCTAACTTTGCTAAAAAACGTAATCTTGAACATTATCAGGATGAAGTTAACAACATTATAATTATAAAAGAGGCGGGAAAAGGTTATGAAAACGCCCCTGCAGTAATAATACAGGGACATATGGATATGGTATGTGCAAAGGATCCTGATTGTACAAAGGATATGACAAAAGAAGGGCTTGATTTAGACACCGACGGTGAATATTTATTTGCCAAAGGTACCACATTGGGCGGTGACGACGGTATTGCTGTAGCGTATGCACTTGCATTACTTGATGATAATGAAAATCAGTATCCAAGGCTTGAAGTAGTAATAACAGTTGATGAGGAGATTGGTCTTTTGGGTGCAAGCCACATTGACCTGTCTATGTTGAAAGGTAAAATAATGCTAAACATTGATAGCGAGGCTGAGGGAATTTTTACAGCAGGCTGTGCGGGAGGTTTACGTGAGGACTGCTATTTTGACATAACAAGAGAATTTTACAGCAAAGACACATATAAAATTACACTAAAAGGATTAAAGGGCGGGCATTCCGGTATAGATATCAACAAAAACCGCGCTAATGCAAACAAGGTTATGGGTGAAATTTTATCTTCCCTTAACAATATAAATATTGTATCCGTTAATGGTGGCAGTGCAGACAACGTTATACCATCACAGTGTGAAGCTATTGTAAAAGCAGAGAACTTTAATACAACTGATTTGGAAGAAACATTAAAGGCAAAATACACGGATACGGACCCTGAGCTTACAATAATTGCCGAAAAAATCAATTGTGACAGTATGGCAATGGACGATAAAACCACTAAAAAGTTTATTGACTTATTAACACATTTACCAAACGGAGTACAGGCAATGCATACTGATATTGATGGATTGGTTAAAACTTCTCTTAATATGGGCATTGTAAACACAGATGAAAATAAAATCCACATTGCATTTAGCATCCGCAGCAGTTCCGACACAGACAAATATGCCTTAACAGACAAAGTAAAAGAAATGGCAGAAAACTATGGCGGAACAGTAGAGATCCGCGGTGATTACTGTGGTTGGGACTATAAAAAGGATTCTAAATTAAGGGAACTAATGTGTGATATATTCAAAAGGCAGTACGCCAAAGAGCCTGTTATTGACATTATACACGCAGGGTTAGAATGTGGTATAATTTCCTCAAAAATAGATGGACTTGATTGTATCTCATTCGGTCCCGATCTTTATGATATACACACACCAAAGGAAAAACTTGACATTAAATCTGCCGAGCGCGTATGGAACTTTATAAAGGCGGTTTTAAAGGAGATTAAGTAATGAACATACTGGTTAGCGGTTGCCTTTTGGGTATTGCGTGCCGTTATGATGGTAAAAGGAAGCCCTGTGAGCCCATTATTAAACTAATGGATAAATATAATTTAGTACCATTTTGTCCTGAATCAATCGGAGGACTACCTACTCCCCGCCCACCGGCAGAAATTGTGGGTGATAAAGTTTTAAACGAAAATAGCATTGATGTTACCGAACAATACAACAAAGGTGCGGAAGAAGCTTTGCGTATTGCGAAACTTTACAAATGCAAATATGCAATCTTAAAAGAAAAAAGCCCATCCTGTGGAAGTGGCTTAGTACACAATGGAAAATTTGACGGAGGATTAATTCACGGTGACGGCATAACAACAAGACTTTTAAAAGAAAACGGCATAACGGTACTGGGTGAAAGCGAAATTGAAAAAATAATATAATTTGTCAACATCTGTCCTTTTTATGGGACAGATGTTTTATTATAATCAAATCACCAAATGAAAAGGGAGTTGATTATAATGAAAAAAACGGCAAATGTGATGGCATTTATAATTATTACAGGTTTTATAGGGGCGTGGGAATGCGGAAATATGGACTTCAAAAACTTATTGCTAAATTCAGGGATAACTCTTAGTATTTTATTTTTGTTTCATATTTTAAGAATAATTTTAAAAATTATAAAAATACTAAGAAAACCAAAACGTATAAATGTAAAGATTTCTTAATATAAATTTAACAAAATATCTGTTGAAAACATTTACATTATATGCTAGAATATTACCGTTATAATTTTTATTTTAGAAAGAGTGTATTAATTTGAGTTTTAAGAAAAAAATTACTATAGCTGTTATATATGCTGTCATAGTATGCCTTACTGTTATTGCAGGCATCAGCGTAAGAAGCTTCATTGAAACCCCCTTTGAACAGGCAGAGGGTTTTGAAATGAATGAAATTGAAGAAACCAACGGTAATGCAAAGATTAATGTACTTGTTATCGGTGTTGACAAAACAGAAGGTCTTAGCGACGTTATAATGGTTGTGAGATATGATGAAGAACACAATCGAATTGCCGCTATGTCTATCCCACGCGATACATACGTTAATTATAAAGGCACAAGACTTGTTAATTCAGTTTACGGGTCCGGGGGTATTGACGCAGTATCAAAGGTTGTAACACAGCTTACGGGACTTAAAATAAATTATTATGTACAATTTAACGTAGGTACTTTCGCCAAGCTTGTAGATTTGCTGGGCGGTGTTGAGTTTAACGTTCCCCAAAATATGAATTATGACGATGATGTACAGGGTTTACACATACATTTAAAAAAAGGTATGCAGACACTAAACGGCAAAGATGCAGAATCTATGGTAAGGTTTAGAGGTTACCCGCAGGCAGACTTAAAACGAGTTGAAGTACAGCAGGATTTATTAAAGGAACTAATCAAGCAAAAGCTTAATGCCGAATATCTTTTAAAGGTTCCTTCAATATACAATTCAATAAAAGATGATATAAAATGTAATATGTCAATTACAGATATGGCAAAATACGGAAAGAGTATGTTAAAGCTTGACCTTGCAAGTGACATCTACACGTGTACAATGCCTACAATGTTTACAGGCGTCGATTCTCATTTATATCCTGACAAAAAAGAAACAGATAAAATAGTAGAAAAAGAATTCTTCGGAGAAGGTCCTATTATAGGCAACCCTCCATACAAGGATGAAGTTACCGAAGAAAAAGATTCAAAAAAAGAATAATTATATAATTTTATTAAGGTATGCAGTTAATAAAGACTGCATACTTTTTTTGCGCTTTTTTACATTCTATTTTGCATAAGAAAATTTTAAAATTTACAAAAATCTCATTCTTAAGCATAAAACAACACCTTATGTTTGCCAACATTTGCATATATAAAAATGTTAAACTTTAATCGTACCGAGGGTCAGCCACCTTGGTTTAACATAAAAATACAAAATGCAAGGAGGTGAATATTTGAGTAAAAAAAATAACAAAAAATTGCTGGCTGTATCTGACGTAATGACTGATTATACAGAACAGTATACAAACGACAGACTGCAAAAAGAAGCCTATAAGGGATATTTGCAGTTTGACAATCAAAAAGCAAAAGAACTTTCGGAAGTTGAGCAGACATCGGCAGTTAGTGAAAAGTTTGAAAATTTGTCAGACGAGGAAATCGAAAGATTATACGAAAAAGCACTGGACACAGATGACGATGAGAGAACAGACGAACAGAACGAGTTGCTTGAACAAACCAAAGAAAGGTATCTGAAAATTAAATTTTACCGGGAATTCGAAGATGCCTCAAGATGGTTTGAAACCGAATATCCCGAAAAAAGCTTTACAAACATTGTCGGCAGCAATGAATTTTTAGAATTTGCCGCCGGTGTAAAATTACCCATAAGAGAATTGGTAAGGAGGTTTTTGAAAATGACAGAAATCAAAGAAACAAAGCAACCTGTTGTAAGCTCCGGCAGCGTAAAAAATTACGGAGCAACCGTTGAAAAAGATTATTTTTCACCGGCTGAAGTGGACAGAATGTCCGAAGAAGAAATTGAAAAAAATTTAGAAAACATTAAAAAATCTATGAGAAAATGGAAATAAGGAGGAATTTTAAAAATGAGTACAAGAAATTTTAAGCCTTTAGTATGGGCAAAGCAGATTGAAATTAACAGAGAAAAAATGATGGTTGCAGCAAAGCTTTGTAACCGCGATTATGAAGGTGATATTAAAAACCTTGGTGATAAAGTAAAGATTAACGGTGTATCCAGACCTACTATCACAAACTATGACGACACAAACGGTCTTGGTGATTTTGAAAGATTGCAGGATCAATCTACAATGCTTGAAATCACACAGTCAAAAGCATTCCACTTTTATGTTGGTGACATCGACAAGCGTCAGGCTGCAGGCAATATTTTAAATGCTGAACTTACAGAAGCTGCTGCAGCATTGGCGGAGGTTATGGATTCATACATCTATTCCTTCTATAAGGAAGCAGGTATTGTTACAGATGTAGAATCCCTGACATGTGACAATGTACTTACAATAATCAATGATACATTGGGTAAACTTTGGAAGAATAATGTTCCTACAACAGAACAGGTTTCACTTGAAGTTACACCTGAATTTTTAACAAAGCTACAGATGGCAAAATTACTTATCGATACTGACAACAGCACAGTTTTACAAAGTGGTGTTTCACACAAGCTTAAGACATTCAATATTGATGTTTATATGTCTAACAACTTACCTAAAGACAAAAACGGCAAAGATGTTTGCTTCTTGAGAACAAAGAAAGCGATTTCCTTTGCTGAACAGCTTAAGGAAGTTAAATCATACGAACCTCAGAATTTCTTTGGCGAGGCTATAAAGGGATTGCAGGTTTATGGTGCTAAAGTTATAAGACCTGATGAATTAGCAGTAATTAAAGTAGCTGCTTATAACTAAGGAGGAATTAAATTATGGAAAACATTACAAAAACTTATGCAATAAGAGATGATGCAACAGAACTAATTGCCACACCAGGCGCTGATGTACAGACTATTGCCTGTGATACTATGGATGAAAAAACTGCATTTATTGTAGCAAACACAGGCTCCTCTTCCGCTACTGTTACAGTAGTAGCAGGTGATGGTATGAGAAGTTCAATAGGCGACCTTGTTGTTGAAATACCTGCAAAAAGTGAATACATTGTAGGTCCACTTGACAGTATGAGATTTAAGAACCTTAAAGATGGTACTATTACAGTCAAAATCTCTGGCGGAGAAACAACAATTAAACCTTTTTCACTTTAATAAAAGTATCTGTACAGACGGATAATAATATCATTTAAAAGTAACGTTTCCCTCTGCTACGGGGGGAGACGTTATTTATTTAAAAAGGAGTTGATTTAATGACTTACAAAGAAAGTCTTAATATAGCATTTTTAAAGACAGACAGTGAAGAAAGCGATTTTGAAAGCGGTTTATTCCCCGTGCTTGCAAATGAGGCACAGCTATACATTGCAAAGTACGGTACACACATTGTAAGGAAGATTGATATAGAGGTAGAAAAAGCACCGCACAAGGTGGAATTGCCTGATGATTTTTACCGTTCCTCCCCTATGGGATTAGTTAATACTGATGATGAGCTTACAGGCATAGACCATTACATGGCAGAGGATAATTATCTTGTAATAAATGAAACAGGTAAATTTGTATTCTACTACTGGGCATTACCAAAGGACCTTACAAAGTTAAGTGATGAAGAGCTTGAAAGCTATGAATACGAGGTTGCGGAGCATACTCACGTTGCAATACCATCATACATTGGGTATCAGCTTGTTAAAACAGATGATGTGCAGTTGGCACAGATACTTTTAAACGAGTGGAACAAATACCTTTCATTATTTGATGACAAGACAAAGGCAGTTAACCGAAAGATTAAAAATACTGCAAGGTGGTGGTAAATATGGCAATATCATATAAAAAAGAGGCCTTGCCAAGTGTATCAACCTTTGGTTTTGATATTACCCGATGGGCGGGTGTTAACACCGTAAAGGGCAGTCAGTATGATTACGAAATGGCGGACTGTAAAAATATGTCCTCCGACAACTTCCCTTATGCAAGCCCACGAAAGCCGAGGGAAAAGCTGATTGATGAGGAAGGTATAAAGAGAATATACAAGGTTGAGGACGACATAGTATATTTTATTGATAGTGAGGATTGTTTGTGCTATGTGGAAGATGGTGTTAAGGGATATATAGAAAATTTAAAAATGCCCGAATGCTTATGCACTAACAATTACGACAAAAATACAGTATTCTTCCCCAATATGCAATATGTTGATGAGGAAAGTAAGGTTATTAACATTTCCCATTCCTTTGAGTTTGGTCCTAATCAGGATTATATAGATGAATTGGAAGTTGTGTGGATGTATTACCTGCCAACATATTCTGAATATATTCCCATTGTAAACACTAATGTCAGAGATTTTAAAATAAGGGCAGTTATGTCTAATGACGAAAGCAAGCCTGATTCCGACTTTAATTTTCCTTATCCAACTCAAGGAATAGATGTGCTTTTGGGTTACACGGTATTTGACAAGTATTTTAATGAAAAAAAGAAAGTCAGACAAAGGATAAGTCAAAGCTTAAAAAGAGATAATGTGTATGATTTCACTTTCCCTGATGACTTAACTTTAAAAGAAGGAGACTATATAAGAATAGAGCTTTTTGCAAGTGGTGACAACAATGACAAAAACTCTAATTTTATAGGTTCAACCTTAGATTACATAAAGCCCGCAATATGGACATTGGAATGTGCAGACAATACACCAAGCCTGTTTTTAAATCCTCTTGATTACGGAGTTATATACAACAACCGCATTGTGTGCGTAAAGGGAAATGACATTAAAGCCTCTGCTTTAGGTGACTTTGCAAACTTTACAGAATATGCAGACGAGGCAGGCAACCCATCTGCCACAGGTGCTTATGCAACTGACGTAGGCAGTGCAGGAGATTTTACGGGAATTTGTGCATACAACAATGTACTTTTGTTATTTAAGAAAAATATTGTATATGAAATGTACGGGTCTATGCCCTATACCATATCCGAACTATGCTCTACAGGATGTATAGACAACGACAGTATATGCGAAATAGACGGTGTACTTTATTGGGCATCACCTAAGGGCATTGTGAGATACAGTGGCGGTGTACCAAATGTAATATCCACAAACATTGATATAAAAACAGACGGCATATGCAAGGCAGGTACTGACGGCAGAAAGTATTATGTATATGACGGAAATAAAATATATGTCTACGATACATAT
>JAZOOD010000032.1:0-68704 GCA_045654805.1 Clostridia bacterium | reverse complement strand
TGCACCGGACTCATTCCTTTTAAGTTTAAAGAAATTCGTTCGTTGTTATAGTAATAAATATATTTATTCAATTCATCAATGAAAGCGTTAACGCTTTCAAATTTTTCGCCATAGAACATTTCAACTTTTAGTCTGCCAAAGAAGTTTTCCATAGCACCATTATCCATACAGTTGCTTGTTCTTGAGATACTATGTAGTAGGTTATGATCTGCTAATAAGCGTAGGTATTCTGCGTGCTGATACTGCTAACCTTGGTCTGAATGAAAAAGCGGTGTTGCATCGGCAGGAAGTTTAGCAAATAATCCTGCAAGCATTTCGCGTATTTGCCATAAATTAGGACTCGTTGAAATAGAATACGAAATTATCTCTCGGTTATATAAATCCATAATAGGTGAAAAATATACTTTCTCATCACCAATTTTAAATTCTGTGATGTCAGTAGTCAGTTTTTCAAAAGGTTTATCTGCTTTAAATTCGCGATTAAGATAATTGTCTGCTATCTTGCCAACTTCACCCTTGTATGAATGATACTTTCCGTTCTTGCGTTGCTTTCCTTTTAAATTAAGGCTTTTCATCAACTTTTGTACGGTTTTGTGATTGAGAGTATAGCCTTTTGCTCGCATAATTGCCAAAATTCTGCGATAACCGTATCTGCCCTTATGTTGAGTAAATATTGCAATAATTTCTTGTTTTTCGACTTCGTACTTATCTGTGTTTTGATGTTTCAGGTAGTAGTAGAACGTGCTACGTTTTAAGCCTGATAATTGCAGCAAGTCATTAAGTGGATATCTTTGCCTTAATTCATTGACTATTGCTGCTTTTTCTTTTCCTCTTGCAATCTTTTTTGAACTAAGGCATCGAGTTTTTTTAAATATTCTATCTCCATACGAAGTCGTTGATTTTCTGCAATTAAATCTTCTTCAACTTTTTTATCGAGTTTTGGTGGTCTGCCTTTCCTCGTTCCACTGGCGGAACAGGCTCTGCCTCGTCTTTCTTTCATTAGACCTTCGGCTCCTTCTTCTAAATATATGCGTTCCCACTTCTTCAAAAACTCAAAGCTTCGCTCTTTCAAATGCGGAAAGTGCTTACGCATTGTTTCGCTGTAACCTAATCCATGTTCACGCATATCCATTATAACAGATATTTTGAATTCTGGCGAGTGTGTTTTAAAAAGTTGTCCTTTTTTTGCCATAAAAATATGCACCTCCAAAAGTGTCTAACTTTTGGAGGTGCATATCATCAACGGGTGGTCTTTTTTTACAAATCATTTTTAATAATATCATCTAAAGTTTCTCTTTTTACCGCTACGTAGTCCTGCTTGTTTTTAATCATAACAACAGGTGGTTTTGGCAGTCTGTTATAGTTTGATGCCATAGAGTAGTTATAGGCACCGGTTGTACATACGGCAAGAATATCACCGCGTGTTGGTTTTGGTATTTTAACATTTTCCTGTATTATATCACCGCTTTCACAACATCTGCCTACCACTGAGCATTCGAAATTATTTTCTTCCATAATTTTGTTTGCTACCAAAACTGTGTAGTCTGATCCATAAAGAGCAAATCTTGGATTATCTGTCATACCACCGTCTATGGATACATAGTTTTTGTAACCCGGAATCATTTTTACAGTACCTACGGTGTAAAGTGTCATGCCTGCATCCGCAACTATACTTCTTCCCGGTTCCATAAGAATTTTTGGTGTTTTCAAAAATAACTCTGCACATTTTTTCTTTACAACCTCTGCAACCATCCTTATATTGTCATCAATGTTGATTGTAGGGTCACTTTCAATATATCTTACGCCGTATCCCCCGCCAAGGCTTAGTTCACGTGCTTCATAGCCTAATTTTATCTTCATATCTGCTATGAAATTAAGCATGATTTCGGAACTCCTGAAGAAAGTATCGGAATCAAAAACCTGTGAACCTATATGACAATGAAAGCCTGCAAGGTCTATGTTTTTAAACATAAGAGCGTGTTTAGTGATAATCTCCGCCTGACCGGTTTCAATAGCAGTACCGAATTTTGAATCTACCTTTCCTGTATTTACAGCCTCATATGTGTGGGTATCAATACCTGGAGTAAGTCTCAAAAGTATTTTTTGTATGACGTTGTGTATTTTTGCATATTTATCAATTACTGCAAGCTCCTCAGCATTGTCTACTACAAAGTATCCTATGCCGTTTTTAATAGCAAAATCCACATCTTCATCAGTTTTGTTATTGCTGTGAAAATATGCATTTTCAAGTGACATACCAGCCTTTATGGCAGTATATATTTCACCCGATGAAACAACGTCAATACCCATACCTTCTTCATTTACAATTTCATAAATTCTTTTAAAGGATGCTGCCTTGCTTGCGTATAGTGGCTTTGCATTACCGTCAAAGTATTTGTTCATTGCGTCAACATACACCTTGCAATTATATCTTATTCTGTCCTCGTCCATAAGATAAAGGGGAGTACCGTATTTTTTTGCAATACTTTCTACATTAATTCCTGCAAAGCACAGACCATTATCCTTTATGGAAATATTGTTACATATCATATTATAATACCTACTTTTAAATTAAATTTTGTTCTTTCATTAATCCAAGAAGCTTTTCCTCGTTATTTTTTTCCATTGGTGTAAGAGGAAGTCTTACATAATTTTCACACCATCCCATAGCTGCCATAGCTGCCTTTACAGGTATAGGATTAACCTCGCAGAATAACGCATTTATAAGAGGAAGAAGTTCAAGCTGAATTTCACGGCTCTTTTTAACATCACCTGCAAAAAAGCTGTCACATATTTCAACAGATTTTCTAGGCATTACGTTAGAAAGTACGGATATAACACCTTTGCCACCCAAAGACATAATAGGAACTATCTGGTCGTCATTTCCTGAATATATATCCATTTTATCACCAACAAGTGAGGCAATTTCCGCTATCTGTGAAATATTTCCACTTGCTTCTTTAATAGCACAGATGTTAGGATGTTCAGCCAAAGCCTTGCAGGTAGCAGGTGCAATATTAACGCCTGTTCTTGATGGAACATTGTATAGAATTATAGGCTTTGTGCTTGCATCTGCAATAGCTGTGAAAAGTTTAATTAATCCGTTTTGTGTAGCTTTGTTGTAGTATGGTGTAACAACAAGCATAGCATCGGCACCTGCTTCACAGGCATATTTTGTAAGCTCTATTGCATATGCAGCATCGTTACTGCCTGTACCTGCGATTACAGGAACTCTGCCTGCAACCTGGTCTACTGCAAATTTAATTGCAGCTCTGTGCTCTTCATCGGTAAGAGTAGAACTTTCGCCAGTTGTGCCGCAGACTACTATTGCGTTTATGCCCTCTTCAATTTGCCACTCTATTAGTTTCGCAAATTTTTCAAAATCAATACCATTTTCATTAAGGGGTGTAATAATGGCAGTAGCCACACCTGTAAATACTGTGTTTTTCATAATAAAATTCCTCCTAAATATCAACAAAAAAAGATAGCCATAAGGCTATCTTTAAATTGATTAACAAAATATAAGCATAAATTGAAATCAAAAGATAGCACTCCGCAAACGCGACAGCAAAACAAATATTATTTTGGTTTGCCAGACCAACCTTACGCCTCGGTTGTCTTCGGCACCACACCCCTTTTGCAACCGTCATAACTTTGCGAAAGTCTTAGGCGGATGTTACTGATGATGTTGTGCACCTCTATCGTTTATTCCTATACATTCTAACACACTATAAAGTTGTTGTCAACGGTTTTTTGCATATAACGTCAATTTTTGTTACACGGCGTGAATCTGTTTCAAAAACAGTAATGGCTAACTCCTCATATTCAAATGTGTCACCTTTTTCGGGGATTTTACCAAGCTGTTCCATTACCCATCCGCCAAGTGAAATACTTTCAGAATCGGATTCTATTTCAAAGAATTCATAAAAATCCTCTGCATTTACAGAGCAATCTACTCTGTATTTGTTTTCAGTGAGTTTTTTGAAATCCTCTATAACTTCGTCGTGTTCGTCCCATATTTCGCCGACAAGCTCCTCTAAAATATCTTCCATTGTAACAATACCAAGGGTACCGCCGTATTCATCAAGGACAACGGCAATATGTGATTTGTTCACCTGAAGTTTTTTCAAAAGGTCATTAATCATTTCTGACTTTTGTGTAAATATAACTGGTTTTACTATTTTATCAACAGGCATCTTTGTAATACCGTCTACTGTATAAAAATCCTTTTGAAGCAAAAATCCGATTATATTATCGATGTTTTCTTCATATACAAGCAAGCGTGAAAATTGTGTCTGCTGGAATTTCTTTGAAATATCTTCTTTATCTGTGTCAACAGAAACCGCCTCAAGGTCTACGCGGTGTGTAAGTATGTCTTCAGCTCTTGTTTCAGTAAATTCAATTACATTACGTATAAGATCACCTTCATCTTCTTCGATAGTACCTTCCTGTTCAACTTCTTCTACAAACATAAGAAGTTCTTCCTGAGACATTTTTTCTGCACTTTCAATCTTAAGCATTTTTGAAAGTAGCTTTTTCCACATACTAAAAATAAAGTTTATTGGTGTCAGCACCCATATTAATACATTTATAAAAGGTGCTGAAAACATTGCAAACTTTTCAGGTGTATCCTTAGCAATACTTTTTGGCGAAATTTCACCAAAAATAAGAACGGCTATTGTAATAACAACCGTAGAAACCGTAGAGCCTAAAGCTTGGTCTTTTAAAAGATTTACAAAGAAAATTGTACCCATTGATGCAACGCCGATATTCACAATATTATTTCCTATCAATATTGTTGAAATAAGCTTATCATACTGCTCTGATAGTTTAAGTGCAAGCTCAGCTTTTTTGTTACCGTCCTCTGCCATAGTTTTAAGTCTTGTTTTATTAAGTGAAGAAAATGCCGTTTCCGTAGCAGAAAAATAAGCAGACATTATAACTAATATGACCATTATAATAATCTGTAAAGTACTCCCGTCCATAAATAAAAAAATCTCTCCTTATTAATTCAAATTTGTCTGTTTGTCAATATAATTGTATCAGCTCAAGAGCCTTTTTGAACACAAAAAGGCACGCCTGTGGAAATTATTGTACTTCCGCAGGTATGCCCTGTATAATATTAAGTTACATAAATCGGCGTTACAATTGTTACAATCGCCCACGTCTGATTCCATGTTTTGTAGTCCTCTCTTTCTGAAACTGGCTATAGTATAACACAATTACAGAGTTAAGTCAAGTTTTGCAGTATTACAATATTGCTACAGTTTAGAAAAGTCCGCTTATAACACCATTATCGTCAACATCTATTTTTTCTGCAGCAGGTACCTTTGGTAAGCCGGGCATAGTCATTATGTCACCTGTTAAGGCAACTATAAAGCCTGCACCTGCAGATATTTTGATGTTTCGTACAGTAACCGTAAAGTCGCTCGGTGCACCAAGTTTCTTCATATCATCAGAAAAACTGTACTGTGTTTTAGCCATACATACAGGTAATTTATCATATCCTAGCTCTGTAAGTATTGCAATCTGTTTTTTTGCAGAAGGGGTAAATGTCACACCGTTACCGCCGTATATTTTCCTTACAATTGTATCAATTTTATTTTCTATAGTGTCCTCTGTATCGTAACAGAAGGTAAAGCCATTATCATTTTCGCAAAGTTCGACAACCTCTCTTGCAAGGTCTGTACCACCTTCTCCTCCCTTTGCCCATACATCGGAAAGTACAACGTTGATACCGATTTCCTTACACTTTTTAATAACCAAATCAACTTCCGCATCTGTATCAGTAGGGAATTTATTTACCGCAACAACGCAAGGTAATTTGTAAACATCTGTAATATTTGAAAGATGTTTTAAAAGGTTAGGCATTCCCTTTTCCAGAGCCTCAAGATTTTCATCATTAAGGTCTGTCTTTGCAACACCACCGTGCATTTTAAGTGCACGGATTGTAGCTACCAAAACAACTGCAGAAGGTTTCAAACCAGCAAATCTGCACTTTATATCAAGGAATTTTTCAGCACCAAGGTCAGCGCCAAAGCCTGCCTCCGTAATAACATAGTCACCAAGCTTAAGAGCAAGTTTGGTTGCAATAACAGAATTACAACCGTGTGCAATGTTTGCAAAAGGTCCGCCGTGTACCAATGCAGGAGTACCCTCTAAAGTCTGCACAAGGTTTGGCTTAATAGCGTCTTTTAAAAGGGCTGTCATAGCACCCGCGGCATTTAAATCACCTGCTGTAACGGGCTTGCCATCAAAGTTATATGCAACTATTATTTTAGATAGTCTGTCTTTTAAATCGGATATTGAATTTGCAAGGCACAAAACAGCCATAACTTCAGATGCGACTGTAATGTCATATCCGTCCTCTCGGGGGACACCATTTGTTTTGCCACCAAGACCGTCTGTTATATACCTTAACTGGCGATCGTTCATATCAACACATCTTTTCCAGGTGATGCGTCTTGTATCGATATTAAGTGAATTGCCCTGATGAATATGGTTGTCAAGCATTGCTGCCAAAAGATTGTTTGCAGCACCGATTGCGTGGAAGTCACCTGTGAAATGGAGGTTAATATCTTCCATAGGTACAACCTGCGCATATCCACCGCCGGCTGCACCCCCCTTTACACCGAAAACCGGGCCCAACGATGGTTCACGAAGTGCAACTATAACGTTTTTACCAATTTTTTTCATACCGTCTGCAAGACCGATTGTTGTAGTAGTTTTACCCTCTCCCGCAGGAGTAGGTGTAATGGCGGTTACCAATACTAGCTTTCCGTTATGATTTTTGCATTCTTTTAAGATAGAAAGGTCAATTTTTGCTTTGTAATTTCCATATTGCTCTATATATTTATTGTCGATACCTGCAGTCTTTGCAATTTCATTAATATTTTGCATTTGCACACTTTGTGCAATTTCAATATCTGTCTTTGGCATTTTAAGTAACTCCTCTCAAATGGGAATAAGTATCTATATTATATCTTAATTAGGAGTATTTTGCAATAGCTTTGAAAAATATAATTTACATTTGTAGAAATGACAAAAAAACAGTATTTCGTTTTGTGTTGATTATGGGTATTTTTTACCTATAAATTTATTGACAATTATGCGTATAATATGTTAATATAATATGAAGGATATGCAGGTTTTTTATAATTTGTGCATATTTATACATAAAATATGCAGAGGAGAATAATATGACTACAAAAGAAGATGTAAAGATAGTTTTAGAAGACGGAACTGAATACTGTGGTTTCAGCTTTGGTGCAAAATGTCAGTCGGTATGTGAGCTTGTTATAAACACATCTATGGTTGGGTATCAGGAAATTATTTCCGACCCTTCATACACATATCAGATGGTTGTTATGACGTATCCGCTGATTGGTAATTATGGTATTAATGATGAAGATTATGAAACAAAGGTTCCTACTATAGGTGGGCTTATTGTTCGTGATTATAACGATATGCCGAGTAATTTCAGGTACACAAAAACTTTGGGAGAACTTATGGAAGATAACAATATTCCGGGCATATACGGTATTGATACAAGAAAGCTTACAAGATGTATTCGTGATAAGGGGACTATGAAGGTGCTTATTACCGACATTGATACTCCACACGATGAGGCTATGAAAATATTGACTGAAACACAGATAAGTAGTGATGCTGTTTCAAAGGTGAGCTGCAAAAAGAAATGGTATTCAAGAACATCCAATCACAAGTTTGACGTTATTGCGGTGGATTGTGGTATTAAAAACAGCTTTATTCGTGCACTTAATGCCAGAGGATGTAATGTTACAATAGTTCCTTACAACACTACTGCTGAGGAAATTGAATTTATGAAGCCTGATGGTATATTTATTTCCAATGGTCCAGGTAATCCAGAGGATGTTCCTGCTGTTGTTGAGCTTATTAAGAACCTTAAAGGCAAAATGCCAATATTTGGTGTTTGTATCGGTGCAGGTCTTATAGGTATGGCATACGGTGCTAAAACATACAAGCTTAAATTTGGTCATCGTGGTGCTAACCATCCCGTTAAATGTCTTAAAGATGACAGTGTGGAAATTGTTGTACAAAATCACAGTTATGCAGTAGATGCAGACAGTGTAAATGGAACAGACCTTGAAGTTACTCATATTAACCTGCTTGATAATACAGTAGAGGGTATTGCTTGCGAAAAGGATAGGGTTTATGGAGTACAGTATCAGCCTGGAACGGAGCCGGGTCCTAATAAAAAGCCATGCTTCTTTGATATGTTTATAAGTATTCTTAAGGAGGGAAAGTAATATGCCAAAGAGAACGGATATAAAAAAAGTACTGGTTATAGGTTCCGGTCCTATCGTTATCGGTCAGGCGGCGGAATTTGACTATGCAGGTACACAGGCTTGCCTTGCCCTTAAGGAAGAGGGATACGAGGTTATATTGGCTAATTCTAACCCTGCTACAATTATGACAGATACAACTATTGCAGATAAAGTTTATATGGAACCTTTGACTTTGGAATATGTTGCTAAAATTATAAGATATGAAAGACCTGACGCTATCGTACCGGGCATCGGCGGTCAGACAGGACTTAACCTTGCAATGCAGCTTTCTAAAAAGGGTATTTTGCACGAATGTCAGGTAGAACTTTTGGGTACTGATGTTGAAAGTATCGAGCGTGCGGAAGACCGTGAGCTTTTCAAAGAACTTTGTGAAGAATTGGGAGAACCCGTTTTGCCTTCCATTATTACACATTCTATGGAAGAAGGTGTAAAGGCTGCTGAAGAAATCGGCTACCCAGTTGTACTTCGTCCTGCGTTTACATTGGGCGGTACAGGCGGCGGTTTTGCCGATAACGAGGCAGAACTTCGTGAAATTATGAAAAATGCTCTTAAGCTTTCACCTGTTCATCAGGTTTTGGTTGAAAAGAGTATTAAAGGCTATAAGGAAATTGAGTTTGAAGTAATGCGTGACAGCAAGGATACTGCAATTACAATCTGCAGTATGGAAAATGTGGACCCTGTAGGTATCCACACAGGTGACTCCATTGTTGTTGCTCCTGCGCAGACTTTGACAAGTAAGGAATATCATATGCTAAGTGATTCTGCTTTAAGAATCATCAAGGCGCTTAAAATTGAGGGCGGTTGTAACGTACAGTTTGCATTGGACCCACAGTCCTTCTCATACTTTGTTATCGAGGTTAACCCTCGTGTATCACGTTCATCAGCCCTTGCTTCAAAGGCAAGTGCGTACCCTATCGCAAGGGTAACAGCAAAGGTTGCTTTGGGTATGACCCTGGACGAAATTATGATTGCAAACACACCTGCGTCATTTGAACCGTCACTTGACTATGTGGTTGCAAAGATGCCTCGTTTCCCATTTGACAAGTTTGTTGATGCAAATAACAAGTTAGGCACACAGATGAAGGCTACGGGTGAGGTTATGAGTATCGGCCGTACTTTGGAGGAATGCTTCTTAAAGGCTATTCGTTCACTTGAAATAGGCACATCTCATATTTATATGTCTAAATTTGATAACGATAAGATGTCAATAGACGAGCTTATGCGGTACATTTCCGAAGGTACAGACGACCGTATCTACGCTATTGCAGAGCTTATGTGGCTAGGTGTTGACCACAGCAGAATTTGTGACGTTACACAAATAGATATGCTGTTCCTTGACAAAATTAAGAATATTGTTGATTATGAAAAACAGCTTGTTGCCAACCCTAACGACATAGATATTATGAAAAAAGCTAAGAAGATGGGCTTTTCTGACAAATATATTGCACGTCTGTGGAATGTTACAGAGGATGATGTATATAATCTTCGTAAGACAAACAACATATTTCCTGTTTACAAGACTATCGACACCTGCGCAGGTGAATTTAACGGCTATACACCATATTTCTATTCAACCTATGAGGATGAAAATGAATCTATTGTAAGTGATAAAAAGAAGATTATCGTTTTAGGTTCAGGGCCTATTCGTATTGGACAGGGTGTTGAATTTGACTACTCAACAGTTCACGCTATAAAGACAATTAAGGACGCAGGCTATGAATCAATTATAATCAATAACAACCCTGAAACAGTATCGACCGACTATACAACAAGTGATAAATTGTATTTTGAACCTCTTACAGTGGAAGATGTTATGAATATAGTAGAGCTTGAAAAGCCTATCGGTGTTATTGCATCACTTGGAGGGCAGACTGCTATTAACCTTGCTGAACCTTTGATGAAACGCGGTGTTAAAATTATCGGTACAGATTGCGATGCCATTGATAAGGCTGAAAACCGTGATTCTTTTGAAAAGATTATGGAACAGCTTAAGATTCCACAGCCAAAGGGTAAAGCCGTAACAAATATTGAAGACGGTGTAGAGGCTGCAAAAGATATCGGATACCCTGTACTTGTTCGTCCAAGTTATGTTTTGGGCGGCCGTGCAATGCAGATTGTTGCAGATGAAAAGGCACTTCGTCAGTACCTTAAAACTGCCGTTGAAATTGATGAGGACAGACCTGTATTGGTAGATAAATACATTGTTGGTAAGGAAGTAGAAGTAGACGCAGTATGCGACGGTACAGATATTTTTGTACCTGGTATTATGGAACATGTTGAACGCACAGGCGTACATTCAGGTGACTCTATCAGCGTATACCCAACCTTCTCAATAAGTCAGAAGGTTAAGGATACAATTTTGGATTATACAAAGAAGTTGGGTCTAGGTATAGGTATTGTGGGTCTTTATAACATTCAGTTTATTGTAGATAAAGACGATAACGTGTTTGTAATCGAGGTAAACCCACGTTCTTCAAGAACAGTTCCTTTCCTCTCAAAGGCTACAGGCTATAGCCTTGCAGATATTGCAACACTTATTATACTTGGCAAGAGCCTTAAGGAACAGGGGATTACAGAGGAATATCCTAAGGAAAAGGACAGATGGTATGTTAAAGTACCTGCCTTCTCATTCAACAAACTAAGAGGTCTTGACGCTTATCTTTCACCTGAAATGAAGTCTACAGGTGAAGCTATCGGTTATGACAAAAAGTTAACAAGAGCGTTGTACAAAGCTTTGCAGGCTGCAAGTATGAATGTTACAAACTATGGTACAGTATTTGTTACAATAGCCGACAAGGATAAGGAAGAAGCCTTGCCGTTAATGCAAAGATTCTATGACCTTGGCTTTAATATTGAAGCCACTGAGGGAACTGCAAACTTCCTTAAAAAGCATAATATTAAAACAAGAATATTGCCTAAGCTTAGCGAGGATAATGAAGTTATACTTGAGTCAATGCGTAAGGGTTATATTAACTATGTTATTAACACGAGAGATGTAAACTCATTTAATCAGGAAAATGACGGCTCTAAAATCAGACAGTGTGCGGTTGAAAATAATATTACAATGTTTACTGCACTTGATACTGTAAGGGTTCTGCTTGATGTACTTGAGGAAATTACAATTACAGTTTCAACAATTGATAATGAGTAAATAAAAGTCGAAAACCACAAGGTATAAGCCTTGTGGTTTTCTTTTTGTATCGCAGCTAAAAGTAAAACACCATTGATTACTTTATGTGTAAAATAAAAAATTACGATGACTAAGGTCAACGACTGAAAACTACATTGCTTTAGCAAGTTGCCAAGTTAAATATGCACATTACACCTAAAAGTACAGGTAAATGAAAATAAGACAAGCATTTTACCAAAAAATATTGACAAAGTTTATAATAAGATTTATAATAACATTTGAACAAGCGTTCAAATAAAGAGACGGAGAGTGAGCATATGGGGAATGTTGCACCAAGCTGTGAATATATGCATATTCACAAGGATTTGGTTAAAAAGGTTGAGGAGACTATGCCTCTTACGGAGGAACTTTTTGATTTGGCAGAGTTTTTTAAAATATTTGGTGACAGCACCAGAATAAAAATATTGTATGTTTTGTTTGAGTCGGAAATGTGTGTATGTGATATTGCGCAGGTGCTTAATATGACTGTGTCAGCTATATCTCATCAGTTGAGAATTTTGAAACAGGCAAGACTTGTGAAATTTCGTAAAGAGGGAAAGTCTGTGTTTTATTCCCTTTCCGACGACCATATTAAAAAGATACTTGATAACGGTATTGAGCATATAAATGAATAGGGGGAATAGTTATGAAAAAGATATTTAAAATGAATAATTTAGACTGTGCACATTGTGCAGACCGTATGGAGCAGGCAATCAGCAAGCTAGAAGGAGTTAATTCCGTATCAGTAAACTTTATGGCGCAAAAAATGATTATAGATGCTGATGATGAAAAATTTGACAAAATTATGGATCAGGCACAAAAAGCTGTGAGGAAAGTTGATTCAAACTGTGAAATAGTAAGGTAGGGTTACATATATGCAGAAAAAACATAAAATAAAGCTGATACGCATTATAGTTGCGATGTTGTTTTTTGTTATTGTAAGTTTGTTCGAAAAAGATAACATATATAAACTATTTTTGTACCTTGTGCCGTACTTTATAGCAGGGTATGATGTACTTTGGAAAGCTTTAAAAAATATATTCAGAGGACAGATGTTTGATGAAAATTTTTTGATGTCAATAGCTACAATCGGTGCTTTGATAATTGGTGAATATCCTGAGGCAGTATTTGTAATGGTGTTTTACCAGGTTGGGGATATGTTTGAGTCCATAGCCGTGGGAAAGAGCAGAAAATCAATTTCCAATCTTATGGACTTGAATCCGGATTTGGCAAACGTGGAACGTGACGGTGAGGTTTTGGAAGTTATGCCGGAGGAAATATCAATAGGTGAGATTATATTGGTAAAGCCCGGTGAAAAGATAGCCATAGATGGCATTGTTATAGAAGGTGAAAGCACACTTGACACCTCTGCATTGACGGGTGAATCACTACCTAAGGATATATGTGTGGGGGATTCAGTTTCAAGCGGATATATCAATATAAATGGTGTTTTGAGGATACAGACAGTATGTGATTTTGAAAATTCTACAGCTTCAAAAATTATGGAATTGGTGGAAAATTCCGCACTAAGCAAAGCAAAAACGGAAAGCATTATAACACGTTTTTCAAGATATTATACTCCTATTGTAGTTATATGTGCAATCCTTTTGGCAGTAGTTCCATCAATTATTTTCGGCAATTGGTCAGAGTGGTTGGGCAGAGCACTGATTTTTCTTGTTGTATCTTGCCCTTGTGCATTGGTTATATCTGTACCATTATCATTTTTTGGTGGTATAGGTGCGGCATCAAAGCGGGGTATATTGGTTAAGGGGTCGAGTTATATTGAGATTTTAGCCGACGTAAAAACAGTAGTTTTTGACAAGACCGGAACTCTTACAAAGGGTAATTTTTATATAAAAGATATATGTCCACAGGGGATGACAGAGGGGGAATTGTTAAAATATGCTGCTTCTGCAGAAAAATATTCCAATCACCCTATTGCTATATCATTAAAAAAAGCGTATAAGGGTAATTGTATGGTTGAAAGTGTAGAGGAATTAAGCGGATATGGTGTTAGATCGATTGTGGAGGGCAAGCAGGTATATGCAGGCAATATTAAGCTTATGAATAGCCTTGGCATAAAACTACACGAGCATAATTACACGGGAACTGTTGTGTATGTGTCTGTTGAGGGCGAATACGCAGGTTATATAGAGGTAGCCGATGAAGTAAAAGAAGATGCACTAAGGATAGTAAAGCTACTTAAAGAAATAGGAATAGAAAAAACAGTTATGTTTACAGGGGACAAAGATATTGTTGCAAAAAATGTTGCAGAAAATTTGGGTATAGATGAATATTATGCAGAGCTTATGCCCTCTGATAAGGTGTATTGTATTGAAAAGCTTATTAGTGGTAAAAGCAAGCTGGCATTTATGGGTGATGGCATAAATGATGCACCTGTACTTGCAAGGGCAGATGTGGGTATAGCTATGGGAGGTCTTGGAGCTGATGCAGCCATGGAGGCCGCAGATGTGATTATTATGGACGATAATCCTTCAAAGCTTATACAGGCTATTAACATTGCGTCAAAAACCAAGAAAATTGTTATTCAAAATATCGTTTTTGCACTTGGTATAAAATTTGCCGTACTATCATTAGGGACATTAGGTATCGCCACAATGTGGGAGGCTGTATTTGCTGACGTTGGTGTTTCCGTAATTGCCATTCTAAACGCAATGCGTACGTTGAAGATAAAGTAAATTTTTTGTAAAATGGCTTGTAATATGTTTTAAAATATGTTAGAATATACCAAATTAAATATAAGGTCTGTAAAGACAGAAAGGCTATGGATTAAATTATGAATTCAAAAGTTTTGGCAACAGTAAACGGTGTTGCAATTAGAGAATCTGATGTAGAGGCTATGGTTGCTGCTTTTGCACAACATGGTCAGAATATGAACAACGAACAGGGCAGAAAAATGGTTTTGGAGCAGCTTATAAGCAAAAAGCTTTTGCTATTGGATGCACAGAAAAATCTTTTTGAATATGACCCTGAATTTAAAAAAGAGCTTGAAATGGTTAAAAACGACTTGCTTGTTAACTTCGTTATGAAAAAGACTATGGAAAAGATTGACGTAAAAGATGATGAAGTTAAGGAATATTACGAAAAGAACAAGGAGCAGTTTATAGAAGATGAAAAAGTAGGTGCAAGCCACATTTTAGTAGACAGCGAGGAAAAGGCAAAGGAATTGCTTGAAAAAATTAACAACAAGGAAATCTCCTTTGAAGATGCTGCACGTGCAGAAAGTTCTTGTCCGTCAAGTGAAAACGGCGGTAACCTTGGTGAATTCACAAGGGGACAGATGGTACCTGAATTTGATGAAGCAAGTTTTTCTATGGAAGTTGGGGAAGTAAAAGGTCCTGTTAAAACACAGTTTGGTTATCACTTGATAAAATTAAATTCAAAATCGGAAGCAAAGCCTATGGAATTTGATGCAATCAAAGACCAGTTGAAGGGTAGCCTGCTTCAAGAAAAACAGCAGGAAGCATACAGAAGTAAGCTTAACCAGTTGCAGATTTTGTATCCTGTTGACAGGTTCTAAATTATATAAAGAAATAAGCACAAGGGAATTTTCCTTGTGCTTTATTTATTCATAATCCATTCTTCAGTTATTCCGCCTAATGAATTAAAGTGGTCCCAAAATTGCGGATATGATTTATTTATTGTTTCGCTGTCTTCTACTGATACCAGACTTTCGCAACAGGTACTTGCTATTGCAAGTGCCATAGCTATGCGGTGGTCGTTGCAGGTATTTGCTGTACCGCCCGATATTGTGTTTGACCCTTCTATAATAAGGCGATTGGGTTGTTCAATTATAGTAGCACCTATTGAATTTAACTGGTTTGCTACATTAACTGCTCTTTCCCGGTCACATTCAATACCTGTGATTATAGTTTCACCCTGTGCAAATGTAGCCATAACACATATGGAAGGCAAAAGGTCGGGGTTTTGTGAAATATTAATTTCCGCACCCTTTAGAAGAGTCGGAACCGCGGCGATTGCACTATTTTCAATTACTATTTTGCCATTCATTTTTTCTATTATATTTATTATGTTTTTATCGGTTTGTTTTGTTTCCATATTAAGCCCGTTACACACAATAAAGTTGCCCAACGCACCTGCCGCAAGGTAGAAAGCCGCGTGTGAAAAATCACCTTCTGCGTGGTAATTAAACGGTTTGTAGTTTTGGTTACCGTGTATGCGGAAAAGCATATATTTATGGTTAAATATTTTTATTCCGAATTTTTCAAGAATATCTATTGTCATATCCAGATAACCCTTTGAATTGAAAGGTGCCGAAAGACGTATTTCCGTATCATACGGAAAAAGAGGAAGTGCAAATAAAAGTCCGCTCAAAAATTGGCTGTTTACATCTGCATCAAGTTCGATAATATTACCGCTTAAGTCCCCTTTTTTTATGGTTATTGGTAACGAAAGGTTGTTACTTGCCACATATTCCGCATTTAGTGAATCAAAAATATCCGTATAGGTTTTCAATGAACGCTTTGCCAGTCTTTCACGTCCTGTGAAAATCACATCTGTTGAAGTAGTAAATGCCAATGGTATTAAAAATCTCAGGGTACTGCCGCATCCTCGGCAGTCAATTTTTATAGAATCTTCTTTTTGGAATGTATTTGTGCCATCTATGGTGTATGTGCCGTTACCAAGATTTTTCACATCTGCACCCATTGATTTTACTGCATTTAAAGTCGTCTGTATATCATCAGATTCATATATATTTGTAAGCTTTGATTTCCCTCTTGCCAATGCTGCACATATAATAGCACGATGGCACAGGGATTTAGATGAGGGTATTTGTATCCTTCCGTTAAGCTTAGACGGTGTCAATGTTACGCTCTTCATAGCTTCACCTCTGTTTTGAGTTTATGTGATTAGTATATATAAAATTTTACTTTTAGTCAAGAAAATGTTTGAAATTTATATACAATGTATGTTATACTATAATGTAAGTAATTTATGTGGAGGTTAATATGGCTGACTATCAGGATAAAATACGTAATTTTTGTATAATTGCTCATATAGATCATGGCAAGAGTACTCTTGCAGACAGGCTTTTGGAACTTACCGGTGTGGTAGCGGAAAGGGAAATGGAGGAGCAGATTCTAGATAATATGGATCTGGAGCGTGAAAGAGGTATCACCATAAAGGCGCGTGCTGTGCGTGTGGGATATAAAGCTAAGGACGGAGAGGAGTATGTACTTAATCTTATAGATACTCCCGGGCACGTTGACTTTAACTATGAGGTTTCACGCAGTCTTGCCGCTTGTGAGGGGGCTATTTTGGTTGTTGATGCCGCACAGGGTATTGAGGCACAGACCTTGGCAAACACTTACCTTGCCATAGACCACAATCTCGAGGTTGTTCCCGTTATCAACAAAATAGATTTACCAAGTGCAAGACCTGATTATGTTAAAAATGAAATTGAAGAGGTTATAGGTATTCCTGCTGACGAGGCACCTTTAATTTCTGCAAAAATGGGGCTTAATATTGAGGATGTATTGGAACAGGTGGTCAAGAACATTCCTGCACCAAAGGGTGATATTGAGGAGCCTTTGCAGGCATTGATTTTTGACTCATATTATGATTCATACAAGGGCGTTATTGTGTATTGCCGTATATTCAATGGCTCATTAAAACCGGGGCAGAGAATTAAAATGATGTCCAACGGCAAGGTTTTTGACGTTGTGGAGGTAGGGCATCTTAATCCTAACGGAATGTCACCATCATCTGAGCTTAAAACAGGTGAGGTTGGTTATATTGCTGCGAGTATGAAAAGTGTCGCAGACACACAGGTGGGAGATACTGTTACAAATGCAGACAATCCTTGCAAAGAACCGTTGCCTGGTTACAAAAAGGTTAATTCTATGGTGTTCTGCGGTATTTATCCCGCAGATGGTGCAAGATATGATGATTTAAGAGAAGCTCTTGGCAGGTTGCAGCTTAACGATGCTTCACTTTCTTACGAGCCTGAAACATCTGTTGCATTGGGCTTTGGCTTCCGTTGTGGTTTCCTTGGTCTTTTGCATATGGAAATTATTCAGGAAAGACTGGAAAGAGAATTTAATTTGGATCTTGTTACCACAGCACCAAGCGTTGTGTATAACATTTACAAAACAAGTGGTGAGTTGGTAGAGGTTGCTAATCCTACCAATCTGCCACCTATGCAGGAAATTGACTATATGGAAGAGCCTTTTGTAAGTGCCAATATTATGTCACCTACTGACTATGTTGGTAATATAATGGAGCTTTGTCAGGAACGCAGAGGTATTTTTATTGATATGAAGTATCTTGACGAAACACGTGTTTCCATTCATTATGAACTACCTCTTAACGAGATAATATATGACTTTTTTGATTCATTAAAATCCCGCACAAAGGGTTATGCATCCTTTGACTACGAACTTTGCGGATACAAAAGAGCACCTCTGGTTAAACTTGATATGCTTTTGAACGGTGAAATGGTAGATGCACTTAGCCTTATTGTTCATCAGGACCGTGCATATGACCGCGGAAGAAAAATTGCTGAAAAGTTAAAGCAGGCTATTCCCCGTCAATTGTTTGAAGTGCCTATTCAGGCGGCTATAGGTAACAAGATTATTGCACGTGAGACTGTTAAGGTTATGCGTAAGGACGTACTTGCAAAGTGTTACGGCGGTGATATTACACGTAAGAAAAAGCTTTTGGAAAAACAGAAGGAAGGTAAAAAGCGTATGCGTCAGGTGGGCTCTGTTGAAGTGCCTCAGGAGGCGTTTATGTCGGTACTTAAACTTGATTAACAAAAATCTTGGTATATATGTTCATTTTCCATTTTGTAAAAGCAAGTGCAGATATTGTGACTTTAATTCATCGGATAAGAATTGGTGTTTAGAGGACAAGTACATTGATGCTCTTGTAGAAGAAATTGAAAGTTGCAAATGTAAGGACAAGGTAGATACAGTATTTTTCGGTGGTGGCACACCTACTGCCGTTAAGATTAATAATTTGTTGAAAGTTGTAGAAGCACTAAAAAATAAGTTTGATGTAAATAATGCTGAGTTTACTGTTGAATGTAATCCTGCAACCATAGATTATGATGGTTTTGTAAAGCTTAAACAAGCGGGGGTAAATCGTATAAGTATCGGTTTACAGTCTGCCAATGACGATGAACTTGATTTTTTGGGTAGAATACACACCTTTGATACTTTTTTAAAGACCTATGAAGAGGCAAAAAAAGCAGGGTTTGAAAATATAAATGTTGATTTGATGTTTTCATTGCACAAGCAGACTTTGGATAGATGGTTTTACACGTTGAATAGGGTTGTGGAATTAAAACCACAACATATTTCCTGTTATTCCCTGATAGTGGAGGAGGGTACTCCCTTTTATAATATGGAGCTTGATTTGCCTGATGAAGAAATAGACCGAAAAATGTATTACTCTGCGTTGGATTTATTAAAATCAAAGGGTTATAAGCATTATGAAATTTCAAATTTTGCACTTGATGGGTATGAATGCAAACACAATATAAAATACTGGGAGCGTGCAAATTATCTTGGTTTTGGCTGTGGAGCAAGCGGTATGTATGATAATGTGCGTTATCAGAATACTTATAATATATCGGAATATATTGAAAACAACGTTGTGTATGATGAAGTCCTTACACTTGAAGATATTATGGCGGAGCATATATTCTTAGGACTTCGTATGATTAATGGGTTTAATATAGAAAATTTCAAAAGCATATATAATGTGGATTTCAGAAAAAAGTACAAACAACAAATTAAAAAGTTTATGGACTTAGGTCTTTTGGAAGTCAATGAAAATTGCCGTCTCACAATGGAAGGACTCAGTGTGTCTAATTCAGTAATGTGTGAATTTATTTAGAGAGGCTTAAGGAAAATGCACAGACCACTTTATGTGGACTGTGCATTTTCTTATTTCTGATGTCAAGACAAAATAGTGCTGAATGTAGATTTTATCAAGCACTCTCTTAGTAATTTTCTTTTCTAAGTTCAAAATAACTTTGTGGGTGGTTACAAGTTGGGCAAACTTCAGGAGCATTTGTACCAACAACAATATGGCCACAGTTACGGCATTCCCATACCTTAACTTCGCTCTTGGCAAATACCTCGGCAAGTTCGATGTTTTTAAGTAAAGAACGGTATCTTTCCTCGTGAGATTTTTCAATAGCGGCAACCAAGCGGAATTTTTCAGCTAATTCTGTAAAGCCTTCTTTTTCAGCTGTTTCAGCAAAGCCTGCATACATATCTGTCCATTCGTAATTTTCACCTTCTGCAGCTTCTTTAAGGTTTTCAGCAGTATTACCTATACCCTGAAGTTCTTTTAACCACATTTTAGCGTGTTCCTTTTCGTTATCAGCGGTTTTCAAAAAGATTTCTGACATCTGTTCATAACCTTCTTTTTTTGCCACTGAAGCGAAATATGTGTACTTGTTTCTCGCCTGTGATTCTCCTGCAAAAGCTGCTTGTAAATTTTTTTCTGTTTGTGTTCCTGTGTACTTTGACATTTTGTCATCCTCCTTATATTTTAATAATTTTTAACCAATGTAATAATCTGTTGCAAGCATCAGGCAAAAGCCTAAAAACAGCGCAAATGTTGTATTTTGTTCACAATCCCGAGAATGAGTTTGGGGTATCATTTCATCGCTTATTACATAAAGCATTGTTCCTCCTGCAAATGCAAGAGCGAAAGGTAAAATTGCACCGGACAGTGATACCGCATAATAACCAAGCAAGGTCCCCAGTATTTCTATAATACCTGTGCCAAGCGCACCAAGTAAGGTACGTTTTGGACTAATTCCCGCTGCAAGCATAGGAGCAATTATAATCATACCCTCGGGGAGATTTTGTAATGCTATACCACCTGCTACGGTAAGCGCATCCTTAATATTACCTGTGCCAAATCCCACACCTGCAGCTATACCTTCGGGAAAATTGTGTATAGCTATTGCAAACACAAATAATAGAACACTATTTAGTTGCATATCTTCTTCAGTATTAGATTTTGTATCAACCCCTGCAAGGTTGTGAAGATACGGAACCAAGCGGTCCAATAATTTTACACAGAATGCACCGGTAAAAATCCCCACTACTGTAACAGGTAACGCCAGACTACCGCCGTGTTCTAAAGATGGGAGTACCAGACCTATAATTGATGCCCCCAACATAACCCCTGCAGCAAAGGAAAGTACAATATCACTGAATTTGTATGATACTTTTTTGAAAACAAAACCCAACAGCGAACCTATCATAGTAGCGCCGCCTACTCCCAATGCTGTTATCCATACTATGTGCATATGGGTTACCTCCAATGATGAATTAAAGTGCAATATTCATCTGTACATAATATGTATAGCCATGGGAATTTGTTTCGTATTTTATTGACATTTATATTTTAAAAAAGTATAATATTGATGTATTTATTGTATCATAAAAACAATAGAAAATCTACATTTTTTTAAAATTAGCAGAAAAGAGGTGCAATATGTTTAAGCTTCATTCGGATTACAAGCCGTGCGGTGACCAGCCGGAGGCAATTGAAATGCTTGCCGATGGTGTGAAAAATGGTGACAGATATCAGACCTTGCTTGGTGTTACAGGGTCCGGAAAAACTTTTACTATTGCAAACCTTATTGAAAAGGTGCAAAAGCCTACATTAGTGCTTGCACATAACAAAACTTTGGCGGCACAGTTGTGCAGTGAGTTTAAAGAATTTTTCCCCGAAAACTGTGTTGAATTTTTTGTATCATATTACGACTATTATCAGCCGGAGGCATATATTGCATCTACTGACACTTTTATAGAAAAAGATTCACAAATCAATGATGAAATAGATAAGCTTCGACATTCTGCAACTATGGCACTTTTTGAAAGACGTGATGTGATAATTGTTGCCAGCGTAAGCTGTATTTATGGTCTTGGTGACCCAGAGGATTATACGGACCTTGTGGTTTCTTTGCGACCGGGGATGATAAAGGACAGAGACGAGGTTATAGCAAAGCTTATTGAAATTCAGTATGAGCGTAATGATATAAATTTTATTCGAGGTAAATTCCGCGTACGTGGTGATGTGTTGGAGGTGTTTCCTGCATCACAGTCCGATAACGCCATAAGGATAGAATTTTTTGGTGATGAAATAGAACGAATTACGGAAATAAATGTGCTTACCGGTGAGATTATTGGTGTAATGAGCCATGCAGCAATTTATCCTAATTCACACTACGTAACAACAGATGCAAAAATGAAAAGAGCAATAGAAGAAATTCGCCGTGAAATGGAAGAATGCGAGGCCGGTTTTAAGGCGGAAAACAAGTTGGTTGAGGCACAGAGAATTAAACAGCGCACGAGCTATGATATAGAAATGCTTGAAGAAATTGGTTTTTGTCAGGGTATTGAAAACTATTCCCGTGTAATTAGCGGAAGGGCACCGGGGTCTGCACCGTACACTCTTATGGATTATTTTCCCGATGACTTCTTATTGGTTGTGGATGAATCACACGTTACATTACCTCAAGTAAGAGGAATGTATAATGGGGACAGGGCAAGAAAAACATCACTGGTGGAAAACGGCTTTCGTCTTCCGTCGGCATATGACAACAGACCCCTTAACTTTGAAGAATTCGAGCAGAGGATTAATCAGGCAGTCTTTGTAAGTGCAACACCCGGTGATTATGAAAAAAAATTGTCTTCCAATATAGCGGAACAGGTTATCCGTCCCACAGGACTTTTGGATCCTGAGATTATAATACGCCCTGTTAGCGGGCAAGTAGATGACCTTTACACCGAGATAACAAGGGTTACAGCTAAGGGTGAAAAGGTCCTTGTAACCACCTTAACAAAGAAAATGGCAGAGGATTTGACTACTTATTTTGAAAATATGGGTGTAAAGGTAAGATATTTACACTCTGACATTGATACTTTGGAGCGTACGGAAATAATAAATTCTTTGCGTCGGGATGAATTTGACGTATTAGTAGGTATCAATCTGCTGAGAGAAGGGCTGGATATACCTGAGGTTTCGCTTGTCGCTATACTGGATGCAGACAAAGAGGGCTTTTTGCGTTCCGAAACATCTCTTATACAGACTATCGGCCGAGCTGCGCGTAATGCAAACGGCAGAGTAATTATGTATGCAGATACTGTTACAGGAAGTATGCAACGTGCAATTGATGAAACAAACCGCAGACGTGAAAAACAGCAAAAATACAATGAAGAAAATGGAATTGTACCGCAGACTATTATAAAAAAAGTACACGACAACATTGAGATTACAAAAGCAGTTTCAGAAGAGAAGATTGTTGTTGACGAAATTCCGTTAGAAAACATTGAAAAAGAAATAGAAAAATTGAGAGGACAGATGCAAGCGGCGGCTTATGAACTTAAATTTGAGCTTGCTGCATCACTTCGTGACAGGATAAGTGAATTGGAGGATAAATTAAGTGGCAACAAATAATATAGTAATTAAGGGTGCAAGGGAACATAATCTTAAAAATATTGATGTTACCATACCTCGTGACAAGCTTGTTGTTATAACGGGGTTGAGTGGTTCGGGAAAATCTTCTCTGGCTTTTGATACAATGTATGCGGAGGGACAAAGAAGGTATGTTGAATCACTTTCCGCTTATGCACGTCAGTTTTTAGGACAGATGGACAAGCCTGATGTGGACAGTATTGACGGTCTTTCCCCTGCTATATCAATAGACCAGAAGACTACAAGTAAAAATCCAAGGTCAACGGTGGGGACAGTTACGGAAATTTATGACTACCTTCGCCTTTTATATGCTCGTGTGGGTGTTCCTCATTGTCCTGAGTGCGGAAGGGAAATTGAACACCAGACAATTGACCAAATAGTTGATAAAATACTCGCACTTCCCGAAAGGACCAAAATGAATATACTTGCTCCGGTTATAAGAGGGAAAAAGGGTGAGTATGTAAAACTTTTTGAAAGTGCAAAAAAAAGCGGTTTTGTACGTGTACGTGTTGATGGAACAATGTATGAACTTTCAGAAGAAATTAAACTTGATAAAAACAAAAAACATAATATAGAAATTGTCGTAGACAGACTTATTGTAAAAAATGATATTAAAAAGAGACTTACGGACTCCCTTGAAACTGCATTAAAGCACGGCAAGGGAATGGTTATTATTGAGGATATTACAAATAATAAGGAATTGGTATTTAACCAGAATTATTCCTGCCCTGATTGTGAAATAAGTATTGATGAATTACAGCCAAGAAGCTTTTCATTCAATAATCCATTTGGTGCTTGTCCTGAATGTACGGGACTTGGACATCAGCTTAAGGTGGATATTAATTTGTTGGTTGATGATTGGGATAAATCTATAAATGAGGGAGCAATTTCTGCAAGTGGGTGGAAGTTTTCTGAAGACAATATGGCAGGGATGTATTTGCAGGGGATTGCAGACCATTACGGATTTAGTCTCGATACACCTTTGTCACAACTTTCAAAAGAACATATTGACAGGATTTTTTATGGCACAGGTAGTGAAAAGGTTAACTTTTCATATGAAAGAAAATACGGGCAAGGGTCTTTCCTTGCAAGGTTTGAGGGTATTGCCAATAATATCAGCCGCCGCCATTCCGAAACACAGTCCGATATGGTGAAGGCAGAGCTTGAAAAGTATATGTCCGATACCGTATGTTCATTATGTAATGGTGCAAGGTTAAAAAAAGAATCTCTTGCAGTAACTGTTGCAGATAAAAATATTGACGAAATTACACATCTTTCCGTTGATGAGGAGTTGGATTTTTTTAATAACCTGAAATTAAGCGACAGGGATATGGTAATTGGCAAGCAGATTTTAAAAGAAATTATTGAAAGACTTTCATTCCTTAAAAATGTGGGACTTGACTATCTTACACTATCCCGTTCGTCGGGAACTTTGTCAGGTGGTGAGGCACAGCGTATAAGATTGGCAACGCAGATTGGTTCATCTCTTATGGGTGTATTGTATATTCTTGACGAGCCAAGTATTGGATTGCACCAAAGGGATAACGATAAGCTGATTGAAACTCTTAAAAAACTTCGTGATTTAGGTAATACCCTTATAGTTGTAGAACACGATGAGGATACAATGTGTGCGGCAGACCATATTATAGATATAGGACCCGGTGCGGGTATTCACGGAGGATACGTTGTTGCAGAGGGAAGTGTTGAAGATATTAAAAATTGTGACAAATCCGAAACAGGTCTTTATTTAAGCGGTAAAAAGCAAATACCTGTACCTGAAAAAAGGCGTGAGGGTAATGGCAACACGCTTAAGGTATACGGTGCGTCACAGAATAATCTTAAAAATGTTGATGTAGAATTTCCTCTTGGTAAGTTTATTGCTGTAACAGGTGTTTCAGGCTCCGGCAAGTCAAGTCTTATTAACGAGGTAGTATTTAAACATCTTTCAAATAAATTGAATCACAGTAAAAAGAAGCCCGGCAAATTTGATAGATTTGAAGGTATTGAACACCTTGACAGTATAATAGACATTGACCAGTCGCCAATAGGAAGGACACCCCGTTCCAATCCGGCAACATATACGGGATTGTTTTCTGATATCCGAGAGCTTTTTGCCACAACAAACGAGGCAAAAATGCGTGGGTACAAAGCAGGACGCTTTAGCTTTAACGTAAAGGGAGGCAGATGCGAAGCCTGCACAGGTGACGGTATTATAAAGATAGAAATGCACTTTTTACCCGATATCTATGTTCCTTGTGAAGTATGTAAGGGCAAGCGGTATAATCGTGAAACTCTTGAGGTTAAATACAAGGGTAAAAATATTCACGAGGTTTTGGATATGACGGTTGAAGAAGGTGTTACCTTTTTTGAGAACCATCCAAAGATACACAGAAAGTTAAAGACACTTTTTGATGTTGGTTTGGGGTATGTTAAAATAGGTCAGCCTTCAACAACATTGTCTGGCGGCGAGGCACAACGTGTCAAGCTTGCAACAGAACTTTGCAGAAGAAGTACCGGTAAGACTATATATATTCTGGACGAGCCTACAACCGGTTTACACACAGCAGATGTCCACAGACTTATTGAAGTTTTGGAAAAGCTTGTGGATGTAGGTAATACGGTGGTTGTAATAGAACATAACCTTGACGTTATAAAGGTGGCTGACCATATTATAGATATAGGTCCTGAAGGTGGAAATAAAGGTGGGCAGATTGTTGCCTGCGGTACACCCGAGGAGGTTGTAAAGAATAAAAAGTCGTATACAGGTATGTATTTAAAGAAGTATCTTGATAAAAAATGAGGTTTTTAGTATGAATAAAAGGCTGTTGTTAACAATACCTACCCTTTTGGGTACGGAATCCATAGTGGCAAACGAGGTGAGAAACCTTGGGTATGAAACAACTGAAGTAATAGATGGCAGAGTAACCTTTGAGGGTGATGCACAAGCAATATGTCTTGCTAATATAAATTTACGCTGTGCGGAACGTGTAATGGTGAAAATGGCAGAATTTAAAGCCACTACCTTCGAAATGCTTTTTGAAAATGTCAAGTCAATAGAGTGGGAAGAATATATTGGTAAGGATTGTGCTTTCCCTGTAAAAGGTCATTCATTAAAATCTGTACTTTATAGTGTTCCTGATTGTCAGTCTATTATAAAAAAGGCAATTGTAAGCAGATTAAGTGAAAAGTACGGTATAGAGTGGTTTGAAGAAACGGGACCTCTATATCCGGTTCAGTTTGCCATAATGAAGGATATTGTTACGATATATATTGACACAACGGGGGATAATTTATACAAGCGGGGATACAGACAAAAGGGTGTTGTTGCACCAATGAGGGAGACTTTGGCATATGCTATGATAGATATAAGCAGATGGCAAGGCGACAGACCTTTTATGGATCCTTTTTGCGGTAGCGGTACATTGCCCATTGAGGCGGCAATGTATGCACTTAATATTGCTCCGGGGATAAAACGTAATTTTGTTGCGGAAAATTGGAAGGGACAGATAGATAAAAAGCTGTGGATTAATGCGCGTGAAGAAGCTATGGATAACATTATCAGGGATGAAAAGCCTATGATTTATGCATCAGATATTTCAGCAAACTGCATAGAAACAGCTAAATTAAATGCTCAAAATGCCGGGGTTTTTGATGTAATCAACTTTTCTGTATGCGATATGAAGGATACAGTTCCGTTTGATGATAAGGGTGTTGTAATATGCAATCCACCTTATGGAGAAAGATTGATGAATGAAAAAAGTGTGCAAAAATTGTATCACGATATGGGTGTAAAATTTGCACAATTCCCTTATGCCAAAAAGTATATTCTTACTTCATATGATAATTTTGAAACATACTACGGCAAAAAGGCTGATAAAAAGAGGAAGTTGTATAATGGTATGTTAAAATGTAATGTTTATCAGTATTTTAGAAATGATAAAAAGCAGTAATATAGACATTTATATTAAACATATACAAACTTTTTAAAATATTTACTAAGAAGTTTTGATAAAAAATTAACAAAAACTATTGTTTTTTGTCAAATGGTGTGGTATAATTTTAAATAGTATAGTTTTGACCACTTGGTGAAATTGATTTTGAGAGAAATGTTTTTTTTATGCAGATTGGTGGTCGTTGTTGTTTTGTAAAAAACTTTGTTAAAAAATTGACAATACGTGATTTATTATGTATCAGGCAAATTTCAGGAGGTAAAAAATGAGTCATAAGGTAACGATTATAGGCGCAGGTAGTGTTGGTGCGACAATCGCCTATACAATGGTAACAAGGGGTTTATCATCAGAAATAGTTCTTATCGATATAAACAATGAGAAAGCAAAAGGTGAAGCTATGGATATTAACCAGGGCACACCATATTGCAGTCCCGTTAATATTTATGCAGGGGATTATTCTGATGCGGTTGGTTCAAATATTGTAATCATAACATCAGGTATTGCAAGAAAACCGGGACAATCCCGTCTTGAACTTGCACAGACAAATGTTGATATTTTGAGAAATATTACGAAAAACATTGTGAAATATGCTCCGGAGGCGATATATATATTGGTGAGTAATCCGGTTGATATTCTCACATATGCTTTTGCAAAGTTTTCCGGTTTGCCGGAAAATCAGATTATCGGGTCCGGTACACTTTTGGATACTGCAAGACTCCGTACCAAAATCGCGGACACCTATTCAATTAATCCCCAAAACGTACACGCACTTGTTTTGGGAGAACATGGGGACACATCTTTTGTACCATGGTCTGTAAGCACAATTTCGAATGTGCCTTTTGAAAAATACTGGGATTCCGTTGTGTACAGAGATGAACATTCTTCATATTTTGATTATGATGAAATTATTGACCACGTAAGAAAGTCCGGCGGTACAATTATTGAAAGAAAAGGAGCAACATACTATGCAGTTGCAACATGTGTGTGCCACATCTGTTCATGTATTTTCGGTAATATGCAGACTGCATTGCCCGTTTCTACAATGATGAACGGGGAATACGGAATAGAAGATGTGTGTCTTAGTAATCTTGCTATTATTGATGACACAGGTGTAAGTGGTAAGGTTATTTTACCTCTTACAGATGACGAAACTGCAAAGCTTCGTGCAAGCGCTGATAAGCTTAAGGAAGTTATCGCAAGTATTAATTGGTAGATTTAAAATAATGATTACGACAGGAACGGTGTTTTACCCCGTTCCTATCGGAATTTTATTTAATATTAAAATTAAGGAAAGGAAAAGAGTTATGGTATTCAGTTATTATCCAGGATGTACCCTTAGAACTAAAGCAGTCGACCTTGATACATATGCAAGAAAATCTGCTGAAGCTTTGGGTGTAACTTTAGAAGAAATACCGGATTGGCAGTGCTGTGGTGGCGTTTACACAATGGGAAAGGACGAAATTGCGTCAAAACTTTCATCAGTACGTGCTCTTGCTTATTCAAAGGAAAAGGGACAGGATTTGGTTACTGTTTGTTCCGCATGTCATCACGTTTTAAAACGCGTTAACGATGATATGAAGAATGATGATAACATCCGCACAAAGGCTAACAACTATATGCAGCTTGATGAGCCTTATGCAGGTGAAACAAATGTTATCCACTATCTTGAAATGTTAAGAGATAAAATCGGCTTTGATAAAATTGCTGAAGCTGTTAAAAAGCCTTTTGAAGGTAAAAAGATTGCGGCATATTACGGTTGTATGCTTTTAAGACCAAGCAAGACTATGCAGATGGATAATCCGGAAAATCCTACTATTATAGAAGATTTTATCCGCGCATTGGGCGGTGAGCCTGTTATATATCCTATGCGTAACGAATGTTGCGGGGGTTATATTGCTATGGAGGACAAGGCACTTGCACAGAAGAAGAGCAATAACGTTCTTAAAAACGCTGTTGAAAACGGTGCAGAAATGGTTATTACAGCTTGTCCGCTATGTATGTACAACCTTAATAAAAACGGAACAGAATATGATGTTCCAGTATATTATTTCACAGAACTTTTAGCAGAAGCTTTAGACGTTAAGTAAAGGAGGATTTTAAAATGTATAACAAAAACCCTGAAAAAACAGAACAAATCCTCCGTACCAGCGGTGTTGATGTTCTGAAATGTATGAGATGTGGTAAATGTTCCGCAACTTGTCCTTCATACGATGAGATGGAATATCATCCACACGAATTTGTATATATGGTAGAAAAGGGCAACCTTGAACCATTGTTGGAATCAAAATCTATTTACAAGTGCCTGTCTTGTTTTGCATGTGTTGAAAGATGCCCACGCGGTGTTGAGCCTGCAAATGTTATTGAGGCTGTAAGACTTATGAAAATAAGAAAACAGGGTGCAAACCATATGACAGCAAACGACGTTCCTGCATTGCTTGATGAGGATTTACCACAGCAGGCAATAGTAAGTGCGTTCAGAAAATACAGTAAGTAAGGAGGAGAAAACGAAAATGCAAAGAATTGGCGTATTTGTATGTTGGTGCGGAAGTAACATTGCAGCTACTGTTGATGTACATAAGGTTGCTGAAACACTAAAAAATGAACCGGGTGTAGTTTTCTCTGTAGATTATCAGTATATGTGTTCTGAAGCGGGACAAAACATGATTAAAGATGCTATTAAGGAACATAACCTTACAGGTATCGTAGTATGTTCATGTTCACCTCGTATGCACGAAGCTACATTCCGTAAGACTGCTCAGGCAGCAGGCTTAAACCCATATATGGTTGAAATTGCAAATATCCGTGAACAGTGTTCATGGATTCATAAGGATATGGAAACTGCTACTGAAAAGGCTGTTGTACTTGGCAGAGCAGCTATCGCAAAGGTTCACCTTAACACTCCTTTGCAGGCAGGCGAAAGCCCTGTTACAAAGAGAGCTTTGGTTATCGGTGGCGGTATTGCAGGTATCCAGACAGCGTTGGATATTGCTGATGCCGGATTTGAAGTTGATATCGTTGAGAAAAAGCCTACAATCGGCGGTAAAATGGCGCAGATTGACAAGACTTTCCCAACACTTGACTGTGCTGCTTGTATTTTGACACCTAAAATGGTTGATGTTGCACAAAATGAAAAGATTAACATCTTCTCTTACAGTGAAGTGGATGATGTTAAAGGCTTTGTAGGTAACTTTAATGTTAAAATCCGTAAGAAAGCTCGTTATGTTAATGAGGACCTTTGTACAGGCTGTGGCGTATGTACAGAAAAATGTCCTCAGAAGAAGGTACCTAACGACTTTAACTTCGGTATGAACACTAAAGGTGCTATCTACATTCCGTTTGCACAGGCTGTACCTAAGGTTGCTACTATCGACCCTAATTACTGCACAATGTTAAAGACAGGTAAGTGTGGTGTATGTTCAAAGGTCTGCAGTGCAAATGCTATTGACTATACTCAAAAGGATGAAATTGTGGAAAGAGAATATGGTGCAATTGTTGTTGCAACAGGCTTTAACACAATTAATCTTGATAAATATGAAGAATTTGCTTACAATCAGAGTCCTGACGTAGTTACATCACTTGAATATGAAAGACTTATGAATGCTGCAGGTCCTTCAAATGGTACTTTGTTAAGACCGTCCGACGGTGAACACCCACACACTATCGTTTTTGTACAGTGCGTAGGTTCCCGTGATACATCAGGCTGTGGTAAGCCATATTGTTCAAAGGTTTGCTGTATGTACACAGCAAAACACGCTATGCTTACAAGAGAAAAATATCCTGATACAGATGTTTATGTATTCTACATTGACGTTCGTACTCCGGGTAAAAACTTTGATGAATTCTATCGTCGTGCAGTTGAAGAATACGGCGTACATTACATCAAGGGTATGGTAGGTAAGGTTGTTCCTTCCAACGGTAAGCTGGAAGTACAGGCTTCTGACCTTATTTCTAACGAACAGCTACACATCAGTGCCGATATGGTAGTTTTGGCTGCTGCTATTGAGCCTGACGAAACTGCTCGTCCGCTTGCTACAAAACTTACAGCAAGTATGGATACAAATGACTTCTTTACTGAAGCTCATCCAAAGCTTCGTCCTGTAGAAAGCCCAACAGCCGGCGTATTCTTATCAGGTATGTGTCAGGGGCCTAAGGATATTCCTGAAACAGTATCTCAGGCTTCTGCTGCTGCAGCTAAGGTTATTGGCTTGTTGGTTAAGGATAAGCTTACATGTAATCCATGCGTTTCACAGTCAAATGAAATGCTATGTAACGGTTGCTCACAGTGTGAAAAGGTATGTCCTTACGGTGCTATTACTTATGCTGATAAGGAATTCAGAATCCCAGGCGGTATGGAAGTAAGACGTGTTGCTCAGGTTAATGAAGCAGTATGTCAGGGCTGTGGTGCTTGTACAGTAGCTTGTCCTTCAGGTGCTATGGACCTTAAGGGATTCTCTAACAGACAAATCATGGCGGAGGTGGATGCAATATGCAAATAGAAAATAAAGAATTTAAACCGTTAATTGTTGCATTCTGCTGTAACTGGTGCAGTTACGCCGGTGCTGACCTTGCAGGTACAAACAGACTTAACTACCCTGCAAATGTTAAGGTTATCCGCGTGCCATGTTCATGCCGTGTTAACCCTATGTTTATTCTTCGTGCTTTCCAAAAGGGTGCAGACGGTGTTATCCTTTGCGGTTGTCATCCCGGTGACTGCCACTATACAACAGGTAACTATTTTACAAGAAGAAGAATGACATTGTTATTCAGTATGCTTGACTTTTTGGGTATCGAAAGAGACCGTACCCGTGTTGAATGGGTATCCGCTGCAGAAGGTGCAAAGTTTGCTGAAACAATGAACGACTTCGCAAAGAAAATCCACGAATTAGGTGAAAATAAGAGATTGGAGGATTTGAGATGCAAAGAATTTTTGAAATAATGAAAGAAAAGGCAGAAAAATTACTTGCAGACGGTACAGTTGATAAGGTACTTGCCTGGAAACAGGGCGAATTCTTCTATGACCCTACACCTGCTTTGTTTACAAAAGATAATCTTGATGGTTTCACTTATGACAGCTTTTGCGGTAGTAACCTTACAAAGTATCTTGTTCGTGAAACTAAAGGGGATGAAAAGATTCTTGCTTTCTTAAAGCCATGTGATACATACAGTATTAACCAGCTTATAAAAGAGCATAGAATTAAAAGAGAAAATATCACAATCGTAGGAATACCTTGCCAGGGTAAGCTTGATATTGAAAAAATAAGAGCAAAAGGCATTAAGGGTATCGAAAAGATTGAAGACGACGGTAAAACACTTAAGATTTCTACTTTATACGGTGAAAAGGAACTTGACAGAAACGAAGTTTTGCTTGACAAATGCTTGTGCTGTAAGGGCAAAAAGCACGTTGCTGCTGACGAAGTAATCGGTGAAGAAATTGAAACTCCGTCAATTGACCGTTTTGAAATGGTTGAAAAACTTGAAGCTATGACTCCTGATGAAAGATTTGAATTCTGGAGGAACGAGCTTTCAAAATGTATCAGATGTAATGCCTGCAGAAATGCCTGCCCTGCTTGTACTTGCACAACTTGTGTGTTTGACAATGCAAATTCAGGTATAGCAAGTAAGGCTAACACAGATACATTTGAAGAAAATATGTTCCATATTATAAGAGCATTTCACGTTTGCGGTCGTTGTACAGACTGTGGCGAATGTTCAAGAGTATGCCCACAGAACATTCCTCTACATTTGCTAAACCGTAAGTTTATTAAGGATATTAACGAATTTTACGGTGATTATCAGGCAGGTGCGGACCTTGAAACAGTACCGCCTCTTACAAGCTTTACAAAAGAAGATGTTGAACCCAGCATAGTTAAGGAAAGGGGTGCAGATAAATAATGTTTAAGATTTCACTTAATGATATAGACAAATTGTTTGCGGCTTTTTCTAAGGAAAATGCTGTGTATGCACCTATTAAAGAGGGTGAACAGTCCAACTACAAGATGTGGGGCGAGGGCAAGGAGGTTTGTCTTACAAACCTAAATACTGTAAAATCCCCAAAGGATATCTTCTTCCCACAAAGCGAAAATCTTGTTGCTTTTAAGAATAAGGATAAATCTATCGAGATTATTGAAAACCGTGACCCAAGCGAACCTACAGTTGTGTTTGGCGTTCGTGGTTGCGACCTTAAGGGTTTTGAAATTCTTGACAAAGTATTTTTGGCAGAACCTGTTGATAGTTTTTATGCTGAAAGAAGAAGCAAGGTTACAATCGTGGCTTTGGCTTGCGGTGAACCTGAAGAAACCTGCTTCTGCACAACCTTTGGTGTAGACCCATCTAACCCTGTTGCAGATGCTACTGCATGGATTGTAGACGGTGACCTTTACATAAAGGCTACTACTGAAAAAGGTGAAAAGGCTTTGGCTTTAGCTAAAGACGTTCTTGCAGATGCTGATGATTCCAAGGTTACAGCTCAGCAGGAAAATATCAAAAAGATTTTAGACAAACTACCTCTTAAGGACCTTTGTCTTGACGGTTTTGATGAAGAACACATGATGGAAAAGTTTGAATCTCCCCTTTGGAAGGAACTTTCAGCATCATGTCTTGGTTGCGGTACTTGTACATTTGTGTGCCCTACATGTCAGTGCTATGACATCCGTGATTACGATACAGGCCATGGTATCCAGAGATTCAGATGCTGGGATTCATGTATGTATTCCGACTTTACAAAGATGGCTCACGGTAATAACAGAAACAGCCAGGTAGAACGCTTCCGTCAGAGATTTATGCACAAGCTTGTATACTTCCCTGCAAACAACGACGGCGTTTACGGGTGCGTAGGTTGCGGCAGATGCTTGCAAAAGTGCCCTGTTTCAATGAATATAGTTAAGGTAATTAAAGCTTTGGGGGTGAATAAATAATGAGAGAAGACGTTTTGATTCCAAAGGTTGGTATTGTTACCAACATCAGAACAGATACTCCTGATGTTAAAACTTTCAGAGTAGAGGCTCCGGAAGGTGGCGTTTTGTTCAAGCATATGCCAGGTCAGTGCGCATTCCTTTCAATGCCCGGTGTTGGTGAAGCTTTGTTCTCCATTACTTCATCACCTACACAGACTAACTATATGGAATTTTCCATTAAAAGATGCGGCTGCGTAACAGAATGGCTTCACGCTATGGAGGTTGGTCAGCAGATTACAGTACGCGGTCCTTACGGTAACGGTTTCCCTGTTGAAACAGACCTTAAGGGTAAAGACCTTTTGTTCATAGCAGGTGGTATTGGTCTTGCACCGCTTCGTTCTGTTATCAACTATTGTCGTGATAACCGTGCAAATTACGGTACTATTGATATTATTTACGGTTCGCGTTCTAAAGAAGATTTGGTTGACTATGAGGAAATCGTCAATGAATGGATGAAGGAAGATGGTATTAATGTTCATCTTACAATCGACCGTGAACAGGATAACTGGGACGGTCACGTTGGCTTTGTTCCTAATTATGTAAAAGAAGTTAATCCTGACCTTTCAAAGACTGTTTTGATGTGCGGTCCTCCAATCATGATTAAGTTCACTCTGGGCGCACTTAAAGAACTTGGCTTTAAGGAAACACAGGTTTATACAACAATGGAACTTAAGATGAAATGTGCTGTTGGAAAATGCGGCAGATGTAACATCGGTTCTAAGTATGTGTGCAAGGATGGTCCGGTTTTCCGTTTTGACCAGCTTGATGCCTTGCCGGATGAATATTAATATATAGAAAGGACAAATACAATGGAAAAATTTGTTAACATTTATTTATATGGCAAAAAGTATTCCGTACCATCAGAACTTACAATTATGGGTGCTATGGAATATGCCGGTTATCAGCTTGTACGAGGTTGCGGATGCCGTAACGGTTTTTGCGGTGCCTGTGCAACTATTTACAGAATTCACGGCGACAAAGAACTTAAGGTTTGCCTTGCTTGTCAGACAAAGGTTGAAGAAGGTATGTATATTGCTACACTACCATTCTTCCCACTTGTTAAGCAGGTTTATGATATTGAAAAGGTACCTGTAACAGAAGCAGTTATGATGCAGCTTTACCCTGAAATTTATGCTTGTATCGGCTGTAATGCTTGTACAAAGAGCTGTACCCAGGAACTTAACGTTATGCAGTACATAGCTTATGCTCAGCGCGGTGAATTTGAAAAGTGTGCTGAAGAATCATTTGACTGCGTTATGTGCGGTGTATGTTCATCACGTTGTCCAGCAGGTATTTCTCACCCACAGGTTGCTATGCTTGCAAGACGTATTACAGGTAAGTACCTTGCTCCAAAGACAGAACATCTTGAAAACAGAGTTAAGGAAATAGAAAACGGTGATTTTGTAAAGCTTCTTGAAGAATTGATGCAAAAACCAATTGAAGAAATGAAAGAACTTTACAATAACAGAGAAATTGAGAAATAAGGAGGCGAGCAGATATGTACAGTAAAGAATTCCAAGAATCAATTAAAAAGGTTGAGGCTGCAAGAGATAACAACACAGCATACGAACCACGCAGAATGACTGCTGAAGAAAAAGAAAATTTGCTTGCAACCTTCCATCCTGACTATAAGCAGGAAGAATTTAGGACACTGACAGTAGGTCCTAACAAGGGCGGTAAAGTTCCAACAGAACTTGCTGCTTTGCTTGAAGGCGAAAGCAGAATTAAGCCTGGCGATGTAGATCTTTCAAACCCTGATTATGATGTAGATGTACTTATCATCGGTGGTGGCGGTGCAGGATCATCTGCTGCTATTGAAGCAGATAACAACGGTGCAAAAACCATGATTGTTACAAAGCTTCGTATCGGTGATGCTAATACAATGATGGCGGAAGGCGGTATTCAGGCTGCCGATAAGGAAAACGATTCCCCTGCTATCCACTATGTAGACGCATTCGGCGGCGGTCACTTTGCGGCTGTTCCTGAACTTCTATACAAGCTTGTTAACGAAGCTCCTGACGCTATCAAGTGGCTTAACGATTTGGGTGTAGAGTTTGATAAAGACGAAACAGGCCGTATGGTTACAACACACGGCGGCGGTACTTCAAGAAAGAGAATGCACGCTGCAAAAGACTATTCAGGTGCTGAAATTATGCGTACATTACGTGATGAAGTTTTAAACAGAGGTATCCCTGTTGTTGACTTTACATCAGCTATCGAGCTTATCCTTGATGATGAAGGTAAGGCTGCAGGTGCAGTACTTATGAATATGGAAACAAAGGAACTCCTTGTTGCAAAGGCTAAAACAGTTGTTATCGCAACAGGTGGTGCAGGCAGACTTCACTACCAGGGCTTCCCAACATCAAACCACTATGGTGCAACAGCCGATGGTCTTGTACTTGGTTACCGTGCAGGTGCTGAACTTTTGTATGCTGATACTTTGCAGTATCACCCAACAGGTGCAGCATTCCCTGACCAGATTTTCGGTGCTTTGGTTACTGAAAAGGTTCGTTCTTTGGGTGCTAAACTAATTAACGTAAACGGTGAAGTATTTATGCATCCATTGGAAACCCGTGACGTTTCTGCTGCTTCTATTATCCGTGAATGCAGCGAAAGAGACAATGGTGTTGAAACTCCAAACGGCAGAGCTGTTTGGTTGGATACTCCTATGATTGAAAAAATCCACGGCGAAGGTACTATTATTAAGAGAATCCCTGCTATGTGGAGAATGTTCGCTAAGTATGGTATTGATATCCGTAAAGAACCTATCCTTGTTTACCCAACACTTCATTATCAGAACGGTGGTCTTAAGATTAATGCTGAAGGCTTGACAAATATTGATAACCTTTATGTTGCAGGCGAAGCTGTTGGAGGAATCCACGGCAGAAACAGACTTATGGGTAACTCTTTGCTTGATATTATTGTATTTGGTAGAAACGCAGGTAAAAATGCTTCTGCAAAATCAAAGGATGTTAAGGTTGGAAAGCTTACATTAGAACACATCAACAAGTTTGATGCTGAAAGAAAGGCTGCAGGTGTTGAATCTACAACTGTTTCACCAAGATTGTTGCCTTCTTATACAAAAGATGGTAAGGTATTTTAATTAATAGGAGATGACAATAGTGTATTTAGCAGATGTTATATCTTCAATGCTTTCCATTGTATTTATAATTTTTACAATAGCTACATTGGGATATTTATTAGGCGGTATTAAAGTCAAGGGGATATCCCTTGGCTCTGCCGGAGTTTTAATTGTAGCTCTTGCATATGGTGTTTTGTTGAGCTATGTTCCTTCATTTACTCTTTTTGGTAAGGAAATTGTGCTTTTGGGTGAAAACACAAAAACACTTTTCAGTCTTGTCTCCAGTATAGGTACAGCTTTGTTTGTAACAGCTGTTGGCTTGATTGCAGGACCTAAATTTTTTAGAACATTTAATAAAAAATCAGTTTCATACCTTTGCCTTGGAGTTATTATAATAGCTGTTGGTGCAATCTCAGCTTTAATAATTGCAAAGGTTACAGATACGGATATTAACCTTATGATTGGTATTTTAACTGGTGCTTTGACTTCAACTCCGGGTCTTGCGGCTGCTAAAGAGGTTGCGGCTTCAGAAGTTGCCGCAAATGCTGCTACTGCAGGTTATGGCATAGCTTATCTTTTCGGTGTATTGGGTGTTGTGCTTTTTGTACAAATTATGCCTAAAATATTTAAAGTTAACATTGAAGAAGAAAATGCAAAATTTACACAGATAAGTGCAGTAAATATAAAAGATAGCGGCAAAAAACTAATTCAGCTTGAAGATTTGGGATTTTTCCCATTCTTCCTTGCTATTGCGTTTGGTGTAATTATTGGTTCTATTAAGATTCCCGGCATCAACTTTTCACTTGGAACATCAGGTGGTACTTTGGTAGCGGGTCTTATAATCGGTCATTACGGTCACATCGGTCCTATAGACTGCAAGATTTCCAAAGCATCTCTTAATATGTTTAGAGAACTTGGTCTTGTATTATTCCTTATAGGTGCAGGTGTTCCAGGTGGTATGAATTTTGTTGAAAATGTAAAAGTTGAATATTTTATTTATGGTGTAATTCTTACTATGTTGCCAATGGTTGTTGGATTTTTGGTTGCTAAATATGTATTTAAGTTGAGCATATTCAACAATTTGGGCTCAATTACAGGCGGTATGACAAGTACCCCTGCACTTGGTACACTAATAAGTGTAACAGGTACTGATGATGTTGCCGGTGCTTATGCAGCAACTTATCCACTTGCATTGGTGTCTATAGTTATAGCGGCGAGAGTAATGGTAATGTTATTTTAATTAAAATAAAGAGGCAAAACGGAAAAAATCCGTTTTGCTTTTTCATTTTAGACTTTTTTTATTATAACATTATCGTATGAGCTTTATATTAATTCAAAATATTAGGGAATATAATTTGACAATATACTTTAAAATATGGTAATATTTCTCTATAGGGGAGGAATGATTATGATAAAAGAAGTTTTAAATAAAGACGGTTTTATATGTGATATGGATGGTGTTATATATCACGGCAATAAGATACTTGATGGCGTAACGGAATTTGTTAATTGGATGATTGATAATGACAAAAAGTTTGTGTTTCTTACAAACAGTCCGGAAAAAACACCTCACGAGCTTAGTATGAAGCTTGACAGAATGGGGCTTAGAGTTTCTGCTGACCATTTTTATACAAGTGCTATGGCAACTGCTGAATTTTTACATAGTCAAAATCCGGGTTGTACGGCTTATGTAATCGGAGAGGCTGCTCTTACAAAAGCACTTTATGACCATAATATTTATATGAATGATGTTAATCCTGATTATGTAGTTGTAGCAGAAACAAGAACGTACAGCTTTGAAAAAATTGAAAAGGCAGTAGAACTTGTAAACAAGGGTGCTAAGCTTATTGGTACAAATCCTGATGTAACCGGACCTACCGAAAAGGGAGTTGTACCTGCAACAGGGTCTCTTATATCACCTATAGAAATTGCCACAGGTAAAAAGGCATATTTTGTTGGTAAGCCTAATCCCCTTATGTTAAGACATGGTATGAATAAGCTGGATTGTCATAGTAATGAAATTGCGTTTATTGGTGACAGAATGGATACTGATATTATCGCTGGTATAGAGTCTAATGTTGATACAGTACTTGTTTTAAGCGGAGTAACATCAGTTGAAGATATCGATAAGTTTCCATATAGACCGAAGTTTATTGCCTCAGGTGTAGGTGAACTAATTAAATAATGAAAAAGAAGGGTTAATTTTGAACGCAAATATTAAAGATTATTTGGGGACAAAAAGCTTGTATAAGCAGATGTTTAAAATAGCAATACCTATATCTGCTCAGTCTCTTATAACTGTTGGAATAAATCTTATGGATACAGTAATGCTCTCCAGTATGGGAGATGCACAGCTTTCAGCTTCATCACTGGCAAGTCAATTTATAAATATATTTATGATTTGTTGTATGGGTATCGGTATGGGTGCATCTGTACTGACATCAAGATTTTGGGGAATGAATGAACTTAATTCTCTTAAAAAAGCATTGACAATTATGTTGAGATTTTGCTTTTGTTTTGCAGCTGTATTTACTGTTGCGACAATTTTGTTTCCGGAAGGTATTATGAGAATATATACATCTGATGCGGAGATTATACATTATGGTGCAATATATCTCAGGTGGATGATACCTACATATTTCTGTATGGGCTTTGCTCTTACTACTACGGTAATTTTAAGGAGTATAGGACAGGTAAAAATACCATTGATATCCTCGTTAAGTGCTTTTTTTATTAATGTGTTTTTTAACTGGGTATTTATTTTCGGTAACCTTGGTGCACCACGTATGGAAATTGCAGGTGCGGCACTAAGTACGCTGATTGCCAGAATTTTTGAAATATGCTTTGTATGCGGATATTTATTTTTTGTTGAAGGACGCATTGGTTATAGACTTCGTGACCTTAAGATGAAGTGTAAAGATATGTTTGGTGAATACATACGAATCAGTATTCCTGTTTTGGTAAGTGATGGTTTGCTTGGATTGGGGAACAATGCGGTTGCGATGGTTATGGGCCGCATAGGTCAGGCATTTGTTGCTGCTAATTCCGTAACTATGGTGGTACAACAATTAAGTAGTATATTGACTGTTGGCATAGGTAATGCCAGTGGTATTATAACAGGGCATACTATGGGTGAGGGAGATTATAAAAAGGCCCACAGGCAGGGATATACATTTACAATAATTGGTTTTTTAATAGGCTTTTTAGCGGCACTTATTATATTTATTCTAAAGAAACCTGTAATTAATTATTATCAGGTATCAGATGAAGCAAAGCTTATAGCCGACCAGCTTATGAATGCAATTATATTTATTATTGCATTCCGTTCAGTAAGTTCTATACTTACAAAAGGTGTACTGCGTGCCGGAGGAGATACAAAGTTTCTTATGGTGGGAGACATTTTGTTCTTGTGGGTTGCGTCCGTTCCGTTGGGAGCTTTGGCAGGATTAGTATTCCATTGGTCATCTTTTTGGATATACACTTTATTGAATATTGACCAGGTTATCAAGTGCATATGGTGTATTTTCAGATTAAAAAGCGGCAAATGGCTTAAGAAAATAGAAGCAAGGTAAGAGACTGTTAAACAGTCTCTTTTTTATGTATTTTATTACAAAAAGTACATAAAAAATCATAATACAAATTCATTAATCATCAAATATAAAGAGGTGATTTTATGATAACATTAAAATTAGGAGAAATAGGTCCCTTGGTAGAGATGCTTCAGTTGGCTTTGCAAAGGGCCGGATATGAAACGGAAATAAATGGTGGTTTTGACGAAAATCTTGAACAGGTTGTCAAGGAATTTCAACTGACAAATAAACTGACTGCAGATGGAATAGTTGGACAAAGGACATGGAGCTTACTGGAGCCTTATTTGTTGGGTTATACTACGAATACAGAGGGGAAGGTTTTGCCCTTTGAATTTGACGTTGTTCCTACGAATATAAAATATGTATGGGAGCTTGTTTCATATATTGTAAGAGGAATTGTTGCCAGATATCCTTTTGTGGAGAGCGGAAGCATAGGAAAGAGCGTTATGGGAAAGGATTTGTATTATATTAAAATTGGCACAGGGGATGTTGAGGTTTTTTACAATGCAGAACACCATGCCAATGAATGGATAACCACACCTTTGCTGTTGAAGTTTGCAGAACAGTATGCAAAGGCTTATCAAAACGGTGAAAACATAGCAGAAAGTTCTGCAAAGGAACTATATGACAGCAAAACCCTTTATATAGTAGCCTGTGTAAACCCTGACGGAATGGATCTTGTAAACGGAGGTCTGCCTGCAGGAGAGTACTATAACAATGCACTTTCCATAAGTGGCAACTATCCTCAGATACCATTTCCCGACGGGTGGAAGGCAAATATTTCAGGTGTAGATCTTAATCTTAATTATCCCGCTAATTGGAACAGAGCCAAGGAGATTAAATATAATCTTGGTTTTATATCACCTGCACCAAGAGATTTTGTTGGAACAGAGCCACTTTCAGAGCCGGAAAGTCTTGCTGTTTATAATTTTACAAATCAGCATAAATTTGCACTTACTTTGTCATATCATACTCAGGGAAAGGTGATTTATTGGAAGTATCTTGATTATACACCTAAAAATTCTTATGCAATCGGCAGAGCTTTGGAGGAGGCGTCAGGCTATATGTTGTCTATTACACCTGCGGAATCTTCATATGCGGGTTATAAAGATTGGTTTATACAGGCTTATAACAAGCCGGGTTACACAATAGAAGCGGGGATAGGTACTAACCCTTTACCCTTGGAACAATTTGATGAAATTTATGGGGATAACATAGGACTTTTGGTGACAGCTCTTGAAAAGGCATAAAATTTGTAGTAAAATACTATACATAGATTAATATGGTTGGTGGTTTGATGGAACTTTTATTATGGTTCCAAAGTATATCTAACAATGCTTTGGATGTAATTTTTAAAATGTTTACTCTTATAGGGGAACAGTATTTTATAATGATTATCTTTTGTTATCTTGCATGGTGCGGCGACAAGGTGTTTGCCCATAAAACAGGGTTTGCTTTTTGCTTCGGTATGGGGATAAACCAAATTTTGAAGCTGGTATTTTGTGTGCAAAGACCGTGGGTGTTGGATAGCAGAATAAAGCCGTCGCCTTATGCTGTTGAAACCGCTACGGGATATTCCTTCCCAAGTGGTCACACTCAAAGCGGTGTTACGGTTTTCGGATGTCTGGCTAAAAGATTCGGCAGGGTTGGATTTAAAATTTTATGCATATTTTTTGCTGTAATGGTAGGTGTGTCACGACTCTATTTTAGAGTTCATACTCTATGGGATGTTACAGTTTCTTTCATAATAGGCATTTTTATAATATTTGCAACGGAAACTATATATAAAATATGTGAAAGACACGACCTTGCAACCTTGGTTACAGGCTTTGTAATTTCCGTACTTATGGTTATATATGCGTTGACAAAGTCTTATCCCGGTTATCATTTAATGGAGTATTCATTTGATTGTATTGAAATTGCAGGTGCAATAGGCGGTTTTATAACAGGATGGTTTTTGGAAAGGCGTTATGTGAAATATGTATCTGCTGGGAATACGGTATTTAATATTTTAAAAACCATTGTAGGGCTGGTTTTATTACTGATTATAAAGTTTATGTTAGAAAATTTATTTTTGGAAACTTATGCAATGATGTATGTACAGAATTTTATACTGATATTCTGGTGTGTTGCTCTATACCCATTTATACTGACAAAGATAAATGAGATAAAATCATAAAAGGAGTGCAGCAAGATAAATTTTATTTTGCTGCACTCTTTTTGTATTTTTCTGTCATATCATACATTTTTTTATTCTTGTAATCCACCATATAAACTTTATCTCCGATTGGTTCAAAACGTATATTTTCGAAGGACATATTAAGTTCATTTAAAATAGATGCACAGTTTTTCTTGAATTTTGTAGGATATTTAATACAAGCAAATTTTGGCATAGGTCTGTTTTTGCCATTTTCTAAAAAGTCGAGGCACAGTTCTTCATAAATGTCGTTTCCAAACATTTTATACAGTTCTTCATAAATGTTAAATCTGCCAAGAACTTTATTACTGTTGAATATAATTGAAATCTTTTCAAATACCTCAAAGGCATTGTTGGATATAAGTTTATTCAATGTACGTCTAAATGCCCCGCTATTGTTCAAGTTGTCTACAGCTTGATCAATAAGCTTTAGTTTGCATATTTCCTCTGCGGTTATCCATTTTGTGGATATCACCTCGTATGGTGGAAAGTCCGCATATATAATATCTGCATTTTCCTTTATGGGTGTACCGTGGAGCACTTTTAAAAATCCCAATTGCAACATATCTGGATTTAAAGAGTATACATAATTAAAAGATTTTGAAAATGATGTATAATCTTCAAAAGGCAAACCTGCAATTAAATCAAGATGTATGTGCATATTATCTGCTTTTTTCAGCTTGCGTATATTTTCACATACCCTTTTTAAATCCTCATTTCTATTCACCGCCTTTAAAGTGTCTGGGTTTGCAGATTGTATGCCCATTTCAAGTTGGAACAAATCCTTTGGGGCGGTTGCAAGCACCTCTATAATTTCGTCTGTTAATATGCCGGGGTCAATTTCAAAATGTACCTTGGTGTATTTTGAATTTTTAATTATATATTGTATGATTTCTATTGCACGTTTTGGGTTTGAATTAAAAGTACGGTCTATTAATTTTACAAGGGGGACTTTGTTTTCGAAAAATGTATCAAAGCCTGTTTTTACATATTCCATAGGGAAATATCTTATACCTTTTTCAATGGAAGAAAGACAGTACGAGCAGTTAAAAGGGCAACCTCTTGAGGTTTCAAAATATATTATTCTGTTTTTTAATTGTCTGAAATCAATATCTGAATAAGGAAAGTCTATGGTTTCGAGATTTACACAGTCAGATATATTGGAAAGGTTTTCTCTTGTTGCAATACCCTTTATATTAACCGGAGTTCTGTTTTCAAGTGCATCAATGAGCTTTCCTGCAATGATTTCACCCTCGCCGCGCATTATGTAATCTATAAATTTGTAATTTTCAAAAAGCTTATCAGGTGAATAGCTACATTCCGGACCACCAAACACGATTATTGTATCGGGTTTTGCTTTTTTTAGCATTTCTGCAACTTTAAGGGTTATTTCAATATTCCATATGTATACTGAAAAACAGTATACGTCTGCATTCATTTTCAGCAATGATGCGTATGAATGGCTTATATGGTCATTTATGGTATACTCTGCAATTTCAATATTTTTTTCCTTATTATACGTTCTTATATATCTTAGTGCCAGGGAAGAATGTGAAAATCTGGCATTAAAGGCAACTAAAACAGTTTTCAAAATTATCACCTCTATGATATAATAACATACAAATTGAAATTTGTAAAATAATATGATATTATATAGCAGAGGTGAAAATATGGTAAGGATAATGTTTATATGTCACGGCAATATATGTCGTAGCCCTATGGCAGAATTTATACTAAAGGATATGGTGGAAAAGCAGGGCAGGGCTGAAGAATTTTACATAGCATCCTCTGCAACCAGCTATGAAGAAATTGGAAATCCTGTACATTACGGAACAAAAGCCGTTCTTGACCGACTTGGAATATCCAGTAAGGGTAAGAGTGCGGTTCATCTTGAAAGGTCAGATTATGATAAGTATGACTATCTTATATGTATGGATAATGCAAATGTACGTAATGCATTACGTATTTTAGGAGATGACAGCCAGGGAAAGGTGTGCAAGTTACTGAAATTCACGGGTTTGGACAGTGACGTTGCTGACCCATGGTACACGGGTAATTTTGAAGATACGTACAGAGATGTGGTTAAGGGTTGCAGAGCTCTTTTGAAGGCAATAGACGGAAAATAAATTTCCTTAATATTTATATTGAAATATTTCGAAAAATCTGTTACAATGTAATTTGAAATATTATTATCATCAAGGAGGTAATGAGAAATGGTAAAAGGTATTGAGCATGTAGGTATTTTTGCGAAAGATACTAAGGCTTTGGCAGATTGGTACTGCAAAACATTCGATTTTGAAATCGTATATGACAACGGTAAAGGTACATATTTTGTAGCTGCACCTGATAAAAGTATGATTGAAATCTGTGTTGCAGATACAGAACCAAGAAGTACCACTACAACAGAAAGCGGTATCAGACATATCGCACTTACAACAGACAATATTGAAGAAATGACAGACAAGCTTTTAGCTGCAGGTGCTGAAGTGGTTACTCCGCTAAAAATTTCCGACAAAGGTATTGGAACATTCTTCTTCAGAGACCCTGAAGGCAACATTTTGCACTTTATCCAGAGACCAAGTCCTTTGGTTTAATAAACAAAAAAGAAATTAATTTGCAGTTACCTTTGGTTATATGCCTTTTAATTTCACGGAGGAAAAGATATGAAAAAAGATGTGATTATATCTCTTGTGGGAACACAGGAAAATGACGGTGAAAAAGATAAAATAGAGCTTATAACCGAAGGTAGCATGTATAAAAAAGGTGACTCATATTATATAACTTATAAAGAATCACAGCTTACGGGTATGGATGGTACTACCACAACCGTAAAAGTACAGGGTAAAAAAGTCACTATGATGAGGTTTGGTACCAACAACACACAACTTATATTTGAAAAAGGACAGCACCATATATGTTGTTACGATACAATGTACGGTGCAATTTCAGTAGGTGTGTGGGCAAGGAATGTTACAGTTGAACTTGATGACAACGGCGGTGAAATATACGCCGATTACAGTATAGATGTAGATAATAATTTGGTAGGAAAAAATGATTTCCGAATGCAGGTAAGCAGTAGCGATAGTGCCCGAACACGCCTAAAACAAGTAAATTAGCTGTTTTTTGGTGTTGTCGGTCTTGAAATACAAAAGTATTCCTGCGACCTTTCGTCTAAAAAACAACAAATTTGTCTTGTTTTAGGTTTAAAGAATTTTCGGTGCCGGATTTTTGGTTCCGATGTGAGGCAAAAACACAGCTAATGCTTGACGCATTTGCGATTATTTTAACAATGCAGCGGCGTAAAAATACGCACCCAAAACGTGTTTGGACATTAACGCTACTGCTAAAGGGAGTGTCATTAATTTATGAATATTAAGGAAATTGTGAGAGAACAAATAACCAATCTTGTAAATAAAGCAATTGTAGACAACGGATATGAATTGGTGGGTTATTCTGTTGAAACACCAAGGGAAAAAGCAAACGGTGATTTTTCCACAAATGCGGCTATGTTACTTACTAAAATTGCCAAAAAAGCACCTCGTATGATTGCAGAGGACTTAATTTCCAAAATGCAGTGCGACGGTACTTATATTGAAAAAGTGGATGTGGCAGGCCCGGGATTTATCAACTTTTATCTTAACAAAAACTGGCTTTACGATGTAATGGATAATGTTGAAAAAATGGGTGACAGATATGGTAGCATAGATTATGGTAAAGGCAAAAAGGTTATGGTGGAATTTATAAGCGCGAATCCTACAGGACCTATGCATATGGGTAATGCAAGGGGTGGTGCTTTGGGTGATTCTATGGCTGCAGTTTTAGACTTTGCAGGATATGATGTAACACGTGAATTTTATCTTAACGATGCAGGTAACCAGGTAGAAAAATTTGCTTGTTCATTGGAAGCAAGATATCTGCAGGAATGCGGTATAGACGTGCCTTTTGATGAAGAATGGTATCAGGGTGCGGATATTACACAGCGCGCAAAGGAATTTATAGAAATAAACGGTGATAAGTTTGTTAATGCCGGAAGTGATGAACGCAAAGCGGCTTTGGTTGACTATTCGCTTAATAAAAACGTTGAACTTATGAAAAAGACATTGGGCGATTATCGTGTTAATTATGATGTGTGGTTTAAAGAAAGTGAACTTCATAAAAGCGGAGAAGTAATGAAAACTGTGGAAATTCTTAAGGAAAAGGGTTACACATATGAAAAGGACGGTGCAATATGGCTGAAGTCTGCCGATGAGGAAGAAAAGGACGATGTGTTGGTACGTGCAAACGGTATCCCAACATATTTTGCGGCGGATATTGCTTATCATAGAAATAAATTTATTACAAGAGGTTTTGACAGAGTAATTGACGTTTGGGGTGCAGACCATCACGGCCACGTGGCAAGAATGAAGTATGCAATGGAAGCGGCAGGCGTTGATTCCGAAAAGTTAGAGGTTGTTTTGATGCAGCTTGTACGTCTTATGCGTGGCGGTGAAGTTGCAAGAATGTCCAAACGCACAGGTAAGGCTATTACTTTGGATGATTTGCTTGAGGAAATTGGTATAGATGCAGCACGTTTCTTCTTTAATATGAGAAATGCGGGCAGCCACTTTGATTTTGACCTTGATTTGGCAGTTGAACAGTCTAATAACAACCCTGTTTTCTACGTTCAGTATGCCCATGCGAGAATTTGCAGTATTATCCGCCTTTTGGCAGAATCAGGCAAGGATGTTAAAAAAGCTGGGGATATTAATAGAAATGTTTTGGTTAAGGATGAAGAGTTTAATCTGTTAAGACAGATTGCAGAACTTCCTGACGAAATTAAGGCTTCTGCTGAAACATTGGAGCCTTCTAAACTTACAAGATATTCTATCGAGCTTGCAAATGCCTTCCATTCGTTCTATAACGAATGTCATGTTAACATTGAGGATGAAGAACTGTTGCACGCAAGATTAAAGCTTATTGACTGTGCAAGAATTGCACTTGCTAATGTACTCGAGCTTTTAAAGGTTGAAGCACCTGAAAAAATGTAATTAACGGAGAATATATGAAAAAATTAATTTGCATATTGACAGTGTGTCTTTGTGTTATGAATATGTGCGTAAATGCGACGAGTCTTGAAAAGATGGCGATAAAGGTTATGGATTATTTTAAAATAGAAGTTACCGGGGATACATCGGGAATTTTAAAGCTGCAAAACAGACGCAGCATCAGTAATCCTACTCTTATTTCTGCGGCAATAAATAATGATATTATTGTTGCACGTGACGGACTTGTTAACGATAAAGGCACTGATTATGAACCATTGATAAACGGTCTTATAAAAAAATATATAAATGATGATAACCACAGGTTTGTGTCAGGTACTCAGGTGGATTTGATGCGCAATAAAAACATTGTGTTTAAAAATGATACCGTATTTATTACAAAGACGGAGCTTAACTATACAGATATTTATACCTGTGTGGTTAATAAGGATAATCAGGCTGTCTTTGTATGGGAGGCTGTTGATATAAGGCAACCGTCACTATATAAGGTAAAAATGTATTGGATAGAAGATGATGAACTTATTGTGACTCAGGTTTACAGAAAGGAATATGACCAGTGGATTAAGGAAAGTAGAGATGGATTTTATTCATTTGACATATCTCAAAAAGATGTTGGTGAGAAGTTTATAATGGACAACCTCGATCAATACGTATATGTATTTGCTGATGATTATGGTGATAAGGTGGTTGTCAAGGGGATAGCTAAATAACCGGGGGGTGTTTGATGTGAAACTAAAGAAAATTTTTGCAGTTGTATTATGCGTGATTATGATGTTTTCTGTTGTGAATGTAAGTGCGGCAGGTATGATTTTAAATTCGCTTGATATGACAGACGGCGAAAAAGTTTCAAAATATTATGATAATCTTTTAGATTTTATTATAAAAGAGTATAAATATGATATTACAAAAGAAGATCTTTTATCTGCTGCGGTAAAACAGGTTCTTACAGAACATCCTGACTTGTTGGAGGAATTTGGTAAAGGTGCGTTTACGGCTTTGGATGAAAATTCTATGTTCTATTCTGCCGAAGAATATGCTGAAAGAAAAACAGACGTATCCGGTGTTTATGTTGGAATAGGCATTAATGTGTTTTATGATGAGAATAAGGTTATTCTGGGTGAAGCTATAAAGGGTTATCCGTCTGAAAATTCCGGACTGCAGATAGGTGATATTGTAGTTGCAGTAAACGGAGAAAGAGTGGAGGGCTACGGTCTTGACAAAGTTACTTCGCTTATAAAGGGAGAAGAGGGAACAACTGTAGATATTACTGTTTTAAGAAACGGTGAGGAGTATACATATACAATTGAAAGAGCGGTAATTAAAATTAATCCTATTACATATGAAATAATAGACGGAACAAATATTGGTTATGTAAAGATTAGTTCGTTTAATGCCAGTGCAGCGGAAGTTTTTGATGCAGTAATGGCAGAATTCAAAGAAAAAGGCGTCGGCAAAATAATCTTGGACCTAAGGAACAATGTTGGAGGATATCTTGATGCAGCTATTAAAATAGCAAGCTATTTTGTTCCCGACGGCGAACTGATTATTACAGAAGAACATAATTATAATAATATGAATTATTTTTACTATGCAAATGAAACTGACTGTAAATTTAAGGCAGTAGTTTTAATTAATCAATACAGTGCGTCGGCATCGGAATTGGTTGCAAGTGCATTGCGTGATTACGGAACAGGGGTTTTAGTGGGACAGAATTCATACGGTAAAGGAACTATGCAGAATGTTACTCATGTAAGGAGTGACCACTACCTGTGGATGACTGTGGCGGAGTATTTTACACCAAGCCATACTCCTATACATAAAGTGGGCTTAAAGCCTGATTACATTGTTGTTAACAAAACTGCGGATTTTGATATGAGCAAGGTTACACACTATCAGATTACAAGAGTTCTTAGGGTCGGAAGCACAGGTGAAGATGTATATGCGGTAAAGGAACGTCTTAAAGCATTGGGATATAACATAGAGGTTAATGATGTGTATGATATAAAGACCGCAGATGTTGTAACGTCGTTCCAAACAAAGGCTGAATTGTTTCCATACGGAGTGGCTGATATTACTACACAGATAAAAATAAATGATATTTTAAGTGCTTCTAAGGTGGAAGTCGACAAGCAACTTGAAAGAGCAATAGATGTAGCTAAAAATCTTAAGTAAGAGGAGTTTTGTTATGAGAGTAAAAGACGGTTTTGAACTAAAGGAAATTGCAGACAACTATGTGGTAATACCTACAAGGAGTAATGTTGTTGACTTTAACTCTATGATAATGTTAAATGAGGTAAGTGCATTTCTGTGGCTTCAGCTTTTAGAGGATAAAACTGAAGATGAATTAGTGAGAGAGCTTTTGAAAGAATATGACGTAGATAAGGATACCGCGAGGAAGGATGTAAAAATTTTTGTTAACGAGCTTGCGGCAGCAGGAGTAATAGATGTCTGATTTGGTAAGTAATTTCAAAACTGCCTCAATGGAGTATATTGTTCAGTTGTCCCTTCCTGTATTGGAGGAGGGGAGATTGGTTAAATTCACCGTAGTAGGTAACAGTATGTACCCCATATTCCGTAGTAATATTGAAAGAGTTACGGTTAGAAAGGCGGAAAAAGTCAGAAAATATGACGTTATACTGTACCGCCGTGATGATGGTGATTATGTATTGCATAGGGTAGTAGGTAAGGGAAAGCTTGGTTACAAGCTGTGCGGAGACAATCAGTTGGCGGTGGAATATCCCGTCAGGGACGAAAATGTAATAGCCGTAATGACTTCTTTTGAACGTAACGGCAGGGAAGTTAGAGCAGATAGTATGTGGTACAGGGCTTACAGCTTTGTATGGTGTCTTTTTATACCGTTAAGACCATCAATTTTTAAAATTGCATATCGTATTAAAAAAATGTTTAAGAGGAGCAAGTAACTTGAAAGATAAAAAGTCTACCCTCAAATGGATTAGGAGTATAAGCAAGCCATTAATACCGAATATTCTGGCAATATGTCTGGTAGGAATGCTGGACTCATTGTGTGCGGTTTTTATAGCCTTGCAGTCTAAAAATGTAATAGATTTTGCAGTTGCGGGAAAGTATAATGAATTAAAAACCGCAACAATATTGTTGGGCATCATAATAGCGGCCCAGTTATTGTTTTCTTTTACATATATGAAGCTTAGTGCGGATATTGTTGCAAAGCAGTCCCTTCGTATGCAAAGGAGAATATTTAAAAGTGTTGTAAATATGGAATACAGATATGCCACCTCCTTTCACACAGGTGAACTTATGAACAGGATAACTATAGATGCTGACAATGTAATTTGTGCGGTCATAGGTATAGTACCTTGTATAGTTGCTTTTGTGACAGGTATTGGTGCAGCCTTTGGTGCACTTTTGATTATACAGCCCCTTTTTGCAGTTGTGTGTGTATTTGTAGGCATAATTGTAGGCGGCGGTGCTGTAATATGGGGACGCAGACTGAAAAAGTTTACTTTAGAATGCCGTAAATGGAGCGATAAAAGTAATTCCTTTATGATGGAATGTATTCAGAATTTGATTGTAATAAAGTCATTCCGTAATGAGGAAAGGGTTGTGGAACATTCCAAGGGCATACAGATAAATAACTATAAGGCATTGAAAAAGCGTAATAACAATAGCATTATGGCAAGCTTGGCGTCTAATTTTGCATTTACTATAGGCTACTTTCTTGCGTTGGTGTGGGGTGGTTTCGGTATAGTTTGCGGAACGATTACCTACGGTAATCTTATTGCTATGGTACAGCTTGTGGGTAAAATACAGAGTCCGTTTAAAGGAATAGCGTCGGTAATACCTCAATATTATCAAATGCTTGCATCCGCTGAACGGCTAATGGATGTTGTTAGCAATATTGAAGAAAACCCAGATGATTGTAATATTAAAAGCTTTAACAGCATAGAATTTAAAGACGTTTCCTTTGGATATAATGATGACTACATACTAAATAATGTTGATTTTAGGATAAATAATGGTGACTTTATACTTGTATCCGGTACGTCGGGCATAGGTAAGAGTACTTTGTTGAAATTGTTGCTTTCAATGTATAGTCCCTCAAAGGGGGATATCGTATTAACAGATGAAAAGGGTAATGTACATAAAATGTCTGCGGAATTAAGAGGATTGTTTTCCTATGTACCTCAGGGCAATATGGTGCTTTCCGGTACAGTGAGGGATAACGTGGTGTTTTTTGGTGAATATACAGACGATAAAAAAGTAGAGGAATGTTTAAGGATAGCAGAGCTTTGGGATGATATTTCACAGCTTCGGGACGGTTGCGACACAGTAATTGGGGAGAATGGTGTAGGGCTGTCGGAGGGACAGGTCCAGAGGTTAGCTGTTGCAAGGGCTTTGTACCGCGATGTTCCAATACTTTTACTGGATGAGTCCACCTCCGCACTGGATGTTTCAACTGAGGCAAAAATGCTTGAAAATATCAGGAAAATCAAGAATAAAACCTGTATTTTAATATCTCATAAAAAAGGTGCAGAGGAGTATATGGATAAAAAATTCTGTGTCGAAAATGGCAGAGTTGTGTATAGTTGAATTGCACAAACAAAATACAACAGCTTTGGTAAAAACGCACAAAATTGAATATTTTGAAAAAAATATATAAAATATGTTTGACAACGTTGTAAAAAAGTTGTAAAATAATAACAACTGCTAATAATTTATTTTATTAAACTCGAGGAGGTTTACAAACATGAAGTTAAAAAGATTACTTAGTGCGCTTGTTGTTTTCACTATAGTGATGACAAGCGTTGTGTGCAGTGTTAGTGCTGCAGCCACTTATACGGTTACAACAGGCTATAATCTTAATACTGGTAAAGTTACATTAAACGCCAGCGTTACTGGTGCAACCGATGGTGATATGGTTTCTTACATTATCTATGGTGATGATGTTGTTGATGAAACAGAAACTATTACAGAGGGTAATATTATTCATATTGACCAGGCTACAGTAAGCGGTAATACAGCAAATTTTGATGCTGTAAGCTTTGATTCTGATGCTATCAAAAACCGTAATATTCAGTTTGCATCTACTGCAAATGAAACTTCTACAGATAGAGTTACAGTTACAAAGAATGAATATATGGTAACTGTTGATGCACGTCAAGCCTTGAATTCATTAAAGAATTTCGATGGAGCGGCTATAGACATAATTGTTTTGGATAAAAATGGTGATCCTACAACACATACATTGACATATACTCCAAACAATGTGGATCCAGAAACTTATGAGCCTACAAATAATGTAGGAAGATTAGCGTATCTTCCGGCTGATGCAACAGGTATTATAATTGATTTCCAGAAATATAGTTCTGCTACTAGAGGTGCTGTTTCGTCAATTGCACTTAGAAATGCTACAGAGTGGACTGTTGCTTCTAATGATCAAGGAAGTTTTAACCAAAAAACTTTGAAAAATAGCACTACTATTTTCCAGTCAGATGCATTAACAAAAGATGGAGATTCTGCATCTGATTATGAATTGGGAAATGTATCAGTAAACAATTTGATTAACGGCAGATACAAGGCGACTATTTCAAATGGTAAGATAAACGGCACTGATGTTGACTGGACAGCCGGTGCTTACATTGATATTTATGGTATGACTGCACCTACAGCACAGCTTAATAACGTGAGTGCTTCATCTACAAAGTATATGACAATTGATTCTGCTCCTGTTGTTGTAAAGAATGGTAACGAAACAACAATTACTTTCCTAGCAACTAACTTGACTGATGAAACTGAGTTCGGTTTGAACGTTTACGCTTATCCTAAGGCTGCTCTTGATAACACAACAGCAAGCAATACTGCAGGTGTAACAGGAACGTTGGTTGGTTCATACAAAGCATTTAATGGTGCATCAGCTGATGGTAAGTTCGCTATTCAGTTGCACGATACATTAGGCGAATTGAATACAGATACTTACTATTACGAAGCTGTTCCTTTCATTGGTGAAGATCCAGTTGAATTGAATGTTTTTGATTTGAACTATTACACAATCGACAGAAATACAACTGCTATAGAAGAATAAGGAGGTGCAATATAATATGAAAAAATACACAAAACCAACAGTAGAAATAGTTAATTTAAAATCATCTAATGATATTGCAGCTTCATTTGAACAAGTTCAGAAGAAAATGGTTAGAAATTATCTTTTGAATGGAACTAGTACAGAATATGCTGTTTCAAAATATTCTAATGCTGCAAGTGTTGTAAATGCAGAAGCTTAATAATTTAAATTTATAATTATATGGCGTGTAGCAAAATTAATTTCATTTTGCTACACGTTTTTTTTGTTTTAAAATAATGGTGTGGATTAAAGTTGAATTATACATGTATAAAAAACCTGTTGCTTTTTTGCTTAAAATATAGTATTATTATATTGTATAAATTTATGAAGAGGTATTTTATGCAGTATTTTAATATAGCCGGACTTAACATATGCGTTACTGGGGCGGAATATGATTATTTTAAATATCGTTTGAGTAAATATTCTGTCAATAAATTTGATAATGCAGATGTCAACATAGCGTTTGAACTCAATAACTCCATTTCAGGTAATTTTCCTGCTCATTTTACATCCTCGAATGGCAGGTATTATTATGAATTGTCCGATAGTTGCGGGTTTTATGATTACATTTTAGAAATTGATAAAACAGTTTCCTTTTTAAAAGCAGACAAAGAATGGAAAAATATCACATATACGTTTAGTGACCTTGATGAAATATTTGGCATTAAGCCGGATACCACGGTTATGAATGTTTTGGGACATTTATTTGCTCAATCCTTAAGACATTTTAACGGTGTAGTTGTACATTCGTCCACTATTGTTTATAACGGTGAGGCTATTACCTTTACTGCACCGTCCGGTACGGGTAAATCCACTCACACAGGTTTGTGGAAACAATATTATCCCGATACTCTAATTATAAATGACGATATGCCTGCTATACGTATAATTGACAATAAATTTTACGCTTTTGGCACACCGTGGAGCGGTAAGACTGAAATTAATGAAAATATATCTGCACCGCTTAAGGCTATGGTGTTTATTGAACGCAGTGAAAAGTGCTCTGTGGAAGAATTATCACCTATGGAGGCGGTTATAAGGATGATGAGAGAAATTTCAATTTCTCCCTTTAAGCAACAAACCGACCTTATGGTAGATATTTTTAACAGGTTATTTTTAAATGTTCCCGCATATCTTTTAAAATGTAATATTTCAAAAGATGCGGTTGATACTATTAAAGACAGATTATTCGTATGACAAAACAGAAATAATATGTTATTAAAGTATTAAATAAACGGAGGAAGAAAAAATGAAAAATTTCAAAAAAGTTTTATCCTTAATTCTGGTATGTGCCTTTATATTGGGTACGGTAGGTGTAGTAAATGCTGATTTGGCATTTTCGGATTTGCCTGGAAGCCATTGGGGTTATAGCTATGTACAAACGCTTGTGGGTGACGGCACAATTAACGGCTATGCAGACGGTACATTCAGACCAGAGGCTAATGTTACAAGAGCGGAATTTGTTAAGATGATTGGCAAAGTCGACAAGGCTTTTGATGTTCCCTTTGATGATATTGCAGGTCATTGGGCTTATGATTACATAATGTATTCCGATATGGATGTTGAGGGTTCATCATTTAACCCCGATGTTCCTATTACACGCAATGATGTTATTAATTTGTTATGGAAGCGTGCAGGTTCAAAAAAGGCTACAGCTCCTTCTATTATTACTAATCAGTCCACAAACGCTGATGCAGCTGCCTGGGCATATTCATATGAAATTATGAACGGTGACGACGGTATTAATCTACGTCTTCAGGACGGTGTTACAAGAGCAGAAGCTTCTGCCTTAATATGCCGTTCAAGAACAATCGATTATTCAGCAGTAAAATCTTTTTCTGATACTGTAAATCCAAAGATTATTGAAGACATCTACAATTCTTTTAATTTGTTCGGTGATGAATATAATGCAGACAGAACTTTTACAAACGGAGAGATTGCGACTGCTGCAATGAGGCTTATTTACGAAACCTCTGTTCCGACTTTTGAAGGTTTAAAGGTCGATTTTTCTGTTAACCGTCCTAATACATTTGCTTTTTATGCTGCCTGCTACTATGTTTGGGGCGAAAGTAAAATGACTGAGGAATTTTATGATGCTAAGGCAACTAATATTGATACTATAGCTATTTTGACATTTGCAGCAAACTGCAAATTCCTAAATTCTGTTGTTGACTATGAAATGAACAATTTCTATGATGATATTAAGTCTGTAAAAGAAAATTCTGTAAATGCATACATTACTGCCGCTTATAAAAAAGGTATAAAGCTTGATAACAACAATCATATTTATCCGGACAGTGAAATTACTGCAAAAAATCTTGCTCTTGTTTTGATGCAGATTGATGCGTTGAGTGGTTTTAATTCATCACATTATTTGTCTAAGAGTGCTGAATTCCCTATGGATGCAAGGATAAGTACAGATGTTTTAAAATATCCTAACAGCAGAAATGATTATCAGTTTATATTAACCGATGTTCCTACACAGGTTTATGACAGCCCGTTTATTGATGAAAACGGCAAGGTGTGCAGTAAACTTCCTAAGGATTTCTTTGAATTTGCACGCAATCAGTACAATATTTTTACTTTTACATTACAGGGTATAGCATATTCTCTGGAACGTCTTGGGGCTGACGTTACGATTGTTTACTACCCTTCTATGGTTTGTGAATCTGACAAGGGATATGTTATGAAGTTAAGAATTAAGTTAAATGATATTGAGGACGGCAAGACATTTGACGATGTATTCCCTAACACTATTGCCGGTACAAAGCCTCAGATTAAAGACGGTGATGTTCTTTATATGACCCTTGCTACAGGCAGTAAGCTTAATGGTCTTGCTATCCCAACCGGTGATGCAGTATTCACAAGTATAGACTATATTTATTAATGTTTATTGGCGATATCGGCAAATCTTGCCGGTATCGCTATTTTTTGTGTTTTTTGTATTGACTTTAGCACTTTAGTGTGGTAAAATGTGAAAGTGAGTTGGTCGACAAATAAAAGTAAAGGAAGTAATAAATATGGGTATTCCGCATTCTAAGGATATGGATTTTTTTTTCAAGGCTGTTTTATCCCTTGGAAATATTGATGATTGTTATAAGTTTTTTGAAGATATCTGCACTATTAAGGAAATGCAGGACCTTGCCCAGAGAATGGACGTTGCACGTTTACTTGCAGAAGGTAAGGTGTACAGCGAAATTGCAAAAATTACCGGTGCAAGCAGTGCTACAATCAGCCGTGTTAACAAATGTCTTATGTATGGCACCGGTGGGTATAAGGAAATTCTGGATAAGTTAAAAGGTGATAACTATGATGTATGAAAATGTATTAAAAAAGGATGAAGTGGCGATCTTCAGGCTCCGCTCACTTTATGAAAAATATGGCTATATTCAATATAAAATGAGCAAGTTTGAGGAATACGACCTGTACGTGAAAAACAAGGACTTTTTAGTTTCCGACAGTATTATTACTTTTAATGACACTAACGGCAAGCTTTTGGCTTTAAAGCCCGATGTTACGCTTTCCATAATTAAAAATACTCAGGATACTAACGGTTGTGTGCAGAAGGTGTATTATAATGAGAATGTTTACCGTGTTTCAAAGGGGACTCACACATTTAAGGAAATTATGCAGACAGGTCTTGAATGTATTGGTGATATTGATTCTTACAACATCTGTGAAGTTGTGTCATTGGCGGCTAAAAGCCTTAACGCTATAAGTGACAGCTTTGTTCTTGATATTTCCCATATGGGTATAGTGTCCGCTATACTTGATGAATTATCCTTGCCGGTAGATGCAAAGGCGGAAGTTTTAAAATGTATTGGTGAAAAAAATACTCACGATATAAGGAAAATATGCGGTGAATATAACCTTTGTTGTGACAACCTTATTGAGCTTGTCAGCACATACGGAAATATGAGTGATGTTATTAGAAAGTTAAAGGAATTTAATGTAAATGAAAGCTTTGTAAATGCTCTTAATGAGCTTGAAAAAATCAATGAATTTATTGCCCACGAGGGCTTTGAAAAGCAAGTGAATCTTGATTTTTCAATCGTAAATGATATGAATTATTACAGCGGTATTGTATTTAGAGGATTTATTGAAGGAATACCTGTTGGTATTTTGTCAGGCGGTCAGTATGACAAGTTGATGGCAAAAATGGGCAAAAGGACCGGCGCAATAGGTTTTGCAGTATATCTTGATATGCTTGAAAGATTGAATATAAATACAAAAAAATATGATGTTGATACTGTATTGCTATATGACAGGGATGCGAATGAAGTGGACATAGCCAATCTTATAAAGATGTTCACGGACAACGGAAACAGCGTATTGGCAGAAAAAAGCGTACCTAAAAAGCTTAAATACAGACAGCTTATAAGACTTAAGGACAGGGGGTTTGAAATCCTTGAAAACAATGATTAATGTGGCATTGCCAAAAGGCAGGCTTGGTGAAAAAGTTTATGATATGTTCGAAAAATCAGGGTTTGAATGTCCGTCTATTAAGGAAAATAATCGAAAGCTGATTTTTGAAAACGAAGATGTTGGGGTAAGATTTTTTTGGGTAAAGCCTTCCGACGTTGCTATTTATGTTGAAAGAGGTGCCGCTGACATTGGTGTGGCAGGCAAGGATATTTTGTTGGAGTATGAGCCAGATGTTTACGAGCTTTTAGACCTTAATATAGGTAAATGCCGTATGGCTGTAGCTGCAAAGAAGGGGTTTAGGGATAACACAGATAAAACCCTGCGTGTGGCTACTAAGTTTACAAATATTGCAAAAAATTATTATGCAGGAATAGGTCGCGATATTGATATTATAAAGCTTAATGGTTCCATTGAAATCGCTCCGATACTTGATTTGTCCGATGTTATAGTGGATATTGTAGAAACGGGAACAACGCTTTTGGAAAATGATTTGGAGCCATTTGAAACTATTATTCCAATAAGCGCAAGGTTGATAGCAAATAAGTCAAGTTTCAAATTTAAAAATGAAATGATTGAAAAAATCCGTACCGGATTAGAACAACAGGTGGTTGAGAAGAATGATTAAAATAATGAAATACGGTGAAGTTCCAAATAGTGAAATTTTTGCTCGTGTTAATATGAAAACCAATATAGAGGATACTGTTGCAGATATTATTCAAAATGTTATTGAAAACAAGGATAAGGCTGTTTTTGAGTATTGTGAGAAGTTTGACGGAGTAAAGCTTGATGCCTTGCAGGTTACTGATGTGGAAATAGATGAGGCATATAACTCTATGGATAAGGAGTTTGTGAGGATTTTAGAAACTGCAGCTGAAAACATACGTAATTTTCACAAACGTCAAGTACGTAACAGTTTTATTATAAGTGAAAACAATGGTGTTGTCATTGGACAAAAGGTTATACCTATTGAAAAGGTGGGTCTTTACGTCCCCGGTGGAACTGCGGCTTATCCGTCAACGGTGCTTATGGACAGTATTCCTGCAAAAATTGCGGGGTGTGACGAAATAGTTATGGTTACTCCTCCTAATAAGAACGGAAAGGTTAACCCTGTAATACTTACTGCTGCAAAAATAGCAGGTGTGGACAAAATATTTAAAGTTGGCGGTGCCCAGGCTGTAGCTGCTTTGGCTTATGGTACAGAGAGCATGCCTAAGGTTGATAAGATTGTAGGTCCGGGTAATGCCTTTGTTGCAGAGGCGAAAAAGCAGGTTTTTGGCGTTGTTTCAATAGATATGATTGCAGGACCAAGTGAGATACTTGTTGTTGCTGATAACACGTCAAATCCAAAATTTGTGGCTGCAGACCTGCTTTCTCAGGCGGAACACGACAAGATGGCAAGTGCTGTGCTTGTTACGGATGATATGGACTTTGCAAAAGCCGTAAGTGATGAACTTGAAAGACAGATACCATTGCTTCCAAGATGTGAAATTGCAAGAGCATCTATTGACAATAACGGCAAAATTATTGTGGCTGATGACATTAAGAGAGTAATAGATATTGCAAATGAAATTGCTCCTGAGCATCTGGAATTGTGTGTTGATAATCCCTTTGATTATCTTGACAGTATCAAGCACGCAGGTTCAATATTTATGGGTAAATATTGTCCCGAAGCGTTGGGTGATTACTATGCAGGACCTAACCATACGTTACCTACAAGCGGGACTGCCAGATTTTCCAGTCCACTTTCGGTAGATGATTTTGTTAAAAAGACTCAATATACTTATTATACTAAGGATGCACTTTCAAAGGTTGCAGACGATATAGCATATTTTGCCGAAAAGGAAGGCTTGTCTGCCCATGCTAAAAGTGCTACAATACGATTTGAGGATGAAAAATAATGAGCAGATTTTTAAATTCTAAACTTCTGAATCTGGATGCTTACACTCCCGGTGAACAGCCAAAGGATATGGAATATATAAAGCTAAATACCAATGAATCACCATATCCACCTTCAAAGGAAGTGGTAGATGCAATAACTAAGAGTGAGATTGAAAAGTTAAAATTATATCCAGATCCTGAAGCAAAAGTGTTAAAGGAAAAAATAGCAAAATTACACGGTGTTACAAGTAAAAATGTCTTTCTTGCCAATGGTTCTGACGATATACTTAATTTTGCATTTATGGCTTTTTGCGGTGATGGTAAGATTGCACATTTTCCTGATATTTCATACGGCTTTTATAAGGTCTTTGCAGAATTGCATAATGTAAAGTATAATTCCTTACCACTTGAAAATAACTTTACAATAGACTATAAAAAGTATTTTAATGCTGACGGAATGGTGGTTATAGCCAATCCTAACGCTCCTACGGGTATTGCACTTACCTTGGCAGAGATTGAAGAAATAATAATAAACAATCCGGACAATGTGGTGTTAATTGATGAGGCATATGTAGACTTTGGGGCAGAAAGCTGTTATAACCTTACTAAAAAGCATGATAATCTTTTAGTGGTACAGACATTTTCAAAATCCCGCAGTATGGCAGGTGCAAGACTTGGTTTTGCTATTGCATCTGAGGGGATTATTGAAGATTTAGAGAAAATAAAGTATTCTACTAATCCATATAACATAAACAGACTTACAATGATAGCGGGGGAGGCTGCAATAGATTCTAACAGCTATTATATGGATAATTGTAAAAAAATTTGTGAAACAAGGGAATATACTGCCAAAGAACTTGAAAAAATGGGCTTTGAAGTTATTCCATCAAAGGCAAACTTTGTATTTGCAAAGCACATCAATATAGATGGTGAATTAATATATGAACAGCTTAAGGCTAACGGTGTTTTGGTGCGACATTTTACTGCCGAGAGAATTTGCCAATATAATAGAATAACCATTGGAACAAAAGAACAAATGGACATTTTAATAGATAAACTCAAAAATATTATTAGAGGGTGAAATAATGAGAACGAGTGAAATAATCAGAAAAACTGCTGAAACTGATATTAAATTAGCACTTAATCTTGACGGTAGCGGAAAAAGTGTAATTGATACAAAGTGTGGATTTTTGGACCATATGCTTACGCTTTTTGCAAAGCATGGCAGATTTGACCTCGAGGTTAAATGTGACGGCGATGTGAATGTAGATTATCACCATACAGTTGAAGATATTGGAATATGTCTTGGCAAAGCATTTGCAGAAGCTTTGGGTGATATGCGGGGTATTGTCCGCTACGGTGATATTATGCTTCCTATGGATGAGGTATTGATTGCCTGTGCGGTAGATATTTCAGGCAGAGATTACCTTGGCTATGATGTAAATATCCCTGCAGCCAAAGTAGGTGATTTTGATACAGAGCTTGTTTCAGAATTTATGTTTGGCTTTGTAAGAAATGCAAATATAACCTTGCATTTTAAGCAGATGGCAGGCAGTAATTCACATCATATTATTGAGGGAATGTTTAAGGCTTTGGGCAGAACTATGTCAAAAGCAGTAAAGATAGATGAGGATTATAAAAATGAAATCCCATCAACAAAAGGAGTATTATAAATGATAGCGATAGTTGATTACGGTGTGGGAAATATTTTTTCACTATACAGTTCATTTAAATATATTGGTATAGAGGTTGTTTTAACATCTGACCCTGATGAAATTAAAAAGGCAGATAAAATTATTTTGCCGGGAGTTGGGGCATTTGCAGATGCAGCGAAGAAACTTCGTAACAGCGGACTTGCGGATGTTGTAGTTGACGAAGTTAAAAAAGGTAAGCCCCTTCTTGGTATATGCCTTGGTATGCAGATGCTTTTTGAAAGAAGCTTTGAATACGGCGAGCATAAGGGACTTGGACTTATAAAGGGTGACATAGTACCCATGGATGGTGTTGTACCAAAAAATTACAAGATTCCTCATATTGGTTGGAACGGTTTACATTTCCCCAAAGATAAGCCTAAAAGTGAGTTGTTTAAATATGTTGAGGAAAATGAATGTGTGTATTTTGTTCACTCATATTACGGTACAAAGTGTGATGATTCACTTATCGCTTCTACGGAATACGGTGCAGAGCTTACTGCGGCAGTTGCAGACAAAAATGTGTATGGCGTACAGTTCCATCCCGAAAAAAGTGGAGAAGTGGGTATGAAAATTTTAAAAGCATTTTGTGAAATGGAGTAGGCTTATGAATATTTTTCCGGCAATAGATTTAAAAGATAAAAATGTAGTACGTCTTTTGCGAGGTGACTACAATAATATGACGGTTTACGGCAACAATCCTTTGCAGGTTGCCAAGGAATTTGAAAATGCAGGTGCAGAATATTTGCATATTGTAGACCTTGACGGTGCAAAGGACGGCAACAATCCTAATTATGACATAGTAAAGGAAATTGCAGATAACACTGGTTTGAAAATTGAAGTAGGTGGTGGCATCCGCACAGAGGAAGTTATTAAAAAGTACATTGATGCAGGGGTTATGAGAGTAATACTTGGTACTATTGCAATTAAAAATCCGCAATTTGTTACTGATATGGTTAAAAAGTATGGCGACAGGATTGCTGTTGGTGTAGACATTTCTGAGGGAATGGTTGCAATTCACGGTTGGACAGAGGTTTCTCAAATTTCCTGTGACGAAATGTTTGAAAAGTTGGAACAAGACGGTGTTAAAACTGTTATATGTACCGATATTTCAAAGGATGGAGCTATGCAAGGTACTAATCTGGAACTTTATAAATATCTTTCTGAAAAGTACAGTATGAATATTATTGCATCCGGCGGAGTATCCTCAATAGACGATGTAAAAGCGTTGAAGGATATGGATATATACGGTGCAATACTTGGTAAGGCAATATATACAAGTGCCATAGATTTAAAGGAAGCAATAGAGGTGGCAAAATGATTACAAAGAGAATTATACCTTGTCTTGATGTTAAAGACGGCAGGGTTGTAAAGGGTGTAAACTTTTTAGGACTTGCAGATGTTTCATCACCTGTTAAGCTGGCGGAATTTTACAGCCAATGCGGTGCAGACGAGCTTGTGTTTTATGACATAACTGCATCCTTTGAGGGCAGACAATTATTTACTGACATACTAACCGAGGTTGCAAGCAAAATATTTATACCTCTTACAGTAGGAGGAGGAATTAACACGCTTGATGATTTTGACCGCGTGTTAAAGTGCGGTGCAGATAAAGTTTCTGTAAACTCAGGTGCTATTAAAAACCCCAGCTTGATTTATGATGCGGCACAAAAATACGGTGACCAGTGCGTAGTTTTGTCAGTTGATGTAAAGCGTGTGGATGGAAAATTTTGCGTTTTTGCAAAGGGTGGCAGAGAAAATACGGGAATTGATGCCATAGAATGGATTAAACAGGGTGAAAAAAACGGTGCGGGTGAAATTGTAGTAAACAGTATTGACACCGACGGAGTAAAACAGGGTTTTGATATAGAAATGTTAAAGGCTGTTAATGATGTTGTAAATGTGCCCGTTATTGCATCAGGCGGTGCAGGAAGTATACAGCATTTTGTGGATTTGTTTAATGAAATTCCTGATATTGATGCGGGTTTGGCGGCTTCAATATTCCATTTTGGTGAAGTAGAAATTAAAGATTTGAAACAGGAACTTAAAAATAACAACATCAATGTAAGACTTTAAGGAGATGTAAATATGATTAATGTAAACGAACTAAAATTTGATGAAAATGGTTTAATACCTGCCATTGTAGTGGATGCTGAAACTAAAGATGTACTTACTTTGGCATATATGAATAAGGAAAGTCTTGAAATAAGTATTAGGGAAAAAAAGACCTGCTTTTGGTCACGTTCCAGACAGGAATTATGGCGTAAGGGTGAAACTTCAGGCAATTATCAGCACATAGTAAGTATTGTGGCAGATTGTGATATGGATGCGCTTACTGTAACTGTAAACAAAGAAGGCCCTGCTTGTCATAAGGGTACAGATTCCTGCTTTACAAACATTGTTTTGGGTGAAAAGGAAAATAACTTTACAACCAAGGTGCTTTACGATATGCTGTGTGGACGCAAGGCTGAAATGCCTGAAGGTTCATATACAACCTATCTTTTTGAAAAGGGTATTGACAAAATTCTTAAAAAGGTTGGGGAAGAATGTACAGAGGTTATTATAGCTGCTAAGGATAATGATAAGGCAGAAACTATATATGAAATTTCTGACCTTGTGTATCACGTTATGGTTATGATGGTGGAAATGGGTATAAGTGTTGAAGATATTATAAAAGAGCTTGGTTCTCGTCATATTATAGACCACAAGGTTAAACAGGAGAAGATGACAAAATGATTCTTTCGGATTTGCATGTTCATACAAAATATTGCGACGGAAAGAATCAGCCTGAGGAAATCGTTAAAAAAGCAATAGAAATGGGTTTTGAATCTATAGGCTTTTCCGGTCATTCATATACGGATGTAGACATCTCATATTGTATGAGCTGTGAAGGTACAAAACTTTACAGAGAAGAAATACAAAAATTAAAGAAAAAATATCCGCAGATTAATATTCTAATGGGTGTTGAAAGGGATTATTATTCGTCTGAGGGGGATGAATATGATTATGTGATAGGTTCACTACACTATGTAGTCAAAGACGGAGTGTTTATGGATGTTGACAACACAGCGGATATGATGGTTGAAAATGTTGAAAAATATTTTAACGGTGATTATAAGGCTTATGTAAAAAGTTATTATGATAATCTGCGTGATATTGTTGAAAAAACAAATGCAGATATTGTCGGGCATTTTGACCTTGTAACAAAGTTTAATGAGGGTAATAAATATTTTGATGAAAATGCAGACTGGTACAGGGAATTAGCTTTGGATACAACAAGGTGTATTGCAAGACATAAACCTTTATTTGAGGTAAATACTGGAGCAATTGCAAGAGGATACCGTACTAAACCGTACCCTGCAAAGTTTATTTTGGAGGAAATTAATAAACTTGGGTGCGATATAGTTATTACATCTGATTGCCATAATGCCGAAAACCTGGGATATGCATTTGAAGAGGCAATAGAGTATGTAAAAGGTTGTGGTTTTGGTAAGGTCAGGATACTTACAAAAAAAGGTTTTGAATACAGAAATATATAAAAATAAGGCGAAAAACGCCTTATTTTTTGTTATTTTCTTTTGCTTCTTCATCATGGGTAATATTTTCAGTAAGCATTTTAAATACATTAGCTATACTTGATATTTGCATAACTATATTGTCTGTTTCTTCATTTGTTGATATTTCCTTTAGTTTATTAGAGGCATATTCCAGTGATTTTTGTCTGTTTTTAATAAAAGCCTCATACACTTTTATAACATGTTCTTCACTAAGGTCTACGGGCATAATTTTTTGTATGGTAGATATGCTTAAAGTTTGTTTTAATGTACAGAATATAATAAGATATGCAAGGTGAATTTTTGAATACCTCTTTTTAACGGGTGCGGGTATTGCTTTTAATTTTACATAGTTATTAATCATAGACTGTGTAATGGGAGTGTTTATATTTACATATTGGTTTAAAAGCACTATAACCTGATCCATATAAAGTTCTATGGAGGGTAATTGCTCCCATGACGGTATGGTGTTCAAAGACTTTGTTTTTTCAAGATTTTCAAATGCTTTGGACAGATTATCTTTGTTGATAAACATAATAAATCTCCTCTTTTCTAAGAACAGTTTATCATAAACAAATAAAAAAATCAACAAAAACGTTTGACAAAGTATGAAAAAAGTGATAATATGGTATTGAAAACTAGATGTAACGTTTTTGAATATAATTAGGAGGCAGAAAAATGGGAATGATAAAGGAAGTAAAAACACAGACGTTGGGTGAAGAAATAGCTAACTCCATATCCCATGGAGTAGGTGCAGGACTTTCTGTGGCGGCTTTGGTTTTATTAATAATTAAGGCATCACATACATCAGGTGCTTTGGGAGTTGTAAGTGCATCTATATACGGTGGCAGTTTGTTAATGCTTTATTTACTTTCATGTCTTTATCATGCACTGGCAAAGACGAGAGCAAGAAAAGTATTTCAAATACTTGACCATTGTTCAATATTTATATTGATTGTAGGTACGTACACCCCCATCGCTTTATGTTATATAGGTGGATTTACAGGTTGGTTGATATTTGGGATAAATGCGGGATGTATGGCACTTGGCATTGTATTTAATGCAATAAATATGGATAGATGGAAAAAACTTTCTTTGGTACTGTATGTGATTATGGGTTGGCTTATAGTTTTTTCGCTTAAGTCAATACTGACATTTCCGGCAACGGCATTAATTTTGCTTGTTATGGGCGGTGTGCTCTATACAGTAGGTATAATTTTTTATAAGGTTAAGAAACTCAAATATTTTCATTTTATATGGCACATATTTGTGCTAGGAGGAAGTGTTTTGCAATTTTTCTGTGTGTATTTATATGTATATTAATATTGACAAGTCGAATTTTGTCTGCTATTATATTATTGATAAAATAATAATATCTTTAATCTGATGCAGAGACGTCGGCAGGATATTTATCGGGGTTTTAATGCTCTTGTCTTTGTGACAAGAGTATTTTTTTATGCCGGAATAAGGATGTTATAAAAGAAGAAGGAGTTGTTTTACAAATGAGTACACAAAAAGATGCAATTTACAATGCTCGTGAACTTGGCATACCAAAGATGCTTGTTCTTGGTTTTCAGCACGTGTTCGCAATGTTTGGTGCAACTGTTTTAGTACCTCTTTTGACAGGTCTTGACATTGCTACAACACTTTTGATGGCTGGTCTCGGAACATTGTTGTTCCACCTTGTTGCAAAGGGTAAGGTTCCTGCTTTCTTAGGTTCATCTTTTGCCTTTTTAGGTGGATATGCTGCAGTAGCACCTTTGGCAGGTAATGGTGAAATGACTAATGCAGAGCTTTTGCCGTATGCTTGTCTTGGCGTTGGTTTTGCAGGTCTTGTTTATCTTGTATTGGCAGCACTTATTAAGATTGTTGGTATTAATAGGGTTATGAGATTTTTTCCTCCGATAGTTACAGGACCTATTATTATTTGTATTGGTCTTGGTCTTGCAGGCAGTGCTGTTAGTAACTGTACTTCAAACTGGCTTATTGCTATTATTGCCTTGGCAATTGTTGTGATTTTCAATATTTGGGGTAAGGGTATGGCAAGGATTATTCCTATCCTTTTAGGTGTAGTTGGATCTTGTTTAATTGCTGCTATTTTGGCTATAATATGTGGTGCTAACGTTACTATTGACGGTGCAGAATATATTACAATCGCAGGTAATCCAAGTCTTAAACTGTTTTCTGTAGATGCTTTAAATCAGCTTAAGGATGCTGCGTGGATTGGTGTCCCAATTAAGTGGGAAGGCACGGTATTCGGCGGTATTGAATGGTCTAATACATCTTTGATTATAAGCTCTATTATAGCTATTGTACCTATTTCATTGGCTACAATGATGGAACATATCGGTGACGTTTCAGCTATAGGCTCAACAGTTGGCAAAAACTTTATTGCAGATCCCGGTCTTCACAGAACACTTATTGGTGATGGTCTTGCTACAACAATGTCTGCTATGTTTGGTGGTCCTGCAAATACAACTTATGGTGAAAACACAGGTGTACTAGCTCTTTCAAAAGTTTATGACCCTAAGGTTATAAGAATCGCTGCGGTTATTGCGGTAATTTTATCATTGTCACCAAAATTTGCAGCAGTTGTTAACTTAATTCCTACTGCAGTAATCGGTGGTATTTCATTTATTCTTTACGGTATGATTTCTGCAATTGGTGTAAGAAACATTGTTGAAAACAAAGTGGATTTTACAAAGAGCCGTAACCTTATCATTGCGGCTGTTATCCTTGTATCTGCTTTGGGTCTTGGCAGCGCTGCAACATTTACAATTGGTTCTGCAACCATTTCTCTTTCTGCTTTGGCAGTTGCTTCAATACTTGGTATTGTATTAAATGCAATTTTGCCTGGTAAGGATTATGAATTTGGTAAAGATTTACAGGGCGATACAGCAGTAAATTTCGGTACAAGAAACGACGAATAATTTAATAAGACTTTTTGGGACGGTTTATACCGTCCCTTTTTTATGCAATTTTTAAAGTTTTTTATACAAAAAAGTTTGCCAACTTTTTCGTGTTTTGTTATGTTATTATGTATTTGAAGGGAGGTGATAACATAGATATTGAGATAACATCCAGGCAGGAAAAATTTATAAAAACTCAGGCTGATGAGGTATTATTCGGCGGTGCAGCAGGCGGAGGCAAGTCATACGGACAGATAGTGGATGCCTTTTTATATGCTTTAAAATTTCCCGGTTCAAAGCAGATTATATTCCGTCGTACTTTTCCTGAACTTGACAAGTCAATTATC
>JAZOOD010000031.1:0-2231 GCA_045654805.1 Clostridia bacterium | reverse complement strand
CGCAACTGAAAACCGTTGCTATTGGAACGGGATTGCTTTGAAAGAAGATACGAAAACTTTAGCTGATTATTTTAATGAAAACGGATATGATACAGCGTATATCGGAAAATGGCATCTTGCTTCAGACCGTTATGCAGGTATCGGTGTTCATTGCGAAAAAACAGCTGTTCCGACTCAAAGACAAGGCGGTTATAAATATTGGCGTGCAGCAGATATTCTGGAGTTTACCTCGCACGGTTATGACGGATATGTTTTTGACGGTGACGGCAATCAGATTGACTTTAAGGGTTACAGAGCGGATTGCATAAATGACTTTGCGGTTGAATATGTAAATAACCATAACGGCGAAAAGCCTTTTTTTATGTTTGTTTCGCAGCTTGAACCACACCACCAGAATGACAGCGGTCATTTTGAGGGCCCGACAGATAAAGTTGATGATTTCCGTGAATATCCTTTGCCGGAGGATTTAACTTTTCTTAAGGGAAATTACAAAGAAGAGTATCCCGATTATCTTGCCGCTATTCATTCCCTTGATGAAAATGTCGGGAGACTTGTTAAAGCCTTGAAGGATAAAGGACTGTATGATAATACGGTTATAGTTTACACAAGTGACCACGGGTGTCATTTTAAAACGCGAAATTCCGAATATAAACGCAGCTGTCACGATTCGAGTATACATACGCCTCTTGTGTTTGGCGGCGGAGCAGTAAATAAAGACGAGGCTATGGATTGTCTTGTCAGTCTTATTGATATTCCGCCTACTCTACTGAGTCTTGCAGGAATTGGGGTGCCGAAAGCTTATTCCGGAAACATTCTCCCGGTTAACAGGAAGGACGTTTCCGAAAGAGATTGTGTTTTTGTTCAAATCAGCGAATCACAGGTCGGCAGGGCAGTACGCACAAAGGATTGGAAGTATTCTGCCAGAGCACTCGGACCGGGAAATATTAAACACAGCGCACTGGTTTATTATGATGATTTTTTATATGACCTGAAAAACGATCCTGCCGAAAGACATAACCTTGTAAATAATAAAAAACACCTTGATACTCTGCGAAAAATGAGAGGGTTGCTTGCAAGAGAAATGGTTAAAGCCGGTGAGAAAAAACCGATATTTTTCAAGCCCTTGAAAGTAAGAAGATTTTGATTTTATGCGATTTCAGATAATAATAGGTATAACTGTATATTTTAATTAAGGGTGTACCGTTTTTGTGAGCGAAGAGTTTTTGTAAAGCTCGAATAAAAATATATGGTGCATTCTGCAAGTGTCGGGAGAACCCTGAAATTGTGTCAGGAAAGTCATGGGTTCGATTTTAAATGCCTAAACCACAAAAAAACACTTCTTCGGAAGTGTTTTTTTAATGAAATAAATTTCTGAAATAATTTATAAAATATGTTACGGCTTATGGTGGGATTTCACTTGATACGAAGTACCCGATTTTATAATCCGTACGCCAATAACGGGTGGCTGTTATAGAAAGATAAAAACGGTATCTGCCATACTGTTGTCATATAAGATTTCTTATAATATTGAATATTGCTATTCCAAGCACAAGCAATTGAACACAGTTGAATGCTTTTTCAACGGTTTTTTCACTGCATTTTTTGTTAAGTCCAGCACCGATAAATCCACCAAAAATCGCACCGATAATCATAAGTGGCGCAATTGACAGGTCAAAATTTGAAAAGCCCGTTGTGAGTGCCACTGTTGTAAGTTTTGAAATCTGTGCAAACAGAATTGTAACAAGCGAACACACTGTTGCTGTTTTTGTGTTCACAGAGAATAAGAAAATTATGAGTGCAACATTGATAGGACCGCCACCGATACCTAAAAATGATGAACAAACACCGAGAAAAACACCTACTGCAAGGGAAACAAATACGCCATCCCATTCCTTGCCTTTGATTTTTCGTTTGTTTTTCATATAAAGGAATACACACAGAACAAGTACCGTCAATACACAATTTTGCACAACGGTTACAACAGAGTTGGCATTAAATAAATTCACAATAAATGTGAGAAGTTTTTCACCTAAAAACCCACCTGCAACGGAGCCTATCCCCAACGGTATTGCATTTTTATATGGAATTTCTGTTTTGGCTTTAATCTGTTTCAGGACAGACACAATAGCCATCGAAAAGACAGTTATTGATGAAACAATACCAATGGTTTTCACATCATAATCACCTAAAACATCCATAAGTGGCTTGATGATTACGCCGCCACCCATTCC
>JAZOOD010000030.1:0-44669 GCA_045654805.1 Clostridia bacterium | reverse complement strand
CGCTATTCACTTTTCAAGGTTCAGTTTTGCAGGAATTTTAGTATATCATACTATCTCTGCCTTGTCAACACTTTTTTGACCTCTTGCCCGTGCGACTTTTATATATTATCACATCATAATCACTTTGTCAACACTTTTTTTCAAATTTTTACAATTTTTTTATTCAGTAAAGTATTTTCCCATTAATACGGCGGTTTCTTGCTCATCGTATATAAAGCAAGAAAGGTATCCATAGCGGGTGGAAGCCATGCCAGACTCACCTGGGAGACTGTAAGAATTAATATTTTCACTATTCATACCAATCATCTTAATCATTTGGGATATAATATCTACACAACCATAATTTGTGCGAAGGTCGCCTTCCAACACCTTAAACACCGCGGGGACCTTTGTAATATATTTAAAGTTTAGTTTTTGTTTAACTAATTCCTGAAGAAAATATCTTTGTGTTTCAATACGACCAAGATCAGCATTTGCATAACCGCTGCGGAAACGTACAAACCCCTGGGCCTCCTGACCGTTAAGATGTCTGTAACCTGCAGGGAGTGCAATATGCAAATCCTGCACAGGGTCATCGTAGTACATACCACCCTTGCCCAAATCGGGGACCTCGATATTCACACCGCCAAGCTCGTCTATAGCGTTGCTGAAACCATCAAAATTAATAATACCTACATAATGTATATCCACGCCAGTTATATCCTTAACAGTATCCAAAGTCAACTGTCCACTGTTGTCGTAGCTGAACAGATGAGTAATCTTATCCCATCCTCCTTTATATCTGACACGTGTGTCACGGGGAATTGAAACAAGTGATATTTCCTTGCTTTCAAGATTCATTGATGCCAACAAAATTGTATCCGACCTTGTTTCACTGCCGTCTACGCCAATTGCCAGAAGATTAACAACGTTTCCGTAATCTTCCTTCAATCCATCCAGTTCCAACGAACCGCATATGCCCGACAATGATGAAAACACGAAAAAATATCCAATTAACCCTATTAACATGAAAAACGCCAATATTCCGCACAAAGTGCCAAAATACACTTTTTTATTCATAAAAACACCTCTTATTTATAAGGAAAGCTTAAATACACAAAAACAATTATATATTTTATAAATTACTTTGTCAACAATTTATATTTAGTTTTCAATAAGGGCATTTTCAATCGCAGACTTTGCTTCCCTTATAATTTCTTTATTATTAAAGTTATTTGTTGGAACACCCTTTGTTTTACGATATAAATCTATATCCATATCAATCTCCGTAACACTGTTATAGCCTGAAGATTGTGCTAATATTGCTATTATATAATTTAAGTCTGGATTTTGGTATTTGTAAAACGAGGTAAAATGATAAAAATTTATCATAATAGAACTCCATTTTGTATTCTCAGCTTTATACCTATGTACAGCCTCTTCTCCAATGCCTTCAACTGTTTCATTTAACATATTTAAAGTCAGATTGTGATAACTATTGGTAAAAATTTCATCAATAGATTTTTGTATTCTGTTATTTTCAAACATTTGATATATAAATGCAGTTGAAATTAACACAATCAATACAATAAGAATGGATATTGTAATTTTAGTTTTTTTCATCATATAATCCTCCATATTAAAATAATGCGAACTTAATATAACATATATAATAAGAAATACAAACTAATATTGCAGTCCACCGGACTGTCATTCACTACCGCTCCATTAGAATCCACTCATCTAAAAATTAAAAAACACATAACTGATGTTATGTGTTTTTTAATGGTGGAAGGAGATGGATTCGAACCATCGAAGTCGTTGACAACAGATTTACAGTCTGCCCCCTTTGGCCACTCGGGAACCCTTCCATATTAAATTATAAAAATAGTGGAGCTGGTGATGGGACTCGAACCCGCAACCTGCTGATTACAAATCAGCTGCTCTGCCAATTGAGCTACACCAGCACAACACCTCGGTTAGTATACCACAAATCCTGACACTTGTCAACACCTTTTGCTTAAGAAAAAGTGGTCGGGGTTACAGGATTTGAACCTGTGGCCCCCTGGTCCCAAACCAGGTGCGCTACCAAACTGCGCTAAACCCCGAATTTGTCGGCAACGGATTACATTATACATAAAACAAACAAACTAATCAAACTCTTTTATTGGTGTTTATGACTATTTATATTTGATTTTAATTATTTATCTCTATTTTTCGAGGTTTTTCTCTATTTTTTACAAAAACCCAAAAATTATTTGCTAAAATATAAATACCCATATAACCGAAAATCATATATAAATATTTTACAATAAAGTTGAATCTAAACGAAGAAAATACAAGAGCAAAGACAAAAAGGAAAGCTATTATAAATTTGCGAGGTAACGTAACCATATTCATAAGCCCGTAACCATTGGATACTGCAGTTGTAAGCATAGACAATGCAAGAATAATCACCATAACATATATATAATTATCTGATACCACTGACAACAGCGGAATCTGTATTATTTCCCCGTCTACTTCCCCAAGAAGCAAAAATAAGCATAGTGCAAGTATAAAAATAACAGACCCGAATATAGCGGAACAAGCAATGGAGTTCCTTTTTTTATCAACAATATCTTTCATCCCTATTATTACAAAGGGTAAGGTAATGACGTTGTATGATGTATACACAATTGCTGATGTGCAAAAATTATTAAAGACACTAACGGTATTATTTGAAAATAAAGAAAGAAGAATACCCAGTATAATAAGGGGAGTTACTATGGAATTAAATTTTAGTACAGCGGTGCTTCCAAAACACAGTATTATTATTGTAGCCAGATTAATGAAAAAAACACCGAATATTTTTGGTAAGCCAAAGAGTTGATTTAAACTTTCCCCAAAAGCAGTTATCATTGTACCAAAAATGAGAATCATATATCCTTTAATTAAAAAGCTGACCCATTTGTATCTGCAAAGTCTGTTAATATATTCCTTCTCGCCCAAAAAACATACATTATCAATAGTGCAATATGTAAAAACAGAAAGTAAAATACAACTTATAAATATACCTGCAATGCCGTAATTTCCAAAAATTCCAAAATATTGTATAATCTCCTGACCGGATGCAAAGCCTGCTCCAATGAAGGTGCCGATTAAAACCATAGAGGCACTTATAGCATTTTTCATCTTACCTCTCCTTTCTATTGACAAAAATGGTAATTATAAGGTATTATATAATATACTAGGTAAATCTTTTTTATGAAAGAAAACCTCAAATTTTTTGCCGCAGCCAGCGGCGGATTGGAGAGAATTATGTTAAATCAGGAAAAAACTATGGAAAAAATCGTTTCCCTATGTAAAGGCAGAGGCTTTGTTTATCCGGGCTCCGAAATATATGGCGGCTTGGCTAACACATGGGATTACGGTCCATTAGGTGTAGAACTTAAAAACAATGTTAAAAGAGCATGGTGGAAAAAGTTTGTTCAGGAATCACAGTATAACGTTGGTCTTGATTCTGCAATACTTATGAACCCTATGGCTTGGGTTGCATCAGGTCACGTAGGAGGATTTTCAGACCCTCTTATTGACTGTAAGGAATGTAAAACACGTCACCGTGCAGATAAATTGATTGAGGACTTTGACGGTACAGTAGCAGACGGTTGGACAAATGAACAGATGCTTGATTATATTAAGACAAACAACATTGTATGTCCCGACTGCGGAAAGCTAAACTTTACAGATATTAGAAAATTCAACCTTATGTTTAAAACATTCCAGGGTGTTACTGAGGACAGCTCAAGTGAAATTTACTTAAGACCCGAAACTGCTCAAGGTATTTTCGTAAACTTTAAAAACATCCAGCGTACAAGCCGTAAGAAAGTTCCTTTTGGTGTTGCACAGGTTGGTAAGTCATTCCGTAACGAGATTACACCAGGTAACTTTACTTTCCGTACAAGAGAATTTGAACAGATGGAACTTGAGTTCTTCTGCGAACCGGGCACAGACCTTGAATGGTTTAATTATTGGAAGGAATTTTGTAAAAACTGGTTACTTGACCTTAATATTAAGGAAGAAAATCTAAGACTTCGTGACCATTCACCTGAAGAATTGGCTTTCTATTCAAAGGCAACAACAGACTTTGAATTTATGTTTCCATTCGGTTGGGGTGAACTTTGGGGTATTGCTGACAGAACAGATTATGACCTTGGTCAGCACGCTAAAACATCAGGCGAAACAATGGAATATATTGACCCTGTTGATACAAATAAGAGATACATCCCTTACGTTATTGAACCATCATTGGGTGCAGACCGTGTAACATTGGCTTTCCTTGTTGAAGCTTATGATGAAGAAACAGTTGGTGAAAATGATACCCGTGTTGTAATGCACTTCCACCCTGCACTTGCACCTATTAAGGTTGCAGTATTGCCTCTTTCTAAGAAATTATCAGAACAGGCAACAGAAATTTATCAAAAGCTTTCAAAGAAGTTTATGTGTGAATACGATGAATCAGGCTCAATTGGTAAAAGATACAGAAGACAGGATGAAATCGGTACTCCTCTGTGCGTAACTGTGGACTTTGATACAGAAAACGATAATTCCGTAACAGTTCGCGACAGAGACACAATGGAACAGATAAGAATTCCAATTGATGAACTTGAAGCATATGTAGAAAAATACATTGAATTTTAAGGTTTTGATATTATGATTAAAAAGAATTTCAAATTATTACTGACATACATCCTGGGTATTGTGGTAAGTATGTTTTTGACAATGGCTTTCGGATGGCTTTTTGACTTTTCACACAAGTTATTTTCCTGTCTGACTGCGTTGGTAACATTTATGCTTATATATAATGAAGTATGGAAATTCGGCAAATACGATAAGCTTAAAAACGAAAACTCCTTTTTAACCTTGCTTGTATCTATAAGTTTATTTATACTAATTGCAATAGCTATAGAGCTGGGTGTTGCAATATGTAAGTGGACAGGAGCGGAAACTGCGTTATTTTACGTAAATATGCTTGGTATGATTTGGTTTTATCCGTTTACAGGGTTTTACACAGAATCAATGTTTTTGATTATCACTCCAATTGTAACATTATTAACCGTTGGCGTGTGTGCATTTTCCTACTATATGGGTATTAAAGATTTTTCCTTTGCAGACAAAATTGTTACACGCCGTAACAAAAAATACGAAGCTAAGAAAGAAAAACACTTTGCCGAAATTGAAAAGATAAAGGAACAATACAGAAAAAAATAAAAAAATGCTGTGGAGGAATCCACAGCATTTTTATTTTAATTCAAGTATATTCTGTTTTTCAAGTCTTTGATTAATATAATCTCTCAACTTTTTGGACATCAATTTCAACTGCTCATTTGCAGTTTGATTTTCGGACTTAAAATTCATCATCTTATCCACATACCCCTGTGAAAGTGCTATTTTTACGCTGACAGGGTACACAAGCTCATAAATCAGTGACAGATGACAAGCAAGCCCGTCCACGGCATTTTTCTTTAGCTGTTTTAACACAACCTTTTCGTCAAAAAAGCTTTCGAAAATATCTCTTGAAAATTCGGAATTTTTGAATTCCTCCTCACTTACCTCGTAAACATCTTCTTTTGAGCTTTCTAAATTTACCCTGAAAATGTCAAGCTTGTCAGCGTCGCGAATTATGTTACAAAACGTCCTTGTACGGTCGTCAAGGGAATTGTCAACACGGTATTTATTATGAAATCTTATTGCATTTTCTATAATATCATCATAAATTTCCGTATTTGTAAAATCCCGTATCTTCCCCTCTTTAAACAATATATCTGCACCAAGTTCCGCATGGTCTACAGATACAAGGTCGTTAAAAGTACCGTAACGTTTGTTTTGTTCAAACCTTGCAATATCGTGCAAAAGTCCTATAAGCCAAGCTAAATCCACATCTATGGTGCTTAGCTTTAAATCAATTGCTATTTGTTCGGAAATATCAGCCACCTTGTAGGTATGCTTTACCTTAAGCTGATTTTGTCCTATACTCATATCGTAATTGCTGACATATTCAGCAAAAACTTCCTTGGCTTTTCGTCTGTCTATCATATTAATACACATCTGCGGAGGTAACCAATTCAATATTACCTGACTTAAAGGCTTCCACCGATTTTGCCATATCATCTGTTCTTACTACCATCAACGCCTTATCTTCCTTTTTGCCCACAAAAGCATACATATACTCAATAGTAATCTCAGCCTTTGTCAATGTGTCCAAAACCCTTGAAAGACCGCCTGGTTGGTCGTCAATTGCTACTGCAATAACGTCTGTACACTTTGCGGCAACACCGCTTTCCTTCAAGGCTGCAACAGCCTCGTCTGGTTTATCAACAATTAGTCTTAAAATACCGAAATCAGTAGTGTCGGCAATAGACAAAGCACTTATATTAATGTTTTTTTCACTAAGAAGGTCAACGATTTTAGCAATTCTGCCAAATTTATTTTCTACAAAAATTGAAATCTGCTTAATAAACATATATGTCAATCCTTTCATTAATGTAATTTTCTCTTATCAATAACTCTCTTTGCCTTACCCTCGCTGCGTTCAATAGATTTAGGGTTAACAAGATGTACGCTTACGCCTATACCCAATGTGCTTCTTAACTTTTCAACTATTTCTCTTTCAAGCTTTGCAATGGATTTAACATCATCGGAGAATAGCTTTTCACTCATTTCAACATTAATGTCAAATGTGTCAGTATTGTTAACACGGTCAATAATAATCTGATAGTTAGGTGTCAAATCATCCCCGCTTACCTTAAGCAATACTTCCTCAATCTGTGACGGGAATACATTTACACCGCGTATAATCATCATATCATCACTGCGACCTGTTGGCTTGTTCATTCTTATAAATGTTCTTCCGCATTTACATTTGCCGTATTCCAACGAACAAATATCCCTTGTTCTGTATCTGATTAGAGGGAAGCCCTCCTTTGTGATAGTGGTAAATACCAGTTCACCTGCTGCACCCTCCGGCAAAACCTCACCTGTATCAGGGTCAATAATTTCGGGAATAAACATATCCTCATTAACGTGCATACCGCACTGATATTCACATTCAAAGGATACACCCGGTCCCATAATTTCAGAAAGTCCGTATATATCATAAGCCTTAATGTTAAGCTTATCTTCTATACCCTTTCTCATATCCTCTGTCCAAGGCTCTGCACCGAATATGCCGACCTGTAGCTTAAGCTGGTCCTTAACTCCCATTTCCTCGATTGTTTCACCAAGGTACATTGCGTATGAAGGTGTACAGCATAAAGCTGTGGAGCCGAAATCTATCATTGTCTGAATTTGTCTTTGAGTGTTACCTGCAGATGTAGGGATTACAGTAGCACCTACCCTTGTAGCACCATCATGTGCCCCAAGTCCTCCTGTAAACAATCCATAACCGTAGGATACCTGTACAAAGGATTCATCTGTCTGCCCAATTGCAACCATCATACGTGCAACACAATCTGCCCATGCATCAAGGTCCTTTCTTGTATAACCTACAACAATCTGCTTGCCTGTTGTACCTGATGAAGCGTGTACACGTACAATATTTTTCATAGGCTCTGCAAACAAACCATAGGGATAATAATCTCTTAAATCCTGTTTGTATGAAAAAGGTAACTTATGTAAGTCTTCAACACCTTTTATGTCGGAAGGCTTTAATCCCGCCTCGTCCATACGCTTTTTAAAAAGTTCTACCCTTTCATACATTCTGTTTACCTGCCATACAAGGCGTTCGGACTGGAGCTTTTTAAGAGATTCTCTGTCCATACATTCAATTTCCGGTTGATAAATTTCCATTTTTTTACACTTCCCACTTTATAAAATTTATTTATAGATTGTATCCAAGTTCAAATGCCTTAAGGTTAACGTCAAGGAATTTTGGTGGAACAGTTGTTTTAATTGTTTCAATCCAGTTTTCATACGGAATGTCGGTTAATTTTGCCATAACACCGATTAAAACTACGTTTACAGCCTTTGGATTCCCCGCTTCCTTTGCGCAATTTAGTGCATCGACTGTAAGTAAATCAATTTTATCTTCCAATTTTCCCTTAATATTTTCAGGATATTCCATAGCCCCGATAATAACAGGCATAGGGTCAATAGACTGTGCATTTACAATCATCTTACCGCCTTTTTTAAGATAAGGCAAAGCACGATAAGCTTCAAGCATCTCAAATGCAAGAATAATATCCGCCTCACCGCGGTCGATTATTGGAGAATACACCTTTTCCCCATACTTCACATAGGTTACAACACTACCTCCGCGCTGACTCATTCCGTGTACCTCGGACACTTTTACGTCATAACCTTCGTTAATAACTGTGTTACCCAAAATTCGGCTTGCAAGCAAAGTGCCCTGACCTCCAACACCAACTATCATTATATTTTTAGTCATATCACACTTCCTCCTTTTCAATAGCACCGAATGGGCATAGATTTACACAAAGTCCGCAACCATTACACTGGTTAGGGTCAATTCTTACTGCTCCGTCTTTCCAGGAAATTGCAGGGCATCCAAGCTTTAGGCACATTTTGCATTTTTTACACTTATCTGTAACTGTGCAACGGCCTGTGTACTTAACCTTTTTAAGCAATGCACAAGGACGCTGTGCAATAATAACGGAAGGCGCTTCCCTTTCAACTTCTTCCTTTACAACCTTTTCAAAGTTTTTAAGGTCAAATGGGTCTGCAACAACTACGTGTTCAACACCGACAGCCTTGCATAGTGCCACAAGGTTAACCTGTTTTGTTTCCTCCCCGCGGATTGTGTAACCTGTTGTAGGGTTATCCTGATGACCTGTCATACCTGTAATAGAGTTGTCAAGAATGATAACTGTATTGTTGCCCTTGTTGTAAACAATATCAATAAGCCCCGTAATACCGGAATGCATAAATGTAGAATCGCCGATTACCGAAACAAGCTTTTTGTTAAATTCCTGACCTCTTGCCTTTGCCATACCAAGTGCCGCACTTACAGACGCACCCATACAAATTGTAGTATCAACACTTTGCAATGGTGCAACAGCACCAAGTGTGTAACAACCAATGTCACCGCTTACAACCAAGCCAAGCTTTTTAAGTACATAGAATGTACCTCTGTGAGGGCACCCTGCACACATAATCGGTGGGCGTACAGGAATAGTTTCGTCAATAGTATCAAACTCTACTGCTTCCCCACCCAAAATAACATTTTTAATCATTGAAGGTGTGTATTCACCAAGTAGTGTAAACAGGCTTTTGCCCTCTACATTTACACCGATTGTCTTACAATGTTCTTCAATAAATGGGTCAAGTTCTTCAACAACATATACCTTGTCACACTTACTGCAAAAATCCTTGATTAACTTTTCAGGCATTGGGTAAACCATACCAAGTTTTAGATAGTTTACATTGTCTCCCAAAGCTTCGTGAGCATACATATACGAAATGCCTGCAGTAATAACACCAATTTTAGAACCGTTCATTTCCACCTTGTTAAGTTCAGTAGTTTCACTAAACTGTTCCAAAGCTCTCATTCTGTCCTCTACAACAACGTGTCTTTTAATAGCGTTGCCGGGCATCATTACATTTTTAGGTATATTCTTTTCGTATGGTTTTAATTCAACATTTTCTTTGTCGCATAGTTCAACCATACTCTGTGAATGTGAAACTCTTGTGGAAAGTCTTATAAATACAGGGGTGTCAAACTTTTCACTTAAATCAAAAGCCATTTTTGTGTATTCCTTACATTCGCCGGAATCTGCAGGCTCAAGCATCATAATCTTAGACGCCTTTGCATAGTGGCGTGAATCCTGCTCATTCTGTGAGGAATGCATACCGGGGTCGTCAGCAACACAAAGTACCAAACCGCCGTTTACACCAATATAGCTGATAGTAAAAACAGGGTCTGCCATAACGTTTAAACCAACGTGCTTCATACAAGTCATACTTCTTGCACCTGCAACGGAAGCACCAATAGCAACTTCAGCGGCAACCTTTTCATTAGGTGCCCATTCTGCGTATATATCATCATACTTTACAATATTTTCAGTAATTTCTGTGCTGGGTGTACCGGGATATGAAGCCACAACACGTACGCCTGCTTCATAAGCACCTCTGGCAACAGCAGCATTACCAAGCATCAATTCTTTCATAACACTATATCCTTTCAATAATTATTAATTGCTAATCTGTTTAGCAACCAAACTTTCGCCGCAATAAATTTCTCTTAATTTCGGCTTCTCAATCTTACCCGTTGGGTTACGGGGGACATCTGCAAATATAACCTTGTGAGGTCTTTTGTATCTTGGCAAGTCAATACAAAATTCGTTAATATCATCTTCCGTAAGCTTATAGCCTTCCTTAATTTCAATAATTGCAGCAGCAATTTCACCAAGACGTGCATCCGGCAAGCCGATAACCGCAACATCCTTTATGGCATCGTGCTTTCTTAAAAAGTCCTCAATCTGTACTGGGTACAAGTTTTCTCCACCGGAAATAATAACGTCCTTTTTACGGTCAACAAGGTAAATAAATCCGTCCTCGTCTTCCTGTGCAACGTCGCCTGTATATAACCAACCATCTTTTAAAACTTCTTCCGTAGCCTTTTCGTCCTTATAGTAACAAAGCATTACGCCGGGGCCTTTAACCGCAAGCTCGCCCACTTCGCCCTTTTTAACTTCATTTTTATTTTCGTCTACAATCTTAACTTCCCAACCGTAGCCCGCCTTACCGATAGCACCAACCTTATGTATGTTTTCAACACCAAGGTGTACGCAACCTGGGCCAATAGATTCTGAAAGACCGTAGTTTGTATCATACTGATGGTTAGGGAATACCTCTTTCCACCGTTTAATCAGGCTTGGGGGAACAGGCTGTGCACCTATGTGCATTAACCTCCACTGGTCAATCTTGTAATGGTCAAGATTGATGTCCCCTCTGTCAATAGCATCTAAAATATCCTGAGCCCACGGCACCAAAAGCCAAACTATTGTACATTTTTCCTTTGATACAACATCCATAATCCATTCCGGCTTTATACCCTTTAACAAAACGGACTTTGCACCAACCAAAAAGCTCCCGAACCAGTGCATCTTCGCACCTGTGTGATAAAGAGGCGGAATACATAGGAAAACGTCGTCCTTTGTCTGTCCGTGATGGTTTTGTTCTGTCATACAAGAATGCATCAAGCTTCTGTGAGCGTGGATAATAGCTTTTGGAAAGCCTGTTGTACCTGATGAAAAGTAAATTGCAGCCTCGTCATCATCTGTAAGAGTAATTGCAGGGTCTGTTTCCGAACAATATGTCACAAGCTTGTCATAGCTTTGTGCAAATGTAGGGCAATCTGCACCAACATAAAGCCAATCCTTAACCTTTGGCACTCTGCCAAACACTTCCTCCACACGGCCTGTAAATTCAGGGCCGAAAACTATGGCATCTGCATCCGCAAGCTTTAAGCAATATTTAATTTCGTCAGATGTATATCTGTAATTCAAGGGCACAGCCAATGCACCTGTCTTTAAAATACCAAAGTATATTGGCAGCCATTCAAGACAGTTCATAAGTAAAATCGCTACCTTATCACCCTTTTTGATATTTTTTGTCAAAAGCAGGTTAGCAAATCTGTTGGCCTTTTTATTAAATTCACTCCAGGTAATTTCTGTTCTGTAAGCCTCGTTGGGACTTGCTTCAATAAGAGAATATTCCCTCCAGGTAAGCTTGGCTTGTTCCTCAAGCTTTGGGTTAATTTCTACAAGACTCACGTCATTTGGATAAAAATCCGCATTTTTCTTAAGTATTTCAGTAATAGGCATTCACAATCTTTCCTTTCTAAAAAAAACAAAACCCATAATATCATATTTTATCACTTTAATGCACAAAAGTCAATGGATATATGGCAATATAATGCCTGAAATACAGAAAAAACGCCGTGTTTTTACACAGCGTTTTTCAATTACTTATTCAAATCATCATCAATAGCCTTTGCAGCAGCCTTACCTGCACCCATCGCAAGTATAACCGTTGCGGCACCTGTTACAGCGTCTCCGCCTGCATACACGTGTTCACGGGATGTTAAGCCTGTTACGTCATCTGCTATAATTCCGCCCCATTTTTCAGTATCAAGTCCCTTTGTCGTTGACTTAATAAGCGGGTTAGGTGATGTACCGATAGACATAATTACACAGTCTACATCTATAATAAATTCAGAATCAGCCTTTACAACCGGTCTTCTTCTGCCGGATGCATCAGGTTCGCCAAGTTCCATTTCAACACATTTAATGCCTGAAACAAAACCGTCTTCATTACCCAAAATTTCTGTTGGATTTGTAAGAAGTTTGAAGATGATGCCTTCTTCCTTAGCGTGCTCAACTTCTTCCGCACGGGCAGGAAGTTCTGATTCGCCACGTCTGTAAACGATATAAACTTCTTCTGCACCAAGACGCATTGCACTACGTGCCGCGTCCATTGCAACGTTACCGCCGCCTACTACTGCAACCTTTTTACCACGGTAAATAGGTGTTGAACTATCTTCCTTATACGCCTTCATAAGGTTAACACGTGTTAAAAATTCATTTGCAGAATATACCCCCTTTAAGTTTTCACCGGGGATGTTCATAAACCTCGGCAAGCCTGCGCCTGTGCCTATATACACATATTCAAAGCCGTATTCTTCCATAAGCTCGTCTATGGAAAGAACTTTGCCGATTACCATATTAGTTTCAACCTTTACGCCCAAAGCCTTAAGGTTGTCAATTTCCTTTTGTACAATAGCCTTTGGAAGTCTGAATTCCGGAATACCGTAAACCAAAACACCGCCTGCCACGTGGAATGCTTCAAAAACAGTTACTTCATAACCTTTTTTAGCAAGGTCACCTGCACAGGTAAGACCGGAAGGACCAGAACCAATAACAGCTACCTTGTGTCCGTTTGAAGGTACTTTTTCAGGAGCTGATGTTGCATTTGCCATATGCCAGTCTGCAACAAATCTTTCAAGTCGGCCAATAGCAACAGGCTCACCCTTGACACCTCTTACACACTTACCTTCACACTGTGATTCCTGAGGGCAAACACGTCCGCATACTGCAGGTAATGAGCTTGATTTTGTAATAATCTGATAAGCCGCTTCAAAATCACCCTTCGCAACCTCCTGAATAAATGCAGGAATGTCAATCTGTACAGGACATCCTGTTACGCAAGGTTTATTTTTACAATTAAGACATCTTTGTGCCTCGTCAATTGCCTGTTCCTCTGTATAACCAAGAGCAACCTCAAGGAAGTTTTTGTTTCTTACATCAGGTGTCTGAGAAGGCATCTCGTTCTTTTTAAGAGACATATTAGGCATATTATTCAACCTCCTTTTTAAACAAGTTGCAGGTTTCCTCGTGAGCGTGTCTTTCAAAATCTCTGTACATTGCGGAACGCTTCATAGCCTCATCAAAGTCTACCAGATGTCCGTCAAATTCAGGCCCATCAACACAGGCAAATTTAACTTCACCGCCGACTGTAAGTCTGCAGCCACCGCACATACCCGTACCGTCTATCATAACAGGGTTCATACTTACAACAGTTTTAATTCCATATTCTTTAGTCAAAAGACATACAAATTTCATCATAATAACAGGACCAATAACGATAACCTCATCATACTGATTTCCTGCTTCTATCAACGCTTTAAGTGCATCAGTAACAAGCCCTTTTTCGCCATAGCTTCCGTCATCTGTCATCATACAAAGCTTGTCACTTACGGCCTTAAATTCATCTTCCAAAATAACAAGGTCTTTGTTTCTGAAGCCTACAATAGAATGTACTTCGCAACCTAAATCGTGCAATTTTTTAGCAACGGGGTATGCAATAGCACAACCAACACCGCCACCAACTACTGCAACCTTTTTTAGTCCCTCTGTTTCCGTCTTTTTGCCAAGAGGTCCAACAAAATCACTTATGTATTCACCCTCATTTTTCTTGTTCAACTTTTCTGTTGTAGCACCAACAATCTGGAAAATGATTGTAACTGTGCCCTTTTCACGGTCATAATCCGCAATAGTAAGGGGTATTCTTTCGCCCTCATCATCAACTCTTAAAATAATAAACTGACCGGGCTCTGCCTTTTTTGCAACCAACGGTGCCTCAATATCCATAAGAGTAACCGTAGGATTAAGCACTTTTTTTCTTGCTATTTTATACACTGCTATTTCCTCCCTGAAGGCTGTATTATAAAATATAACATACAGTTTTTTAGTATAAATTACATTGTATCACAAAAAACAAAGATGTTCAATATTTTTTAAATCAATTTTTAAAATAAATTAACCAAAATACAGGAAATATAAATTGGCATATACGTCTAATTTCTACAAACATTTCCTTATACCGCATTCAGTAACAATGTAATTCATTTTTACATCATGTTTCTCCCCAACAATTTCATCACATACCTGAAATTCATAACAAAATCCGACTTTAACTGCATCTGTGTTTTTTAGAATTCTGTCGTAACATCCCTTTCCAAAACCAACTCTCGTGCCATTTTCAGAAAATGCAATTCCCGGAACGAGTATAACATCAACATTCACTATATCGGCAATCTCCGCCCTGCAAGGCTCCATTACCGAAAAGGCTCCCTTTTGGAACACTGTATCCTTCTCCGTATAATATGGTGTAATATCTCCGCTGTGGGAATCAGTAACAGGAAAAACCAATCTCTTTCCATCAACAAACGCCCTGTCCATTATTTCAACTGTATCCGTTTCCTTTCCCAAGGGCATATAAAGCATAATACACTTTGCATTTTTATACATTTCGCTTGCCAAAAAAATCTTCGATGCTTCCCGACTCTTTGCAATAACCTCCGTGCCGTCCATTAACGAGCGTTTCAATTTATTGGATTTTCTTATTCGGTTTTTCATTAACTATCATTACTTTCTTTATAATTTATTCAATATGAATCACAAAATCAGTACGTTTCGTCCAATGTGCCACGGCTTTATTACAATTATAAAATCAATGCACAATTTAAATGCAAGAAATCAATTTTACCAGGAGTAAAAATGCTTGCTTGCAAGGGCATTTTTACGACGCCGTCAATTGGCATACGCAGTCGAAAGACTGCAAGCGAGTTATAAACTCGCAGGAGTTTTGTAAAGCCAAAATCCGTATATGCCAATTATAACACAGACATAATATAAATTCAATTGTAGAACACAACAAACTTCCAAAATGCAAAAAGGAGGTTGTGGTCTGTTTTTATTATTCCATTATCCTTTAAGTCTTTTCTTGCTTCTTCTTCTGTTTCCCCATTTTTTGTAAGATATCTGTCAACAAATTTATCCTCAATCTTTTTATATCCCTCAACAACACCATCAGTAAACGCGATACTGCAAAGAGTCTTTTCATAAGCCCTATAATATTTTCTTGATTTTATCAAATTCCATATTGCCAGACTAAGCTTGGTAAAAGTATACATTACAATTGTAATCATAGCGATTTCATGATATTTTACAGCTCCAAACTGTTCTATTGTCAAATAAACTATACCACAAAGCACTATTGACAAAATAAATATCATAACGCCGGAAAATCTCATAACAAATTTTTCATTTTTTCTCTCCCGTAAAGAAGAAACGATTACCGACACCCGCATAATACGCACCTACTGATATAAACCACCAGGAATATGATGCAATACCCAAAGGCACAGTTATATAGTGCGAATATTAAATTTATTATAAACCTTAAAAGTTCTTTGGTATAAACATTCATTCTATTTCAAGCCCTTTGTAATTGGGATTAGTGAAAGTAAAAGCAAAATACCAACTAAACCCACAATTGTTCCGAATACAATATTTTCCCATACCATACATAGGCACATCCCAATCCCAAGAACCAAAGCACTCATAATTCCAAATGCCGAAATTGCAATTACTCTCCCATTTAATTAAATTGTATATTTGTATTGTACACCAAACTCAACAAAATTCCTATCCTTTTTTTCACACAAAATAAAAAACCCGAAGAATTTTATAGATTCTTCAGGTTTTCAATATGTAATTTAAAAGTCAAAAAACTCATGGTTCTTATTTGGAAATAATTTTTCTCATAACCTTTCTGTACACCTTAACACCAAACACGCCAAAAACTTTTTCAATCAAATTGATATTTCTGCAATGCTTTTGAGCCTGTTTAGTAAGCAAAAATCTCATATCACTATCATATTTTGTGTGACATGGGCTACAAAGACCGCAAGTTTTGCCGTCAATAGGTCTATGGCAAAACCATATGTTTGTCATAACATCTTCATATCCCCATTTCTTAATATTTTCAAGCATTTCAACCTCAGTAGTCTCAAAAATAGGCAATGTTATACTTCCAAGAGCAGCAATTAGAGTATCGTCAGAGTTTTCTCTGTCAATTACCCAACCATGCGATGACATTGTGAGCTTTCCAAGATCTTCAATCATTTTTCTGGTAGGCATATATCCCACTGTTACTTTTTCAATACACATTTCTATCATGGGATACATCGTAGCAACACGAGCTGTCCATTCATGTTGAATTCCCCAATCATACTTGTCCCTCAACATCTTAACCTTTTGAGAAATTTCTTCATTTTCAGGAATTTCAGAAACCTTGATTATTTTGATTGGCAAAAATTCCGCAAGTGTTTCTCCACGCTCTTTAAGCATTTCGGTAATTTTATTTATAGCATTAAGTTCACGTTCATTACTTGCACGTTTCTCATCTAAAATGTATACCGGTTGAATAGTAACTTTTTGACGAGATAGTTCCACAACTCGATAGGTAGAATCCCAACCACCGGTCCAAAAAATAGAAATCGGTTCCTTGATATTTGCTACATCAATAAAATTTTCCATAAAATTATCCCCTCACTTAAAATATTTTTATATATTGAATTTATTATTCCCACTCGGCAAAGTTTTTCTAATACTAAACAAATTTGTTTAGTATTCTATGGAAATATTCAAATTTTTTCTTTCAAATCTCCATATTCTTTTGCTTTGTTTAATTTTTTAGTATCAAAATAGTATCACGCCAAGTATCATATATATTTCCTCTTGACGTTTATTATGATACCATAAACGAGCAAATATTTCAAGTGCTTTGCCGAAAATAGCACATTAAATTTTATGATGGAAACAAATCAGCATATAACCCTACCAAAATGCCACGCAATAGAGGTCTAAAAATGGCCATTTTATGCGGTTTTCGAAGGCTAAAACTTGCGAGGTAAGGGTTTTGTATTCCCCACCCTCAAAATGAGCTTCTATCGTTCTACAAACACATTTTTAACATTAAACAGAACTATCTATTCTGGATTTTTTTCTTAAAACAAATGTAAATGAAATAACCATTACAACAAATGTTATGATATACGATATTCCATATGAGCTATACAGGCATTGAGGTGTGTGATACCTCGGTATTTGAAAAATTGTATATATCCACATTATACGAACACCGCATACTCCAAATACTGATATAAGCATAGGTAAAACAGATGTTCCCATACCCCTCAACGCACCGCTGATTACATCAACTATCCCACCAATGCAATATGCGTATCCAACATAACGCAAGCGAATTAGACCATATTGAATTGCTTCCGGTGAATCAGTTATATAAATCGAAAGTATAGATGTACCAAATAAGTTAATTAGTGTTGTTAAAACTATACCAACAGCAAAAACACTCATAATACATAATGTAAAAACCTTTTTTACGCGCTTATATTGTTTTGCACCAACATTTTGTCCCACAAAATTAAGTGATGTTTGCATAAAACTATTAAGAGCAACATATATAAAGCCCTCAACATTTCCTGCTGTTGCATTACCTGCCATAAGCACATCACCAAATGCGTTAACAGATGATTGAATAACTATATTTGATATAGAAAACAAAGCGTTTTGTAATCCTGCCGGTAAACCTATTCTGATAATACCCAATACCTGTGATTTATATATCTTCATTTTGGATAAAATCAATCTGCATCCATCTGTCCTGCGTATAAGTAAAAGAACAACGAGAATAGCAGACACCGCTTGAGATATAGTGGTTGCCAACGCAACCCCTAAAACATTCAAATTAAACTGTGTTACAAAAATAATATTGAGTATTACATTTAATACCCCCGAAATAACAAGAAAAATTAAAGGTGTTTTTGTATCTCCTGCAGCTCTTAAAATGGATGCTCCAAAATTGTATATGAGCATAAAGATTGCTCCAGAAAAGTAAACTTTAATATAGATGTCAGATAAGTACAATACACTTACTGGGGTGTTCATCAACAATAACAACTTTTTAGAAAAGACTACCCCAACAAAAGTAACTACAATTCCGCAGATTACTGATACAAGCATAGAAGTATGTACAATTTTATGAAGTGCTTTTTCATCTTTTGCACCTATCGCCTGTGCTGTTATAACACCCGAACCTATAGAAAATCCAACAAAAAGATTAACAATAAAAAAGGTTATAATAGTTGCATTTCCAACGGCTGCTACCGAAATTTCTCCGCAATATCTACCAACAACAGCAAGGTCGGCTGCATTGAATAAAAGTTGTAATACACTTGTCAGTATAATTGGAATTGTATATAGAAAAATATTTTTTAACAACGAACCCTCAAGCATATTTATATTTTGTTTCATCTCATTATCTCCTTACTTTTTATTGACAGTTTTATTATTATCAAGTATAATTATATTGTATTTATTTTTTAAAATCAAACATTTTAGTACATAAAAATATCATAATCGTATCAAAACACTGGAGGGACAAATGGAACAGATTACAAGTAACACGACCATTGTAGATAAGTCGCTAAAGGAAACAACTAACCACGGAACAGCAGAGTTCCCTTTCGCCGTTTATCTTGATGATTTTTCGGATTTCCAAAATGGATATATTTGTTGGCATTGGCACGATGAAGTGCAAATAACCTTTATTAAAGAGGGTGAGTTTACTTGCCAGATTGAAAACGAAAAAATATCAATGCACCCGGGCGATATAATATTTATTAACAGCCGCATTCTTCATCAAATCAAACCCGACAAAAAATATTTCGGTAAGCTATATTCATTTTTGTGGCGTCCCGATATATTAACAGGCGGTATTGATAATGATTTATATAAAAATTGTATAGAATTTATTACCGATTCTCATTTGAAATATGCTTATTTTAATACAGATAATCCCATAAATAATCAAATGCAATCTTCGTTATTGAGGATAATAAACATTGTAAATGAAAAGTTTTGTTTTTACGAATTGAGGATATATAATCAGCTATCAAAAATATGGCTTATGCTTTGCGAATACGCAGACAATACATCATTATACAATGCAAAAACAACATTATATGCTTCAAAAAAGAAAGATGAAGAACGAACAAAAAAAGCCTTGCAATTTATAAAGGAAAATTTTGATAAAAATATTTCTTTAGATTCGATAGCCAAAGCTGCATTGACAAGTCGAAGTGAATTGTGCAGATGTTTTCGCCGTGTTCTTGACACTACACCAAACGAGTTTCTTATACAGTACAGAATACATCAGGCACTTATACTTTTGGAAAATCTCGCTTTAAGAATTGTTGATGTTTCCGAAATGACAGGGTTTTGCAGTCCAAGTCACTTTGGCACTCATTTTCTCAAATATGTAGGATGCACCCCTTTGCAATATAGAAAAACAATATCAACATAATTTCATTCAAAAATAAACAAGGACTCTTCTCTCAATGCAGAAAAGTGTCCTTGTTTTTATTTTCTCACCCTATTAAGATTATAAACACAACAGATTTTTTCATTTTTCTTCTCTTCTCGCATACACGATTTCAGCATATATTATTTCTTCAACTTGAGCTTTGATATTGTTCATCAAGCCCACCCATTTAAGCTGATTTTTTGTTGGTGATACTATTTATATAGATAATTTAAACACCACAACAAAAATGCAGACAGCTAAAATAACTGTCTGCAAAATGAAACAATATAAATTAAATTTGTATTATTCCCACTCGACTTCGGGAAAGTTAATCATTGTGTTTTCCCTTGTCTTATCGTGATTATATTTTTCAAATTGCACGATTTTTTATGCCGTGATTTGATTTCCCATAATTTTTGTACTCAAAATGTACTCACAAAACTACTCAACACAATTTTGAATAATCTTTACCAGAACATTATAGTTATCAACAGACAATATTGATGCTTCTAAGAGTTCCTCTTTGTCTACATTTCCCCAATTCAGGTCATATCCCATGCGTTTTGCCATAAGGCGAATAAATTCACGGATAGAACGTCCATTGCCTTCTCTAAAGGGATGTATAATGTTGAGTTCCGCCATTACATATGCTAAATTATCAAAAATCTTTTCCTCATCAGTTTCCTTTAGCATATTTTTCTCTTTAATTTTGGCAAACACCTTATCAAGCTCTCTATCAATCAAATTCGGCGGATAAAACATCGTATACGCTTTACTTATTTGCTCTCGTCTGATTTTTCCTGCAAAAGAGTAAATATCCTCAAAAATAAACTTGTGTATATTCATAAGATGTGCTTTTGAAAAATTACCCTTAATGGGATTTTTGAAAAGCTCCATTTGCTTAATCAACGTAATTTCTTCTTCAGCAGTTTTGAGAAGCTTGTTATCTCTTATATTTAATTTGTTTTTCAACACATTACTATCAGGATAGCAATAGCTAGATTGTGTGGTTGTATAAACATCGTATTTTGAAAACATAGTTACACCCTCTGCATATATTTAAGCTTCAATTCTTCGATTACATCAGTATAGCTTACTTTACCACTGTCAATTCTTTTGAGGTTTTTAATACTTTCCTCACTAACCGTCATATTTTCAACAGCAAAAGTTCCTTTAAGATTCTTTAAATTACTTTCAAAATCGTTAGATGCCATATTTGTTTTATTTCTCCAATCGGTATATTTTCCTGATTTAATCCTTGCATCAGCCGGTTTTTCTGCATCTTTTGGCAAAAGCCAAGCTCCTGCAATTTTCTTTGCACCAACAATTCTGCCTTCGTTACACAAAACAGTAATTCTTCTTACAGAAATCCCCCACATTAAACTCGCTTCTTTTATTGTCAGTACATCCATATTAACACCTCATTTATAAATATTATATACCACAAATAGAACAATGTCAACATTGTTTGCAAATATAGTTTGAGTACAATATTTTTATAAAATATTATGCTAATATGAATAATATAGAAAATGCAGACAGTCTAAACAACTGTCTGCAAAATAAATCAATATGATACAAAAACTTTATTATTCCCACTCGACTTACGGGAAGTTAATCATATTGTGTCTTGCTGTTTTTTCGTGTTTATATTATTCAGATTTCACGATTTTTTGTGTCGTGATTTGATTTCCCGAAATTTTTGTACTCAAATTGTACTCACGAGGTTAATCTGATATAACCAAAACAAACAGAGAGTAGATGATAAAAGCTCTTTCTCATTCGTTTATATTTATCTACAAATTCCAATTAGAGAACAGCTTTTTTCTCAGTTTTCTGGATATACATTTTTTCGTCAGCTCTCGCAAACGCGCGCTCAAATGCATTATTTTCACAAAAATCAACATCCGAACAACCTATAGATACACTGCAACCAAGCTCTGTGATCTCTTTTGTTTTATTAATGTTATCAATAATTGATTTTAAATATTCAGGAGCAACTTCCAAGGCTATAACCACAAACTCGTCACCGCCCACTCTATAAACCACGCACCCTACATCAAAAAAGATTTTTCGTAGTGCAGTAGCGACATTTTTTAGAAGCTCATCCCCTGCCTTATGTCCCATTGTATCATTAACATTTTTAAAATTATCAATATCTATCATAATAACACATACCCGGCTATCTTTTGGTAAATTTCTCTCTAGATTATTGATATTCTCCATGTATGCCATTCTGTTTTTAAGACCGGTAAGTGCATCCTCATAGGCAATTTTGTGCCATTTTTTCTCATCAATAAGTTGCTCATTTAAATCACATAATTGTTTTCTTTGTATCAATGATATTATGAAAACTACATATACTGTCAACAATGTAACAGACAATGCTGCATATGATAAAAGATATTCGGTACGTTGAATAAGCGGCATAGGATATGTAGCCGAAAAAATCAGCAGAAAATATATCATAAATGTCGCAAGTGCCATGCTAGCCCATCCATCTTTTACATTTTTAAGCAACTCTCTATATTTTTTAAAGAAAGGTCTGCCTTTAATATATATAACCAACATAAGAACTATTACAATTATTGAAGCAACTGAGCCGGCAACGTGACCGAATTCTATATCCACAAATCTAGCAAAAAATGTAATTATAAGTGTTGTCGTATCAAGAAAGCAAAATGTAACAAAAAATCTGAAATCCTTGTACTTTGACAAAGCAAAGAAAAGGATAAACGAAGGAAGTGTTACAAAAACAAACGACGCCAACGCTTCAGGAAAGCGCAGAAAGTATGTACAAACAAAAAACACCGACAGAATCAGTGTACTTCCTACATACATAATTAGTTTTGTTATAATGCCGTTATTTTTCGGCACCGTCACCTGCATATATATCAGTATGTTAAATACCAATACAAATATTTCACTTATAATTCCTAATGTATTATCCACAATAGTTCCTCCTTTATTGCCTTGCGTGATAATCGTAGTGTTGAGTCAAGATAGAAAAACAGTGGATGATAAATAGACTATTTTCCTGAAAATCTCAATTTTCTAATATTACAAACCTTCCATAAATTTCTAAAGTATTGCTGCAATTTTGTTCTTGTAGCATTATCTATCAAATTAATCGTTGTAGGGAAATTGCCTTTCATAAGACTTGTACCAACTGTCCGATTCATAGATGAAACCACATGAACAAACATTATATCACTTTTCAACATACACGTCAACGATTTTAGGGAAAAATATATTTATAAATGTATTTATAACAATCACCATTTGCTTACAGGCGTTACATTTTACTTGCAATTGAGTAAATACATTTTTTATACAAGTTCCCTTTTTTATAGCATAGTTTAAAGCAACTTTTGTTCCACTTTTAGGTTGATAATCAAATAAATCTCGTTTGTTGTTTTTTCTTCTCGGCTGTGCATAGTTTTCGTCGTAGTACACAATACAAAAATCAGATTTATTTATCATTTCCTGATTTCGCTCTACATAGGATGCCTTTCCCGCTTTGTCCATGTGTTCCGGGAAGTATGTATCTTCATAATGTTCAAGTAAACTATCCTCATACCAATCGGGAATATGTTGAAATGCCGACCTGACATATATTCGTTTTATATGCGGATATTTTTCTTTCAAATCAGTAACAACCTTATGGCATAAATCATCAAATTCGCTTTTGCTACCAAAATAAAAAACATAAACATCTTTTTCTGTAATTAGAACTTCTATCTCTTTTTTAAGTCTTTCTATCAGTTCGGGCGTTTTATCAATCTTTCTATGTCCGAAAAAACAACAACTATGTAATTTTAAATCTTCCATAACATCACCATAAAAATATTATAGATATACCGCATATCTATTTACTGCATTATACCATATAATTTCGATAAAATAAATACATAATATATTTATTTTGGAGTGATTTTATGGCTATTAAGAGTGTTTCGATAAGAATCGAGGAAGAAATGTTGAATAAAATTGCCTATGTTGCTGATTATGAAGGCAGAAGTGTTAACAGTCATGTTCTTGTTTTAATCAGAGAAAACATCAAAGCATTTGAAGATGCAAACGGAGCAATTGAGGGAAACATAAACCCCGATGTAAATGTAAAACCAACTCGTAAGTAAAAAGGTGTAGCTACGAACAGCTACACCTTTTTACTTTCTTTATCGCTACTTGCTTTCTAAAATAAGCTTTCTTGCAAGTATAAATAAGCTATTATCTACTGGTGGAATATCTCTCGATAAAGGATCTTTCATATACTCCACATCGGGATTGAATGACGGATTGACAGATTGATAAATTTTTGTTCGTGCATTGAACTCCGCTTATGCATAGGTGAATTTACCGGATTTATACTCTTTATGTATACAAAAAGAGTATAACCATATCAGTTATACTCCTTATCGTTAATTTTATTCAGTTTTTAAACAACTCACAAGCCACTCGATAAAGTTTCTTTAATACTAAACTTATTTGTTTAGTATTTTATGGATTCTAGCGTGTATTTCTTCTCTAATCTCCATATTATTTTACTTTGCTCAATTTTTTAGTATCATAGTAGTATCACGCCAAGCATCAGCCAGCAAGACTATCATCATTCACTACGGTTTACCCGTACTTTTTTATATCTTTGATAATATTTCTTTTAAGAATGATGATGATGTTCCCTTTGTATATGGGAAGTACACTATCTCTGCTCCGCGCTCTTTGAAGATTGGTTCTAAAGACATGAAAAATTCTGTGCCCTTCCAGTCATCTCCCACAAACATTTTTTGGAAGTTGTATTTTTCAAGAGCTTCTACCTTGTTTCGGTTTTCCTGTGGAACTACCATGTCAACATATTTAATTGCTTTCACAATCTCCACTCTTTCTTCATAGCATATAACAGGAGTCTTGTTCTTATACTGCTGAACAAGTTCATCTGTACTTACTGCAACAATAAGAAAATCGCAATTTTCTTTCGCTCTTTTAAGTATGTTCAAGTGACCGATATGAAACAGATCAAACACACCTGCAGTATAGCCAATAACTTTATTTTCCACGTTCTTTATCCTCTCTGTTTCTTTCTTAAAAAGCCCATAGCTACTGTTTTCAAATAGTTAAATTCCTTTGACTTTGCATATATAATAAGGAATATTATGTTTGATACTATAAATGCCGCCAAAGCTTTTATAACTACCGATATCATTCCCGCAGCCGGAATAACAGAAGATGCAACAAATGCTATTGCTCCCGTTCCCAAGAACAGTACAAACTTTACCAAGTAGTCAACAAAATAGTGCTTCGGGCTTGATTCAAGGCCTTTTCTGAATACGATGTATGGGTCGAACCACACATTTGTTGTAACTCGCGCAATTATTGTTCCCCAAAGGATACCCTCAAGGCCGAACTTTCTGCCAAGTATAACCGACGCCACTATGTTGATTATAGCAGATATAACCGGTCGCATCTTTCCGTAAACGAACAGGCCCATTGTCTGTCTGTAGTTAAATGGTGCGAACAACATGCCCGCAACATATGCGTTTAGCACAACTATGAACAGTTCCCTGTATGACAGCAAATATTCCTCACCAATCCATGCAGTTATAAATGCATTGGATACGCAGAACATACAGATAGAGCATACGCCATATAACCAAAATGTTGCCAGGTTTATTATGTTGAACATGTCTATCTTCTTCTCTTTGGTTTCAACGGCATTAAGATTTCCGATACTTGCCGTTAAGTTTCCAAATATGGTAGACAGAACGCCTGTTACCGATGTGCTTATCAATGTGTAGTTGGAATACAAACCGACTTTTACGATACCCACGAATGTAGATATCAGAATATTGTCGGTAGAGTTAAGCGCCAGCGTTCCCACCTTGTAAATCATAAGTGATTTTATATTTTTTATAAGACTGTTCTTTTCTTCCGCGTCAAGTTTTGGCGCATTCTTTGTATTAAGTTCAGGATATAATCTACCCACAACAACTGCCGTTACTATGTTTTGGGTAATAACAACAGTTATTTGTGTGATTAAGTAAACGAAATAGTTTTTGTATATAACCAAACCCAAAATCTGCAATACCATCATCACGATTGAGAAGATGTATGATATCTGATTTACGATATAGTTTTTCTGGCTTGCTATTAAAAGGGTGTTTCTATATACAAATAGATATGAAGATGCAGAGTTGATAACATATAAAATGTATATAATCGTAATATGAGGTATGGCGTTAAAATCCTTTATTATGTACTGCAAAAACGGTGCCAGTGACATACCCGCAACAAGAACAAATACGAATATCGCAGTATATATCTTCTTGTAAATAGCCATGAGGCTACTTATTTTTTTAGTATCGTTTTCTGCAATAGGTTTATAAAGACTAAAGGTTATTGCCTGCCCAACGCCAAGCTCTGCAAGAGATAAAAGAGACAGTATGTTATTGAATAAGCCACTTACTCCAAGATAGGAAGACCCAAGAATGTTTATGAATACCGTTCTTGTAATAAAACTTGTAACAAGCAATATCATTTGGCCCACAAGGCCTGTGGCGATATTTTTTATAGAACTTACTATTCTCATGATTTCTCACTTTCCTTGGAAATCAATTCTGCTATAGTCTGGCACGCCGTACCCTTTTCAAAAGAACCTATTGTTCCCAAGAAGCTTTCAATGTCGTGCTCATATTTGTCGCCGTCAAAGTTTTTAATAGCGTCAAACATCTCATCTTCTGTATATGCCTTTAAGAATGGAAGTTCCTTTATGTTAAAGTACAAAGTCCTTTCTCTTTCGGTGTATTCTTCAAAATCAGGCATATATAAAAGACATGGTTTTTTCATATACATCATGTCAAACATGCATGAAGAATAATCAGTAATCATAAAATCGCTGATTACAATAAGTTCCTGCATATCACTATACTTGCATACATCTATGCAAACATCAGGAAGTGTTTGTTCCTTAATTCTGAAAAGCAAGTTTGGATGCAGGCGGTATAAAACCTTCCACTTTCCCCCAAACTGTTCCTCACATACACGGACAAGCTTTTCAAAATCAACGTTGTATTGATATGCATCGTCTGTCCTGAATGTAGGGGAATATAAGATGTATCTGTACTCCTCCGAAAAATCAGTTTTTTGGAATATTACTTTCTTGTTGGCTTCCTTCAGCAGATAGTCAATTCTTGGTGTTCCGCATTCCAAAATCTTGCCGTCATACCAGAATGAGTTCTTGAATATACGGCTACTGAAAGTGCAGCCTGAAATTATGTAGTCAATTTTTTCGCTATCGCCTTTTGCCGCCTGAATATAACTTTCAGGTAGTGTTTTTTCCGCGTCCTTTTCTATGTTTTTAAGCCTTAAAGAACTATGCCATGTCTGGATATATACCTGTCCTTTGCGTTTTGTCCATAAATACGAGTCAAGGGTTCTTGCATTACAAATAACGAACCCTGCTGTGTGAAGCTCAAAAAGATATTCCTTTGAAAAGTATCTTACCACACGAACATTTTGCGGAATACTTTCCGGGATATCCACTATATTGTCAATAACCCATACAATATCGAATTTGTTTGGGTAGTTTTCTAATATATATTCCGTAATATATTTCGGGTTGCATCCGTATGACCTGAAACCGTTGCTCCAAAGTATGATTTTGTTTGTTTTTAAAGGTAATGCGGAATAGATTTTAATCAAAACCTTATGTCTCAGACTTTTTAATTTATTAATTATGCTCATCTTATACCCTCATAACCATCTATCTTTCCTTGTTCCACCGCAAGAATCATATCAGACATATTACTATAATAGTCACGTGTAGCATTTGGAAAATGATCTTTAACTATCTTATCTTGAAAGGAGGATAACCTAAATCGGTTACACTCCTTTAATATTTTATTTATGAACACTCACAAGCTACTTGGTATTATTCCTTATTCCCATTCGATAAAGTTTCTTTAATACTAAACTTATTTGTTTAGTATTTTATGGATTTTAGCGTGTATTTCCTCTCTAATCTCCATATTATTTTACTTTGCTCGATTTTTTAGTATCATTGTAGTATCACGCCAAGCATCAGCCTACAAGACTGCCATCGTTCACTTGACATATATAATGATACCACAAATCCAAAAAGATTTCAAGTGCTTTGGGTGAGTTTATCATTTATGATAGAACAAAAAATTATTTTGATTGCTTTCTCAGTGCCTCAATAGAGTTTACTATATCCACATTGGCTGATTTTTTTGACCACTCATCCCAAAAATCAATAGTGGCACTTCTTGGTTTTAATGTCGGAGCTGATACTCTAATTCTGCTTGGCAACAAGCTTGCATCACCAACAACAAGAGCTTCACCTATATCTAAAATCGGTAGCATTTCTACATAATCACCTAAACTATCCGGCAATAGTCTTTTAACAACAGATTGATCATCTACATTTGTTAAGCGCATTGCTATAAAATTATTACTTTGACTCAAAACCGTACGATTTACTTCTGAAGGTCTCTGCGATATAACAACAAGACCTATACCATATTTTCTACCTTCTTTTGATATACGTTCAAAAGTCACTAAGCTTGCATCATCGATACTTTTTTCGGTTTTGGCAGGTATATATAAATGCGCCTCATCACAGAAAATAGCTATCGGATGTCTGTTTTCAATATTTGCCCATTGCTGTACCGAGAAAATAACTCGAGCTATCAGAGAAACAATTAATGGCAATATATCCGATGGAACTTCTGAAAAATCTATTATTTTTACTCCTTTTTTTCCATTGACAGAAGGTTGCATTAATTGACTGCACAATTTGGACATATAGTCGTAATCTAGTAAGCTATCATCATTACTAAACATAAAGTTTAAACGTTTATCTTTTTGCTTTGTTTCTAGACGTTGTACAAAACGTGTCAACTTTCCGAAATAGGTTCCTTGCTTATCTCTACCACCTGACCCTGGAACCATTTCCGTATCTTTTCCTTTTAAATACTCAAGAAGTTTATCCAAACAATATGGAACCGGACTATCCAAGGTAATGTTGGCTTCCATTTCATTTTTATCAATATTTCTTAAAAATAGCTTTTTACCCTCAATAACAGCATTGCTAAACATCATAGCCTGATTAGGCGCATTACTATCACTGCGATCAAGCATCAAAGAAAGCATTTCTTCGTATGTGAGCAACCAATATGGCAAAAATAACATTCCCTCTTCAATAGAATCGTTTGGTCCTGCAACTTTTAGATGTGTAAAGCTCTCTCCCATCAAAGTGGAATATTCGCCATGAATATCAAATAATATAGCATTTGCGGACTTCAACTCTGCAACTTGTTCAAGAATTTTTGCAACACACCATGATTTTCCGGAACCTGTACTTCCAACTATAACAGCATGCCGTTGAAATAATTTGTTTCCGTTAAGCCATGCAGTTGCATCCTCATCAATTGAATAATTTCCAATCTGTAAGCTTACTGCATCCTCGCCTTCAGGAATAGACGAAATAGCCTGCATAAATCTTTTCAATCGTTCTCCATGAATAAGATGACATTCAGCATTTATTGTTGGTACAGTAGCCAACGAACGGCGAAAAACATTTTCTTTCTCGCCTTCTTTATCGAAGTGTGTTCCTATTAAAATCACTTTTATAATGTTAAATCCTAATTCGGCAACAACATCTGCAGTTGTATCAGAATACGCAGATTTTCTAATGATTTTTGAAACTAACCCGATTAAATGCTGTCCAATTTTCGAACTTTGAATTGAAATAAGATGGTTTACTTGTAATCCACGCAACTTATCATCATTATCAACTCGCACAATAACTGTGGATGTATCAACACTCTCGACGGTACCTAATAATTCGTCTTGTTCATATGTAAAAATACTCATCATTTTTTCCTCCTTACCATATTCTCATAAATTCATCTAATTGCCAATACTGTCCATCGTAAGTTTCTTTCCATCCATTACCATAGACAGTTGTATGTGTATCATCAGCTCTTTCGAATATCAAATATTTACTTATTCCTGCATCAACAATATGTCTCTTACAAGAATCTGTCATTTCTCTAGCAAGGATCACAATAGGCTTTCCTTTGGCAATTTGAGCAAGAAGCTTTGGCTGTATATGTTCATCATTAAATCCATACCCTATACATATATATGAAGCAGCTTGTACGAAAGCGTTGTCAGCTTCTGCTATAATTGTTCTATAGGGTTCTTCATGGGTACTACTATACTTTTCCTTCCCCGGAGGAACAATAAGTGGTTGAAAACCTTCGGGAATATCTCTAAGTAAAGGAACCGATACAATGTCCCCCCCTGAATTTGCAAACCAATCCAATGAGCCATGTACTTTCCATATATCAACAATTCTTTCTCTTGCTCTTATACGTCTAGTACGTATGCCTTGGTTTGGCAATTCTAACTTTCTTATCAGCGATCCTTCAAATCCCGTAACTGTAGAAGCTCCAATGTTGTCAGATGCATATTCAGGAAGTCTATCATAATTTGTAGTTACAACAACCGCCTTGTTTGGAGCTGGTGAAATTACTTTTTTAAGCAATTTCACCAGTGCCTCAGGAGCCTGAGCAAAATTGTCATCAAAATACCTAAAATCACAGTCATTTATTATTTTCCAAGTAATTTTTCTTATATAATCTAATGTACTTTCTGACAACTTTACAGTGTCAATAGCTCTCTCTAATCCTAAAGTATCCAATGCTGAACAAAAATTCTTATATTCAGGATCACTTTGAACTTGAAGATCTTCTTTGATTTTTTCTGCAAGATTCCACATAGACGGAAGACCATACGGCATAGAGGCGCCCGACCCCAAAACAATTAACGGACTATTTTCTAAATATCCTTGCATTAAATTAATGCACCCATTCCAATCCACAATTTCTCACCTCTATTTTTAACATTCGTAATCTAATCAGAATTGTCCTTACTGTTTAATTTCAGTAAATAATTCATTTTAAATAAATTATATATTTCAATTTTAAAAAATTTAATCCACACAAGCTTCAAGTATTCCTATCAACACCTTATAATTATCAACAGACAATATTGATGCTTCTAAAAGTTCCTCTCTATCTACATTTCCCCAATTCAGATCATATCCCATACGCTTTGCCATAAGGCGAATAAACTCACGAATAGAACGACCATTGCCTTCTCTGAACGGATGTATAATATTGAGTTCTGCCATCACATACGCCAAATTGTCAAAGACTTTTTCTTTATCTGTTTCCTTGAGCATACTTTTCTCTTTTATTTTTGCAAACACCTTGTCAAGTTCTCTATCAATCAAGTTCGGCGGATAAAACAATGTATCTGCTTTACTGATTTGCTCTCTTCTGATTTTACCGGCAAATGAATAAATATCCTCAAAAATAAACTTGTGTATATTCATAAGATGTGCTTTGGAAAAATTACCCTTAATCGGATTTTTCAAAAGTTCCATTTGTTTTATCAAAGTAATTTCTTCTTCAGCGGTTTTTAGAAGCTTATTTTCTCTTATATTTAATTTGTTTTTTAACACATTACTATCCGGATAGCAATAGATTGATTGTGTAGTCGTATAAACATCATATTTTGAAAACATAGTTACGCCCTCTGCATATATTTAAGTTTTAATTCTTCAATTACATCTGTATAGCTTACTTTTCCGCTATCAATTCTTTTGAGATTTTTAACACTTTCTTCGCTAACAGTCATATTTTCAACAGCAAATGTTCCTTTTAGATTTTTCAAATTACTTTCAAAATTTTTAGATGTCATATCTGATTTATTTCTCCAATCTGTGTATTTACCCGATTTAACTCTTGCATCAGCGGGTTTTTCTGCATCTTTCGGTAAAAGCCATGCACCTGCAATTTTCTTTGCACCAATAATTCTGCCCTCATTACACAAAACCGTAATTCTTCTTACAGAAATCCCCCACATTAAGCTTGCTTCTTTTATTGTTAGTATATCCATATCAACACCTCATTTATTATATTATATACTATATTTGGAATAATGTCAATATCTTTAGTTTTTTCATCTGCGTTTAAATATAAAAATCCCCGATACTCCAAATAAAATTAAGAGTTTCGGGGATTAGAATTTTATATTACTTTATTCACTCAAAATTTAAACATTTAACGTAATTTTAAGGGAATGGGCAATTATCTCAGTCAATTACCATATAGCAACAAAATACGCCGCATACGATAATAGCATAAGAATGCCTGACCAACGTTTTAATTTCTTATCCTTTAAACTGCAAAGGAGTAACAATACTGCTGCGGCAACGGCAATAATTGTATCGAATCTGAAGCCGTTTGCAAAAGGTACCGGAACAATAACACTTGAAATTCCAATTACAAACAAAATGTTGAAAATATTACTTCCGACGATATTTCCGATTGCTATATCCGCATTACCTTTTCTTGCCGCTGATACAGATGTAAAAAGTTCAGGAAGAGAAGTTCCAAGTGCCACGATGGTAAGTCCGATAAATCTTTCACTTAATCCAACTATCTGAGCAATTTTTGTTGCCGCATCTACGGTCACATTACTACCATATACAATAAGAACCAACCCTACAACAGTCCAAATCAACGCTTTCCATATTGATACATCTTTTATGTTTTCTTCATCTTTGTTTTTATCATTTTTAGCTAAAAGAAATAAATAGCCAAGATAAACAAGAAAAACAAGTAACAGAATTATTCCTTCTAAAAGACTTATTGTACCATTATATCCCATACCTAAAAGCAATAATGTTACAACTACCATAAATGGCATTTCTACCTTTATAGTTGATTTCGCAACTGCTAAAGGAGTTATAAGTGCTGATATTCCTAATATTATTAGAATGTTAAGGATATTACTTCCGACAATATTCCCTATGGTGATGTCCGCATTTCCTTTAAGAGCTGCTGCTATACTTACAGCCGCCTCCGGTGCACTTGTACCCATTGCAACAATGGTAAGTCCGATTACAAGTTGAGGTATTTTAAATTTTGTTGCAATTCCTGATGAACCATCAACAAACCAATCAGCACCTTTTATAAGCATTGCAAAACCTACAAAAAGTAAAATGATTTGTAGAAAAATTTCCATAACGATTAACTTCCTTTCAATTAAACTGTCTTTTTTCGTTTGTTCTTAAATTTCTGCCAACTTACCCAAATAGGTCCTGCAATACAGATTGTAGAATAGCATCCGCTTATGATACCGAAAATCATAGGCAGAGCAAAGCTTTTGATTGACTGAATATCCTGAATACACGCAAATATATATACTACCACAATACTTAAAAGTGTGCAGAGATTTGTATTAAGTGAGCGTGTAAAGGACTGACTTATACTCTTGTTTACTATTTCTTCAATAGGCATCTTATTGCCGTAAAGCAGCTTATTTTCACGAATACGGTCGTAAATTACAATGGTATCGTTAATTGAGAAACCGAGTATGGTAAGTGCCGCCGCAATGAATGAATCATTTATCGGAATATTAAATACTACGAAAGCAAAGAACACGATAAGTACATCGTGAAATAATGCAATAAGTCCCGTAACACCTGCTGACAATCCCGATACTTTTCTGAAACTGAACCATACATATAAAATAATCAGTATCGCAGAGAAAACTATTGCTTTTATACTGTCTATGGCAAAATCTTTACCTATAAACGGCTCTACTACAGATACATCCGAAAGCTTCAAATTGTTATCAGGGAATGCTTCTTTTAGTGCATTTGTCAGTTTGTCCTGATCAGCAGAAGCAAGACCTTCTTTTCCTGCAAGGTTAAGTACAAGCTTTGTTGAATCTGAGGTTAAATCAGATTTTGTCTGGACATCGCACTGTCTGCCAAGCGTATCCTCTACAACTGACATAGCTTTGTTTGTGTCAATTTCCTGTGTGTATGTATAGTTTATGATGGCTCCGCCCTTAAACTGAATATCAAAGTTAACTCCATTTGTAAAGATACAAACAATGCCTACAAGGAATATTGCAAGTGATACAATATAGCATTTAATTCTGTTCTGATAGAATTTAATAACCTTTTCGGACTTTCTACCATTGCCATATAATTTCGGTTTTCTTAATTTTTCATAGCAAGACAAAGATTTTATCATTAACTTTGATGTTACAACACCACACAAGAAGTTAAGAATAACACCTGTCAAAAGTGAATATCCGAAAGAAAGCATAGTACCCGAACCGAATATCATTAATATTATTGCAACGATAATTACAGTTATATTACCGTCAAATACAGATGAAAATGCCTTGTGAAAACCTGTATCAATTGCCGCACGAACCGATTTTCCATCTGCAATTTCTTCTCTGATTCTTTCTGCCGTTATGATATTGGCATCAACACCCATACCGATTGACAAAATAACTGCAGCAATACCGGGAAGTGTCAAAGTAAACTGCGGAATTGACAAAGCAAGAATTTGACACGCAACCTGCAAAGCAAGAGCAAACACTGCTACAAATCCGGTCAATCTGTATTTTATAACCATAAACAGACAAATTAGAATAAATGCGATAATCGCTGCATCTACCATAACATCAAGAGCACCCGTTCCCATAATTGGACTGATTGCGTTATAGTTTTTGGATTCAAGCGAGAACGGCAACGAGCCTGAATTTATTTTTGATGCTAATTCTCCGGCTTCCTCTGCATTTGCCATACCGGTTATAATCGCTTGCCCGCCGGGAATTTTTTCATCAACTCTTGGATTGGATATCATAATATCATCCATAAATATTGCCATAGAACTACCAATGAGTTTCTCCGTTGCCTGCTCAAAAAGTTTAGCACCCTCATTATCAAATTCCAACGCTACAACTTGCTGACCTGTTTGCTGATCGTATTGAACAGTAGCGTTTTTTACGTTTTTCCCTTCAAGTAAAATGCTTCCTTGTGGATCTCTGAATGTTAAAAGTGCAGTTTCTCCAAGTTCGGCTATCGCTTTTTCAGGATTAAATTCAGATTCATTGGATTTCCATGGGAAACGGACAAGAATTGAACCATTTTCTCTGTTTACTGTAATTTCACGGTCTAAAATATTTTGTGCATCACAGCGTTCTTCTATAATTGCCTTTGCAGAATCAAGTTCAGCTGCAGAAGGAACGCCATTATAGTCTTTCGGGAAATATGTTGCTTCTACACCGCCACGGATATCTATACCGAAGCGCATATCGGCAGCACTTGGAATATTAAATGAACCTACACTTACACCAAATATTGATACAAATGTAATTATTGCAATTAGTACAAAGGTTACCCAAAAAGTCCCCCTGTTAATTTTTTTATTCAAAATAAGTCACCTCATAAATTTTTAATAGTTGTTAGTTTTGAAATATGAGGCTCTTTTTTTACCATCTTTGTTGTATATGTATTTTATAACTGTTTGAATTATCAGCACGCATACCATTACATAAAAAGGAAATATCCTTATTCCGTAATTAACATACATTCCTTTATATGTAGTTGATTGTAATGCGTCAATCCGATTGTCAAACTTTATAATCTGTCGTTTATTTTCTGCTTCTGTAAAATGACTCTCTCTGTACTGATTTGATTTTTCGCTGAAAAAGAACGTGGATGTAACATCATATGGAGAGAACATCATTTTACTTTGAGAGGTATGTGTGTTAATTATAACTGATTCATGCTCATAATTATTTATAGGAGCCATTATAAACAACAAACTCAAAACAAGTAGTATAGCTATAATTGATTTTGTTTTCAATATATAATTAAACACACAACTGCCTCCTTTCGTCTATCAAAATATATTGACGGTTCCCTATAAGAAAACCGCCAACAAAAATCATAGTATTGTTACAGTTAATTACTTATTGCATATTTTTCAGCATAATAAGAGAATTTAGAGTTGAAATCAACATTGTTAGTTTTCATATCTCTTACAGATTGATGTACATTCATATTGTTTTCAGTCGCATCAATAACACAAGCTGCAATATTAGAGCAATGGTCTGCGGTTCTTTCAAGATTGGTTATAAGATCAGCCCATACAAATCCTGCTTCAATAGAGCAAGTTCCGTTTTTAAGGCGTTTTATATGTCCATCTCTGAGTTTAGCTTTTAATCCATCGATAACCTGTTCTAAAGGCTCAACATCACGGGCAGATTTTAAATCATTGTTGATAAATGCCATATATGAAAGTGTCAGAATTTCGGATACTGCACCGCATAGCACTTCAAGTTCCTTAACAGCATCAGGAGTAAACTGCATATCCTTTTCTTTAAGTTCTTCAGCAGATTCCAGAACATTGATGCTATGGTCTGATATTCTTTCAAAATCACCGATGACTTTAAGGAGTTTTGAAACTTCCGAGCTGTCACTGTCACTAATTTGATTACGGCTCAGTTTTACAAGATATGTTCCTAAAATATCTTCGTAGTGGTCTGCTTTTTCTTCAGCGGCACGAATCTCTTCTGCAATAGCAGAATCATATCTGCTTAACATATTTAATCCGTTTTTAAGTGCGACAACCGAAGATTCTGCCATTTCGCATACAAGCTCATTGCAACGTTCCAATGCAACAGGCGGAATTACAAGAAGCTTTTCGTCAAGCTCTACAATTTCATCTTTTTTGTTTGTATCCGGTACAAGTTTTATAGCCAATTTCTCAAGAAGCGAAGACATAGGAAGTAAAAGTGCAGTACAAGCAATATTAAACAGTGAATGTGCGATTGCAATACCGAGATATGATGCTGATGCATCTAAAAGTGCCGGCTTTAAAATAGCAGATATTAGGCTGAATACCGAAAGCCAAATCATTGTACCGAGCACATTGAATGATAAATGCACAATCGCTGCACGCTTTGCATTTTTATTTGTACCAAAGGATGAAAGGAGTGCGGTTACACAAGTACCGATATTCTGTCCCATTATAATCGGAACAGCAGCACCATAGGAAACCTGACCTGTTGCAGAAAGTGCCTGAAGGATACCAACGGATGCAGAACTCGACTGAATAATCGCAGTCAGAATTGCACCTGCCAAAACACCCAAAATCGGATTTTTGAACATTATAAAGAGATTTTGGAAAGCAGGAACATCTGCAAGTCCTGATACAGCAGATGACATAGTATCCATACCAAACATTAATGTTGCAAAACCAAGAAGGATTGTACCCGTATCCTTTTTCTTGCTTGATTTGCCAAACATTAAAAGTGCTGTACCTATTAAAGCAAGAAGTGGTGTGAACGAAGTTGGTTTCAAAAGCTGAATGAACATATTGTCGCTTGAAATTCCGCCAAGACTTAATATCCACGCCGTTACAGTCGTACCGATGTTTGCACCCATAATCACGCCGATAGACTGTTTAAGAGACATTATACCGGAGTTTACAAAACCAACTACCATAACGGTTGTTGCAGATGAACTTTGAATAACTGCTGTTACACCAAGTCCGGTTAAAAATCCGGTCAATTTATTTCCGGTAAGTTTCGCAAGCAGCTTTTTCAAACTGCCTCCGGCTCTGCGTTCCAACGCATCACCCATTACACTCATTCCGAAAAGGAATAAACATAATCCGCCGATTAAAGTTAAAATATCAAATATTGTCATTTATACACCTCATTAAATCAATTACTTTAATTTATTTTTACAGTTTCAAAATCTTCCTCAATTTCTTTGGACGGAGGTGCCGTCATAAGTGACACTGCAACTATGCAGATTGAAGAGAAGATAAATGCAGGAAGCAGTTCGTAAATCGCAAAAATACCTCCTAATTTAGATATAACAAGTTTCCACAAGAATACCATTCCTGCACCGCCAACCATTCCTGCAACTGCACCGGGGCGGTTTGTTCTTTTCCAAAACAGAGAGAACAACATAATTGGACCAAATGTTGCACCAAAGCCTGCCCAAGCAAATGACACGATGTTAAATATAACACTTTTTTCATCAAGAGCAATGACCATTGCAACCAAAGCAATTGCAAGTAATGTTATTCTTGACATATTCATAACCTGCTTATCAGAAGCATTCTTTTTGAATACTCCCTGATAGATGTTTTTAGCGAATGCTGATGCCGCAATAAGAAGATATGAGTCAGAAGAACTGATTGTTGCTGCCAATATACCTGCCATTACAAAACCTGCTAAAATTGCAGGAAGCGAGCTTGTTGCAAGAGTTATAAAGATATTCTCCGCATCAGTTGATGTTAAATGAACTGTCGGATAAAGTTGTCTGCCGACAATACCGATAAACACAGCTACCGCCAAAGAGATTACTACCCAAATCATAGCAATTCTTCTTGAACGCTTAAGTTCATCTTCTTTTCTGATAGCCATAAATCTTAAAAGTACCTGCGGCATACCAAAATAACCAAGTCCCCATGCAAGCATAGAGAAGATTTTTAACCAACCATATTCGGAAGCTGCTCCAAAGACAGGCTTTCCTGCTTCAACCATTTGCACACCATCAGCATTAAGTTCAGGCGAAGCAAGACCAAAGAATTCAAAGAAACCGGGAATAGCTTTCGCGTTTTCGATTACTGCACCAAATCCACCTGCACTAACTGTACTTATAATGACAATTACAGTTAATGCAACAATCATTACGATTCCCTGCATAAAATCAGATGCACTCTCTGCAAGAAAACCGCCTAAAACAGTATATAACAACACGAAAATAGCACCAACTATCATCATTGATATATATGGCATTCCGAACAAAGTTGAGAACAACTTACCGCAAGTAACAAAACAACTTGCAGCATATACTGTAAAGAATACAAGAATAAATACTGCTGAAAGAGTCATTATAACCTTTTTACTTTCTCGGAATCTGTTAGAGAAAAACTCCGGTAAGGTTATGGAGTTATTCGCTCTTATGCTATATCTGCGAAGTCTTTTTGAAACGATAAGCCAATTTAAGTATGTACCTATTGCAAGACCGATAGCTGTCCACGCCGCGTCAGCAAGACCGCACCAATAAGCAACACCGGGAAGCCCCATCAAAAGCCAGCCACTCATATCGGATGCTTCCGCACTCATAGCTGTCACCCAAGGACCGAGCGAACGCCCACCAAGAAAATAATTCTCTGAGCTTTTATTTGCCTTCTTTGCAAATACTATACCAATTACTACTACAATAGCCATATAAATAATCATAGCTATTAAAATCTGAACTGTCTGACTGTTCATATTTCTTTCCTCCTGAATGTTGTTTAAATAATTTATTTAATCACTTCAACCTTTATGGTATTCGTGTTACCGACTGTTCCGTTAATCACTCCGCCCGTCATTACAATGTTATCTCCGGACTTTAGTGAAAACAGGTTTTTTGCATGTTGTTCCGCTTGATAAAAAACTATGTCAAGTGATGGGTACTGTTCGCACAGAACAGGCGTAACACCCCAACTCATATTTAACTGCCTCCAAGCTCTTACATTGGTTGTTGTTCCTATAATATCTGTAGGACATCTGAATCTGCTTACCATTCTTGCGGTTTTACCGGTAATGGAATTTACTACGATACATTTTGCATCCACATCTATTGCCATAGAGCAAACCGAATGAGAGATGGCATCAAGATTGTTCTTTATCTTATAATCGGTTGATCTGAACCATTCTTTATAATCAATATGCTTTTCGGTAAACTCAGCGATTTCAGCCATATTTTTTACCGCTTCGGCAGGGTATTTACCTGCTGCTGTTTCTCCCGATAGCATAATTGCTGATGAGCCATCATACACGGCGTTTGCCACATCCGAGATTTCTGCTCTTGTCGGTCTTGAATTATATATCATCGATTCAAGCATTTCTGTTGCGGTAATAACTCGTTTGCCAAGTAATCGACATTTCTTTATAAGATATTTTTGAACTGACGGCACCTCAACAAATGGAATTTCAACACCCAAATCACCACGGGCAACCATTATTCCGTCTGCAAGATCGCATATTTCATCAATGTTATCTACACCTGCACGATTTTCAATTTTAGCAATAATGTCTATTTCTTCGCCGCCGTTTTCGTTAAGAAAGTTTCTTACCGCTTCAACATCGCTCTTTGACGAAACAAAGGAGGCAGCAACAAAATCTATTCCGTTTTTGATGCCAAACAACAAGTCCTCTTTGTCTTGGTCGCTTAGATAGTCATGTGTCAGCACCTTATTAGGGAAGTTCATACTTTTACGGTCAGACACCTCACCGCCTGCAATAACTGTACAATGTATATCATTTCCGCTGATTTCATCTACTTTAAATTTTACAAGTCCGTTATTAACCATAATAACATCGCCAATATTTAATTCTTCGGTCAGGTTTTCATAATTGACAGATACTTTTGTTTGATTGCCTATAACATCATCTGTTGTAAAAATAAACTTATCTCCATCTGAAAGAGAGATTTTCTTGTTTTCAAATGTTTTTATTCTGTATTCAGGACCTTTTGTGTCAAGCATAATGGGGACAGGCAGCTTTAGCTTCACGCGGACTTCCTTAATCAAATCAATTTTTGATTGATGTTCTTCGTGCGTTCCGTGTGAGAAATTAAGTCTTGCCACATTCATCCCATTTAAGCACATTTTTTCAAGAATTTCAGCGTTTTCACACGCCGGACCAATAGTGCAAATTATCTTTGTCTTACGCATATTTCTCCTCATTTCTGCCTAAAATCCATACTATCTCAATATACCATTTGATTATATAATAATTTCGGCTAAGATGCGGTTAAGACTGATTTTTGCAAAAAAAGCGGACTTTGTATCATACAAAATCCGCAAAAATAGATTTATTCATCTGTTTCACACATACGGTAACCAACACCAAGCTCATTTACAATATAATTGTTTTTGCCGGGTTTATCACCTAACTTTTTCCGTATGTTTGCCATATTTACCTGTAACTTTTTGGTACTATTTATGTCATTATATCCCCATATATCACGAATAATAGAGGCATAAGTCATAACCTTTCCTGAATGCTCGGATAAAAATGCTAAAATATTATATTCTGTTTGCGTAAGAGTTACCTCTGCCTTATCAACAAACACACGCCTTGCATCATAATCAATTTCAAGACCGCCAGACTTAAATCTTCCACCGGGAAGTTTTCCTTCTTCGGTGCTTCGTCTTGAATTTCTCAGAGCTGACCGTACTCTTGCCACAAGTTCCGCTGAACTAAAAGGTTTTGTCACATAATCATTTGCTCCGATATCAAGTGCATCTACCTTATCTTTTTCATCTGTTCTTGCGGAGAGTACAATAACAGGGGTTAAGGAATCTTTTCTAATACTTTTCAAAAAAGTCATTCCGTCAAAATCAGGCAAGCCAAGATCAAGAATTACCAAATCAGGTCGGTGAGATGTAAATAGCATTTGACCGCTACTGCAGGATTTTGCACAGATAACCTGATAGCCGCTTGTTTCAAGAAGATTTTTCAGTAGGTTATTTATATTTTCTTCATCTTCAATTACGAGGATTTTATATTTATTATTATGCATTTTATTTATCCTCCATATTTAATGTAAAACGGAATATACATCCGCCTTCCTTTTCGTTTTCAGCTTTGATATCACCGCCATGTGCTTTGATAATTGAAGCACATACCGAAAGTCCGATTCCTGCATTGTTTTTCTTACTGTCTGAAATATCAAGGCTTGTTGTATAAGCACCGCTGAAAATGTCCTTGAGCTTTGATTCAGGAATTCCGCATCCGTTATCTTTAATTTCAAAAATTGCTTTATCCGAGATTGTAAACACCTTTAATTTCAATGACGTCATACCTTCTGCATGTTGCACGGCATTTTCAAGAATGTTTATTAAAACCTGCTCAATCAAAAGTGCATCCATAGGCACCGTAACAAAATCATCAGGAATATCAACATCAATTGACTGATTAGGATATCTTTTTGAGAATTTAACCAAAACTGAATCGATAAGCTCATCAAGAACCGTAGCTACTTTAATGATTTTTACATTATTTCCGTCAAGTCTTGTTATTGATAACAGATTCTCCACCATTCGATGAAGCCATTGTGAATCCTCGCTGATACCTTTAAGCATTTCCTTGCACTGTTCAGCAGAAAAATCATCAAAATTTTCTAAAAGTGCAGAACTTGAACCATAAATTGTTGTAAGCGGTGTCCTCAAATCATGTGAAACTGCTCTTAAAAGATTTGCACGCATTCTTTCTTTATCTCTTTCGGCTTTAATGGCATCCTGATGTCTTACCTTTGCAGTAAGTCCGCAAGTCATCATGGAAACCGAAAGCAAAATTATAGCTGATACGATATTTTCTGCTATTGTAAAGTTAAATGCAAAGTATGGAAATGCAAATGCAAAATTTACAACTAAAACACTTAACAAAGCATATAATATTCCGTACAGATAGCCGGGTGTGATAACAGATACTAAATAAACACCCAAAACAAAGATAGCAGATATCAATGCACTATCATTAAATATGTATTTTAAAACCAAACACATTAAAAAACATAAGCAAAGAATGGCTAATGTAATGAGCGTATTTTTCAAAATTTCAACTGATTTTTTCATAAATACTTTCCTCAATAAACTTATTTAGAATAACCTATTTTATATTATATCATCATAACGGCTAAGACGCGGTTAAGGGAATTTACTAAAGCAGACAGAAACATATTCTGTCTGCTTTATGATTACATTATATCATATCCTACCGCATAAATCAAATTTTTTCTTCCTCTTTACTTTCTAAAATCAGTTTTCTTGCAAGGATAAACAAGCTATTATCTACTGATGGAATATCTCTTGAAAGAGGATCTTTCATATATTCCACATTGGGATTGAAGTCAGGTTTTGCAGATTGATAAATCCTTGTTCGTGCATTGAATTCAGCTTCTGCATAAGTGATTTTGCCGGATTTGTAGTCTTCGATTACGGGAGCGATAATAGCTCTGACATTTTCAAGATTATTTGTATAAAAATCAGGTCGCAAGTACATATCACGGTATTGCCATATTGCGCTATTTGCAATATCAACAAGTTCACCGTAGCTATAACCGTTTGTTTGACCATTCAGCCAAGCCTTGAAGAATATGCGGTTTGATTTTGCTCGTGCATCGGCATATCCCAAGCCATTTTGCACTTCGGTTAAAATATCACCTATAAAACATTCAACAATGACTATTGCTTCATTTGTGGCATTGCATGATGTCGACTCTCTCGGCACCTCTGCAGCGTATGTAGTAGTGGTAAAAATACTTACCAATGTTAAGATTATAATAGCTTTTATAGTTTTCATAAGTTCCTCCAATCCTATCGTGTAATTTCTTGATCTTTTTTCTTGTTCTTTTTAGGGAGCAATGCTTCTTGTTCAAGTCTTTGTGCTTCGTTATACTTTTCATTGATACGCTCAGAATCAATCAAAATATTGTTGCACATTCTGACTTTCGCCCTTAGCTCCTTAAGTTCAGTATTTATATCTGCAATTTCTCCTTTAGCATCAGGCTTATGGTATAATCTTGACCGCTCTAATGTCAGTTCGGAAATTCTATCTTCAGCTGATTGCTTTATTTCAAGAAGTTGAGAAGCGGTTTCAATATCATTGTCGTAAAGAAAATGAAACTGTTTTTGGTATCGTTCAAATTTTATAAGCTCCTCTCTAAGATAGAAGCATACTCTTTGGGGAGATTCCCTTTTTCGTATCTTTCCAAACAGATATAAATAATGATAATACAGAGCCTTAAAGCCTTTGAGCTTTATAGGTTCATATTTTTCAAGCCAAGCGTTGTAGTCGGGTTTAGGCTTATTTATTTCTATAAGCTTTATACCATTTCTTGCCGCAATAATACGCTCGTTTATCGCATCGGGAGTGTAGTATTTGCCTAGATTATCAAGACGTACATATTTTTTAGCAAATGTTGCTTTTACGGCAATATATTTCCCCGTATTCTTAACCTCATATCCTCTGCGTTTCAATTCGCTCCAAAAACTTTGTGTTGTATATGAGCCTTCTATTATGCCGTCAATCTCATCTCTTATCTGTCCTCGTATTGTAGGATAGCCGTTTTTCTCAGCGTACCACTCCGCATAATGCTTACCCTTGCTTTTAGGATTTCGTATTACTGACAGATTATATTCTTCACATAGCCTATCAGAAATCTGTTTCATCTTATTGTAATTTGCGGTATTGTCATAATACTTCTTACCATCTGCAAAGGACACGGAGTTAATAACAAAATGATTATGCAAATGCTCTTTATTCAGGTGTGTTGCTATTACCACTTCGAACCTATCGCCCCACATTTCTTTTGCGAGTCTTTTCCCGATTTCATGAGCTATTTCAGGTGTAACCTCTCCCGGTTTAAAGCTCTGTATGGCATGAAAAGCTACGATGCCATCCAATTTCCCATAGCGAAGCTTTGTTTGATGCATTTTATGTTTTGCCGTATCGGGCGTTGTATTAACGCCCGATACATATAAGCTTCGCTCTGTCTTATAATCATCGGAAGCATAATCCATAACATCGTGGAGAGCTTGGATTTGCTTTTGACTAAAACGCTGTCCTTCCGTCTTTTCAGGATTGGCAGCATAATTTATAAGCGTATCAACCCTGCCTTTTATGTCCCATATTTTTGTTGTTGCCATTTTATATTGCCTCCTTTGATTTTCTCAGGAACGGTGAAGAGAGTATTGATTTGTAAAATTACCTTATCCAATCGCTCTGCCTGACCTCTTAAAAATTCGGTGTCAACTTTATGGATATTAAATGTTCCATTTGAAATGGAATAAATATTTGTGGCAATATCTGTAAGCTCTGACATTATTTTATCATAGTCATTTGGTGGTCGTGGTTTGGGCAAATATCCTCTTGCAACTGTCCGTATAAAAGCCGATTTTGTAAGACCTGTTTTTGCTATCGCCTTGTTTAATGTTTCATATTCTTCTTCGCTGAGTCTTACTGAAAAAGTCTTTGTTCTGTTGCGCATC
>JAZOOD010000029.1:0-70919 GCA_045654805.1 Clostridia bacterium | reverse complement strand
TACATTTCTATGATTTCTTTTTCGTATTTTTTTATATTTTGATATTCTCTTGGCATAAAAAATCCCCCTATGGTAGTTTATTATATTCTACCATAGGGGTCCTATTTTTTCTATTGTCCATTTTTACTGGACCTGTTCATTTAGTTCGTCCTTATATTTTGCTCTTCCAGACTTCTTTTTACCTTACATATAAGAGTAAGTACAAATTCGTCTAGATTATCAATATTACTGTTTGAAAGTTTCATAGCTTCGGTCATATCTCTTTTAACTTCCTCAACTGTAACTCCGTATTGTTCGGCTACCTTTGCATATAGCTTTTCCAAATTGTAAGTTTTTTTAAATATCATGTGTGACAACTCTCTCCGTAAATAAAAAAGTGCGTTAACAGAAGTCAACGCACTGAAAAACGTTGCTCCTATTGTCGCCAAACAATAATAACATATACCAACAAGCACATGAAAATGAAGCATACGTTTTTACCAGGGTAATTATATACTTGTGGTATTAACTTGTTATTATTATTTGGCAAACATATTATATCATATAAAAAAACAAAATTCAACAATTATTCATAGACATTTTTCGACACAGTTAGGCAGATAATATAAGAGAGGACTTTGAATCTGATATGCACCCCAAAAGTTAGACACTTTTGGAGGTGCATATTTTTATGAGTAAAAAAGGGCAAAAACAAAGAAAGTACTCGCCAGAATTCAAAGCATCTGTTATAATGGATATGCGGGAACATCGATTATCGTATTGTGAAACGGTTAGAAAGTATGAATTAGGCAGTACACAAAGCGGAGCTGCAATAGGGCTTTTGCAAAGGTGGGAACGCATATTTTTAGAAGAAGGAGCCGAAGGTCTAATGAAAGAAAGACGAGGCAGAGCTTGCAAAGCAAGCGGAACACAAAAAGGTCGCCCACCTAAACTTGACAAGAAAGTTGAAGAAGATTTAATTGCAGAAAATCAGCGTCTTAGAATGGAGATAGATTACTTAAAAAAACTGAGTGCCTTAGTACTTGCGGAAGAGCGAAAGAACGGGAAAAGGCGTTAATTATCGCTGAACTAAGGCATTTTTATCCGCTTAAAGATTTGTTGAGATTGTCAGGTATTGCAAGAAGCACATTTTACTATTATCTGAAATCAAAAGACACCGATAAATACAAAGAAGTTAAAGACGACATACTTATCATATTCAATCAAAATAAAGGTAGATACGGATACAGAAGAATACTATCTGTACTTAAGAAAAAAGGATATACAATTAACCATAAAACCGTATTAAAATTGATGAATGAGCTTAACATCAAGGGAAAACAGCGCAAAAACGGGAAATATCATTCGTACAAAGGTGAGGTTGGCAAAATTGCGGATAATCTGCTTCAAAGAGATTTTACAGCAACAAAACCGTTTGAAAAACTAACAACTGATGTAACCGAATTCAAGGTATGTGATGATAAAGTATATTTATCGCCAGTAATGGATTTATACAATCGGGAAATTGTATCATATTCTATTTCATTAAGTCCAAACTTATGGCAAATCAGAGAAATGCTTGATGGTTTGTTTAAGAAACTTCCTACTGATGCAAAGCCTTTGTTTCATTCTGACCAAGGTTGGCAATATCAGCATGCAGAATACCAACGGTTATTATCAGAACATAATATTACACAGAGTATGTCTCGCAAGGGCAACTGCATGGATAATGGTGCTATGGAGAATTTTTTTGGCAGGCTTAAAGTAGAAATGTTTTATGGCGAAAAATTCGAAAGTGTTAACGCTTTCATTGATGAATTAGAGAAATATATCCATTACTACAACAATGAAAGAATTTCTGTGAAATTAAAAGGAATGAGTCCGGTACAATACCGAACTCATTCACAAGCAAGTTAATATTTAATTTTTGTCTAAACTTTGGGGTTCACTTCAATCTCCAAAGTTCTCTTTTAAAATTAACCGTTAATAAATTTTTCCATTAAATTATGACCTTTTTCAATGTAATCACCTTTTTTACCGTTCTCCTCCGTATAGGAAAGCCCGCAATTTTTGGGTGAGTTACTGCGATATATTGCGTATGGTACAGGGTCGGATGTATGTGTACCGATATCTATTGGTGTGGGGTGGTCGGGCATTATCAAAAACGCAAAGTCCTCGCCGCTTTTTACCAATGCGTCATATACAGGGCCCACAACCTTTTTATCAATTAATTCTATGGAAAGCTTTTTTGCATTCTTGTCAAAATGATGTCCGCTTTCGTCAGGAGCTTCCATATGTATGTACACAAAGTCATTTCTCTTAAGTGCGTCTATTGCTGCTACAGCCTTGCCATCGAAGTTTGAATCCACATTACCTGTTGCACCCTCTACATCGATATTTTCCATATCCGCACAAATTCCTATACCTTTTACAAGGTCGACTGCGGAAATCACGGCACCCTTTACACCGTATTTTTCTTCAAACGGCATTAAAGCTGCCCTTTTGCCTTGTCCCCACATCCATATTGAATTTGCAGGATTAAGCCCTCTTTCAATTCTGTTTTTATTAATGGGATGGTCTCTTAAAATAAGGTGGCTTTTTTTCATAAGCTCCACCATAATCGGGTTGTTTGGCAGATAATCCTTAATCTTTTTGCCTGTGATATCATGGGGTGGAGTGAATTTGATATCTTCAATATCCGTATGCCACAAAAGCAGGTGCCGGTATGATATTCCTCCAAAGAAATTATATTCTTTCGTACCCAAAGCATCATCAATTGCTTTCATTAGTACACGGCTTTCTTCTGTAGATATTTCACCAGCACTATAGTCAAGAATTGTTTTGTCTTCGTAATTTAAATCATCAGATAGTGTCACCAAATTGGTACGGAAGGTTGTATCGGTATCTAGTACATCTATTCCCATACTTACAGCTTCAAGGGGTGAACGCCCGGTGTAGAATTCATCGGGATTATATCCCATTACAGAAAGATTGGCTACATCGCTACCGGGGCTGAAACTGTCGGGAACAGTTTTTACCATACCTATTTCACCCATTTTACATATTTTATCTATATTAGGTTTTACAGCAACGTCCAAAGGAGTTTTGTTTCCAAGCTTTCCACTTGGAATATCAGCCATACCGTCGCCTAGAATAACTACGTATTTCATAAAGTTCACCTTCTTGTATTTTAATGTAAATATTTTATCATATCAGTACTTCAAAATCAAGATTTTCACACAAAAGATCAAAAAATATTCATATTTTTTCAAAAAACATATTGTATATTTTTTTATTTGTGTTATACTTAATGTATATGTTTATTTAGAATGGGTAGGTGGACACGCTTGGACAGATTTGTAATAATGGGCGGGAAAAAGCTTGAGGGCGAAGTAACGATAAGCGGTGCAAAAAATGCAGCTGTTGCTATTATCCCGGCAGCATTATTGGTCGAAGGCATATGTGTAATTGAAAACATACCGGCAATTAATGATGTAGATGTTATTTGCAATATATTGGAAGAATTAGGGGCAAAAGTTCAGTTTAAGGACGAAAGACATACTTTAGTAATAGACTGTACCGAGCTTAAAAGCTATACTGCATCTTTTGAGGCTGTACAGCGTATGAGGGCATCGTATTACCTTATTGGGGCATTACTTGGCAGATTTAACAGGGCTGTTGTAGCTATGCCGGGAGGATGTAATTTTGGTGTACGACCTATTGACCAGCATATCAAGGGTTTTGAGGCTTTAGGTGCAAATGTTGATACTACAAGTGGTATTATAAATGCAAGTGCTGAAAAATTGTCTGCTGCACATATTTATCTTGATGTTGTTTCTGTAGGGGCTACAATAAACACAATATTGGCGGCAGTGCGTGCAGAAGGAATTACAGTCATCGAGAATGTTGCCAAGGAACCCCATGTAGTTGATTTTGCAAACTTTTTGAACGCTATGGGTGCACAGATTAAGGGTGCAGGTACTGATACTATAAGGGTTACGGGCGTAGAAAAGCTTTTGGGCGGTACGTATTCCATAATTCCAGACCAGATTGAGGCGGGGACATTTATGATTGCCGCTGCTGCAACAGGTGGCAATGTACTTGTCAAAAATGTTATTCCAAAGCATATGGAAAGTTTATCTTCAAAGCTTGAGGAAATGGGTGCAGACGTACAGGAATTTGATGATAGCATATTAGTTTCACGTACAAAGCCATTGAAGAAGGCAAATGTCAAGACCTTACCTTATCCTGGATTTCCTACAGATTTACAGCCGCAGATTGTTGCTCTTTTGTCTGTTGCAGAGGGTAATTCAATTGTTACGGAAAGTGTATGGGATAATCGTTTTCAGTATGTTGAGGAAATACGCAGACTTGGTGCAGTTATAAACGTAGATGGCAGAGTGGCTATGATAGAAGGGGTACCCAATCTTACAGGGGCTACAGTTAAGGCTACGGATTTACGTGCAGGTGCAAGTATGGTTATTGCTGCCTTGGTAGCAAATGGTGTTACTGAAGTATACAACCTTAAATACATAGACCGTGGATATGAAAATTTTGAGAAAAAGCTTCAGGATTTGGGTGCACAGATTGTTAGAAAGTGCGATGACCGTGCCGTTGATGAACAAGGTGTAGCTTTATGATAAGGTTTCAATCTATAGTCAGTGGCAGCAGCGGTAATTGTATATTGTTTTGCTGTAAAAATACTAAAATTTTAATAGATTGCGGAATAAGCGGTAAAAAAATTACCGCTTATTTAAATGATATGGGCATAGATCCCTACGAAATTGACCGATTATTAATTACTCACGAACATATTGACCATACTACAGGAGCTGGTATAATTTCTCGCAAGTTTAATATTCCTATTTTGGCAAGCGAGGGAACTTGGGCTGGTATGGAAATAGGAAAAATAAGTGATGAAAACAAATATTGCTTTGCTAAAAACAAGGTCTTTGAGATCGGTGATATAAAGGTTACTCCATTTGATATTCCACACGATGCCTATCAGCCTACAGGATACATTTTAGAGGCGGAGGGTCAAAAATTTGCTGTAGCCACTGATATTGGACATATTACTCACACAGTAGAGGACAGTCTTACAGGTTGTGATGCAGTAATATTAGAGGCAAATTATGATGAACATATGCTCCAAACCGGACCGTATCCCCAAGATTTAAAAAAGAGAATTGCGGGAAAAAACGGTCACCTTGCAAACAAGGATACAGGTACGTTAGCTACCTATCTTGCGAAAAACGGAACAAGACATATAATGCTTGGACATTTGAGTAACGAAAATAATTCCCCGGAAATAGCTTTTTCTGAAGTTGCAAGAGAACTCGAGTTTGGAGGCTTACAGGTGGGTAAGGACATAATGCTGTCTGTTGCTCCTCGATACGACGTTAGTGAAAATATTGTTAAGTGAATAAAAAGTATAATAAAAATGATGGTAGACAAAAAAATGTCTTCCATCATTTTTTTAAAGTAATATTTTCCTTATTTCATCTACCGAATCACATATGTAGGTAGGGTCATGTTCTTTAATTTCTTCCTTTGTGCCATAACCAAATGTTATTCCAATCGTATCAATGTCACAATTTTTACCTGCATCAATATCAAATTTACGGTCCCCTATTATAATAGCGTTCTCTGCCCCGCATTGTTTTGCATATTCTATAACATCTTCCTTCAGATATCTTGTTACACCGTCATTACTTGCGGCGCATACTTTTTCAAAATATGGCAAAATACCCATTTTATCAAGACATAGCTCACATATCCATTCGACCTTTGTAGAAGAGGTATATAGCTTGTATCCAGCATCATAAAGTTCTTTCACAAGGGAGTCCATACCTTTTATAATATCAAATTCAGCATATCCTTTTGTATAAACGTACCCTCTGTTGAGGATGTATGCAAGCTCAAGTTTGTCGTCGGGAACTTTTAAAACTTCTTTTAAAGAAATTTTCGGAGCAGGTCCCATACATTTTTGTAATGTTTTGTCGTCGGGCACACTCATACCTATGTTTTTCAATGCGCATTTGTATCCTTCAAGTAATCCCTTGTGAGAAAAAATCAACGTGCCGTCTACATCAAAAAGTATTGATTTATATGGTTTATTCATAAAGCACCTCTTTTGTATTATGTATTTTATTTTTCTGTTGTCTATAAAAGCGTTGCCACCTTCATCTAGAAAAAAACTATTTCAAATTGCTTGAAAATTCCGAGATTGGATAAAGTTGAATTTTCATATTTTACATAACTGTCAAAAACAGCTATGCGGAAGATGGTCGGCTTAACCTCTTTAATAAATGTAAAACAACTCTCAGTAATATTTTTATAAATATCTATAATTGGGTTGGATTATGAAGAAATTGTATCATAATAATTCTGCCAAGTCAACAAGGAGGATAATTTTATGATGGTTACAGAGCTAGGACAGGCGGACTGTTATTTGAAACCAGAGAGATAAAGATTATTGTAGCCCCGGACATTTCCAACAACCCTGTAAAGCCTAATTCCGATAACGACATATGAATAGCGACGGATGAGGAGGCAGGAGTCACAGAAAAAATAAGGGAAAAATGTGGAGATTTTGCAAAGACTTTGGAATAATATAAAATAATGAAGATTATGTAATCCGTATATTTGACAAAATTGATGAAATGGGTTATCTTATTAATTGTATAGTGCTTAATATGGCGAATTTGGATATCCGTCTGTAATTCTTAACAGCTGTATTTCTGATTTGGGGGAGATGTCATCATCGTAGTACGGTCAAACACAAGTACTATTAAAGAAAAGAGAATTTTGTGAACGTGGAATAGGAAATGGCTTTACCCCAATAATACAACATTTTCATTTATAGAAGAAGTGAGTTTGGAACAGCTTAATGAATAAATTCCTGAAAATAGAAAAAAATATTGTTGAAGGAGTGTGTTTAATGGACACTAATGCATTATTTAAGGTTAGTTATGGATTGTACGTGCTTATTGCAAGGGAGAAAAGTTTCGATAATGGTTGTATAATAAATACATTCAGTCAGATAACCAATACTCCCAACCGTGTCGCAGTAGTAGTGAATAAAACCAATAAAACGGCGGATATGATACGTAAAACGGGTATATTTAATGTAAGTATACTTTCGGAAACTGCGACATTTGATGTCTTTAAAAACTTTGGATTCCAAAGTGGTAATGACGTTAATAAGTTTGTAGAATTTACAGATGTAGAACGAAGTGATAATGGACTTTTGTATCTTACAAAGTATTCAAATTCATATATAAGCGGAAAGGTAATAGAAACTGTAGATTTCGACACTCACTACATGTTTGTGGCAGACCTTGATGATGCTAAAATATTAAATGAAGAAAAATCTATAACATATGACGATTATCATACAAAGGTAAAACCAAAGCCCGAAAATAAGGTTAAGGGTTATAGATGCGTAATATGCGGATATATTTATGAGGGAGATTCATTGCCCGATAACTTTGTTTGCCCCTTGTGCAAACACGGACCCGATGACTTTGAAAAGATTGTGTAGAAAATAGTGAAAAGGAAACTCTGCGGAGTTTCTTTTTTGTGTTGAAAAAAATGTTGAACTGTTGTATAATAAAAAACGAGATAAATCATAAATATTTAATATAATACATAATAAAGAGGTAATAAATATGGAGAACAAAAAGGTCCTTGTATTGATGGGCGGAATATCAACGGAAAGGGAAGTTTCACTTCGTAGCGGAACAGCAGTTGCCAAGGCACTTGAAGAAATGGGCTATAGGGTGGAAACTTTAGATATACAACCTGATAATATAGCAAAGATATCGGAAATAAAACCAGACGTTGCGTACCTTGCCTTGCATGGAAAGGGAGGAGAAGACGGTTGCATACAAGGATTGCTTGAATGGATGGGCATTCCTTATACCGGTCCGGGACTTGCTGCAAGTGCTATTTGTATGGATAAAGCACTTACTAAAAAGATGCTTTTGCAGAGCAATATTCCTACTCCAAAGGCTGTGGAGTATAAAAGAGAAGAATGTGCAGATATCAAAAAGGTTGGGGCGGAATTGGTGTCCCAACTTGGCTTGCCAATGGTTATAAAAGCGCCCTGTCAGGGGTCCAGTATAGGCGTGGTTATAGTTCGTGATGAAGGAGCAATATCAGATGCAATAATGGAAGTGCTAAAGTATGACGATACCTTGCTTGCTGAACAGTTTGTTTCGGGAACGGAAGTTAGCGTACCTGTTATCGGTAATAAAAATCCGGAGGTTTTACCTATTATAGAAATCACCGCAGCAAATGAATTTTATGATTATCAGTCTAAATATACACCGGGTATGAGCCGGCATATTATCCCTGCACGTATAAGCAAAACTGCGGAAGATAGGATAAATTATTACGCTATAGAGGCATATAAAAAGACGGGATGCAAGGGGATTTCCAGAATAGATTTTATGATTGATGAAAATGATAACCCTTATGTTATAGAAATAAATACTATACCTGGAATGACGGAAACAAGCCTTGTGCCGGATTCTGCGAAGTATGTGGGAATAAGCTTTTCGCAGTTGGTAGATAAGATTGTAAAATTAGCCTTGGAATAAAAATGCAAAATTACCCCTTTGAAAAGGGTAAATACCCCGTCAGATACGAAATAAAACGGAATTTTCTAATCTGATTACAAAAAAGGAGTACAGCGAAAGTATTTTATTTTGCCATACTCCTTTTGTTATTTTATTTTCCAGTCAAGTCTTATCTTCCCAACAAGCAAAGATATGATAGAAAGAGAATCGGATATTGCACCGCCGATAGAACCGCTGAACAGATTGTATATTAACCACGCAGGTGCATTAACTAATGAAAGAGAGCGTACAGAGCTTGCTTTCGTCATACGAAACCCTATAGTACCCGCTATCATTCCAATTACCGGAAGTATTTCCAATATAATGTTTTTCACAGTAGTTTCCTTGCCTAACAATGTAAATGTGGCAATATATCCAAGTATGTATACTATAATGAAGAATACAATCCATCCCATATGGTCAGCACGGCATTTTTCTCTGTGGGAATATACATATGCACGAATCATTGCCACAAAGTTTAAAAATGCCCCCATTACAGCACCCAAAAGGGTAAAGTGTATGCAAAACAACAAAGATGAAAATATTTGGATATAAATAATTGACCTTTGTGTTTTAAATTGAAATGATGCTGTCATAAAAAGCATAGCTACTATACCTATAATCTGGCAAATTATGTAAAATAAGTTATTATCTAACAAATTCATTTTTATGTCCTTCCGTTTTATATTATACCAATCTCATAAACCATATGCAATATCACTGAGCCCAAGTATTCTTCCCATTATAGGAAATAAAATAATTATCACCATATTAAAGATAAATGAGGCCGACATAATTGAAATAAAAAAGCAGAGAAGTATTTTGCATAAGTTGCACATAGTCAGTTTGCCGTTTAGCATAAGTGATATTAAAGGGCATTAATTATTTCAAATATGTAATCACATCATCTTTAACAGTCTTGCACAATTATCTTTGTAGATTATAACAAATACACTCATTAAAGTCAACCAAATAAATATATTGATTTACTGCAAAAACTGCAGCGTCTGGGTTGTAAAATGATTTTGCCACAGTTCCTTACTTATACTATAAATTTACAATAACATCTGTCATCAAAACTGCAATTCCCATTAATTATACCCTTTGTAGTTTTATAGATTGAAAAACACATAGGGTCATTTTTCAACACATTTTCCAATTGCTTTTCACTTTCTTCCAATGTATTTTTTAAAAACGGATATCCATCACTTGACAGAACAATTTCATCATTTTCTTTTACTTTATAACGAACAATCATTTTGGGATTTATAGGTTGACCATTCAATACAGAAAAACCAAAGGGGACATCCTTGTTTTCAAACATATACTGCATTTTAAGATTATCGTAGATTCCTTTTCTTCCAATGTCGTTTTTTGATAGTTCATCAATATTGCAACCTTCCAAAAGCGCATATTCTAGATAAAAGGCACGTAATTGGGAGTTCAAAGCATCAATAGCCGAATCGTGGGTGTGAAGCTCTCCGTTAATAATGCACTGGCAATCTCCATAGCACCATATCTCGTGGTAAAGGCTATTGTATATTATAACACATGCACGCGGATATTCATCAAGGTTAAGGTCCTTGTGGAATTTCTCGCTATTTTCTTTTAACGCAAAAGAAAGTTTTGAAAACAATTCTTCTGAATTCAAATTTTCAATATTAGTTTGTTTAAGTATATTACAAATGACTTCTTTGGCAAAAATCCCACTTGATAAATTATTAAATTTTCTTTGTGTTTTTGATGTGGCTCCATCCACAACGGCTATAATACTGTTGGTTATTACCAGACCATCTTCGCAGTCAGTCAAATTACCTTTCTTTCCAATAATGAATTTTTCAATAACGTTCATATATGCAGTCCCCTTAAAATTTCCTATTATTATACCAAATCGGCAAATAAAAGTCAAATTGTCACAATGAAAAAAACCTTGTTCGTATGAACAAGGTTTTTGGAGGCGCCACCCGGATTTGAACCGGGGATAAAGGCTTTGCAGGCCTCTGCCTTACCACTTGGCTATAGCGCCGTGCGTATATATTAAGTTAATTATTGATAAAACAAAAGACGCATTTTAAAGCGTCTTTGGAGCGGAAGACGAGATTCGAACTCGCGACGTTCACCTTGGCAAGGTGACGCTCTACCACTGAGCCACTCCCGCATATGTATAAAAGAAAATTTGGTGCCTCCGAGTGGAATCGAACCACTGACACAGGGATTTTCAGTCCCTTGCTCTACCGACTGAGCTACAGAGGCATATTGGTGGGAACAATAGGGATCGAACCTATGACCCTCTGCTTGTAAGGCAGATGCTCTCCCAGCTGAGCTATGCTCCCATACAAAAATAAAGTTGGCGACCGAGAAGGGGCTCGAACCCTCGACCTCCAGCGTGACAGGCTGGCGTTCTAACCAACTGAACTACTCGGCCAACTATTATTAACTACGGGACAAACTCATTACTCAACCCGTCAGCACAATCTATTATACTGCAACAAAACTTAAATGTCAAGCATTTTTTTAAGAAAATTTTGATTTTTTTCAGTTACATATAAAAAAGCACTTTATTTAGTACATTTTTTCAAAAGCTCCTCAATATCTTGTGTGGAGAATTTGTAAACTTTATCACAAAAATTGCAATTTACTTCTGTTCCGTGGTCGTCCTCCATCAAAGAAGTAAGTTCCTTTCTGCCTATGGATATAAGTGCAGACTCCACCCTTTTGCGGTTACAATTACATTTATATGAAGGAATTTCTTCTTTTAGAATATGGTATGGTATTTCATCACCCAAAATTTCCGCTATAATTTGTTCAGGTGTATAACCTCTGTCAACCATGGTACTTACAGGAGGTATTTCACCTAACTTTTTTTCAATCGCCGTAATTATTTGCTCGTCCTCGGGACTCCAGCCCGGCATCATCTGTATTACATATCCACCAGCCGCTTTTGGTGTATAATCCCTGTCTACAAGTACTCCTAAGGATATTGCGGTAGGAGTCTGTTCACTTGTGGCATAGTAATATGTTAAATCCTCAGCAATTTCACCGGTTGTAATTTCCACTTGCCCAATATATGGTTGAGTTCCTTTACCCATATCGCGGATAACGCTTACGTAACCGCTTTTGCCTATCCCATTACCTACATCTATTTTTCCGTCAGGGCGCAAGGGAAGGTCGGCTCCAGGGTTTTGTACATAACCTCGTACTTCACCTTTGGAATTTGCTACAACCACCAATGTGCCCAAAGGTCCGTTACCTTTAAACTGTACGGTAAGTGATACGTTGTCATCCTTTTGCATAGCACCCATCATGGCACCTGCAGTCAATGTTCTGCCTAATGCAGCCGTAGCCAATGGTAGGGTGTTGTGTATTTTGTGTGCTTCTGTTACCAAGTTTGTAGTAACTGCTGCATAAACTCTCAATGCCGCATTATCTGTTAATGCAACAGCAATTTTATCTTTCATTATTATTCCTCGTTTCTGCTTGTTAATTCTCTTATTAATTAATAGAATTTATATTCTAACTTCATAGACTTTATAAATATTTCGCATTTTAACGCTATTATAACATGTGGTTGTTATAAGTCAATAGTTTCATTAAACTATTTTTAAGGTTTTGCTTTGTCAACGGGGGTTATTTATGATAATTTTCGTTGTTTAAAATTTTAAATGCTCTGTAAATTTGTTCTGACAAAATTACTCTCATAAGCTGGTGAGGAAAGGTCATTTTAGAAAAAGAAAGTTTTAATTTTCCCTTACTTTTTATTTTGTCATCTAATCCTTTTGAACCTCCAATAATGAAGCATATGTGAGAATTACCTTCCACGGACATCTTGTTTATAAAATCTGCAAGTTCTTCGCTGGAAAGCTGTTTTCCTTCCACGCATAAAGGTACACAAATACCCTTTATTTTGGGAATGATAAGATCGGCCTCACGTTGAATTTCCATATTATCATCAGGGAAATCGTTCACCTGTGTTATTTTAAAATTGCAGTATCTGTTAAGTCTTTTGCTATATTCTTCTATGGCGGCTGTAAAATATTTTTCTTTTACTTTACCTACGGCAATTATTTCTATTGTAATCATTTGGCACCTCTATAAAATTAACTCTTCTTAATTGTACCACAAATCAACCTCTTGTTGCAACTTTAATTAAAAAAACAAAAAACTCTTGACAAGGCAAAAAAAATGTGTTAATCTATTTAGGCAAAGCAGAAGTTATCCAACTTTCTCACCTTTTCGACAATCGGGTTGACTGGGTTGTAAAATTGTTAATATCAGTTTTATGATATATGAGTGGATAGCTTGGTGCTATCCACTTTTCTATTTTTGGGGGTGCATGTTATCAGTAAAGAACATGTTATTAATGAAAAAATCAGGGAGAAGGAAGTACGTCTTATAGGCGACAATGGCGAACAGCTAGGTATTGTTTCTTCACAGCAGGCTTTGGATATGGCGGCTGAAAAGAATCTTGACCTTGTTATGATTGCTCCTAATGCGGTTCCGCCTGTATGTAAGATTATGGACTATGGCAAATTCCGTTTTGAAGCGGCAAAGAAAGAGAAGGAACAGCGTAAAAACCAAAAGGTTGTTGACACAAAAGAGGTAAGACTTACTCCTAATATTGACGATCATGATTTCTTCACAAAGGTTAACAATGCTAAAAAGTTTTTAAAGAGCGGTAATAAGGTTAAGGTTACAGTACGTTTCCGCGGAAGAGAAGTAACACACGCATCACTTGGCGAGGATATCTTAATCAGATTTAAAGATGAAGTTGAAGATGTTGGTACAGTTGATAAGCAACCAAAAATGGAAGGCAGAAATATGTCTATGTTTATTTCACCAAAAGGTGCATAAATAATAAATTTAAAGCGAATACGAAAGGAGAATTGCTTTATGGCTAATAAAATAAAAACACACAAGGGTGCTGCTAAGAGATTTAAGCTTACAGCAACCGGAAAAGTAAAAAGAGGTTCTGCGTTCAGAAGCCATATTTTGAACAAAAAGACAACAAAGAGAAAAAGAGGCCTTAGAAAGGCTGCTTACTGCCATGATTCAAATGCAGCAGTTATCAAGAAATTAATCCCATACAAATAATATTCGATAAAGCGTAGGAGGTAAAATTAAATGGCTAGAATTAAAGGTGCTATGCACACCAGAAAAAGACATAAAAAAATATTAAAGCTTGCAAAAGGTTATAGAGGCGGAAGAAGCCGTTTGTTTAGAACTGCTAACGAAGCGGTTATGAAGGCTATGTCCAATGCTTATATTGGCAGAAAGCTTAAAAAGAGAGATTTCCGTCAGTTGTGGATTGCTCGTATCAATGCGGCTGCACGTGCTAACGGTATGAACTACAGCACAATGATGAACGGTCTTAAAAAAGCTGGAATCAGCATTAACAGAAAAATGCTTGCAGAAATCGCAGTATCAGATGCTGCAGCTTTTACAGCGTTGGTAGAAACAGCTAAAGCTGCAAGAAAATAATGTTTTTAATTGGGGTCGCCTTATGCGTCCCCATTTGCTATATTCATACATGAATTATTTGGTAAATTACTGTTGGGAAGAGCTATAATGCTGATAAATAAGAGATATGATTAAAGATATTACTTCAACAGAAAATAAAATATATAAACAGACCAAGAAGCTCTTGAATCGTTCTGAACGTACCAAAACCGGATTATTTATTGCGGAAGGTCAGCGCATTGTAAAGGATGCTGTGGAGTCTGGGGTAGCGGAATGCATTTTTGTATCTCATGGTTATGTGTGTACAGAGTACGATTTGCCTGTATACAGAGTAAGTGAGAAAATGTTTTCTGCACTTTCCGATACGGAAACCACTCAAGGTATACTTGCGGTATGTAAAATGACTGATAATTGTATGAAAGAGATTTCTGGCGATACACTTTTGGTTTGTGACGGAGTTTCCGACCCTGGTAATTTAGGTACACTTATACGTACTGCGGAATGCAGTGGCATAAGTGGAGTTGTACTTTTAAAGGGTACGGTAGATCCGTATAGTCCTAAAGTTGTTAGGGCAACAATGGGTTCAATTTTCAGGATGCCCGTGTATTTTGCACAAGTGCAGGACATAAGAGAGCATCTTGGAGATTATTCATTGGTTGCTACTGTATTAGACGGTTCTGAGGATTTGTATAATATAACATTTCCGAAAAAAACTGCTGTGGTCGTAGGTAATGAAGCCCGAGGAATAAGCAATGAGATTGTAGAATTGGCACAGATACGCACTTTGATACCCATGTGTGGCAATTCGGAATCTTTAAATGCTGCTGTGGCAGGAAGTATAGTTATGTACGAAATATTTAGACAGAAAAGAATTAAGTAATCGGAGTATATATATGGAATTAATTTATGCAATATGGCTTTCGGAAGTATTTGGTGCAGGCAGCAGGATTTCCTCTATGCTGTGTGAATATTACACTTCTTTTGAGGCAATATATAATGCAAACCCAGAAGAATTTGCTTTAATAGAGGGTATATCCCAAAAGCATATAGAAAAATTATGCAACAAAAGTCTTTCGCATGCCAAGGAAATTATGGCGAAATGTGAGACCTTGAACATAGACTTGCTTACAATTTATGATGATAAATATCCCGAACAATTGAAGAATATTTCAGATCCACCGATACTTCTATATGTAAAAGGAAGTTTTCCTGATGTCAAAAGTATTCCCACAATAGGCATTGTGGGTTCACGCAGGCCAAGTAATTATGGTACAAAAATGGCAGAGAAAATTGCTGAAGGATTGGCTAACAGAGGATTTATCGTTGTCAGTGGTATGGCAAGGGGTATAGACACCTGTGCTCACAGGGGTGCTATTAAGGCAGGGGCATTAACCATTGCTGTTTTGGGGTGTGGTGTAGATGTTGTGTATCCACCTGAAAATGGTGCAATTAAAACCCTTATAGAACAGAATGGTGCGGTTATTTCTGAATTTCCACCCGGTACAGCACCTTTACCCACACATTTTCCTGTTCGTAACAGAATAGTCAGCGGTATGTCGCAATCTGTTCTTGTTGTGGAAGGCAAGGCTTCAAGTGGGTCTACTATAACTGCAAATCTTGCTAAAGACCAGGGCAAAGAGGTGTTTTGCCTGCCCGGAAATGCGGATAATCCTTTAAGCATGGCTTCACACACCCTTATAAGGGAGGGTGCAAGACTTATAACTTCTGCAGATGACATTATTGCTGATTTGGGGTATATGTTGGTTGAAGAAAATACAGAAAATTATATGGAAGATAATCAGGAAAGAATGAATTTGGTTTTTGGCAAACTTTCTGAAGATCAGAGAAGGATTGCAGAGGTGCTTGATAGTAATACCCCTATGCATATTGATGAAATTTGTTTTAAATCAGGCGTTGAAATTGCAGTTGCCAATCAATGCCTATTTATGTTGGAACTTTCGGGAACAGTAAAGCAGTTGCCCGGCAAACAATATATTTTAAGCCTTTAAAGGCAGAAACGGAGGACTCTATGGCAGACTATCTTGTAGTGGTGGAATCACCCGCTAAAGCTAAAACCATAAAGAAATATTTAGGCAAGAATTACACAGTCCTTGCGTCTAACGGACACATAAGAGATTTGCCCAAAAGTCAGTTGGGTATTGACGTTGAAAATAATTTTGAACCGAAATATATTACCATACGAGGTAAGGGTGATTTGCTTTTTAAACTAAAAAAGGAAGCAAAGGCAGCGAAGAAAGTTTTTCTTGCAACCGACCCTGACCGTGAAGGGGAGGCTATTTCATGGCATCTTGCATCTGCCTTGGAAATTGAGGATAAAAACATTCAAAGAATAACTTTTAATGAAATTACCAAAACAGCTATACAAAATGCGGTTAAAAACCCAAGGGCCATTGACAAGGACCTTGTTGATGCTCAGCAGGCGCGCAGAGTCCTTGATCGTATTGTGGGTTATAAAATAAGCCCTCTCTTATGGAAAAAAGTCAAAAAAGGGCTTAGTGCGGGTCGTGTGCAATCTGTTGCTACACGTCTGGTTGTAGACCGCGAAAGGGAAATAGAGGCATTTATTCCCCAGGAATATTGGCGAATTGATACAAAACTTAGTAAAAATGGTGACCGTAAAAAGTTTAATGCACATTTTTATGGTGATACAAATGGGAAAATTGAGCTTACCAACGAACTTCAGGTAAGAGAAATACTCAATAAAATTGATGGTGCAGATTTTATCGTAAATAATGTAGAAGCAAAGACAAAGACACGTAATCCTGCACCTCCATTTACTACAAGTACGTTGCAACAGGAGGCATCCCGTAAGCTTAATTTTACTTCACGTCGTACAATGCAGGCTGCACAGCAACTTTACGAAGGCGTTGATGTAAAGGGTAAGGGAACAATCGGGCTTATTACCTATATGAGAACAGATTCTCTTCGAATTTCTGATGAGGCAAAAGCCACTGCCTTTAGCTATATTAAATCAGTATTTGGCGACGAATATGCCCCAGAAAAGCCGCGTGTCTACAAAACAAAAAAATCTGCTCAGGATGCTCACGAAGCTATAAGACCTTCGGATATTTCAATAACACCAGAGCAGGTTAAGGATAGCCTTACACCAGACCTTTATAAGGTTTATAAGCTTATATGGGAAAGATTTGTTGCAAGTCAGATGGCTTCTGCAGTTTTTGATACAGTTTCAGTGGATATAAATGTTTCAGATTACATTTTTAAGGCTAACGGTTCAACAATTAAATTCCCTGGTTTTATGAAGATATACGTTGAAAGTAAGGAAACCAAGGAGGACGATGATGGTGCATTACCACAGCTTATGAAGGGGGAGGCGCTTAAGCTTTCAAAGCTTGAGGAATCTCAACACTTTACCGAGCATCCCGCAAGATATACTGAAGCCTCGCTTATCAAAGCTATGGAAGAAGACGGTATAGGCCGTCCAAGTACCTATGCGCCTACCATCACCACTATTCTTTCACGAAATTATATCTCCCGTAAAGGAAAGGTTTTGCATCCCACAGAGCTTGGCACTGTTATAACGGACCTTATGATTGAATATTTTAAAGATATTGTGGATGTTGAATTTACCGCAAATATGGAAGAAAAGCTTGATGATGTAGAAGATGGCAAAAACGATTGGGTTAAAATTGTATCTGAATTTTATGGACCTTTTGAACACACCCTTAAGGTTGCAGAGGATGCAATTGGCAAAATAAAGATAGAAGACGAAGTATCTGATGTTCCATGTGAAAAATGCGGTAGGATGATGGTTTATAAAATGGGACGCTATGGTAAGTTTCTAGCTTGTCCCGGATTCCCTGAATGTCGTAACGCAAAGGCGATTACGAAGGAATCAGGTGCCAATTGCCCGAAATGCGGTGGTAAACTTTTAATTAAAAAATCTAAAAAAGGAAAGACGTATTATGGCTGTGAGAAAAACCCAGAATGTGAATTTATGACATGGGATATGCCTCTTACACAGGAATGTCCCAAATGTGGCGGTCTTTTACTGGAAAACAAATTCAGAGGCAAGAAGAGAATTTATTGTGCCGATGAAAAATGCGGATACGAAGAAAATAAGGAGAAAAAGAGCAAATGATGGTAACTGTTATAGGCGCGGGTCTTGCAGGATGTGAGGCTGCATGGCAGATTGCAAACAGAGGGGTAAAAGTTAAACTTATAGATATGAAACCTAACAAAAAATCACCTGCCCATAAAAATGACAGTCTTGGTGAACTTGTATGCAGCAATTCATTACGTGCAGATGGCATTACAAATGCTGTTGGTTTGTTAAAAGAAGAAATGCGTCTTTTAGGTTCATTGATTATGGAATGTGCAGATGCAACAAAAGTTCCTGCAGGTGGTGCGTTGGCTGTAGACAGACAAGGCTTTTCGAATATGATTACTGAAAAAATCAAGAATCACGAAAACATTGATCTTGTACTTTCAGAGGAAGTTTCCAAAATTCCAGAAGGCATTGTGGTTATAGCTACCGGACCGTTAACTTCTGATGCACTTATTGATGAAATCACAAGACTCACGGAGGGTGAGGAGTATCTTCATTTCTTTGATGCAGCTGCACCCATTATTATGTATGATAGCATTGACCACGACATAACCTATAAAGCAGCAAGGTACGGCAAGGGTGGGGATGATTATATAAACTGTCCTATGAACAAGGAGCAGTACGAAGCATTCTGGACGGAGCTTGTAAATGCAGAAACTGCTGAGCTTAAGGAGTTTGAAAATAATGTTTTTGAAGGCTGTATGCCTGTCGAAGTTATGGCAAAACGAGGTAGGGACACTTTGGTTTTTGGTCCGTTAAAGCCAGTTGGTCTTGATAGACCCGATGGAACAAAAAATTATGCGGTTGTTCAGCTCCGTCAGGATAATGCCGAAGGCACAATGTATAATATTGTGGGTTTTCAGACTCATTTAAAATTCCCTGAGCAAAAGAGAGTTTTTGGAATGATACCGGGACTTGAAAACGCCAGCTTTGCACGTTATGGAGTAATGCACAGAAACACTTATATAAATTCGCCGAATTTACTTGATGCAACTTATAATATGAAAAAATATCCCAATGTTTTCTTTGCCGGACAAATAACAGGGGTTGAGGGATATGTAGAAAGTGCGTCAAGCGGTCTGGTGGCGGGGATTAATGCAGCGATGAAGGCATTGGGTAAAGAAAAAGTAACTTTTGACCGAGCCACCGCTCATGGAGCATTGGCGACATATATTTCCGAATATTCCGGCAAAAATTTTCAGCCAATGAACATTAATTTTGGGCTTTTGCCATCTTTAGATGAGCGTATTAAAAATAAAAAAGAAAGATATGAAAAAATTTCTAAAAAAGCTCTTGCAATTATAGAGAATATGTGATATAATATTCAAGCTGTAAAAACAGCTAAAAATACACACGTACGACAGATTTGTGTGCGGTTGCCCTATGGGTTGTGCATGAAAATGAAGTTGTGCGGAGGTATAAAAACAAGGAGGAAAATAAAAATGGCAGTAATTTCAATGAAACAACTGCTTGAAGCTGGTGTGCATTTTGGTCACCAGACTCGCAGATGGAATCCGAAAATGGCGGAGTACATTTTCACAGAAAGAAACGGTATCTACATCATCGATTTGCAGAAAACCGCAAAGAAGATTGAGGAAGCTTATGCTTTCATCAGAGATGTGGCTTTGGATGGTAAAAACATCTTGTTCGTAGGTACAAAGAAACAGGCTCAGGAAGCTATTACAGACGAAGCTAAAAGAGTTGGTATGTATTATGTAAATAACCGTTGGTTGGGCGGTATGCTTACAAACTTTAAAACTATCAGAAAGAGTATTGATCGTCTTTACCAGTTGCAGAAAATGGAAGAAGACGGTACATTCGAACTTTTGCCTAAGAAAGAAGTTATGAAGCTTAGAAAGGAAATGGAAAAGCTTGAAAAGAACTTCGGTGGCATTAAAGAAATGAAGAATATGCCTGGAGCGATGTTCGTTGTTGACCCACGTAAGGAAAAGATAGCTATTGCAGAAGCTAAGAGACTTAACATTCCTGTTGTAGCAATTGTTGATACAAACTGTGACCCTGAAGAAGTTGATTACGTTATCCCTGGTAACGATGACGCTATCAGAGCAGTTAAGTTGATCGTTGAATGCATTGCTAACGCTGTATTGGAAGCTAAGCAGGGCGAATCAATGGCTGCTGTTGAAGATGACAAAGAAGACGAAGTAGAAGCTACAGATGCTGAATAATTTGTCATTTACTAAATTTTAAGATAAGGAGACTTTAAATATGAGTTTTACAGCTGCAGACGTTAAAAATTTGCGTGAAAAGACCGGTTGTGGTATGATGGACTGCAAAAAGGCTCTTACAGAAACAAACGGCGATTTTGAAAAGGCTATGGACTTTTTGAGAGAAAAAGGTCTTGCTACTGCTGAAAAGAAAGCTGGTAGAATCGCAGCAGAAGGTATGGTAGATATCCTTGTTGAAGGTAATGTTGCTGCTATGGTTGAAGTTAACTCTGAAACTGACTTCGTTGCTAAGAATGCTGAATTCCAGGAACTTGTTAAGAATATTGCTAAACAGGTTATTGATACAAACCCTGCTGATGTTGATGCTTTGCTTGCATCTAACTTTGTAGGTGATAGTTCTGTAACTATCAAAGATATGATTACAGAAAAAATCGCTAAAATCGGCGAGAATATGAATCTTAGAAGATTTGCTCGTTTCGAAGGTAATGTTATCGACTACATCCATATGGGTGGTAGAATCGGTGTTATGGTTAAGGTTGAATGTGCTGACCTTAATGACGAAGCTAAAGAAGCTGCTCGTGATGCTGCTATGCAGATCGCTGCTATGAATCCTGCTTATCTTGACAAGACTACTGTTCCTGCAGAAGATCTTGAAAAAGAAAAGCACTTCATTCTTGCTCAGATGAAGGAAGATCCTAAAAACGCTAACAAGCCTGAAAACATTTTGGAAAAAATGCTTATCGGTAAGGTTAATAAGTTTTATGAACAGAATTGCTTGAATCAGCAGGAATTCGTTAAAGATTCTAACTTCACAGTAGAAAAATATCTTGCATCAAAGGGTGTTAAATTGGTTGACTTCGCTCGTTTTGAAAAAGGTGAAGGTCTTGAAAAGAAGGAAGACGATTTTGCATCAGAAGTTGCAAATATGATTAAATAATAAAACAAATAATTAAAGCGATAAGGTTAATTAGCCTTATCGCTTTTTACTATTTATAGAGTTGTAAAAACAAAATACAATTATCATTCTGAAAACAGTATTTTATATACGAAAGAATATATTGACTGGCAGAATAAAGCTAAAATTGACTAAAAGAATAGCTTTTCTATCTGCCTGTTAGACAAATTGGAATTTGTTGAAATTAGCCTTTTGAAACAAAGTGTTTCATAGGTTCGTTTAAATTATATATTTCTTTCTTTAAAAATTCGGGATAGATAATTATATTTTGAAGTTCTTCAATAGGCATCCACCCAATAAAAACATTGCAATTATCTTTTTGAGAAACAAATTCTCCATTATCAGGAATTTCTTGATTATCACATAATTCAACCAAATAATAAAACGCAATATTATGTGCCTGTTTTCCATTCCACTCCCAAAAACATTCTTCACTCCACAATAGCCGATTACATTTAATATCCACACCCATTTCTTCCATTGTTTCACGAATCAAACCATCTTCCAAGGTTTCACCTATTTTTATGTGACCACCTGGCAAAGCATATTCTTTACCATTTATATCTCTTTGAACAAGAATTTTATTATCTTTTACTAAAACTGCAACTGTTCTCAAATCACATATATATTCATCAGTTGAGAATAACCAATCCTTTTCCATAACAGCCTCCATAAAATTCCTATTTATCTATTTATTTTATTGTGTTGTTGTAAATTTTTCAACAAAAACAAAACCTCTTTTGTTTTTGTATACAAAAGAGGTTTTAATTTGGTTGCCGGACTAGGATTCGAACCCAGACAAACAGAGTCAGAGTCTGTCGTGCTACCTTTACACAATCCGGCATCAACAAGTGATATTATACCACTATGACCTTTATTTGTCAATAGAAAAGTTATAATTTTACAGAATGTTTTTGTAAATTTATTATTAATCTATATATAGTATTCTTGACAAAATACGTAGAAATATTATACAATAAAATAAATTATATTTTAAAAGGAGCAGTATGGCATTATGGCAGCAGGGCATAGACGGCGTGTTATGAAAAAAGTATTTGAAAACGGCATAGAAACATTGCTGGAACACGAATTTTTAGAGCTTTGTCTGTTTGCAGTATATAAGCGGTGTGATACTAATCCTATTGCCCACGCACTACTTGATAAGTTCGGAAATCTTGACGCGGTGTGTAATGCAACAGAGGAGGAGCTTATATCAGTTGAGAGTGTAGGACCCGCTGCTGCAGAATATATAAAGCTTATACCTTATATTTCCAAGGGGTATTCTATACACACCTCAATACGTAAAAAACAACAATTTAAAACAAAAGATAGTATGTACCAAAGGTGTGTAGCATTATTAAAGGGTAACAAGAATGAGGTTGCATATGTACTTTGTTTTGATAACATGAGGCATCTTATAAAGGAAGTGAAAATTGCGGAAGGCAGTCCTGGGGCGGTAATCATGGACCCTAGGAAGGTATTGGAAGCAGTCGCATATACATCAACTACGGGAATAATGATTTGCCACAATCATCCATCAGGTGTACATTTGCCCTCACAGCAGGATTTTAATACAACTAACAATATAAAAAGGCTTGTAAACACAATTGGCATAGAACTTATAGATCATATAATAGTCGTAGATGATGAATATGTTTCCTGTGTTGCGAGGGAATAGGTGCGTTTTGTATGCCTGTATACAACGCATTCTATATTTTACAGGCAGAAAGGCTATGGAGATTAATATGAAAGATAAAAAAATACACAAAACCAGTATTGGCGGGCAGGCAGTTATGGAAGGCGTTATGATGCGAGGACCAAAGGAAATTGCAATTGCTGTTCGTAAGCCGGATAAAGAAATTATAATTGAAAAAAGACCGATTTCGTCGGTTTTGCAAAAAAACAAGATTTTGAAATTGCCTATAATCAGAGGATGTATATCCTTTTTTGAAAGTATGATAACCGGCGTAAAGGCACTTATGTTTTCTGCAGAATTCTATGATATAGAGGGGGAGGAAGATACGGAAAGTAAATTCGATAAGTGGCTGGAAGAAAAATTGGGAGACAAGATTAAAGATGTGGTAATTTATTTCTCCGTTATATTATCGCTTATCCTTTCAATCGGACTTTTCTTTATGTTGCCGAATTTTATTGCAGAACTAATTGCAAAGCTCACGGCTATACAAGTTGACGGTACGGCACGTACTTTAATCGAAGGTGCAGTGCGTATGGGTATATTTTTAACATATATCTTGTTGGTATCTCAGATGAAGGATATAAAACGAGTGTTTATGTACCATGGTGCAGAGCATAAGACTATCCACACATATGAAAGAGGTGCGGAGCTTACTGTTGAAAATGTACAGGAAAGTTCAAGATTGCACCCAAGATGCGGAACTAGTTTTTTAATTTTCGTTATGATAGTAAGTGTTATAGTTTTTATGGTTATTCCCACAGGATTGGCGTGGTGGCAAAGAGCATTGTATAAAATTTTACTTTTGCCTGTTATAGCGGGTATATCTTATGAAATTATTAAGCTTGCCGGCAGACACGAAAACTGGTTTACAAAGCTGATTTCCCAGCCAGGTATGTGGTTGCAGTATATTACTACAAGGGAGCCTGATGAATTGCAGCTTGAGGTTGCTATAGCATCACTTAATGCTGTCCTTACAGATAACAAAGAGGATGACAAGTGGTAAAATGAAGATAAGTGAAATTTTAAAAAATACTGCCGATAGATTAAGAGAGGCAGGTATTGATACAGCTAATCTTGATGCCAGACTTTTACTTTGCAAATTTTTGAATAGGGACAAATTGTACATTGTTGTAAATTCTGCAGAGGATGTAGAAATAAGTGAGGATTTCGAACAGTTAGTTAAACGTCGTGAAAGTCACGAGCCTATGCAGTATATTTTGGGAAGGGCAGAATTTTACGGATTGGATTTCAAAGTTAATCATAATGTGTTAATCCCTCGTCCAGATACAGAAGTGCTTGTTGAAAGTGTAATTGATTATGTTAGGGATAATTCGTATACTATCCTTGATATAGGTACAGGCAGCGGATGTATTCCCATAAGTGTTGTCGCTAACTGTCCAAATGCAAAGGCATATACTGTGGATGTATCTAAGGATGCCACAGAAGTTGCCATAGAAAATGCAATGATTAACAACGTACAAGATAAAATCATCTTTCTAAATATGGATATATTGAGTGATTTTCCGGATTTTTCAGTTGATTGCATTGTATCAAATCCTCCGTATATTGAGAAGGGAGTAATACCTACACTTATGGAAGATGTAAGGAACTTTGAACCATATATTGCCCTAAATGGCGGGGATGATGGATTAGCGTTTTATCGTGGTATTGCTCAAAAAGGATTTGAAATTTTGAAAAATGGTGGATTGATTGCATTTGAGGTGGGGCATAATCAAGCAAGAACCGTCGAGAGAATTCTTGTGGAAAATGGTTTTTCTCAGACTGAAATAATCAAGGACTTGGCAGGTATAGAAAGAGTAGTTACAGCAATTAAATAATGAGTAAAAATATTCCGTATGTTGCATATAATAACCATATAGAGGAGGGTTATTATGTGTTCAATATGCGGAATTGTTGATTTTAGGGATAAAAATAAAGCTGATATTAACATTTTACAGAAGATGGGCAAGGTAATGAAGCATCGGGGACCTGATGAGACGGATACCTTTTTCGCAGAAGGTGTAGCGCTACACCACAACAGACTTGCGGTAATGGATGTGGAAAATGGACATCAACCTATGACTGTGATTTTTGAAGGCAACAAATATACTATTGTGTATAATGGAGAGATTTATAATACACCGGAATTGAGAATAGAGCTTGTGAAACACGGTATAAAGTTTGAAACCACTTGTGATACAGAGGTTGTATTGTATTCTTTTGTGATTTTTGGTGAGGAGTGTGTGCAAAAACTAAATGGAATTTTTGCCTTTACTGTGTATGACCATACTCGTGACAGAATATTTTTTGTTCGTGACAGATTAGGAGTAAAGCCGTTTTTTTATACAATTTTAGACAGTACTTTTGTATTTGCATCAGAAATTAAAGCATTGCTTAAACATCCTCAAATTCCTCCGGAATTAGATGAAGTTGGATTGTGGCAATTATTGTTTATGTCCCCTGGGACAATTAATGGCAGTGGAGTTTTTAAGAATATATCAGAACTAAGGCCTGCGGAATGTGGTTGGTTTGATAAAAAGGGTTTGAAAATATGGAAGTATTGGAGTTTGGAGGCAAAAGAGTTCAATGAAACAGCAGAAGAGGCTGTTGCCCATACAAAATGGCTTATGGAGGATGCAATTCAGAAACAGCTTGTAAGTGATGTTCCTCTTTGCACATTATTGTCCGGTGGATTGGATTCGTCAATTATAACTTCTGTTGCGGCAAAGAAATACAAGGAAGAGGGGAACGTAATTTCTTCATACTCATTTGAATATGAGGATAATAAGAAGAATTTTAAGAAATCTTTGTTCCAACCTCAGGGGGATGATGAATTTGCTGTGTATCTTGCAGATTATCTGGGAACAAATCATAAGGTACTTACTGCCCCTACAATATCTGTTGCTGCAAACTTGTTTCCTGCAGTAGAATATAGGGATATTCCGGGGCAAGCAGATGTGGATTCTTCCCTTTTGTATTTTTGTGGGGAAATAAAGAAAACACATACTGTAGCTTTATCCGGAGAATGTTCAGATGAAATTTTTGGTGGTTATCCATGGTTTTACCGTAAGGAAATGCTTGAAAAGGATTTTTTCCCTTGGATACATCATCCTATGGTAAGAGCAGGGTTGTTTGATGATAAAATAGCACAGCCAAAGAGGGGATATGAATACATTGCTCAAGTTTACAGGGATACAGTTTCGGAAGTTCCGATGCTTGATACAGACACAGAGGATATGAAGACATCGCGTATTGCAACAGTACTTTCTACCTCATATTTTATGACATCATTGTTGGAAAGAAAGGACCGTATGAGTATGGCCTATGGGCTTGAGGTACGTGTGCCTTTTGCAGACCACCGAATTATAGAATATATATATAACGTGCCATGGAGTATAAAATTTGAAAACCAGACGGAAAAGGCATTACTCCGTAATGCGATGACAGACTATTTGCCCGATAAAATATTGCATCGTAAAAAAAGTCCGTACCCGATTACGCACAACCCAAAATATCTTGAATATGTAACAGAAATGTTGGGAAATCGTATGAAACAGGGAATTTTACACGATATTTTAAATATTAAAGCATATAATGAGCTTATGCTTTCCGATAGCGTAACGTGGTTTGGGCAGTTAATGAATAAACCACAGCTTGTTGCTTGGCTTGTTCAGTTTGATTATTGGTTTGAAAAGTATGGGGTAAAGCTGGTTTAATACTTGATTTTTCATATCCATTGTGATAGAATTTAGTGGTTAGAAAAATCAGGGGGAATTTACATATGAAAAGAATTGCATCATTTCTGATAATCCTTGCAGGAATTATATGGGGAACGATGGGTATTTTCGTAAATGAAATGGAAAGTATTGGGTTTAATACTGCTCAGTCATCGGCAATACGTCTTACGGGAGCGGCAATCGCTTTTGTGATTACAGTATTTTTTGCGGACAGTAGTAAGTTCAAAATACATATTAAGGACTTATGGTTGTTTGCGGTGATTGGTATTGTGAGCGTTTTGGGTATGAGTTTACTTTACCTTTATACCATATCAAAAACATCCCTTTCCGTTGCTGCAATATTGCTTTATACTTCACCTATATGGGTTATATTGATATCGGCAGTATTCTTTAAGGAAAAGATGACCTGGCAAAAGGTTGTAGCCCTGGTATGTGCTTTTTTGGGGTGTATACTGGTTTCCTATACGGGAGACGAAAGCGGAAGTATAGGAATATGGTATTTTATAATCGGTTTGGGGTCAGGCATCGCATATGGACTTTACAGTATTTTCGGTACCATTGCGCTAAAAAAATACCATTCATATACCGTAACAATGTATTCATTCCTGTTTGCTGCTTCGGGAGCATGGGTTGTTGCCAAACCTCAAAGTATAATACCGGTAATGCAGGCTTATCCGAATAAAACGTATATGATTTCAATTATGATATTGATAGGGCTGGTTACGGCTTATATAACCTTTATGTTGTATACTATAGGTCTTAAACATACTGCTCCGGGAAAGGCGGCGATTATGGCTTGTTCTGAACCTTTGGCTGCAGCGGTATTGGGATATTTGGTATATGGGCAAAGTGCTTCTATAACCGGAATTTTGCTGATATTTTTTGCCATAATGTTAGTAAATGATTTTGGAATATCAAAAAAATAATCAAAAAAACACTCCGTAGACATACGGAGTGTAATTTTTCTCTTAAAATGTACCCTATAATAAATATATATTAAAGCTCACAAATTAATTGAATTAGTTTTTGGTTACGTTGCTGGCCTGTGGACCTTTAGCGCCTTCAACTACTTCGAATGATACTTCAGCACCTTCTTCAAGTGATTTGTAGCCATCCATGTTGATTGCTGTAAAGTGAACGAATACGTCTGTACCGTCTTCACTTTCAATGAATCCATATCCTTTCTCAGCGTTAAACCATTTTACCTTACCTTTTTGCATTCTTTTGCCTCCTAAAAATTGTTGCATAACCCCTTTGGATTATGAGGTAAGTATATCATTTTTTGCCATTTTTGTCAACATAAACATTTCGACACAATAACCGTTTTTTCGCAGTTTTCATCAGCTTTTTCAAGGGTGAAAAGCCTGTATTCTGCCTCAAAAGTCAAATTGTTTTTATTTAGCAAATCCACTATTTCATCAATTTTATATGCTCTTTGAATGTGGGTTTCGTCAAACCTTTCGTACATACCGTTTTCACATTCTGCAAAAAATGTCAGGTACTGGTTGCTAATGCAGTCAACATTTTCATTTTCCCAGGTGTAGAATACTCCGTCTTCTTCATTAATAAATGTGTTGTTACCTAGTATATTTTTAAGCTTGTATTCCGTATTGATATCGAATATAAATATTCCATCAGGATTTAAATAGTTTTTAACCAATGCAAACACCCGGTCAAGCTCTTTTGGCTCAGTTATGTAATTGAGTACATCTAGTGTGCATATTATGGCATCAACCGTACCATAAAGCTCAAATTCGCGAATATCCTGACACAGATATAGTACATCAAGCTTCTGTTCCGCAGCCTTGTTTATTGCTACATTTAACATATCAGGGGATAAATCCACGCCGATCATATCATATCCTCGTTTGGCAAGGATGTTTGTAATGCTTCCTGTGCCGCATCCCAGGTCCAGAACAAGTTTGGGTTCTTTTTTGTTTATTTTAAATATATTTTCAATATAATCTGCCCATTTTTCATAGTCCTGATCTATTAACTTGTCATATACATATGCAAAGTCTGTATAGCTTTCCATAATAATCTCCTATAATTTTTTTAGTTTAGCATATGCTGCCATAAGATTTTTTGTACCTGCGGTGTCAAACATAACCTCAAGGTGCACGTCATTTCCCACGGGAATTGCTTTTAGAATTGTACCCTCGCCAAATTTAAAATGTTTTACTCTGTCGCCTATGCTGAAATCACTTTTTTGTGTTGTTTTTGGCTGGCTGCTGAGATTGATAGAACTGTGCTGTGCCGTAGATTTGGGGAATACATTATCTCTTAGCGGAGTACTTGATGTAAATTGTCCGTCAATTAGTTCGGTTGGTATTTCGTCCAAAAATCTTGATGGTTGATTGTATGAGGTAGACCCGTAAAGACTTCGTGAAAATGCATGGCTTATGTGGAGTATTTGTTTTGCTCTTGTTATACCCACATAGCAAAGTCTGCGTTCCTCCTCAAGCTCATCGCCAGCTATTATGGACTGATAACCGGGAAATATTCCGTCCTCCATACCTGCTATAAATACTATGGGAAATTCAAGACCTTTGGCACTATGCAACGTCATCATTACTACAACATCTTGAGTTTCGTCGTAGTTATCTACATCTGCAACGAGAGATATTTTTTCAAGATATCCTGCTAATGTAGGCTCTTCGTCCTCGGTTTTTTCATATTCCATTGCGTCAGTTACAAGTTCCCTTATGTTTTCAATTCTTGTAGTTGCTTCTATAGTGTTTTCATTTACCAAGGCTTCAAGATAACCGGTTTTATCTAGGATTTCCTCAACCATTTTAGATATGCCCAGATTTTTTTCTTTTATTTGGTTTATCATTTCTGCAAAGGCTTTCAGCTTACCTGTTGACTCTTCACATATCCGAAACATACTTGTACCTTGTTGTGCAGACAAAACTTCTGCATCTTCAACGGTTTTTTTGCCAATGCCTCGTTTGGGTTCATTTATAATTCTTTTTAGACTTATGTTGTCGCTAGGATTGTTTATAAGCTTCATATATGCAAGCACATCCTTGATTTCCTTGCGGTCAAAGAATCGCAGACCGCCCAGAACTCTGTACGGTATGGCATTTCTTAAAAGCATATTTTCTATCACACGGGATTGTGCATTTGTTCTGTACAAGATTGCAAAATCATTATATGAATAGCCCTTATCCGTGAGTTCGGATATTCTTTCAGCTATTTTCTGTCCTTCATCGTGTTCATTTTGTGCTTTTATAACCTTGATTTTTTCACCGTCGCCCTTGCTTGTCCAAAGATTTTTACCCTTTCTGCCCATATTGTTTTTAATAACGTTATTTGCAGCGTCAAGGATATTTTGTGTAGAGCGATAGTTTTCTTCAAGTTTTATTACCTTTGAATTTGTATACTGTTTTTCAAAGGAGAGAATATTTTCGATATTTGCTCCGCGGAACTTATATATACTTTGGTCATCATCACCTACAACGCACAAATTGCCGTGTCCGCCTGCAAGCATAGATACAAGGCTGTATTGTGCGTGGTTTGTGTCCTGATATTCGTCTACCATTATGTATTGGAATCTGCTTTGATAGTACTTTAGAACCTCCGGGTGTTCAGAAAATAATTTTACCGCCAGCATTATAATATCGTCAAAATCCAATGAGCCGTATTTTTGTAATTTTTTCTGATAAAGACTGTATATTTGAGCAACCTTTTCAAGCCGAAAATCTCCGGCGATATTTTTTGCCATATCTTCCGGAGTTAGAAGTTCGTCTTTTGCTCTGCCAATGGTTGAAAGTACGGATTTTGGGGGATATGTTTTGTCATCAATCCCCATTTCCTTCAAACATTCTTTTACAACCGTAAGTTGGTCTGCCCTGTCAAAAATGTTAAAGGAGGAGGGGTAGCCAATTTTTTCAATGTCGCGTCTTAATATGCGTACGCATAGTGAATGAAATGTACTTGCCCATACCATTTCACCTTCTCCACCAAGCATTGTTTCAAGACGGCTTTTAAGCTCTGCTGCAGCTTTATTTGTGAAAGTAATAGCCAATATCTGGCTTGGAAAAACGTTTTTTGCACCTATTAGATAGGCAATCCTGTTAATTAAAACAGTAGTTTTTCCACTACCTGCACCTGCAAGTATCAGCACAGGGCCCTCCGTAGTATATACAGCTTCACGCTGTTTGTCATTAAGGTTTGGAAAATTAAAATCAAACACCTATTATTCCTCCGCCGATTACTATATTATTATCATAAAGAACAACCATTTGTCCGGGGGTAACGGACTTTTGCGGTTGTCGGAATTTTACTTCAAATCCATCTTTGGTAAGATATACCATACATGGCACATCCTGAGCATTATAACGGATTTTTGCTGTGCATTCAAATGGCTCCGTTATTTTATCAAAGGCTATCATATTAACTGAATGAGCCTTAAGACCGTCCTTTAACTGTGAACCGTCAGGGCCTAAAACCACCCTGTTGTTTTTAGCATCAATGCCTGTAACATACATTGGTCTGTTGAGGGCTATCCCAAGGCCTTTTCTCTGACCGATTGTGTAGTTCATTATGCCTTTGTGTCTGCCTAAAACATTACCTTCGGAATCCACAAAATCACCTTCGGGCATATTACCGTCACGTCTTTTAATAAAGTTTACATAGTCCCCGTCGGGGATAAAGCAGATATCCTGACTGTCGGGTTTTTCAGCTACTGAAAGTCCTATTTCCTGGGCGATTTTACGGGTTTCTTCTTTTGTAACATCGTATAAGGGAAATAGCGTCCTCTTTAATTGCTCCTGTGTCATATTGTAAAGAAAATATGTCTGGTCTTTTTTTCTGTCTTCCGGGCGCACAAGTAAATATCTGCCGTTATTTTCCTGAATTTTAGCATAATGTCCTGTGGCGATATAATCTATACCAAGATCATCTGCCATTTTCGAAAGAGCATTAAATTTAATATGCTTATTGCATAATACACAAGGGTTGGGTGTTTTACCGGACTTGTATTCATTTATAAAATATTTTATAACATTATGTTCAAATTCCTTTTCGTAGTCTAGTACATAATGTTCAATACCAAGTATGTCCGCAACCTTTTTAGCGTCATCAATGGCTGAAAAAGAGCAGCAACCGCCATCGGCCTGCTCTCCGTTCCATAATTTCATTGTTACACCTACAACACGGTATCCCTGTTTTTTAAGCAAAGCGGCACTTGCGGAGCTGTCCACACCTCCGCTCATGCCGATTATAACACTCTTACTCATGGTCGTGACAAGTGCATTCTGCACAATTGTGGTCACATCTTTTTAAAATACCCTTAGGATCTATTCCCTGACGCTTGTAATAGTCCTCCAGAGCAGCTTGAATTGCTTGTTCTGCCAATACGGAACAATGTACCTTTACAGGTGGCAAACCGTCCAAAGCTTCCATAACCGCTTTATTTGTAAGCTGTAATGCTTCGTCAACTGTTTTGCCCATAACCATAGTTGTAGCCATACTGCTTGTTGCAACCGCTGCACCGCAACCAAAAGTTTTGAATTTAACATCCTTTATTATGTTATCTTCAATTTTCATATATATTTTCATAATATCTCCGCATTTTTCGTTACCAACTTCTCCTATTGCGTTGGCGTCAGGTATTTCACCTACGTTACGCGGATTTGCAAAATGGTCCATAACCTTTTCGCTATATAACATTATTATTCACCCTTTCTAACCTTTTCGTAAAGAGGAGACATATCTCTTAATCTTTGAATTACTTTTACCAATGAATCTACAATTTTGTCAACTTCCTCCTCAGTATTGTGATGAGAAAACGTTACACGGAGTGAACCATGGGCAATACCGTGGGGTAATCCAATAGCAAGTAAGACATGTGATGGGTCCAGTGAACCGCTTGTACAAGCAGAACCACTTGATGCAGCAATACCATACATATCAAGTAACAAAAGCATCGCTTCACCTTCAATAAACTGGAAGGAAATGTTTGTATTACCGGGTAATCTTTCTGTTCTGTGTCCATTAAGTCTGCAGTATGGTATTTTTTCTAAAACCGCATTAATATATTTTTCGCGAAGTTTCATCATCTTCTTTGTATTTTCTTCAAAGTTGTCCATAGCTAACTTAAGTGCTGCCGCCATACCTACTATACCTGCGAGGTTTTCGGTAGTTGCACGTCTGCCAAGCTCTTGCTGGCCACCATGTAACAGGTTTGATATTTTTACACCTTTTTTGATATACAAAGCGCCAATGCCCTTTGGTCCCCCAAATTTATGAGCAGACATTGAAAGTAAATCGATGCCCAAATCTTTAACATCAATTTCCACGTGAGCAACAGCCTGTACAGCATCTGTGTGAAAATAAATACCGTGGTTATGTGCAATTTCAGTCAATTTTTTAATAGGCTGTATGGTACCAATTTCATTATTTGCAAACATTATTGATACAAGTATGGTTTTATCTGTAATAGCTTTTTCTAAATCATCAGGATTTACCAGACCGTTTTCATCAACGGGCAGGTATGTAATATTATAACCGTGTTTTTCTAAAAATTCACATGTATGCAAAACTGCGTGGTGTTCAATTGCAGATGTTATAATATGGTTACCTTTCTTTGAAAGAGCGTCCGCAACACCTTTTATAGCCCAGTTATCAGCCTCTGTACCTCCGCTGGTAAAGAAAATTTCCTTTGCATCAGAATTTAAGCATTTTGCTATTGTTTCGCGTGATTCATTTACAACTTCTTTGGCTTCCTGGCCGAATCTATATATTGAAGATGCATTACCGTAATATTCTGTAAGGTACGGCATCATCTTTTCTAGCACTTCAGGTTCAAGCATCGTTGTTGCCGCATTGTCAACATATATCATTTTTTTCACCCCTTCTTAACTACCTTTGCCACATTAAATAATAGCACAATTTATAAGTCAAGTCAATTAATTTAGACCAATTTGATAGTTTTTTAACATTCCTTATACGGACGTAAGGCTATTTTTCCCTATTTTGATTTTAAATATACCAATAATACAGCAATATCAGCAGGAGAAACACCGGAAATTCGGGACGCTTGTCCTACAGATTCAGGTCTGATTTCCGCCAACTTTTGTCTTGCTTCAATGCGCAATCCGTAAACATCGTCGTAATTAATGTCAGTGGGAATTTTTTTGTTATCAAGTTTTTTTACCTGTTCTGCCTGTTCAACCTGCCTTTTAATATATCCCTCATATTTTACATCAGTATATACCTGATATGCAACTATTTCATCATAATTTGGGAAATTGTCGTCAATTTCCTTAAGATCATTGTAGTTAAGCTGTGGACGTCTTAAAATATCTATAAGCTTTGCACCGGTAGAAAGTGGAGTGCATCCGTGTTTCTCTAAAAAGTCATTCACTCTCTTGGTAGGTGCGATATTCGTCCTTGCAAGACGCTCCTTTTCCTTTTCAATTTTTTCTTTCATTTCAAGAAATCTTGAATATCTTTCATTGCTTATAAGGCCGATTTCGTGGCCTATCGGCGTAAGTCTAATATCCGCGTTGTCCTGTCTTAACAGTAAACGATGCTCTGCCCTTGCCGTCATCATTCTGTAGGGTTCATTTGTGCCTTTTGTTACAAGGTCATCTATCAACACACCAATATACGCTTCGGAACGTGATAGTACAACAGGCTCTTTTCCTGTTATTTTTCTTGCTGCATTAATACCCGCCATAAGCCCTTGTGCAGCAGCTTCTTCGTAACCGGAAGTTCCGTTAAACTGCCCCGCACCGTAAAGGCCCTCTGCACATTTAAATTCCAGTGATGGTTTTAATTGGGTAGGGTCTATGCAATCGTACTCAATAGCGTATGCAGTACGCATAAAGTGAACATTTTCCATACCCGGTATTGCTCTGTACATTTTTATCTGTACGTCTTCCGGCATAGAAGATGATAACCCCTGAACATACATTTCATCTGTGTTGTAACCGCAAGGCTCCAAGAAGAATTGATGCCTTTTTTTATCTGCAAATCGAACAACCTTGTCTTCGATAGATGGACAATACCTTGGACCTACACCTTCAATTTGACCACCATAAAGAGGTGAGCGATGTAGATTTTCCTTTATAACATTGTGCATTTCCTCAGTTGTATATCCAAGGTAGCACACAACCTTATTTTCAGCTTTTTCCTTTGTCTCAAAAGAAAAATTAATTATTTCTTCGTCACCTATCTGCTGTTCAAATTTTGAAAGGTCTACCGTGTGTCTATTAATACGTGCAGGTGTACCGGTTTTAAAACGCATTGTTTTTATACCCATATCATTAAGACATTCTGTAAGCTTTGTTGCAGCAAACATTCCGTCCGGACCGCCGTCATACGAAACCTCACCTACGTGAATTTTTCCGCGTAGGTATGTGCCGGAGCATATTATTACTGCTTTTACAGCATACTCTGCACCCAAATGGGAAACGACTCCTGTAACCTTGTTATTTTCATCGTGGATAATCTCCGTGATTTCGCATTGTTTAATGTCAAGATTTGGCACAGCTTCCAAAGTCTGCTTCATTTTTTCCTGATAAGCACGTCTATCTGACTGGACTCTTAGGGAATATACAGCAGGACCTTTGCCACGATTAAGCATACGGGATTGCAGCTTTGTAGCATCAGCAATCTTACCCATTTCACCGCCCAATGAATCTATTTCCCTTACAAGATGCCCTTTTGCTGTACCGCCAATACAGGGGTTACAGGGCATATTGCCTATGGCATCAAGATTAATTGTAAATAAAATTGTTTTCATCCCGAGTCTTGCTGCTGCCAAGGCTGCCTCACATCCCGCGTGGCCTGCACCTATCACTGCAACATCATACTCGCCTGCAAAATAATTTGACATATAAATCGCCTCTAAGTTCTTCTTTTTATTTTCCAACGCAAAAGTTTGCAAATATACTGTCTATAATCTCATCACTTACTGTCATACCACCTATTTCACCCAATGCAGATATAGCTATTTCAATATCTCCTAATATTATGTCAAAAGGAGTATCGGTTTTCATTGCGGTCAGTATTTCGTCTATGACAGATTTTGCATTCATAAGACTATGTTTATGACGTGGGTTTGTAATAATAATTTTATCGGTAACATCACCTGCACTATACATATTGTATATACAGTCAAAAAGCTGGGCAAATCCTTCTCCCGTTTGTGCAGAAACATATATTGTCCTTAAAAAATCTCCGCTAAAGTTAGTCTTTCTAGGTAGATCACTTTTATTAATAAGACACATTGTTTTTGTCTTGTCCGCAAGATTAATTACTTCCATATCACGGTCTGTAATTTCTCTGGAACCATCAAGAACGAGGAATATAAGGTCAGCTTTTTCAATTGCATCTTTTGAACGTTTTACGCCTAACTGTTCTACCATATTATCGCTTTCACGAATACCTGCGGTATCAAGTAAATTGAGCTTACACCCCTTTATAGTTACTTGTGTTTCGATTACATCACGGGTAGTACCTTCAATATTGGTAACTATCGCCCTGTCTTCTCCGCAAATAGTATTCAATATACTCGATTTTCCTACATTTGGTGTACCAATAATAGCAGTATTTATGCCGTCTTTTATAATTCTGCCGCTGTCGGATGTAAGAATAAGGTCACCTATTTGGCTATTTATGTCATTTAGGGTATTCTTTAAATCGGTATAGTCAAGCTCTTCAACACCCTCTTCGGAGAAGTCAATCATAGCCAAGATATGTGAGGTAGATGCAATTAATTCATCTCTTAAAGCATTTATTTTATCGGAAAGCTTTTTGTCAAGCTGATTTGCAGCAATGCTCACAGCATCATCTGTTTCTGCAGATATTAAGTCTGCTACTGCTTCTGCCTGACTAAGGTCTATTTTACCGTTTAAAAAAGCACGCTTGGTAAATTCTCCTGCCTGTGCAGGCTTTGCTCCGCTTTGATATATAGCCTCAAGTACCATTTTGCATACGCGAAGCCCTCCGTGACAGTTAAATTCCACAACATCTTCACCTGTATAGCTATTTGGTGCCTTAAAAACGCTGACCAACGCTTCATCAATTATATGTCCGTTAAAGACTATCTTGCCGAGATGGAGGGTATGACTTTGAAATTTTGTCACATCCAGACTAAAAATTTTGTTAGCAATTTCTATTGATTTTTCACCGCTTAAACGTACAATCCCTATACCTCCTGTTGCGTTTGCGGTAGCTATAGCTGCTATTGTCATAAAAAACACCTCAAAGTACAAAATACTAAAAAAGGTTGCTACATAATTGATTATGTAACAACCTTTAAAATTATTTTTTCAATGTTACAACAATTCTTCTGTTCGGTTCTTCACCAACGCTTTTTGTCTTAACATATTTATGATTTTGTAATGCTGAATGAATAATTCTTCTTTCGTATGGATTCATAGGCTCTAAAGACATATCTTTTCTGTATTTTACAGCCTTGTTAGCCATACTGTTAGCGAGTTTTTTCAAGGTTTCTTCGCGTCTTGCACGATAGTTTTCAGTATCAACAGTAATTCTGCAATAATCATCACCGTGTCTGTCCTTGTTTACATACAAGTTTACAAGATACTGAATAGCATCAATAGTGTCGCCGCGTCTGCCTATAATAACACCCACATCCTCGCCGGAAACGATAAGCTTAGATTCACCGTCAACAGCCTCAACCGTGCATGTTGTACCCATTTTTGTAACAACATCCTGAACAAAAGCCTTTGCCTGTTCAACAGCTTCTGCTGAATATGTAGACTTTCTTTCAGGGCGGTTAACACTTTCATCTTCAACTGGTTCAGAAACCTTTTCTGTAGCAGGTTCCGGTTTATTAACAGGCTTCTCTACCTTTTTCTTTGGAGCAGGCTTTTTTGCCTCCGATATGTCCTCTGCACTAATGGAAATTTTAACATTTTCAATTTTTTCTTCGTCAAAAGATACTCTTACTTTTGCATCCTTGGCGCCCAATCCAAATATTCCCCTAGATCCTTCTTCCACAACATAAACTTCAACATTTTCTCTTGTTGTATTGAATTCTTTAAGAGCCTTTTCAACAGCTTCATCAACAGTTTTTGCTGTTACTTCAATTCTCCTTGTCATTTTATAATCATCCTTTAAACCTTATTTCTTTTTCTTATTTTTAGTATTTGCATTTACTTCCACAACAAGTGTATTTTCTTTCTTCAACAACTGGTTAACAACAAGCTGCTGAATCATTTTAAATATATTGTTCATAATCCAGTACAAGCCGATACTTGCAGAGAATGTGAATGCAAACCATACCGTAATAAGAGGCATAATTTTATTCATTGTCTGCATTTGTGAAGCTGTAGGATTATCCTTTTCTTTCTTTTTCTGTTCCTCGGTCTTTTTAGCTTCAGCCTGTCTCATTGTCAGCCATGAAAGGCCGTACGTTGTAACGCCTGCCAAAATTGGAATCAACCATAGAAGACTAAAATCACCAATGCTTGGAACGAGGCTAAGGTCAAGGCCAAAGAAATTAAAATCAATTAAATCCGCTTTCGCAGCCAATTCAACCTCTGCCATAGCACCTGTTACATCAGGATATTGTGCCTTAAGTTTTGCAAGTTGCTCAGAAGTATATCCCAACATATGAGTAACGGGACTGTAAACTATTCTGTACAAAATAAAGATAATGGGCAATTGAATTAACAGCGGCAAACAACCACTCATAGGGTTGATGTTATTATTCTGATAAAGCTTCATCATTTCTGTATTAAGCTTTTCTTTATCGTTTTTATATTTTTCCTGTAATCTGGTAAGTTCAGGTTGAATAGCCTGCATCTTTGTAGTGGATTTTTGCTGTTTCCATGTAAGTGGCAACAAAATTAAATTTACAACAAATGTAAAGCCAATAAGCGCTAATCCGTAGTTACCTAATAAGTCGTAAAAAAAGTGCAATATAGCACCAAAAAAACTGTAGATTGCATTAAACAAAATAAGCGCCTCCTATTCAATGTTATGCGTCAGGGCACAGGGTCATACCCTCCTTTATGCCACGGATGGCACTTCAAGATACGCTTTATAAATAAAAATAAACCCCGTGCTGCACCATGTTTAGCCACGGCCTCAATACAATACTGAGAGCAGGTTGGATAAAATCGACAGCATGGTTTTTTTAACGGTGAAATGTACCGTTGATATAATCTTACAATAAAAATTATAAATCTTTTCATTTTTATTCCGCCTCAACAAAAAGCCCAGAATTTCTCAAAGCTTTTTCCATAGTATTTCGTATGGTATGAAAATCAGCACCTAAGATAGCGGACCTTGCAACCAACACCATATAATAGCCATTTTTAATCTGTTCTTCGTACAGGCGAAAAGATTCATACATAAGCCTTCTGGCCCTGTTGCGCGCAACAGCCTTGCCGATTTTTTTACTCACGGTAAAACCAATCCGGTTATTTTTGGCCTTTGTATTCATGTAATAAAAGGTAAAATACGGCGTCTTAACAGTTTTACCGCGGTAGTATAATCGTTTAAACAAAGTGTTACGGTTCAGCGATAATGTTTTTTTCATAACAAAAAGTTATGCACAAATTTTAGCGCGACCTTTAGCTCTTCTGCGTGCCAAAACTTTTCTGCCGTTAGCTGTTGACATACGGCTTCTAAAACCATGAACCTTTTTTCTCTGACGTTTTTTAGGTTGATATGTCTGTACCATCCTTGTTTCCTCCTTATATTATATAGTTAATTACCGCAATGCGGCAATTTCTTGCCATTATGACAGTATTGCTATTATACAACTATTTTTACGTTGTTGTCAATAGTTTTTTACACTTTTTTAATATTTAAAGGTTAAATAGATATACAAAATCTCTTTATAAAGGGGCATTGTGGCTTAATCCTCGGTAATTACAATAACATCCCCTGCATCAATTTCTTTAATAGCTTCTATAACTGGCTTTGTAACTTCTCTGGTTTCATCTTCTGAAATTTCTCTTGCTCTTTTTGCAGTAGCGATAACAAGAGAATATCTGCTGCGTGCTTTTTCTATCAAGTTTGTAATTGTAGGGTAAATCATAATCCTAACTCCTTTTCTACCATATTAATCATATTTTTCGTCTTCAAACTTTCCGAATTCAGAATACCGCGTATTTGCTCCGCTGCGTCTTCCACGGAATTATTTACAACTATGTAGTCATAATCCTTCATATGCAAAAGTTCTTCCTTTGCCCTTGCGAGCCTTTGAAGTATCACTTCCTCAGTTTCTGTACCTCTGCCCCTAAGTCGTGATTCGAGCTCTTTCATAGATGGCGGCACTATAAATATCATAATAGTATCAGGTTCCTTTTCTTTAACTTTCATACCGCCCTGAACTTCAATTTCAAGGATTGCGTTTATGCCTTTTTCTATGTGCTCATAGCAAGGCGCCTTTGGTGTGCCGTAAAATTTATCAACATAGCCTGCATATTCTAAAAATTCATCGTTATCTATCATTTTTTTGAATTCGTCAGGTGTTTTAAAATGATAGTGTATACCGTCAATTTCACTAGGCCTTGGGGACCTTGAGGTGGCGGACACCGAAAGGAAGAAGTCATCATATTTTTCTGCAAGATAAGTGCATATTGTACCTTTTCCTACACCTGATGGACCGGAAACAACAGCTATAACACCCTTATTCTTCATTGCCGTCACCGTCTTTCATTCTGTGGGCTATAGTCTCGGACTGTATAGCACTCAAAATAACATGGTCGCTGTCTGCAATTATAACGGATCTTGTTTTGCGCCCGCAACTTGCGTCAATAAGCATTCCGCGTTCCTTTGATTCTTGTATTATACGGCGTACAGGAGCAGATTCCGGACCCACAATAGCTATTATCCTGTCTGCAGAAACTACATTGCCGAAGCCTATGCTTATAAGTTTCATATAACTTGTCCTCCTATTCAAGATTCTGAAGCTGTTCTCTTATCTTTTCAAGTTCCGCTTTAATATTTATAACGATATTGGAAATTTCAAGATTATTAGCCTTAGAACCAATAGTATTAGTTTCTCTGTTCATTTCCTGCAACAAAAAGTCCAGCCTTCTGCCTACTGCATCCCCCTTTGCCATAATGCGGTCAAATTCCTCAAGGTGGCATTTCAATCTTACAATTTCCTCATTAACAGAAAGCTTGTCTGCATAAATTGCAGTTTCAGTAAGAAGCCTGTTTTCGTCTACAGTAGCATCTCCTATAAGTTCCTTGATTCTTTCCATAATATTATTTTTATGTTCAATTACTGTATCAGGAGCAATAACTTCGATTTTTTCAACTTCCGTTTTAATAAGGCCTATTCTTGCAATCATATCAGTTGCCAGCCTTTCACCTTCGCGTTCACGAGCTGCTAAAAAGCCATTTAATGCCTCGTTTAGAACATCAATAACACTTTCTTTTATAATTTGTTCATCCTCTTCAGTATGCTTGATGTCGAAAATATCATTATAACGCGCAACTGATGAAACGCTGATGTCATCCTTGACATCAAACTTTTCCGCAATAAGCTTCAAGGCTTTTACATAGCTTTCCGCTAATGCTTCGTTCAGAATAATTTCCTTGGAATCGTCAAGTTCCTTGTATATAGTAAGATAAACATCTACTTTACCTCTTTTTATGTATTGCTGAAGATGGTTTTTGATATCCTCCTCAAGGAAATTGTACATTCTCGGTAATTTGATGTTGTAGTCGGCATATCTATGATTAACCGCTTTTATTTCAACGGAAATGTCGTAATTATTGTTTGTCTTTTCACAACGGCCAAAGCCTGTCATACTGCGTATCAAAATACAAACCTCCATTTTCTATATTATCATCTATATTTTAACACAGTTTTTGAAAAATTAAAAGGGCTTTTTTCAAAAATATTTAAAACACTTGCAATATTTAACAAAATTGGTTATAATTAAGAGTAAAGTGTTATGATTTAATGGGGAGGTAGAACAATGAGTTTGGCAAAGGTCAGCAGCATGGGGATTAACGGCATTGACGGATATATTATAACCGTTGAAACTGATTTGTCAAATGGGCTTCCTGCCTTTGATATAGTTGGACTGCCTGATGCGTCTGTTAAAGAGAGTAAGGAACGTGTCAAGGCAGCTGTTAAAAACAGTGGGTTTAATATTCCTGTAAAGAGAATAACGGTGAATCTTGCGCCTGCAGACCGCAAAAAAGAGGGGGCGGCTTATGATTTGCCGATTACGGTGGCCATTTTGTCTGCGTCGGAGCAGATACCTGAAGGAAATCTGGAGGATTATGCTTTTTTGGGCGAGCTTTCCCTTGATGGAAAACTTAGGGGAATCAACGGAATTTTACCTATGGTTATTGCCGCAAGAGATAATGGTATAAAAACAGTATTCTTGCCTAAAGAAAATGCTAATGAAGCAGCTGTTGTTAATGATATAGAAATTATTGGTGCAAATAACATTACTGAAATTGTAAATCATTTAAAGGGAGAGGATTTATTATCTCCCACAAAGGTTGATATTGACGAAATCTTTATGCACAACTGTGAATATCCCGTGGATTTTTATGATGTAAAAGGTCAGCGGAGTGTAAAGCGTGCCATTGAGGTGGCTGTTGCGGGAGGTCATAACATTCTTATGATAGGTAGTCCGGGTAGTGGGAAGTCTATGTTGGCACAAAGGATTCCTACAATTTTGCCACCACTCACTTTTAACGAAGCGTTGGAAACCACAAAGGTTCACTCCATTGCAGGCGTTTTGGAACCGGGGACATCTTTGGTTACTACACGTCCGTTTCGCAGTCCTCATCACACGGTTTCTCCTATTGGACTTATAGGCGGAGGAGCAAATCCTAAACCCGGTGAAATAAGCATAGCTCATAATGGCGTTTTGTTTTTGGATGAGCTTCCGGAATTTCAGCGTCTTGCAATTGAAGTTCTGCGTCAGCCATTGGAGGATGGGTTTGTAAGCATAACCCGTGCTAACGCAAGCTATACATATCCATCAAATATTTTGCTGGTAGCATCTATGAATCCGTGTAAATGCGGATATTATGGGGACCCTAATCATGAATGTACCTGTACCCCTCCACAAATTCAAAAGTATATGAGTAAAATAAGCGGGCCTATGCTTGACCGCATAGACATTCATGTAGAAGTACCTGCGGTATCCTATTCTGATCTTTCATCCGAATCTGTAGAGGAACCAAGTTGTAAAATTAAAAAGCGCATTGAAAAGGCAAGAAAAATTCAGCATGACAGATATATTGATGAAGGAATACATACCAACTCTCAGCTTTCGTCGTCATTAATACATAAATACTGTCGTGTTAGTCCGGAAATCAAGGAGCTTTTAAAATCGGCTTTTGATAATCTTGGGCTGTCGGCAAGGGCACATGACCGTATCTTGAAGGTTGCCAGAACTATAGCAGACCTTGAGGGCGAGCCGGAAATTGCAGTAAGTCATATTGCGGAGGCAATACAGTACAGAAGCCTTGACAGGAAATTTTGGGGAGCGTGAGAACTTTGAGGCTTAATATAGTTATGGTTGAACCTGAAATCCCGCAAAATACGGGCAACGTGGCACGCACCTGTGCTGCTACCGGTGCAAGATTGCACCTTGTAAAGCCTATGGGGTTTGAGATAGATGACAAAAAATTAAAGAGAGCAGGGCTTGATTATTGGCATCTTTTGGATATTACCTATTATGACAGCCTGGATGAATTTATGAGAATCCATAAAAATGATAGAATGTTTTATTTCACTACAAAAGCACCAAGGGCATATACGGAGGTTGAGTTTCCTGATGATGTATATTTACTGTTTGGAAAGGAAACAAAGGGATTGCCCGAAAGTTTGCTAAAAGAACATTATGATGACAGGTGTGTGAGGATACCTATGATCGACGAGGCAAGGTCACTTAATCTGTCAAATGCGGTGGCTATTGCTGCATATGAGTTTTTGAGACAGAAAAATTTTGACAAATTATTACAGGAGGGTAAGTTACATGGCACGTATTAAGATTATTGCTGATTCAGCAAGTGATATTCCGCAATATCTGGTAGATAAGTACAATATAGGATATTTGCCGATATGTGTAGTAATAGACGGAAAGGTTTACTATGACAGATATGACCTAGACGGTAGAGAATATATGAAAAATCTTCCCGATAGGGAGGAAATTCCAACAACAAGCATGATGCCCTTGGAATTAATAGAAAAAGAGTTTAGAAAAAATCTTGAGGAATACGATTACCAGATTTTAATAACATTGTCTGCTAAGGCAAGCGGGGGTTATAACGCAGCGCATCTTTTGAAACAGCAGATAGAGGATGAATTAGGGCACGAATCTAATATCATCGTATTAGACAGTGAAAAATTTTCAATGTTGTACGGTAAGGATGTTGTCAAAATGGCAGAGCTTGCTGCAAATGGAGCGTCCTTGGAAGAAGTAATGAATGCTTTTGAGTCCGGGAAGAAAACGGGCAAAGCCTTTTTTATGGTGGATGACCTCAAACATTTGCAGAAGGGTGGAAGGATTAAAGCCACAACTGCTGTTATAGGCGGTCTTTTAGGAATAAAACCTATACTTACGATTAATGACGGACTTGTTGAAAACATAGGTAAGGAACGAGGTTTACAAAAATCACTTAATAAAATTGTCGATATGACTGCAGAAGTTTATGATGCTGCAAACAAACCAAAAATATGGCTCGCAAACGGTTATGCTGATGAAAGTTGCGAAATAACTATTAAACTTTTGAAAGAAAAATTAGGTGATGTAGAGATTGAAATGTTTGACCTTGGTTGTATTATAGGTACACATACCGGACCGGGGGTAGTAGGTATAATTTTTGACCAGAAAGGGGAATAGGCCTTTGAAAATTCTAATGGTTCTAATGGGGCTTGAAATAGGTGGAGCTGAAACTCATGTTGCTGAACTTGCTATGGAGCTTGCAAGGCGAGGACATCAGGTCCATATTGCATCTAATGGTGGCGTTTATGAAAAGGAAATTGTCACGTATAACATAAAGCACCACAAATTACCATTGCATACAAAAAGGCCGGATTGCATTATCAAATCCTATGTGGGGTTAAAAAACATAATTAGGGATAACGACTTTGACATAGTTCACGCTCATGCGAGAATCCCCGGTTTTATATGCGGTATCCTTCATAAAAAGTTAAAATTTCGCTTTATAACTACTGCTCATTGGGTGTTTAAAACAGGGATAATGCTGAAGCACATTACTAATTGGGGAGAGCGTTCTATCGCAGTAAGTAATGATATCAAAAAATATCTTATAGATAACTACAAGTATCCTGATAATAAAATCGATGTAACAATTAACGGTATAGATACTAACAAGTTTTCTGCATCTATAGATTATTCTGATGTGGCGGAGGAATTTGGTCTTACAGAAGGAAAGACACGTATCGTGTATGTAAGCCGTATGGATATTGATCGCAGTGCAGTTGCTTTTAACTTGCTTAACGTTACTCCTATGCTCTATGAAAAATATCCGAATATAGAGGTTGTGATAGTTGGTGGGGGTAATGACTATAACCGTCTTGTTTCCAAAGTGGAAGAGGTTAATAGTTTGTTGGAAAGAAAGGTTGCCATTGCAACAAATGGACGCACGGACATCAACAAATTTGTAGCATCGGGGGATATGTTTATAGGTGTTTCCCGTGCCGCATTAGAGGCTATGTCTGCCGAGAAACCTGTTATTATTGCGGGGAATGAAGGCTACATAGGTGTGTTCGAGCAGGATAAAATTGACGTATGTATCAAGACGAATTTTTGTTGTCGTGGATGCGAAATGCCTTCGGACGAGATTTTATATAGGGATATATGCGGAATTTTGGATAGTAAAAATATTAAGGAAATGGGTGATTTTAACAGGCGGTTTATCATAGATAACTATTCTGTCGCAAGGATGGTTAACGATTACGAAAATGCTTATGCCAAACTCCTTGTTAAAAACCCTTTCCGCAAAAATGATGTTCTTATATCAGGATATTATGGTTATAAGAATATCGGGGATGACTCTTTGCTTAAATCTATTGTACAAAATCTCAGGGAGCAAAAACCTGATGTTTCAATAACCGTACTTTCAAAAAAGCCGAAGGAAACTGCGGTTTTGTATAATGTGAAAAGCATATACCGATACAACATATTTAAAATATTGAGTGTTTTAAAACATACACGCTTACTCGTAAGCGGTGGAGGAAGTCTTCTACAGGATGTTACAAGTACACATTCTTATAAATATTATTCTTCTATTATGAAAATGGCACTGCGTTATGGAACAAAGGTAATGGTTTATGCCAATGGTATAGGCCCGATTGTTGCAGAAAAAAATCGAATTGACTGCAAAAATCTGTTGGACAGAGTACACAAAATTACTTTGCGTGATGAACAATCACTACAGGAACTGAAAAGTATGGGAGTGCAGAATGAAATAACCGTTTCTGCCGACCCGGCCTTTTCGCTTAACTCAAGTAACTTGGGTTTTAAAGAGAATGAATCATACTTTGTGGTATCTGTAAGAAAGTGGAAGGGACTTCCAAATGATTTTGCAGACAAGCTTGGAGCAGTATGTAGGGAAATTCACGAAAAGTATAATATTATACCCGTGTTTGTGCCTATGCAAAGCTGGATGGATACCGATTTAAGCGTGGAAATAGCAGCAAAATGCGGAGGCAAGGTGGCGCCTGCATTTGTAAATGCAGAGAATCTTATTGAATATATTAAAAACAGCCAGTTTGTTTTGGGGATGAGGCTTCATTCGCTTATATATTCATTGAGTGCAAATGTACCTCTCGTGGCACTTTCTTATGATCCAAAGGTCGATGCAATCGTGCATAAATGGGATTGTTGCAAGGCATTTGACGTAAAGAGTATTGATGTGTCCGATATGGTTAGTCAGTTGGAATACGTTATTGAAAACCGCGATTTTTTGAAAGAAGAAATAGCAAAAACCACAAAATTGATGAAAGAAAAAAATATCCGTGATGCTAAGGTTGCGGTTGAGCTCATGGAGTTTTAATAAAAGATAAAGAAACGGAGGAATTATAAATGAAATTTAATTTTAAATTGACAGATTTTTTCAAAATCAACAATGATGTTGGTATTGACCTTGGCACTGCATCTGTATTGGTTTATGTAAAGGGAAAGGGAATAGTTTTGGAAGAGCCCTCTGTTGTAGCTATGGATACTAATACCAAGCAGCTTTTGGCAGTAGGTGAGGAAGCTCGACGTATGCTTGGACGTACACCTGGTAATATTGTGGCTATAAGACCATTGCGTGACGGGGTAATTTCCGACTACGATCTTACTGAGAAAATGTTAAGACATTTTATAGACAGTGTATGTAAGAAGAGAATTTTCAAACCACGCGTTATGATTTGTGTGCCAAGCGGGGTAACAGAAGTAGAGGAAAGAGCAGTTATTGATGCCGCTACACAGGCAGGTGCAAGCAAGACTTATCTTATTGAAGAACCTATTGCCGGAGCTATTGGTGCCGGTATAGATATAGCAAAGCCAAGTGGCACTATGATTGTTGACATAGGTGGTGGAACTACGGATATTGCGGTTATTTCTTTGGGTGGAATAGTTGTTTCGGAATCAATTAAAGTGGCAGGGGATAAATTTGACGAGGCAATTATAAAGTATATCCGTAAAAAGCATAATATACTTATAGGTGAACGTACAGCAGAACAGTTAAAAATCAATATCGGTTGTGTATTTGAGAGAACAGATGAAGATAAACAAGTCCGTCAGGAATCCACTGAGATACGTGGCAGAAGCCTTGTTTCAGGTCTTCCTAAGACGATTACTATTACAGCTGATGAAATGTTTGAAGCTTTTGAAGAGCCCGCGTTCCAGATTGTTGATGCAGTTAAAGCTGTATTGGAGCAGACTCCGCCGGAACTTGTTGGCGATATCAGTGAAAAAGGTATTGTTATGACAGGTGGAGGCTCTCTAATTTGGGGTCTTGACAAGCTTATTGCTCACGAAACCGGAATTCAGTGCGAAGTTGCGGAAAATCCTATTTCGTGTGTGGCTATTGGTACAGGAAAATCCTTGGATATGCTTGATGTGCTTATGGAGAGCAAAACCAGGAATAAGTATAAAATCCAATAATTTATATAATTTTAAGATTTTTACAAATCTTTGAATTTTAATTATTTTATATTTCATAATAATATATATAATTAAAAAATCATTTTTTGTACGGAAAATATTTTTATGGAGGTTAAAACGTGGCAAAAAAACAAAATTTGAAAATTATACCGCTAGGCGGTCTGGAGGAGATCGGAAAAAACATTACTGTTTTTGAATACTGTAATGATATAGTCGTTCTGGACTGTGGTATGGCATTTCCGGATGATGAAATGCCCGGCGTAGATATTGTAATACCTGATTTTACTTATCTTGAAAAAAATAAGGAAAAAATCAGAGCAGTGGTAATAACCCACGGTCATGAGGATCATATTGGCGCATTACCATACTTTTTAAGTAAGATTAATGTGCCTGTTTATGGCACAAGACTTACAATCGGGCTTGTACAAAACAAGCTTAAAGAGCACGGACTTGATAGGATTGTTAAACTAAACAGCGTATTGCCGGGAAATATTCTCAAGTTGGGTGAGTTCCGTGTGGAATTTATTCGTAGTAATCACAGTATCCCTGATGCTGCAGCGATTGCGTTCCACACACCTGTTGGTGTAATTTTACACACAGGTGACTTCAAAATAGATACTACACCGATTGAGGGCAAGATGATTGACCTGAAAAGAATTGGTGAACTTGGCAAAAAAGGAATACTTGCCCTTATGTCAGATAGCACGAATGCGGAGCGCCCGGGCTATACAATGAGTGAAAGTACAGTTGGTGCAACCTTTGACGAAATATTTCGTAATAATTCAAAAAACAGGATAATTGTAGCGACTTTTGCTTCAAACATTCACCGTATGCAGCAGATAGTGAATTCTGCAGCACAGTATGGCAGAAAAGTTGCTCTGTCAGGACGTAGTATTGTGAATGTTGTATCTGTGGCTATGGAATTGGGGCATATGAAGATTCCAAAGGGTATGCTTATAGACATAGATGAAATTACCAATTATCCCCCGCACAAATTGGTTATAATAACAACTGGTAGTCAGGGAGAGGCAATGAGTGCTCTTACGAGAATGGCATATTCAGAGCACCGTAAGGTTACTTTGGGAAGCAAAGACACTGTCATAATTTCTGCCAACCCAATACCGGGGAACGAAAAGGCAGTATCTAAGGTTATAAATGAACTATACAAGCTTGGCACAAACGTAATATACGAGGCCTTGGCAGACATTCATGTTTCCGGTCATGCTTGCAGTGAGGAGCTTAAAGTTGTAATGAACCTGGCTAACCCCAAGTTCTTTATACCTGTCCATGGAGAATACAGACACTTGTATCATCATTCCATGATTGCACAAAAATTAGGCATTCCCGAAAAGAATATTATTAAAATGCAGATAGGTAATGTGGTGGAGATTAATGCCGATAAATGCAAGGTGACCGGTACAGTTCCGTCCGGTAGAATTTTGGTTGACGGACTTGGAGTAGGAGATGTAGGCAACATTGTTTTGCGTGACAGAAAGCTACTTGCAGAAGATGGTCTTATTGTTGTAGTTGTGACCCTTGACTCACACACCCATCAGATTTTGTCCGGCCCAGATGTTGTTTCACGTGGATTTGTGTACATGCGTGAAAGTGAAGATTTGATGGAGCATATCCGCGACTGTGCAAGAAATTCAATTGAAAAATGCAACGACAAAAGAAATTGCGACTGGAATACAATGAAATCGAAAATCAAGAATGATTTGAGTGATTATCTATATTTCAAGACTAAAAGAAAGCCAATGATACTTCCTGTTATTATGGAGGTATAAAAGGAGGTTTTTATGTATAACGAACCGTATTCATCACAAGGTCAGTTAGATATGCAGGCAGGACTTAATTCATATATTTTCAAAATTTACGGAACTATGTTTATGGGACTTTTGGTTACTGCTTTGGCTGCGTGGTTTACAGCAAACAGCCATACTATGATAAATTTGCTATACGGTAGTTCGGCTGTTTATTTGTTTATAATTGCAGAACTTGTAATAGTATTTTCTCTTTCTGCGAGGATTAATAAAATAAGCTATGGTACGGCACAGATTATGTTTTATGCCTATTCAATAATTAATGGCATAACTTTGTCAAGTGTGTTTGTGGCATATAATTTAGGTGTTATTTACACTGCTTTTTTCACGACAGCAATATCCTTTGGAGTAATGTCAGTTTATGGAATAACTACAAAAAAGGATTTGACTAGAATAGGCAATGTATTGATGATGCTGTTAATAGGTGTTATAGTTGCTTCACTTATTAATTTGTTTTTGAGAAACAGTATGTTTGATTTGGTACTATCTTTTATTGCGGTAGCGATATTTGTAGGACTTGTAGCATATGATACACAAAAATTAAAATCATTTTATTATGCAACTAACGGTGATTACCAGATGCAGAGAAAAGTCGGTATCATAGGAGCATTATCCTTGTATCTTGATTTTATAAATATTTTCCTTTATCTGTTACGAATTTTCGGGAACGGAAGAAGAGACTAATGGGTTAGCCCCAAGGAGGTAAAAAGATGGCTATTAAAATTATTACAGACTCTGCCTGTGATGTAACGAAGGCTATGGAAGAACAGTACGGTATTGAAATTATACCGTTACAGGTTAATATTGAGGGTCAGGTGTATCGTGACAGAGAGGACATTATTCCCAATGTGGTTTATGAAAAGATGAAGGAGGGTGCTGTCCCTAAAACTTCGTTGGTTTTGAGTGATAGATTAGCTGATACATTTACGAAGTATGCACAAGCGGGGGATGAGGTTATTTATATTTCGTTCAGCGCGTCACTTTCAGGTTCGCACAATCTTGCAAAGCTTACTGCTGAAGATGTATGCACAGAATATCCGGATTTTAAAATAGAGATTATTGATACCAAATGTGCGTCCTTTGGACAGGGGATGGTAGTGTTGTTTGCTATGCAGGCTCTTGAAAAAGGCGCTACATATGATGAATTAGTTAATAAAATTCACTATTGGAGTGACAATATGGAACATATTTTCACGGTCGACGATTTGGAATATCTGTATCGTGGCGGACGTGTCAGCAGGACAACAAAGACTGTTGGCGGTCTTTTGGGAATTAAGCCTATTTTGCACGTTGATGATGAGGGTAAACTTGTATCTTTGGAAAAATCCAGAGGGTTAAAAAAGACTTTATCCCGTATGGTAGATATAATGGGCGAGCTTAACCCTGATATAGCTAATGAAACTGTGGGTATTATACACGCAGATTCACCAGAAGTTGCAGAAGAAGTACGCAATATGGTTGTAGAAAAATACGGTTGCAAGGATATATTAATGTCTGAATTAGGTGCAGTTGTTGGTGCTCATGCAGGTCCCGGAACTATTGCAATATTCTTCTTAAGCTGAATAATAAACGGAGATTCAAGTGAAATGAATCAAAAATTCAGAAAAATTAAATATTAATTTGCTTGTGAATGAGTTCGGTATTGTACCGGACTCATTTCCTTTTAGTTTTGTGGAAATTCTTTCGTTGTTGTAGCAATCAATATATCAGCTTAGTTCATCAATAAAAGCATTAACACTTTCGAATTCTTCAACATAAAACATTTCAACTCTTAACCTGTCAAAAAAGTTTTCTATTATTCCGTTATTCATGCAATTGCCTTTACGAGACATACTCTGTGTAATACTACTAATAGCCGTTGGTATTCCGCTGTAATGTACTCATTGCAGACCGTGGAGTATATTTTCTCATTCTCTTGCATATAAAAAAATGTGCACCCCAAAAGCGTGTAACTTTTGGGGTGCACATTATTGGCATATCCTCTTGTTTTATTAAAAGTCCAATTTTTTAAATATTCGTTTTGTATAAAATATGCTTAATGCAACAGCAACAAGCTCCGCAAGAGGAAAGGCAAGCCATACCAAGTCTATGTTTTTTGTCAGTGAAAATACAAAGGCTAATGGCAAAAGGAACAAAAGCTGTCTCGCTGCTGACATAAGCAGGCTGTATTTTCCTTTTCCCAAGGCCTGAAACATTGAGCTTGTAACAATACAAAAGCCTGCAAATATAAAGCAAATACTTATAGTTCTAAGTGCGGGAATACCCATATTCAAAAGAGCAGTGTCATCATTAAACAGTTTTATTAATTCCCCCGGAATAATCTGGAATATTATAAAGCCTGTAACCATAATGGTTGTTGCGTAAATAATACTTAGTTTAAGGGTTTTAGTAATTCGCTCGCGGTTTTTGGCACCAAAGTTATATGCAATAATAGGTACCATACCATTATTAAGCCCGAATATTGGCATAAATACAAAGCTTTGCAATTTAAAATATACTCCAAATACTGTTGTGGCGATTGTCCCCGCACCCTCACCGTATATGGTTTTTATGTTGTCAAAACTCGTAAGTATTTTGTTAAGACAGAAGGTCATAATTGAGCCTATTGCAACCATCAGTATGGATGGAATACCTACGGAATATATCCTCTTTACAGTTTTGCCATCAAGCTTCATACTTTCTTTTGTCAGCTTAATGTATTCATTTTTTGTTACATTAAAATACAATGCCACTAGCATTGCAATAATTTGGCCGATTACTGTAGCTAAAGCAGCACCGGCAACCCCCATTTTAGGAAAACCGAACATACCGAAAATCATTATAGGGTCAAGTATTATATTAATTATTGCTCCTATGCCCTGACTGAACATTGAATAAATGGTCTTTCCGGTGGCTTGCAACATTCTTTCAAATATAACCTGTCCGAATATACCGAATGAAAAACCTCCACATATCCATAGGTATTGTCTCCCATATTCTACAATCTGCGGATTTGGGTTTTGAAGACTAAAATATAAGTTGGAACCTAAAATACTAAGGATGGCAAAAACTACCGCACTTATAATTGCCAGCACAAAGCCGTTTCCTGCGGCTTTGTTTGCACCTTTGTAATTTTTTTCACCTAGATATTTGGAAAGGACTGCGTTCATACCTACGCCTGTTCCGGTTCCTACAGCCATCATAAGATTCTGAAACGGGAATGCTAGTGATACTGCAGTAAGTCCGTTTATGTCATATCTTCCTATAAATATACTATCCACTATGTTGTACATTGCCTGTACAAGCATAGATGCAATTATGGGCAGGGACATAGATATAAGTAATTTATTTATAGGCAAAACTCCCATTTTATTTTCTTCCATTAAAACACCTCCATTGAAGGAAATATATAAACGCAAAAAATAATGGCAACTTTTTAGGTTGCCATTATCTATCAGATTAGCACAGATTATTTAAGTTCATCAGCTTTGCCGTCACATCCAAGAACGTTAACAATCTTTTTGTGAACCAAATCCTTGATAGCTGCACGAGCTGGCTTCAAATATTGTCTTGGGTCAAAGTGTGATGGATTTTCGTTCAAATATTTTCTGATAGAACCTGTCATTGCAAGACGAAGGTCAGAGTCGATATTAATTTTACATACCGCTGATCTTGCAGCCTGTCTTAGCATATCTTCCGGTATACCAATAGCATCAGGCATATTACCACCGTTTGCATTAATCATTTCTACATATTCAGGAATAACTGAGGATGCACCATGCAATACGATTGGGAAACCGGGAAGCTTTTCTGAAACTTTTTCAAGAATGTCAAATCTAAGCTGTGGCTTCTGACCAGGCTTGAATTTGTAGGCACCATGACTTGTGCCGATTGCAATAGCCAAAGAGTCAACACCGGTACGTGTTACAAAGTCGATAACTTCTTCGGGTCTTGTATATGATGCATCTTCGTCAGAAACGTTAACGTCATCTTCAACACCTGCGAGACGACCTAACTCACCTTCAACAACAACACCGCGAGCATGAGCGTATTCAACAACTTTTTTTGTAAGTTCTATATTTTCCTCGTATGAAAGATGTGAACCATCAATCATAACGGATGTAAAACCACCGTCAATACATGACTTACATAGTTCAAAAGAGTCACCGTGGTCAAGATGCAAAGCAATTGGAAGATCTGTTTCTTCAATAGCCGCTTCAACCAATTTTACAAGGTATGTGTGATTAGCATACTTTCTTGCACCTGCAGAAACCTGAAGAATCAAAGGAGCATTAACTTCCTTTGCAGCTTCTGTAATACCCTGGATAATTTCCATATTGTTCACATTGAAAGCACCGATAGCATATCCGCCTTCATAAGCTTTTTTAAACATTTCCTTTGTTGTTACTAATGGCATATATTTCACTCCTTAAATTATAATCTTATTATATTTTACCATACTACGGAAATTTTGCAATAGTTAATTTTAATTTTATAATATAATTGTCAGAGTTTTAACAAATAATTAATAAATTTTATGTTGAAAATTAGCAAAATTGGGTATATAATGTTATTATTAAAAAAGAGGGAGGGTAACTATGAAATCGACAGGGATTGTAAGACGCATAGACGAGCTTGGCAGAATAGTGTTGCCAATCGAACTTCGGAGAACCTTGGATATTGAAATTAAGGACCCTATGGAAATTTATATTGAGGGAGATAAAGTTGTTTTGAAAAAACATTACGACGCTTGTGTTTTTTGCGGTGGCAGGGAAGAATTGACAGAATATATGGGCAAACACATTTGCGTTGATTGTAAAGGCAAGATTAAATAATTGTGATTCAAGAGGGACTGTGACAATTTGTCACAGTCCCTTGCGGCTCAATATGGTTTTGGTCTTGTGCTGAACAGCTTGGATAATTCAACTAAAACAATAGGCGAAACAGATAAAATTGCGGTTATTTTCCATTGTTCTGCGTTCAGGGCAACGGTTGAAAACCAATTAGAAAGCAATGGAGATACCACTACAAATATTTGTAGAGTTACACCAATTATAAAAGCACCTAGTAAAAGCATATTTTTAGGAGTTTTGGAAGACAAAATCGTTGTGTCGCTTCGTACATTAAATGAATGCACAAGCTGTGACATCGAAAGTACGCAGAATGCCATAGTCCGCCCTATATCCTGATTGTTGAATTTAAAGTATCCTATACAAAAGGCAATAAGCGCCAGTGTACCTATCATTATTCCTTCTAAAAAAATTAGCAATGCTAGCCCATCTGCAAAAAGGCTTTTGTTTCTTTTTATCGGCTTTTGAGAAATTATTTTTTCCATATTATTTGTATCTGCACCTAATGCCAATGCCGGAAGGGAGTCTGTAATCAGGTTTACCCATAAAAGCTGAACAGCAGTAAGCGGGGAGGGTAATCCTGCAATTATCGCACAAAGAATGGTAAGTATTTCTCCAATATTGCTGGATAGAAGAAAGTGAACAGCCTTTTTAATATTTTCAAATATACTTCTGCCCTCATACACCGAAGACACTATTGTAGCAAAATTATCATCAGTAAGTATCATATCGGCAGCACTTTTGGCAACATCTGTTCCTGTTATTCCCATAGCACAACCTATATCCGCCTGTTTAAGAGCCGGGGCATCATTTACTCCGTCACCAGTCATTGCAACCACTTCGCCGTTAGATTGAAATGCTTTTACTATTCTCACCTTATGTTCGGGAGTAACACGTGCAAATACGGAGAATTTTTTTACGTTTCGTTTTAATTCAGAGTCTGACATTTTATTAAGCTCAGCACCGGTTATTGCATATGGCGTCATACCTATTTCCTTGGCAATGGCAGATGCTGTTCCGGCGTGGTCTCCGGTAATCATTACAGGTCGTATACCTGATTTTTTGCACTTTTTGATTGCGTCATATATTTCCGGTCTCGGAGGATCTGATATTCCTATAAGTCCACAAAGCTTTAGAGGGAGGTTTATGTTGTCCGGAATGTAATCGGTTTCACATTCTGCAACGGCAAGAACCCTCAACCCTTTTTCTGTCATCCTAAGGTTGGCCTCGTTTACCTGATTCATAGCTTCTGCTGACATATTACATTTTGGGATTAAGACATCCGGAGCTCCTTTTACAGCCACCACATATTTTTTATCGCTTCTGTTTATTGTTGCCATATATTTGGTAGAGGAATTGAAAGGTATTTCCTTGACTCTAAACAAATGTGGATTTTTGACATTCTCTTTTATGGCATATTCCATTATAGCTTTTTCTGTGGAATCAGTATTGTTGCAACACAAAATACCGTATGTAAGTATTTGATGTTTATTCCCCCATATTTCGGTAACTGTCATTTTGTTTTGTGTTAGTGTTCCTGTTTTGTCGGAACATATTACAGATGCACTTCCCAAAGTTTCTACAGCAGGAAGTTTTCTTACAATGGCATTTTTCTTTACCATTTTTTGCACACCCAAAGCTAACATTATCGTTACTATAGCGGGTAGCCCTTCGGGGATTGCTGCAACAGCAAGACTTACAGAGGTCATAAACATTTCCAAGGGATGAATATGTTTGAATATACCTATGCAGAATACAACGGCACATATTGTCAGGGCGATTGTGCCCAGTATCTTGCCAGTTTGTTCAAGTTTGTCCTGCAATGGAGTTTGCGGGGTACGACTTTCTATTATTGCCATTGCGATTTTACCAACCTGTGTGTTTATTCCGGTTTCGGTAACAACCGCAATTCCATTACCTCCTATGATCGCTGTAGCAGACCATACCATATTGGTAATGTCTGCAACAGGAGTTTCTTTACTATACGACATACTGCTATTTTTGCATACGGGGTGTGATTCCCCTGTTAATGAGGACTCGTCTACCTCAAGTTCCGTGCATTTTATAAGCCTTGCATCAGCAGGAACGAAATCACCTGATTTCAAGAATATAATATCACCGCGAACAAGGTCGCAGGCACTGATTTTCTGTAGCTCTCCATCACGTATTACTCTGGCAACAGGTTGGGTAAGGTTTTTAAGCTGTGCCAGCGCTTTTTCCGCTTTTTCCTCTTGAACTATACCCACTATGGCGTTAAGTACAACAATTGCTATTATGACAACGGGTTCCACAAAGTCGTTTTGATGCTCGTAAATTGCTATCCCAAAGGATATTGCTGCAGCAATGAGCAGAATGATTATCATATAATCATTAAACTGGTTAATTAATTTCATAAGTAAATTCGTATGTTGGGAATCGGGAATTACGTTTTTGCCGTAGGCGGTCTGTCTTTTTAAGGCCTCCTCTGTTGTAAGCCCCTTATCTTTGTTTGTTGAAAGTTCATTTATTGCCGCTTCAATTGTCAAAGTGTGCCATATCATTTGTCCTTCACTCCTTTATATAATTCTATTCAGAGGACATGCCGATATGACTTTGATTTAAATTTCATCGTAATAGGATTTGGAAAGATTGTTGTATTTTTCGTTAATTTGTTCATCCAAAAAGCTGAAAATAGAAACTATTTCGTTGTAATGTTCTGATATTTCATCCTCATCATAACTCATAAGCCTTTCGGTTGCCATATTTGATAAAAATTTTACTCGCTCCATATTTAAAATTTCGTCTTCAAGTCCTCTCATCATTGTGTATCACCTCGCATAAATCAAATATGTTCCAAAAATGGGATAATAGAATTATACAGTAATATCAAGCAAAAGTCAAGAGTATTTTATTATACATTGTGGGCATAAAAAATATTTTTAAAAAAATGTTGCAAAAATGAAACAAATGAGATATAATGAAATAACAGATGACAAGGAGATTGCTATGAAAGATATAAATACTATTTTAAAAGAGTACCGTGTAAAGCGTGTTATGAGTTTAGATAAGCTTAGTCAGTATACGGGTATAGCCAAATCTACTCTCAGCCGATATGAGAATAATCACAATCAAAAACTGGATATTAAAAAGATTTATGAAATTGCAGAGGTATTGGAAATACCCAATAACGTTATTGAGGAAGTTCTTTTTGGTGGACTAACAATTTATGAACAGTTCAGCGTAAAGGTTCCTCTTATCGGCAAGGTGTGTGCCGGCAATGGGATAATTGCCTATGAGGATGTTATAGGACACGAGGTAGTTGAATCGAAATACGGAACAGGAGATTATTTTTGTCTGATGGTAAAGGGTGACAGTATGTCCCCTAAGATAGATAATGGCGACGTTGTTCTTGTAAAAAAACAAGATTCTGTAGAAAACGGAGACCTTGCAATAGTAATTGTGGATGATGAGGAGGGGATGATAAAACAGGTTGAGTATAATGATGATTGTATTAAGCTCATATCCTTCAATCTGTTTTACCCCGAACGCGTGTTTGAAAAGTATAATATGGAAAGAGTAAAGATTATAGGGAAGGTTATTGAAAGCAAAAGAAAATGGTAATTTTTAATTTACAATCAAATCTTGTTGTGTTATAATAGTTATATGTAATTTTATTTTGGAAAGGATGGGATATATGAATATTAAAAAACTCGTTATTTCCCTTGCTTTTGTACTTACACTTTTATCCGTAAGTGTATATGCAAAAACAATGCAGTTTACAATGGGGGATTTTAATGCAAAGGTTGATGAAGGTACTGTAAGTGTACATACAATGGAAGTTTCGCCTTATACCGTTGAGGGTAGGACTATGGTTCCTGCACGTATTATTGCTGAAACTTTTGGCGCTGATGTAGATTGGATTGAAGCTGAAAACAAGGTTGTAATTACATTTGGAGACAAAAACATTTCATTTGTAATCGGAGAATTGTATGCTAATGTGAATGGAGAGGCAGTTAAATTGGAGGTTCCTTCTGTTGAAACAAACGGCAGAACACTGGTACCTTTAAGATTTGTTTCCGAAACACTTGGATTTGATGTAAAATATATTGCTTCAACACAGCAGATTTTGATTACTAATGATCCTGCGCCTATTGAGGTTAATGGTGCTAAGATTTCATTGGCATTTTTTGACGCTGTGTATGATCTTTACAACTTGCAATTTGGTTCTTCCGGTAGTGAGGAAATTGTCAATTTTGTTCAGGTGAATTTGATGAATTATGCTGTATTTACTGCGGAGGCAGATAAGTGGGACATTGAACTTCCTGTAACTCATTATGCTGAAGTTGTAAACTCTGCAACAGAAATATCCAGCCTGTTTCCTGATACTCTTGATGCAGTTTGGGCAGACATTTTTGAAACAGAAAAAAGAGCATATATTCTAAATGATTTCCTTGCTAAGTTATATGTTCCAGATGAATCAACTGCCGAGGAATATTATAAGGAAAATTATATGGCTGCAAAGCATATTCTTGTGCTCTCTGAAACTGACGGTGCCGAAGCTAAGATAAAAGAAATCAACAGAAAGCTTAAAAATGGTGTGGATTTTGATGAACTTATGAATGAATATTCCGAAGATTCTGGTTTAGCAATAAATCATAACGGATATTATTTTGCTCCGGGAGAAATGGTGCAGGAATTTGAAGATGCTACCAGAAAACTCAAGGTAGGAAAAGTAAGTGCTGTGGTGGAATCCGGTTATGGTTATCACATTATAAAGAGAATACCGCTTCCGGATTATGATGAAACAGTATACCAAACTGTTGCAACTTATATGGCACTTGAGGGTGTAACAAAGCATCTTTCTGATGTTGCAGATGCTGCGAACATTAAAACAGATGCGTATACATTGGAAGAATTGGTGGAAATATGCAAATAATGTCGACGTTTTAATGTTGACAAATATAGACTGGTGTTATAAAATTTCAGTATGAAGTTACGAGGAGGGTTTATATGACTTTTACAGAAAAATATGCTAAAATTTCAAAAAAACTTATCAAAGGAGATATAAGTAAATACAGCGAAGACTTTGCTATCCAGATAACTATGGACGATGAAGATTGCGGTGGTACATTCTTTGTTGCATATGTAGATGGGGCGTTTATGGTAGAGCCTTATGATTATGTAGATAATACTGTAAATATTAATATTATGGCAGCAACTTTGGAAAAGCTTGTTGATAAGAAAATTACTGTAGATGAAGCTTTTGAAAATGATTTAATCAGAGCTAATGGTAATACTAATCATATAGTTATGCTTTTTGACGGTTTTGAAAAGAAGGAAAGAAAATCACCTACCAAAAAAGCTTCCGTTAAGACAGAGAAAAAGGAAGAAATTAAAAAAACCGAAAAAAAAGCCGAACCAAAGGCGGCTGATAAAAAGGGAACAAAGGTCCCTAAAACAACTAAAACAGTTAAAAAAGCAGAAGTTTAAGAGAAAGAATAAAATTAAATATTAATTTGATTGTGAATGAGTTCGGTATTGTACCGGACTCATTCCTTTTAGTTTTATAGGAATTCTTTAATTGTTGTAGTAATCAATATATCTGTTAATTTCATAAATAAAAGTATTAACACTTTTGAATTTTTGACAATAAATCATTTCATCTATTAATCTGTTTAAAAGCGTTTTCCATTGCTCCATTATTCATACAATTGCTTTTACGAGATATACTCTGTGCAACGACTAATAGCCGTTGATATTCTTCTACAATGTTCATATTGCATAACTCGGAGATACTTATGGCATATATTTTCTTATTGTATTGCCCATAAAAAATGTGCACCCCAAAAGTGTGTGACTTTTGGAGTGCATATCAATTTACATATCTGTTTTATTTTTATTCCGATATTTTTTCAGGTTCGGGATATTCTGTATCAAAAGTTTCAACTGTAACCCTTTTCATAACCTGAGGGACAATTGGTTTGTCGTTAAAATCCTTTGGCTGTTTTACAATATTATAAACAACGTCCATACCTTCTGTTACCTTACCAAAAGATGCGTAATCCCCATCAAGAAACGGGTAGTCTGCAACCATTATAAAGAACTGGCTGCCAGCACTGTCAAGAGGCATAGCCCGTCTTGCCATAGAAAGAATACCTACTGTATGCTTAAGGTCATTTTTAAAGCCGTTGTTTGAAAATTCACCCTTAATGCAGTATCCGGGGCCACCTATACCTGTGCCCTGTGGGTCGCCACCCTGAATCATAAAATCCTCTATACAACGGTGAAATATTAATCCGTCATAAAAGCCCTTTTTTACTAATGATATAAAATTATTAACAGTGTTTGGTGCAATTTCAGGATAAAGCTCCGCCTTAATCTGTGCACCGTTTTCCATTTCAATAGTTACTATTGGATTGCTCATTTTACTATTCTCCTTTATTAATTGATTTTTTGTGCTTCGGGATATTCAATTCCCTTTGTATCTACTTTAATTGATTGTATAATCTGAGGAACAATTGGTTTGTCGTTGGAGTCTGTTTCATTGGCAACAATTGCATCTACAACATCCATACCTTCTATAACCTTTCCAAATGCAGCATATTGACCATCAAGATGTGTTGCATCGGCGACCATTATAAAGAATTGACTGCCTGCGCTGTCAAGAGGTAGAGTCTGTCTTGCCATTGATATTACACCTCGTTCGTGACGGAGATTGTTTTCAAACCCATTAGCAGTAAACTCCCCCTTTATTGTATATCCTGGACCACCAATTCCTGTCCCCTCAGGGTCACCACCCTGAATCATAAAGCCTTCTATACAACGATGGAACATTAAACTGTCATAAAATCCGCTGTTTGCAAGCTCAATAAAATTGCAAACTGTATTTGGTGCAATCTTAGGATAAAGTTCCACCTTTATTTCATCGCCATTTTCCATTTTTATCGTGGCAATGGGGTTTTCAGAAATGTTAAGCTTGGCAATTTCCTTTGCCATAGCAATTTCCTTGTCACCTGTTATCGCAACAGCTATGAGTATTGCGAGTGTAATAATTGCAACAGTACAAGCCGCTATTAATATGTTTATGGTTTTGTTAGTTGTGTTTTTGTTTTTTGCCATAACATACCTCCGTAAATTTTTCTTGTATTAAAATCTTTTCGATGTTATAATAATTATAATACTTGTATAGAAAAAAAGCAACAAGAAAAAGGTGAACATTTTGAGAATTCTCGGAATAGACCCCGGTATAGCAATAGTGGGTTTTGGGGTAATTGAATATGATAATGTCAATTTTAAGGTAATTGATTATGGTGCAATAACATCTCCTGCACATACGCCTGTTCCATCAAGACTTAAAATGATTTATGATGACCTAACATATGTTATTGAAAAATATAAGCCGGACGAGATGGCTATTGAGGAGCTTTTTTATAACAACAATGCAAAGACAGTTATAAATGTAGGTCAGGCAAGAGGAGTATTGATATTAGCGGGGGAAAATCACAACATACCTGTTTTTGAATATACGCCTTTGCAAGTCAAACAGGGTGTGGTAGGATATGGACGGGCAGAGAAAAAACAAGTACAGCAAATGGTAAAAAATATACTTGGGCTTAAGGAAGTACCAAAACCTGATGATACCGCGGATGCTTTGGCTATTGCAATTTGTCACGCACATGCCGGCGGTGGAGTGAACAGGCTTATAACATCATTAAAAAACAGATAAAGAGGGTTTATTATGTACGATTATATTAAAGGAAAGCTTGTAAGAAAAGCAGAAAGCTATGCAGTTGTGGAATCAAACGGCATAGGATATAAAATCATAACCACAAAAAGCACTCTTGGAGACATTAAGGACGGGGAAGTGACTTTTTATACATATTTGTATGTAAGGGAAGATATATTTGACCTTTACGGTTTTTCAACTATTGAGGAACGCTCCGCATTTGAGCTTTTAATATCCGTAAGCGGGGTGGGACCAAAGGCAGCTGTTGCCATACTTTCTTGTGTTACTGCATCAGAACTTGCAATAGCAATAGTTACAAATCAATCCAAGGTAATTACTGCCGCACAGGGGGTCGGCAACAAAATGGCACAAAAAATTATTCTTGAATTAAAAGATAAAATTAAAAATCAAGACATTAAGCCCTCTAATTACTCCGCACCATTGGTTTCTGAAGAAGATGATACAGTTAATGCACTGATGGCATTAGGATATAATCAGGCGGAAATTATAAATGCACTCCGTGATGTGCCGGCAGAATATTCTGTAGAAGAAAAAATAAAATATGGACTTAAGAATTTGATGAAATTTTGAGATATTTATATTTTAAATCATAGTTATATTGAAAAATAAGGATATGTGTTTTGTGAAGTCAATCTAAAATTTAGATAAAATTAAACGTTAATTTAATTGTGAATGAGTACGGTACAATACCGAACTCATTCTTTTTAAGTTTTTCTATTGTTTTATTATCCATACAATTGTCTTTACGAGACATACTCTTTGTAATATTATGTTCTGCCAATATCCGTTGATATTTTGCTGTAATGTCCTTTTCACAGCATGGGGAGATACTCGTTACATATATTTTCTTATTATCTTACCCAGCATATCATTTATCGGGTCCTAATTATTTATATCTTGACTATTCCATTCCAAAAACGATATACTATAAGAAATATATATGGAGGAATTTGTATGGCTAAAAAGAGTACACGCAATACAAAAGGTAAAATTATAACAGCCGCATGGGATTTATTTTATGAGCAGGGTTATGATGATACTACAATAGAAGAAATCATAGAAAAGTCCGGTACATCAAAGGGGTCATTTTATCATTATTTTGAGGGCAAGGATGCACTTTTGGGTTCTCTTTCCTACATATTTGATGAAGAATACGAAAAACTTCAGGCGGAAATTGATGAGAATATGAATAGCTTTGATAAGCTCCTGTATCTTAACACAAAGCTTTTTGAAATGATAGAGGAACGCATAGATATGGACCTTTTGACAAGACTTTACTCCACTCAACTGACAACAAAGGGGCAAAAACATCTCCTTGATAATAAGCGACTTTATTATAAGCTTTTAAGGAAAATTGTAACTGATGGACAAAAAAAGGGAGAGCTTACTCAGGAAATGTCAGTAAATGAAATTGTAAAAATATATGCAATGTGTGAACGTTCCCTGATTTATGACTGGTGCCTATGCAATGGTGATTATTCCTTGAAAAACTATTCCAAAACAGTTATGCCTTTGTTTTTGAATTATATAAAGCTATAAGTTTGATTTGGTTATAAATATTAGTATGGATTTTAGTCTGCTTATAACGATATATAAAATATAGTTGTTTGAAAACCTAGTATAGACTATAGTCTATACTATATTCTGTATTGCATTCTTATAGAAAGTATGATACAATAAGACTCATTGCGAGGAATTGTGTCCTCGGTAGATTTAGTAAGGAGTGAATAAAAATGGGAGAAGTTTTAGCTTTTGTCCTTTACTTTGTAGCGATGCTTGCAATTGGTGTATGGTTCTTTGTAAGGACAAAGGATAATGGTGAAAAGGAATATTTTTTAGGCGGAAGATCTATGGGGCCGTGGGTTACTGCAATGAGTGCTCAGGCTTCGGATATGAGTGCATGGCTTTTGATGGGGTTGCCAGGTAGTATTCTGGCTTTCGGTTTAGGAAAAGCCTGGATAGGTATTGGACTTGCAATCGGCACAGCACTTAACTGGATTTTTATTGCAAAAAGATTGCGTAAATTTTCAAAGGCGGCAGGAGATTCAATCACATTTCCACAGTATCTTTCAAACAGATTTGCAACAGCAAATCCTACACTTAAGATTATCTGTGCAGTAGTTTTTTTGATAAGTTTTACACTTTATGTAGCTTCGGCTTTTTCAGCAGGTACAAAGGTGTTTGTTACTTTGTTCCCTTCGCTGACGGATGATATTGCAATGATTATTTTTGCAGTAATTATTTTGGTTTACACATTTATGGGTGGATACAAGGCTGTTTGTTGGACAGACTTTTTTCAGGGTCTTTTGATGTTGGTTACCCTTATGGCGGTACCGATTATTATTGTATTTACACAAACAATGGATTTTGCGGCATTGGATGTTGTTTATACATATGAAGGAACAACCTATGCCTTTACAACTAATTTGTTTAATGCAAGCTGGCAGGAGATTGCTTCGGGACTTGCGTGGGGACTTGGATATTTTGGTATGCCTCATATTTTAGTAAGATTTATGTCTATTGAGAAACCAAGTATGATTAAAAAGTCTGCAACAGTTGCTATTGTATGGGTAGTAATTACTTTGCTTGCTGCAATTTTAATTGCTTATTTTGGAAGAATGCTGATTGGCGGAGAATTGCTTATGGCTGGCAAACAGGAAATGGTATTTGTTACTTTGGCAAGGAGATTATTCCCAGGTTTTATCGCAGGTTTGTTGCTTGCAGCTATTATTGCTGCATCTATGTCCACTGCTGATTCACAGCTTTTGGTTGCGTCTTCTTCATTTACAAGTGATATTTACAAGCCTATTATTAGAAAACAGGCATCTGACAAGGAACTTCTTTGGGTTGGCAGAATTGTAGTAGTTATTGTTTCAATTGTTGCTTATTTTATTGCAAGTAATAAAGGATCCGGTGCACAGGCTATTATGAGTATGGTCGAAAATGCATGGGGCCTGTTTGGTGCGGCATTTGGACCTGTTGTTATTCTTTCTTTGTTTTGGAAGAGATTTACTTATAAGGGGGCAATTGCAGGTATTATAAGTGGCGCGATTGTAGATATCATTTGGTTGTTGAAATTAAGTGCGTCAACAGGTGTGTATGAAATCTTACCTGGCTTTATCGCATGCTTGATAGTAGCTGTTATTGTGTCCGTTGCAGACAAAAAGCCATCTGCAGAAATTGAAAAGATTTTCGAAATCGCTACGGATAAAAATAACGATAACTAAATAAAAATAAAGAGCATTCCTCGGTTTGGTGAAAAATCACTTGTAGGGGACGCTCTTTTTTATTTTAGTAGTTTTTCTAAAATTTATTATGAGATTTATTTATATACTTATATTGACATTATATGAGATACTATGTTAAAATTGCTATGTCTTTTGCAGACAAAATATTAAACTTCAGGAGAATAGTATGAGAAATAAAAAAGTAAAATTCATTACACGTACGGCAATTTTTATTGCACTTTTGTTGGTATTACAGTTTGCAACAGCAAGTATGGGGCAGTTTGTTACCGGAAGTATGGTTAATCTTGTCTTGATAGTATCGTGTCTTTCAGCAGGGACATGGACGGGAATTATGGTTGCGATTATTTCACCATTTGCAGCAAAATTGTTTGGTATTGGCCCTGCACTTATTCAGATTATTCCGGCAATTGCTGCAGGGAATTTGGTGTATGTTCTTTCTTATGGTGTGATGAAAAAGATAAATTTTGAAAAACTTAAACGCTTAAAGTGGATAGTGTTTATTGTAATAAGTGCTGTTTTAAAATATATCGTCCTCAGTATCTTAGTTACATCGGTAGTTTTGCCTTTATCAAATATACCATCACAGATGGGAGCTAAACTTACTGCAATGTTTGGAATAAATCAGCTGATTACAGCATTGATTGGCGGATTTATAGCTATGATAATTGTCCCCCTTGTTAAAAGAGGATTCGTAAAAAATTAATTCAAAGGAGAAAAGTATGAAAGTAAAGAAATTTGATACCAAGGTTCAACACCTGAAGTACAAGGTTTTACGTGAAGTAGCAAGAAATGCGTGGAATGACACTATTTATGATGCAATATATAAACTTCCAAAACAGATTATTAGTTCTAAAGAAGCCACAATGCGTTGTTGCGTATACAAGGAAAGGGCAATTCTTTCTGAGCGTATAAGGCTTGCAATGGGAGGGGACAAAGATAACAAGAATGTAATTGAAGTGATAGATATAGCTTGTGACGAATGTCCCGAAAGCGGATATGATATATCAGATGCCTGTCGAGGCTGTCTGGCTCACAGATGTGAAGATGCTTGCAGAAAAGGAGCTATTACACATGACGAAAACCACAAAGCAATTATAGATAAGTCAAAGTGTGTAAATTGCGGCGCGTGTGCGAAAGTTTGTCCATATCAGGCAATTATAAACAGGACGCGCCCTTGTGAAAATGCTTGTAAGGTAAGAGCTATACATATGGGCGAAACGGGAGAGGCAAAAATTGAAAATGAAAAGTGTATTTCCTGTGGTGCGTGCGTTTATCATTGTCCATTCGGCGCAATAAGTGACAAATCCTTCATTCTTGAGGCTATTGATATTATCAAAAAGAGTGATAATAATACTGCCTACAATGTTTATGCGATAGTTGCCCCGTCTGTAGCAGGTCAGTTTACTTACGCAAAGCTTGGACAAATAATTTCTGCAATTTATGAACTTGGCTTTTACGATGTTGTTGAAGCTGCTTTGGGTGCTGATATGGTTGCTTTTGAAGAATCCAAGGAACTTGCTGAATGTGACAGCTTCCTTACAAGTTCTTGTTGTCCTGCATTTGTAGATTATGTAAGCAAAAACTTCCCGCAACTTATGGACCATGTTTCGACAAACCTGTCACCAATGGCTGTAATGGGTAAATATATAAAGGAAAATGATAAAAATGCAAAAGTTATTTTTATTGGACCATGTACTGCCAAGAAGATGGAATTTCAGCTTGATACAGTAAAAGATTATATAGACTGTGTGTTGACATTTGAAGAATTGCAGGCTCTTTTTGACAGTCGTGATTTTGATATTGAGAATTTTGAAGAAAGAGATTTCAGAGGAGCCTCATACTTTGGTAGAATTTTTGCAAGAAGCGGGGGCCTCGCAGAAGCAGTCGCTCAGGGGCTTAAAGAACATAAGGCTGATAATTTTACATATTCACCTATTGTATGTAATGGTATTGATGAATGTAAAATTGCCTTGCTTAAAGCATCGAAGGGAGTTCTCCCAAACAATTTTATTGAGGGCATGGCTTGCGTGGGAGGCTGTGTAGGTGGGGCAGGATGCCTTACCCATGTAGCAAGAAATAAAAATGAGGTGGATAGCTATGGCAGGGAATCAAGTGTAAAGACTATTACAGAAGCTAAGCAATCAACAATCAAATTGCCCTAACACGTAAAATGATATTTTAGACAAAGCCGTAACGGTTGTGATTACTCGTTGCGGCTTTTGCATATTTTCCTCCAAATAATCATATTATGTCTTATAAAACTATTCGGAGGATAAAAAATGTATCAAATCAAACAGATGTTTACAAAGCATATAGAAGAAAATATTCTTAAATACATTATTGTACTTTCTATATTTGCTGTAGGCATTATTACGGGTTTTTTCTTTTCTCAAAGTGTGCCCGAATCTTTGTCTGAAGATCTTACGCAGGAAATTGGAGCCTTGATAGAGGAATTTTCAGATGGTGCATTTGACAAATCGCAAATTTTAATGACATCCTTTCTTAAAAATTTAAGATTTTTTCTATTTATTCTTGTGGGAGGGCTTTCTGCGTTTTTGCTTCCTTTGGCATTTGGCGCACTATTCAGTTACGGATTTTCCATAGGTTTTACTATTAGTTATATGTCTCTTTGTTTTGGTGGGCAAGGATTAGTTATTACAATGATTTCGGTGATATTTGCATTTTTAATAAATATTCCGATTTATGTAGCTCTTGCCGTAGTTGCTGTTAATAATTGTAGAAATAAAAAATACAAGGATAGTAATTACGCTGCATACATTTTGATTTTTGTCTTTCTGTTTTTAATATCCTTATTTTCAGTTGCTGCAGATGTTCTTATAATTCCTGTGCTTATACGTTTAATTTGTAGTTGATTGACTACTCAAATAACTATATATAGTATAGGTGTAAAATATCACCAAATTTTGTAATTTTTTTTGTTGAATTTATTTTAAAAAAGTCTGTACAAACAAAAAAAATTGTTGTAAAATAAAATTCCACGTATTTTTGTGTTTACATAAATCAAAGGAGAATGGATTATGGTAAATATGTTAGATAATTTTTCAGATTATCTCGTATCTGATAAAAAAGTATCTGCAAACACTTTGCAGTCATATATGAGGGATGTAAGACAGTATATGGATTATCTTAAAACTGTTGGCATATCAAATTGTACGGATGTAACACCCACTACATATCTAAACTATATGACATATTTGCAGAAGCTTGGGAAAGCTCCCGCAAGTGTTTCTCGGGCAATAGCTTCTACAAGAAGTTTTTACAGATATTTATGCAGTAAAAAAATGTGTGATATTAATCCGGTTGAAAAGGTGCATACGTTAAAGACAGAAAAAAAGTTGCCACAAATACTCACCGGTGAAGAAATTGAATTGCTGCTTGCTCAGCCAACCGGTGTGGATTTCAAGGGCAAACGGGATAAAGCCATGTTGGAACTGTTGTATGCCACGGGAATAAGGGTTACAGAACTTATTTCTTTAAATATGGAAGACATTAATCTTGATATTGGGTACATAATATGTCGCAGACAGGTCAGGGAAAGGATAATACCAATTTATCCTCGTGCTGTAATTGCGGTTAAGGAATACATAACTCAGGAAAGAATGCCTATGGCAGAGGATGAGCCAGAAGCATTGTTTGTTAATGCCAATGGAACACGTTTGACAAGACAGGGATTTTGGAAGATAATTAAATCATATAAACAAAAGGCAAATATAAATAAGGAAATAACTCCCCACACCTTAAGGCATTCCTTTGCGGCACATCTTCTTGAAAATGGAGCGGATATAAAGTCTTTGCAGGAAATGTTGGGGCACGCCGATGTTTCTTCCACACAAATTTATACAAGCATTATTAAAAACAAGATTAAAGAAGTATATAAAAATGCTCATCCGCTTGCAAGAGGATAGTTATATTGTATAATATTTACGCATACCTATTTATTAATCAATCCTTTTGGAGGTATTAATAATGAAAATAGGTGTGCGTTTTCTTATATTCATAATGATATTATCTATGCAAGTTTTGGTTTTGGCTGATTTTCAACCCACCAGCCAGCCACGAAGTTATGTTTTAATGGATTATGATACCGGTACCGTTTTGGCAGAAAACAATAGCGGAGAATCTTGCCCCATAGCTAGTGTCACAAAGGTTATGACTATGCTTTTGTGTATGGAAGCCCTGCAATCCGGCAAAATATCTATGAATGATATGGTTACTGCCAGTGAATATGCCTGCAGTATGGGAGGTTCACAGATTTATCTGGAACCTGGCGAACAGATGAGTGTTGAGGAATTACTCAAGTCAGTTGCCGTGGGATCTGCAAACGATGCAAGTGTCGTTTTGGCAGAACATATTATGGGTAGTGAACCGGCGTTTGTTGATGCAATGAATGAACGGGCAAAGACTTTGGGTATGAAAAATACTCATTTTATGAATTGTAATGGGCTTGATGAGGATAATCATTACAGCTCTGCCATGGATGTTGCTATAATGTCCAGAGAACTGTTAAAGCATAAGACAATACGCCCATTTTTGGCAATATGGATGGATAGTGTGCGAAATGGAGAATTTGGACTTACAAACACTAACAAATTAATAAGGTTCTATAATGGAGCAATTGGCATAAAAACCGGATCTACTTCAAATGCAAAGTACTGTCTTTCGTCAGCGGCAGTGCGCGACGATTTGACCCTTATAGGGGTAGTGCTTGGAGCAGAAACCACCTCGGAAAGATTTGAAATCGCAAAGCAACTTTTAAATTATGGTTTTTCTAATTATAATATAGAAACAATAATTGAGGAGGGAGCCTCATTCGGTGAGGTTGATATAATAAAAGGAAAGAAAGATCGTATGGGGGTTGTTGCACAATCTTCCTTCAAAAGGCTTAGCAACAAACAATCTGGAGAGAATGTGGATACAAAAATAATAATGGATGATGATATTGACGCACCTGTAAACAAAGGCGACGTTGTTGGTAAAATAGAAATAATGGAAAGCGATAAAAAAATAGGCGAAATAAATCTGGTTGCGGACCAAAGTGTACTGAGGTTGAGTTTTGTTGATGTGTTCGGTAAATTGATAACAAAATTAATGTTGAAATAAAAATTAAAAAAATATAAAAAAAGTATTGACATTATTAAGTTGTGGTGATATAATATACAAAGTTGCGCTGTTACAGACGTTAATGTAATGGAGAAAATGGTATAAAATATGTAACCGCAACATAACAATGTCAATTTTTTTAATTTTTTTAAAAAAAGTACTTGACAAACACTCTCGGGTTTGATATAATGATCAAGCGCTTTGAGAGTGCATGAAGTTTGAAAAGTGAATAGCGAGAGAACGATGTACAAAATGTTCTCGTCAATAAGAGTTTATATACTCTTTACAAAACAACGAATTGAATTGAGCTATGAGAATGCTCGGTTAAATAATTTTAATCGAGAGTTTGATCCTGGCTC